>CAYYID010000136.1:0-2580 GCA_964471915.1 uncultured Solibacteraceae bacterium | reverse complement strand
CCCGCCGAGCGCCGAGCCGCCCTCACCTCGGACGGCGCGCGCGCGCTGTGGAGCCTGCCCGCCGGCGACGTCGGCGGCAACGGCGGCGCGCTGCGCGTGCAGGGTCTGCAGTCCCGGCCCGTGGCCGCGGCCGCGCCGGTCACTGGCCAAGCCCTGATGTGGGACGGCGCGGTCTGGCGCGGCCAGACCCTGAACGGCGCGCCCGGCACCGTCACGCTGGAGGCCAATGGCAGCGCGATCGGAACGCGCGGCGTGCTGAACGTCCTGCCCGGGCTCGGCGTGCTCAACACGATCGCCGACCTGGGTACGAAACTGACCGTGCAGCACAGCCTGGACACCGCCGTGGTGCTCACCAAGCCGGCGCTCCAATCCGGCCAGAGCCTGTTGTGCACTTCGACCGGCGGTACCGGCACGGCCTACGCCTGCGGCCTGTCGCCCGTGCTAGCCAGCTACGCGACCGGCATGACCCTGCGGTGGGTGCCCGGCACAACGAACACCGGCGGAGCCACCACGCTGGACGTCGACCTGCTGGGCGCGACGCCCGTGAAGCTCGCCGACGGCGTCACCGATCCCGGCGCGGGCCTGCTGGCCGCCGGGCGCCTCTATGACATCTGGTACGACGGCGCGGCGTTCCGCGTACTGAACCCCAGCCAGCCGCTCGCGGCGGCCGGCGGCACGCGGCCGGCGTGCGATGCGGCCTCCCGGGGCTGGCTCTGGATCACCGCGGGCGGCGCCGGAGTGAAGGACGATGTCGAGGTGTGCGCGAAGGACGCCGCTGACGCGTTCGCCTGGCGCACCCTCTACTGATTGGCGGCGGGGCGGCGCAGCGGCGGATCGAAACCTGATAGCATCCCCCCGATGCGCCTTCTCCTCCTTTGCTCCGCCCTGGCTCTCGCCCAGCCTTACGACCTCCTCATCCGCAACGGCACGGTGGTCGACGGCACAGGTAAGAAAGCCTTCCGCGCCGACATCGGGATTCGCGGCGGAAAGGTCGAGCTGGTGGGAGCCGCCAAGAAGGCCAACGCCAAGAAGACCCTCGACGCCCGCGGACTCGTCGTCGCCCCCGGCTTCGTCGACGTGCACAACCACACCGAGCGCGCCATCGCCACGCCCGAGCGCCGCTTCAATGAAGGCTTCCTGCGGCAGGGCGTCACCACGATCGTCGGCGGACCCGACGGTAGCGCCTCGCCGAAAGACATCCGCCAGATGTTAGCGGCCTACCAGAAGAACGGCATCGCCACCAACGTCGCGTTCTATGTCGGCCACAACGCCATCCGCCGCGAAGTGGTGGGCATTGACCACCGCCTGGCGACGCCCGACGAGATCGCGAAGATGCGGGCGCTGGTTCGCGAAGGCATGGAACTGGGGGCCGTCGGGCTCTCCACCGGGCTGATGTACGAGCCCGGCATGTGGGCCGACACCGCTGAAGTGGCCGCCCTCGCCAGCGAGGTGAAGCCCTTCAACGGCACCTACGATTCGCACGTCCGCGACCCCGTGAAGCGGTTCCTCGAAAGCGACGAGGAGTGCCTCGAAATCGGCCGCCGCGCCGGCATCCCCGCCAAGATCGCGCACGAGAAAGCGGTGGCGCTCGAAAACGCCGGCAAGATCCGCGACGTCATCGCCATGGTCGAAAAAGCCCGCCAGTCCGGCCACGAGGTGGTCACGGATCAGTACCCCTACGACGGCGCGGCCACCGGCACCCTGCAGGGCATCATCGTCGTCCCCACGGAGCTGCGCGCCCAGCCGGAGTTCGATCTCAAGAAGGCCCTCCGGGACCCCGCGCTTCGCGCCCGCATTCGCGACGCCTCGGAGAACGGCGTCAACGGCGGCTTCGCCTGGCTCAAAGCCACCGGCTACACCGCCATGCGCATCACCTCCAGCAAGGACTATCCGTCGCAAATCGGCAAGTACCTCTCGCAGATCGCCGACGAGCGCAAGCTCGCGCGCTTCGACGCGATCGCGGAGCTATACCTCGCCAGCGAACACCCGGTGGGCATCACGCTGGGCGCCATCAAGGAAGAGGACGTCCGGCTCTTGATGAAGCAGCCCTGGAACATGATCGCCAGCGACGGCGCTTATGTCGACGCCAAGTCGAAGCCCAACGGCGAGCACCCGCGCGCCACCGGTACGTTCCCGCGCGTCCTCGGCCACTACGTGCGCGAGACGAAGGTGCTGACGCTCGAGGACGCGGTGTACAAGATGACGTGGCTGCCCGCGTCGCATCTGCGGTTGACGGATCGCGGCAAGCTCGCGCCGGGATTCGCCGCCGACGTCACCGTCTTCAACCCCAAGACGATCCGCGACCTCTCCACCTGGGACGAGCCGAACCGCTACAGCGAAGGCGTGGTCCACGTGATCGTGAACGGGGTTCCGGTCGTCGAGTCCGGAGGGCTGACGGGCGCCGCCCCGGGCGTGTTCGTGAAGCGGCGTTGACGGCGCGCGCCAGGATCCCTCGCCTTGCAGGCGCCCTTCCTGAGCCCCCGGCGATAGAAGCTGTGAATAGATCACAGGCGCACGGACTTTGACCCCCGCCTGTAGAAGCTGTGAAAAGATTGCGTTTCCGGCGGAAGCCGCAGCCCT
>CAYYID010000135.1:0-3142 GCA_964471915.1 uncultured Solibacteraceae bacterium | reverse complement strand
CCTAGCTTGCACGGTCTCGCTCGTTTTTGTGCCAGTAATTTTTCACAGCTTCGTACGGGCGGGGGCTCATCCCCGGGCCTTCCGGCCACCGCACGCCACGTCAATGTACCTGTGAGCCCCCGCCGGTAGGCGAGGGTAAAAGTCCCCGCCCGCGATCGCTCCGCTCAAACGACCCGCCGCGGCTGGCATCCTGCCTCCGTCAGCGCCGCGATCAGCGCCTGCCCGTGCTCATGACCGCGGGTTTCGACGGTCACGTCGATGCCCGTCTCCCCCAGGCTCACCCCGAAGTGCGCGCGCTCGTGGTGCACCTCCACGACGTTGGCCCGCTGCGCCGCGATCACCGACGTGATCTTGTTCAGCGACCCCGGCTGGTCCGGCAGGAACACCTGCAGCCGCAACAGGCGCCCGTCCTTGGCCAGGCCCCGCGCAATGATCCGCGATAGCACGGTGACGTCGATATTGCCGCCGCAGACCAGCACCGCGATCCGCTTGCCCTCGAGCGGCACCTTGCCGTGCAGCAGCGCGGCGACGCCGGCCGCGCCCGCCCCTTCGGCCACCGTCTTTTCCTGCTCCAGCAGCACCAGGATCGCCTTGGCGATCTCTTCCTCGTCCACGGTCACGATCTCGTCGACGTACTGCTCGGCCAGGGGCAGCGTACGCTCGCCCACGCGGCGCACGGCGATGCCGTCCGCGATGGTGGAGGCGGGCGGCACCGTTACCGGCTGGTGCGCCTCCATGGCGCGCAGCATCGAGGGGACCCGCTGGGCCTCGACGCCGATGATCTTCACTTCCGGCCGGCTGGCCTTCACCGCGCAGGCGATGCCGCCGATCAACCCGCCGCCGCCCACCGGGACCACGATGGCGTCGAGCAGTTCCTCCTGCTCCAGCAGCTCCAGGCCGATGGTGCCCTGTCCGGCGATCACTTCCCGGTCGTCGAAAGCGTGCACGAACACCAGGTCCTCGGCGTCGCGGAGCCGCCAGGCTTCGGCCATGGCGTCGTCGAACGTCGCCCCATGCTGGATTACGCGCGCGCCGTAGTTCTGCGTGTTCACCACTTTGATCAGCGGCGCAAAGAGCGGCATGACGATGGTGCTCTTCACGCCCTGGCGCGTGGCGTTGTAGGCGACGGCTTGCGCGTGGTTGCCGGCGGAGGCGCCGATGACGCCGCGGGCGCGCTCCTCGGGGGTCAGGGTGAGGATCTTGTTCAGCGCGCCGCGCTCCTTGAACGACCCGGTGCGCTGGTGGTTCTCGAGCTTCAGATAGACGTCATTGCCGGTGAGCTGGGAGATCGACTCGCTGCGGGAGAGCGGCGTCCGGGGGATCTGCCCGCGGATGCGCGTCTGCGCGGCCTCGATGTCCTGGCGGGTGACGGGACCCTGGGCGGCCGGCGCCGGCGTGGCGCCCGGCGTGGTTTCCCGCACCTCGCGCACGCCCGCCACCGCGGCCAGCGCGGCGGCCAGCGCCGCGTCGGCCGGCGCTTCCACCTCGACGGTCATGCGGGAGAAGGCGGGCTCCGCCGTGGCGGCGACGCGCAGGTCCGCGATGTTGCAACCCTGCGCGGTAAAGACGCCGGCGGCGCGCAACAGCGCCCCGGGCTGGTTTTCCAGCAACAGCGTGAACGAGCGGCGCATGCTCCCCAGTGTAAGGGATCGGCCCGCTCAGGCCATATCGAACTTCTCGTGGTGCAGGGCGACGTCGCCCTTCACCAGCACCGGCCGCCCCAGGATCTCTTCGAGTTCCTCCAGGTACCGGTTCTGCGTGGACTTCAGCACCTTGGCGACGTCCGGGTGCACGCGCAACATCACGTCCTTGCCCTCCACCACCTTGGCCATCTTCGCCGCTTCCTGCAGGATCTCGCCCACCACGGTCTGCACGCTCTTGACGTAGCCGGCGCCTTCGCAGTGCGGGCACGGCGAGCACAGCGTCCGCTCCAGCGACTGCTTCACGCGCTTGCGCGTGATGGCCACCAGACCGAAATCGTTGAACTGCAGGATCTTGTAAGGCGCCCGGTCGGCCCGCATGGCTTCCTCGAGCACCTGCATCACCTTCTGGCGGTTCTTGCGCTCATCCATGTCGATGAAATCGATCACGATGATGCCGCCCAGGTCCCTCAGGCGGACCTGCCGGACGATCTCCTTGATCGCCTCGGTGTTGGTCTTGACGATGGTGTCCTCGAGGCGGTTCGACTTGCCCACGAACTTGCCCGTGTTCACGTCGATCGCCACCAGGGCTTCGGTCTGGTTGATGACGATGTAGCCGCCCGACTTCAGCCAGACCTTGGGGCGCAGCGCCTTCTCCAGCTCGCTCGACACGTTGAAGGCATCGAAGATCGGCACCTCGCGCGTGTACAGGCGGATGCGGCTGACCAGTGCCGGCTGGAAGCGCTCCACGAAGCGGATCACGCCCTCGTAGACCTCTTCGTTGTCCACCCAGATGGCCTTGAAGTTGTCGGTGAGCTGGTCGCGGAGGATGCGGCTCACGATATCGAGATCGTGGTGCAGCAGCAGCGGCGCCGGGTGGCGCTCGGACTTCTTCTTGATCTCGATCCACAGGTTGGCGAGGAAGGTCATGTCGGCGATGATCTCGTCCTCGGTGCGGCCCTCGGCCGCGGTGCGGGTGATGAAGCCGCCCGCGAGCTTCTCGCGCTGCGACTGCAGGATCCGCTTCAGGCGCTGGCGCTCCTCGTCGGAGCCGATCTTGCGCGACACGCCCATGTGCTCGAGCGTCGGCATGTAGACCACATAGCGGCCGGGCAGGGCGATGTGCGACGTGATGCGCGCGCCCTTCTGGCCCAGGGGTTCCTTGGCGATCTGGACCAGAATCTCCTGGCCTTCCTTGAGCAGTTCGGCGATGGACGGCACGACGCGCGGCGGGCGGTCGCCGCGCTCGGGCCGTTCGCTGCGCTCGGGGCGCTCGGGCCGGGTTTCGGTCCGCTCCGGACGGTCGGCGCGCGGTTCGGCGGCCGCCGGACCTTCCGGACGTCCGCGCCGGCCGCGGCCGCGCCGCGGCATCCGGCGCAGGAAGCGCCCCCCGGGCTCGCGGACTTGCGCCGTCGCGCCCGGGGCGCCTGCTTCGGCGGCGGGAGCGGCGGCCTCGCCAGGTTCGGCGGCTGCGCTTTCTTCCGTCTCCGGCGCGGCGACTG
>CAYYID010000134.1:0-4131 GCA_964471915.1 uncultured Solibacteraceae bacterium | reverse complement strand
TCAAGCGCTTCATGGAGCACTTGAATCCGCGCGGCGCGCGCGTGGTGGCGCTCGACAAGCCGACCATCGGCGAGAAGGGCCAGTGGTACTTCCAGCGCTACGTCGAGCACCTGCCCACGGCAGGCGAGATCGTGATGTTCGACCGCTCCTGGTACAACCGCGCCGGTGTCGAGCGCGTCATGGGGTTCTGCACCGACGAGGAGTACGCCGAGTTCATGCGCCAGGCGCCCGAGTTCGAACGGAACCTGGTGCGCAGCGGGACGCACCTGATCAAGTTCTGGTTCTCCGTAAGCCGCGAGGAGCAGCGGCGGCGGTTCAAGGAGCGCAAGGTCCATCCCCTGAAGCAGTGGAAGCTGTCGCCGGTGGACATGGCGTCGCTCGACAAGTGGGAAGAGTACACCAAGGCCAAAGAGGCGATGTTCTTCTACACGGACACCGCCGATGCGCCGTGGACCGTGATCAAGTCGGACTGCAAGAAGCGCGCGCGGCTGAACGCGATGCGCTACATCCTGCACAAGCTGCCCTACGCGAAGAAGAGCGCGAGCTTCATCGGGCCCATGGATCCTCTTCTGGTCGGCCGGGCGCACGTGGTCTACGAGCGGGGCGAGCGGACGCACCCGCTGCTCTAGTGGCCATGACCCCGCCGCCGGCCACTCTTGCGGAACTGCAACGGGAACTGGACACGATCCCGGCGCGCGCCTCGCGGTTGTGGACCGCCGGACCGGATCCTTGCGCTCCCCCGGCGAGCGGCGGCTGGTCCGTGGCGCAATGCCTGTCCCATCTGGCGCTGTCCACCCATGCGTACCTCCCGTTGTGGCGGAAGGTCTTCGAAGATTCCACGGCGCTTGTTCCGCGGCGGGACTCCGCGCCACTTCGCCTGGACCCGTGGGGAAGGTTCTTGTACTGGTTGCTGGAGCCGCCGCCCAGGATCCGCTTTCGAACCAAGAGCGCCTTCACCGTCGCGTCCTCGCCCGCTGCGCTGGATGATTTTCTCGCGAGCCAGCAGGAGTTGTCCCGGTTCCTCCCGCGTGCGGAGGGTGTCGCGATCGATCGGATCAAGATCCGCTCGGCCTATGACTCCCGGGTCCGCTACTCGATCTGGTCCAGTTTCGTGACGACGCTGGCGCATCAACGGCGGCACCTCTGGCAAGCGGAGATGACCGTGAACCGTATCTGACTCGTGCGGACGTGGCGTACGAGCGAGGCGAGCGGACCCACCTGCCGCTCTGAGTGTCGGCTAACTGGCCCCTGGCCGGTTGCTGATGGCGGCGGACTGCCTTACACTGCTCACCATGACCAGCCGTGCCTTAGCAATCGTTACGCTCGCGGCCTTCATTATCGCCGGCGCCTTAGCGCAAACCGCGCCGGATCCCACCACCGGAGCCGCCGTCCCCGTGACCAGTTCCGAATACAAGTTCCCCGCCGGCCTGGATCCGCACGTCCCCTCCACGCTGCCCACGGAGCTGTGGGCGCGCGTCTACCGGCCGGCCGCACTGACCGGCAACGCCTACCCGCTGCTCGTGTTCCTGCACGGCAATCACGCCACGTGCGGCCGCGATGCCGGCGCCGGACAAGGCCGCTTCGACGTGGACGTCCAATACACGTTCACGGGCACTTGCCCGCCCGGCTACGTGCCGGTGCCGAATCATGAGGGTTACGCGTACCTGGCCAACCGGCTCGCGGGGTTCGGCTACGTGGTCGTGTCGATCAACGCCAACCGGGGTGTGAACGCCGCGCCCGGCGTGGCCGGCGACCGCGGCTTGAATCTCCGCCGCGGCGCGCTGGTGCTGCGCCACCTCGAACTGCTCAGCCAGTGGAACCACGGCGCCGGCCCGGACCACCCGCTGCGGTCGATCCTGAACGGCAAGCTGGACTTCACGCAGGTCGGCCTGCTGGGGCATTCGCGCGGCGGCGAAGGCGCGCGGGCCGCCTACAACCTGTACCGGGATGCGGGCAGCCCCTGGCCGGGTTGGATCGCGGATCCAGTCGCCTTCCGCGGCATCTTCGAGATCGGGCCCGTGGACGGGCAGACCGACCGGATCCTCAACGCCGACGGGACGGCTTGGACCGTGCTGCTGCCCATGTGCGACGGCGACGTTGCGAACCTGCAAGGCGTGCGGCCCTTCGACCGGATGCTTTCCAACCGCCAGGACTTGCCCGCCACCATGAAGGCTACGTTCACGGTGTGGGGCGCGAACCATAACTTCTACAACACGGAATGGCAGACCAGTGACTCGGCGGGGTGCCTGGGCCACAGGCGGCTGTTCCCCCAGCTCATCGGGTCGCCGGAGCAGCGGACCACCTCGTACTACAGCGTGCTGGCCTTCTTTCGCGGCAATGTGGGGTCCGGGGCAAACCCACAGCTCAATCAGCTGTTCCACCCGCGCTACGGGCTGCCGGATCCGCTCGCGCAAGTGACGCGCATCGACCGCGGCTTCTCGGACTCGCCCAGTCCGGCGGTCACTCAGGTGTTCGATGACTTCGCCGCCGGGGCGACGCAGAATACGCTGAGCAACACCGCCGTCAACTACGGAGGCATCGCGAATCACTCGAGCGTCCAGCGGACCGCCCAGGTCTCCTGGAACGCTCCCGGACCGCAAACCTACTTCCAGGTTGACTGGAAGGGCGCGGGCGCGGGATTGAATCTGGCCGGGTACCCGACGCTCGAGTTCCGGGTGGCGCGGCAGTGCAAGGACGCCGCGTGCCAGCAGTCGAATCTCGGGTTCCCGTTCGACGTGAACTTCACCATCCGGCTGGTCCGCGGGGACGGGACGCTGACCGACGGCATCTCCTTGCGCGACGCGATCAATCTGACGGGTCCGGTGGGCGGATTGACGCGTTTTGCGAGCAACCTGTACCACCCGATCCTGCAGACCGTCCGCGTGCCATTCAGTGCTTTCGGAGCGATCGCGACGCTCAAGGCGGTGCGCTTCGTGTTCGACGACACCCGGCGGGACGATATCTTTCTGGCCAACCTCCGCGTGTCCTCGGTGGAGGCCGGCGGCGGTGTGCTCAGCTCCGCCGTGGCGCCGGCCACGGGAGACTCCATCCTCGATCCCGGAAGCGAGCCGGACAACAACAAGTTGAAAGCTCCCAAGAAGAGCGCCTCGATTCCGGAGCTGGGCGGCGCAGCCGGCGTCGAGATCGAGCTGTCGAGCAACCGGATGTTCCTTCCCCAGGGCGAACTGCTCGTGCTGAAGGTGGGCGCCGCGGAGTTCTCCCTCAGCCGGTACCCGGCGGGCGGCGACACCGGGACGGTGATTTTCTCGCTCACTGCTCAGGAGTATGACGCGTTGGCCGACGGCGCCCCGGTTTCGGTCCAGTACGGCGCGGGCGATCTCAAGGGATGGAACTTCGGCAGGCTCAACAAGGGCCAGGCGAAGTAACCCTCGCCGGAGGATATACTGCCCTCGTCGGAGGTTCTGTTTTGGCAAGCTATCCTCTTCCTCAAAGTGTGCCGCCGTGGCGTCAGGCTGTAGCGAAAGAAGCCCTGAGCTGGGTCGGCAAGGTAGGCGGCATCAACCCGGCGGGACCCGGTCAGTGGGAACTCCATGGCTGGCAAACCATGATTCAGATCTACAAGGAGGGCGGCCAAACCTCGACCTCCATCATCCGTTCCTGGACGCCCGAAATCGAACGTGGCATCCGGCAAGGCTATTGGGTCCGCAAGGTCTGGGCGCCCGGCCAGACCTTCACCAGCGTCGAGTCGGAGGGTATCGCCTGGTGCGGGATCTTCGCCGTGTGGGTGCTCAAGCGGTGTGGCTACAAGGTCCATTGGGGCGGGGACGGCAAGATCCACATGCAGCCGGGCGACCTTGAGTTGAAGGCCATCGGTGCGGGCGGCGGCTGGCAGGATCAGATCCAGACGGGCGACATCTGTGCCCTGGGTGGCAACCAGCACCAGGTGGTGATCATCGACCCGCTGCCCGGCAAACCGAACGTGGTGACCGTCGAGGGCAATATCCCCAGCCCGAAGCGCCATGCCATCGAACTCCGCACCAACCGCAACAAGGCCGAGTTCCACACCTGGTATCAACTCGGCGACCTCTAAAAAAGCGGGGGCAGTTCGGGGCAGGCCCCTGGACTGCGGCGGGGTTTGAGACACGGGCCGAAGGGGACAGCTGCCGTTCG
>CAYYID010000133.1:0-4456 GCA_964471915.1 uncultured Solibacteraceae bacterium | reverse complement strand
CCCCACGAGGGGATTAACTCCGGGCACGAACCGGCGAACGCGGATGGCCATCCACAGTTTCTTTGTAGCATGCGGGTGCAAGGAATCCGGCGCGCGGATTTTTGGTAAGTGTTTGAAACGCGAAGGAACGCCAAATGACACGCGGGCTGTGACGGCTTGGCGTGCCGCTTGCAAACGCGCGCGGCTCTGTTGGACTTTGGCCCACGCCTACCGGCGGGGGCTCAGGGGTAGTTTGGGGTTCTGGTTAGGTGCCGGGAAGCGGTTGATTGCAGTGCAGTTAGGCGAGGGCAAGTGGAAATACGGGGGATGCCCCGGGGTGACCCTGTATTGCGGAAGGGCCGATTGACGGGGGTTTGGTGAGGGGGGGCGGAGCGCAGGAGGGAAAATTTGGTTCAGGCCGGGAGTGAGACAGATTTGCGGGTTTGGAAAACATCCGTAAGTGATTAGATAGGTGTGGGTTAGAAACTGGGGTCCGGGAGTTCGGGGGATGGTGGGGGATGCCCCCGAACTGGCCGCCCCCGAACTGGCCGCCCCGAACTGGCCGAACTGGTGCCCGAACTGGTGGGTGATCAGCTTGGGGGCTTTGCCGGTCGCTGGCGATCCCGGTTCTGATGGGCTGGTCGCCTGCTGAGGCGCGCGGCGCGGTTTGGTTCGCTTCGGTGCGACAATGGAAGCGGGCTCGCCGGACAGGCAGCCGCCGCGGTGGAGCGCAAGCCGAGCCGGGGAGGAAAGTCCGGTCTCCATAGGGCAACATGCCGGCTAACGGCCGGGGGGGCTCGCTCAAAGCGGGTTTCACGGAAAGTGCCACAGAAAACGTACCGCCCGGAGCAATCCGGGTAAGGGTGAAAAGGTGCGGTAAGAGCGCACCGCGGCCGCGGCAACGCGCGCCGGCAGGGCAAACCCCATGCGGAGCAAGACCAAATAGGGGAGGAGGAGCGGCCCGCTCCGTTACCACTTCCGGGTAGGTTGCTGACGAGCCGGCGTGAGAGCGCCGGCCTAGAGGAATGGCTGCCGCCCGCGGCAACGCGGGTACAGAAACCGGCTTATCGGCCGGCGAGCCCCGATCATTTTCCAGAGACTGGGCTCCGCGGGGCAAGTCTGCTAAAGCGCTTCAAGCAGCGCCTTGATCTGAGCCTGAACCAGAGGCGTCGCGATCTGGGTAACTTCGTTGTGCGCCTGGCTGTCTTCTTTGGCGGCTAACCGATCTGTCAGGTCCTTCGGAGTGGATCCTTCCACCAAGCCGTGGATTTCCTCGTTCAGCATCGAGGACGTGAACCGGGGCGGACCGAGGTTCGCGAGGCCAGCTTTGGCGTGGTTGCCTCTTCGCTGGAAGTAGTCGAATTTCTGCCGGGCATTCAAGATGCCCGGCGACGCGAACTTCGCGAGCGGGTTGCCGACGCTGAGCAGCAGACTAAACCGGTTGGTCGCCTCGCCTGGAAACCAGGCCGCGTCGATGGTAGCCACGAACTCCACGGGAATTGACACCAGCGCCAGCGCCGCGCACAAATCCAGGGCGTTGCGGCCCCCCGAACTGGACCCGTAGATGAAGACTTTGCCCGGGGAGTTCTGGCGAAACGCCTCCTGGATTTCGCGGACCAGGGTCTGGAGCAGCACAGCGGAGGCCACGCCGATGGTGTTCGTCTCGCTGCCGATCCGGACCAGAGTCCGGTCTTTCTTGGTGGCGTGGTTGCCGGGATCCGGCAGTACAGTGCGCGGAGCCAGCCTTCCGTTGCCCGAACCGCCGATGAAGCGGACCACGACATCCGCGGCAACCTTGACCGGCGCCGGCGGAGGGGGCGGTACCGGCGGGTCCGGGGCGCCTCCCTTTCCAAGCGCCGCATCGAGTTTGGCGATAGTCTTGAATCCCACCCGCCCGTCGATCTCACGCGGGTCTCCCCGGAAGGCCACGGTCTGAAAGGACTTGACGGCGAAATAGGTGTTGTCGCCGTACTTGCCGTCGATCACCAACGGCTTGCCATCCCGCCCGGCGAAGCCGAGCTTCTTCAGCGCCTCCTGAATGCACTTGACGGCTTCCGGGTCCGCGTACTCGGCGGGCCGCTCTTTCACGGAGGGACCGCCGGCTGCCACTGCCTGCAACCGGGCGTTGTTTTGCAACAGGCTGGAACTGAGCGGCATGAAGGCTCCTGCCAGAAATAGCGAGGATACCGCGGGAAAACAGCTCACGCTGAGCGCGGGCCCGCCGGCGAGGGGCCGTGGCTCCCGCCTGCCGGCGCTGGTTAGCTTATGCCCTCTTGCCGATCGCGTAGAGGTGGGTAAAGGTCCGCTGGTACCAGACGCCGTCCATCAGCGCCGGCGAGGCGATGACGCCGTCGTTCAACTGGTTGACGTGCCGGACCTGGAACTCGTCGCCCGCTTCGAGGACATACGTCTCGCCCTGGTCGTTCGTGAAGAAGATCCTGCCGTCAAAGCCGACCGGAGAGGCCGAAAACCCTTCGCGCGCGGCTTCACCCATGCGACCCTGCCACAACAGGCGGCCGGATTTCGCCTCAAAGCACGTCGCGATGGACTGCATGTCGTTCACCATGTACAGCAGCCCCTTGTAGAGCAGCGGCGAAGGGACGAAGGGAGATCCCTTCGGGGTCTGCCACGCGACGTGCGACTGGGTGACGTTGCCGGAGCCGCCAGGCCGGATGGCGAGCGTGGGACCCGCGCGTCCCGAGCAGCAGAACACCATGCCGTCGCCCGCCACGGGCGTGGGGATGACCTCGAACAGGTTGCCGTCGACGCGCCACAGCTCCTGGCCGGTGTCGGGCGCGTAGGCGTACACGCGGCGCATGCTGGAGACGACTATCTCGTCGCGGCTGCCGGCCCGGATGGCGGCGGCGGTGCCCCAGCCCACCTGCTCCTCGCGCGGCGTGCGCCACACGGGCTCGCCGTCGGACTTGCGGAAGGCCGCGACGAAGCTCTCGCCGGGCTTGCGCTGGTCCTGGTAGAGGATCACGCGGTCCTGGTAGAGCAGCGGGGAGCCGCCGATGCCGTGGTAGGCGGTCAGCTCGCCAAGCGAGCGCTTCCAGGCGATCTTGCCCTGGAAGTCGAAGGCGACCAGGCCGCCGTGGTGGCCGAGGTAGCAATAGATCAGGTTGCCGTCGGTGGCCGGCGTGGGCGAGGCGAAGCTGTTTTTCTTGTACTTGGATTCGAAGACCGCCGCGGGGGCCTCGGTTTCCCACAACAACTTGCCCGTCGCGCGATTGAAACACAGCAGCGACCGCTTGTTCTGCTCCTCGTAAGCCGTCACCAGGAAGATGCGGTCCTTCCATACGATCGGCGAAGAGTGGCCGCGGCCGGGCACGGGCGTCTTCCAGAGGACGTTTTCCGTGTCCGACCACTTGTCGACGTAGCCGGATCCGGCGACCAGCCCCTGGCCGGAAGGTCCGCGCCAGCGGGGCCAGTAGTTGGCGCCCTCGCCGGTAACGGGGATCATGGAGACGGCGGGGTCTTCGGCGGCGGGCAGGGCGGCCGCCGAGGCGGCGAAAGCGAGCCATTCGCGTCGGGTCATAGAAGGATGCACCAGCATAAGGAATGGCGGCGGCCGGGAGCAAATGGTTTCGTCCCGCGTGCGTATTACGATGGGACAGGCGGGCCGCGCGGCCCGGATCGGAGGACGGATGAGGACGCAATTCGCGATTTGGTGCGCGGCAACCCTGCTGCTGGCCGGTTGCGCCAGCAAGCCGGAGAGCGCGGCGGAGGCTGCGAAGCAGGCTGCGGTGGCCGCGGAGAAAGCCGCGGAGGCGGCGAAGGTCGCGGCGGACAAAGCGAAGGACGCCGCGGAGACGGCTCGCGTGGCGGCGGAAGCCGAAGCCAAGGAAGGCAAAGCCAAAGAAGAAGCCAAGGGCGTCCAGCCAGACGGGAAGCCGGAAGCGAAGCAAGAGGCCAAAGACTTTAAGCCGGAGGTGACGCCGGAGAAGAAAGCGGAAGCCAAGCCGCCGGCCAAGCCCGCGCCCCTGCAACTGGCCGCCGGCACCGTGCTGGTGGTCCGCACGACGAGCACGCTGTCGACCAAGACCGTGAAGTCGGGCGACACGTTCGCGGCGTCGCTGGAGGAGCCATTGGTCGCCGACGGCGTGGTGCTGGCCGCGAAGGGCGCCGCGGTGAAGGGGCGGGTGGTGGAAGCGGATCCCGGCGGGCGCGTGAAGGGTGTCGCGTCACTGACCGTCGAGGTGACCGAAGTCACGTTGCAGAACGGCAAGGCGCTGGCGGTGGACACCTCAGACCGCGGGGTGGCGGCGCGCAGCACCAAGCAGAAGGACGCACTGAAAGTGGGCATCGGCGCGGGCGTGGGAGCGGCGATCGGGGCGATTGCGGGCGGCGGCAAGGGCGCGGCGATCGGCGCGGCTTCCGGCGGCGGCGCGGGCGCGGGCGTGGTCCTGGCCACGCGCGGCGAGCCGGCCGTGATCCGGGCGGAGACGGTGCTCCGGTTCCCGCTGACGGCGGCGGT
>CAYYID010000132.1:0-4623 GCA_964471915.1 uncultured Solibacteraceae bacterium | reverse complement strand
CTAGCTTGCACGGTCTCGCTCGTTTTTGTGCCAGTAATTTTTCACAGCTTCGTAGGCGGGGGCTCACGTCGCTGCGGCGCGCGGCTCCGTTACGCAGCCCTTTTCAGAAGCCTGTGGGCGCGGGCTTCTTCCGCTTCACGAGTTCGGCGGGATCCAGTTTCGCGTCGAAAGCGAGGCTGAACCAGCCGTTCATCATTTCTTCCCAGGTCTGGGGCCCGAAGCGGACTTCCTTCGCGGGATCCGGATTCGCCGGGTTGTTCGCCGAATTGTCGAAGTGCGCGAGACCTTCCACGCGCGTGCCGGGTACGACCTCGATGGGCGCCGCCGGCTTGTAGTAAAGCTGCCAGTTGAAGTCGTACTTCACGCGCAGGGCGATCTGCTCGCGGCCGTCCGGATAGACGATCTTGTACTCGTAGTCCTTGCCGCGGACGTGCATGTGGGGGTTGAAGTCGATGATCCGCCCGGGAACGTTCACCAGGTAGCTGGAGCGGACCTCGTGGTTGGCGGCGTGCGGCGGGATGGTGAACCCGACGTTCATGGCCACCTGGGTCATGACGCGTTCGGTCACCGGGACCTTGGAGAAGACGAGGCCGAGTTCGCTGGTATCGACGGCTTCCTTGCCGTTGGGCGTGTAGTGGAGCTGAAAAACGAGATCGCTGCCCGCCTTGATGAGTCTTCCCTGCCCCGGCTGCAACTCGACGGGCGGCATGCCGGGAGCGTAGCCGACGAACAGCTCGGTGGGCGTGGCGCTGCCGGCGCGGCGCGGCGCGCCCGCGGCCGACCGGGCCTCGCCGCGCTTGCGCGGAACGATCCATTCGTTCTTGGGCTCATCGGCGTAGTAGGCCGAGTCCGGCTCGCGCACATAGACCACGATGTGGTGGGTGACGGCGCGGTTACCCGGCCGCGCTTCGGCGAACTGCACCCATTTGTCCTCGGTGAAGTTGGTCGGCACCACGATGTGCTGGTAGTCGACCACACCCTCGGCCGGAACCGAGTACGGCTTCGGGACGCGGAACACGACATCGGGCTTCGGAATCGACCAGCCGTCAGTAAACGTTGCGGGCTTCGGAGCATCCTTCGGGTTGCCCTGCGGCGCGCCCGCGTCCACCCAGCGCACGATGGTGTCCACGTCGGCTTGCGCCAGACGCCGGTCGTTGTGGAACTTCACGCCCGAGTCGTCGGCGAACCACGGCGGCATCTTGCGGGCCAGCACGGCGCCCTTGATCGCCTTCGCCCAGGACCGGACGGACTTGTAGTCGAGGAACGACATCGGCGCGGCCTCGCCGGGGCGGTGGCAGTTCTGGCAGTTGCGCTGGAGGATGCCCTCGATGTTCTTGTGAAAGGTCGGAGCCGGGCCGGCGGTGTTGGCGGCGAAGGCTCCCAGGGCGGAAAAAGCCAGCAGGCGCAGAGTCATGGCGGGATTATAGCCTCTGGATAGCAGAGCGGGAAGGGGTTCGTTCGCTGGTTCGCTCGATGAGTTACAAAAAGTTACGCGCTTGCGCGCGACGTAGCCGCAGGCACGTTAGACTGAAGCCGCCGGACCCCATGTCGTTCCCCATTGTCTGCCTGCTCCTCGCCCAAACCCTGACCACGACTCCCGAGGTCCGCGAGATCGACGGAACCAAACCCGCCGTCCACGAGATCACCCTGGCCGAGGGCGAGTTCGCGGCGCTGGAAGTGCGGCAGATCAGCGCCGCCGTGCGCGCGCGCGTCGTCGGACCCGGCGGGCGGGACGCCGCGTTCGGCGGGACGCCGCTGCCCCGGGTTCCGTTCGGTATCGGGATCCCTGCCGCCAGTGCAGGCGTCTATCGCGTTGAGATCAGCACCGTGACGCCGGGGGCGCGGGGCGCCTATTCGATCCGAGTCCTCGAACGGCTGCCTGCGGCCGAGGCCGCCGCCGCGGCTCCCGAAGCGGACCGCTGGGTGAGCCCGCTGATCGCCGCGGCGCGGCGCGACGGGAGTCCGGCCGCGGTGTGGAAAGCGGTGGAACAGAGCGGCGCGCCGCTGATCGAACTGCCGGCGGACGATCCGCAGCACGCCCTGGTCACGTTTGTGCACCGCGACACGCCGGGCACGCGCACCGTGCAGGTGGATCTGTTCCCGTTCTCATGGGTGGATCGCGACGCCTGGCGCATGCGGCGGCTGGCCGCGACCGACCTCTGGTACGTCACGGTGCGGCTGCCGCGCGCCGCGCGCTTTCAGTACACCCTACGCCGCAATCCGATGGGCGCCACCGGGCTGTTCCCCTCGACCGCCGAAGAGGCCCGGCAGGTGCTGTGGGGTGCACCGGAAGCCGACGCGCTCAACCCGCGCGGCTACCAGGGCGCGTCGCTGGTCGAGCTGCCGGACGCGCCCGCGCAGCCGTGGATTGAGCCGCGGCCCGGTGTCCCCGCCGGCACGGTGGAGAAGTTCGCAATCGCGAGTCAGGCGCTCGGCAACGAACGCGAGATTGCGCTGTACCGTCCGGCCGCCAGGGCGCAAAGCTATCCCGTGCTGAT
Organism: uncultured Solibacteraceae bacterium; assembly: GCA_964471915.1. Classification (GTDB taxonomy): domain Bacteria; phylum Acidobacteriota; class Terriglobia; order Bryobacterales; family Bryobacteraceae; genus JAIEPW01. Next base: position 2,125 of record CAYYID010000132.1, on the reverse strand, counting down.
CGTCATGGACGGACCCGCGTACCAGAGCCTGGTTCCCGTCCCGGTGATCCTCGACAACCTGATCCACGCCGGCAAGATCCCGCCGACGGTAGCCGTGTTTGTGCCGAACGTCTCCACGGAAACGCGCTACCGCGAGCTGGGGTGCTCGGCGGAGTTTGGGACGTTTCTGGCCGAGGAACTGTTGCCCGCGGTGCGCGCGAAAGTGCCCGGCGCGGAGGGTCGCGCGGTGATCGCCGGCTCCAGCCGCGCGGGACTCATGGCGGTCTGCGCCGCGCTGCAGCGCCCGCGCGTGTTCTCCCGCATCCTCGCGCAGAGCGGCATCCTGTGGTGGGATCCGTCGATGAACTACTTCGCGGAGGAGCCCGGGAAGTTCAAGACGGACCTCAAGGCGCGCTCCAATTGGGCTGCCGGGGAGTTCGCACGCCTCCCGAGGATGGACCTGCGGATTCACCTCGAGGCGGGGCTCTTCGAAGCCAGCCCCGCGGACCAGGGCAATCGCGGGATCCTCGAGGCGAACCGGCATCTGCACGATGTCCTGCGCGCCAAGGGCTATGCGGTGCGGTATGTCGAGTTCGCGGGCGGGCACGATTACCTGAACTGGCGGGGGACGTTCGGCGACGCGCTGGTGTTCCTCATGGACGGCTCGCGCCGCGCTAAACTTGCGAGACCATGACCTCGAAATGGCGGCTGGACGGACGCAGGGCGCTGATCACTGGCGGCTCGAAAGGGATCGGCCGGGCCGCGGCGGCGGAGTTCGTCGCGTTGGGCGCCGAGGTGATCCTGGTGGCGCGGGACCGTAAGGAGATCGACATCGCGCTCGACCAGCTCGGCCCCAAGGCGCACGGAGTGGCCGCCGATGTCGCGACGCCGGAGGGCCGCCAGTCCGCGCTCGCTCGCGCCGAGGCGCTGTGGGGTTCGCTGGACGTGCTGGTGAACAATGCGGGCACGAACATCCGCAAGAAAATCCACGAGTACGCGCCGGGCGACTACGACCGGATCCTCCGCACGAACCTGGAGAGCGTGTTCGAGATGTCGCGGCTCGCGTATCCGCTGCTGAAGAAGGGCACGGGGGCGTCGGTGATCAACCTCGGCTCCGTGGCCGGGTCGGTCGCCATCGGCACGGGGGTGCTGTACGGGATGACTAAGGCGGCGCTGGCGCGCATCAGCCAGGAACTGGCGCTCGAATGGGGCCGGGAGGGGATCCGCGTTAATACCGTGCTGCCGTGGTACACGTACACGCCGCTGACGGAGGGGCTGCTGTCGAAGCCGGAGTTCGAGAACCGGGTGATCGCGCGGACGCCGCTCGGGCGCGCGGCGCAGCCGGAGGAGGTCGCCACGGTGATCGCGTTTCTGGCGATGCCCGCGGCGTCTTACATAACGGGCGCGGAGATGGTCGTCGATGGCGGGTTCCTCGCCAGTGGGTGGTAGGGCCGTGGCTGTGCCGCACGGCGTTGGCCGTGGCGCCCGCGGGGGATGACGCCGTTCTGCCCGGACAGTACCATCGAAGAATGTATGTGAGTGACGGTAGCGATCGGATCGCCGAACTCGGCGAAGTTCCACCGATGAACGTTGGAGCGCCCTGTCCATTAGTGCTGGCAAGCGAACACGGCCTCGTCGTCTCGTATTGGAAGCACTGAAACCAGAGCGCCCAAGGAATACGGCCCGACGGTGCCAATCGCGTTCGTCGTGTTTCATCGCCCTTACGCTCACCAATTCGGCCTACCCAACGAGGAGGCGATCGCCGGTCATCAACTTGCGGACCTTGGTTTGCATCCCTATACCTGTTTCAGGATTGACACTTCGTCTTGGATTCGCAGATTGGCAGAGGTCAACTCCGTTCACCCCTACCATTCGCCTTCCACGTTCGCGGCGTTGAAGCACTACGTAATCGTTTTCCATGACTCGACGTTCGAATGTGTCGCGCATGGCCTAACCGCGAGCATCAGGGAAATCCACCAGAACGAGGTCCTCCCTGTAATGAACGATCTGCTTCGCGAAGAGGATCTCGGACAGCGGATCATTTGATCCGAAGGAACTTCACGCAGTGTTCGCGCAGATCGGGCAGAATCGGGCAGAACGGGGGCATCCCCCACCATCCCCCGAACTCCGGGACCCCGGTCTCCAA
>CAYYID010000131.1:0-4671 GCA_964471915.1 uncultured Solibacteraceae bacterium | reverse complement strand
CCTCCAGTTCGCCATCCACCACGCGGTTTAGGGTTTCGACGGTCCACGGCATGGCGCAGCATCAGTATAGCGTTTTTGCGATTTGGCAGTGACGTACTGGCCCGGAACCGAGGGACAATGCGACCGTTCCACTGGCCGCGGGCTCAGCAGCCAGATGAAGCTCTCATGAAATCTGAGAAACACCCGTCTGTCCCAACGCCGCCCCCGGAGCCGCGGCCGGTAGGCCGCGGGTGAGCCGCAGTTCACCCGCCGGCTACCACCGGCGGCGTTCCCCCAAGAGCTCGGAGGTGACTGTCCCGCGCGCGGCCGGCGAGGTCCGCCGCCCGTGTCCCTCCTCGACTGCAGTCGCCCACACGGCGCTCCGATGGCAGGGACGGCACATGAAGCCTTGATGAAATCCGAGAAAGTTCCGTCTGGCACAGATTTCCCAGATTTCCCGGATTTCGGATTTCCCGGACGGGTCCCCCGGGTCGGCCCGAAGGTGACTGTCCCGCGCGCGGCCGGTCAAGAGTTGGGGGTCTACTTGTGCTTCGTCCTCTCCTGGTTTATCTGCTGGATCACCGGGACGGTGAACATGCCAACCGGGGTACCAGCCTGCAGAAAGACCCAATCCTCAACGCTGGCGCGATCAACCTTGACCTGCGAGCCGACCTTCAAGTCGCCCAGGTCGACGGGGGCATTGGCCAAGCGCCCCTCAATTACACCCTGAGCAATGCTATCGACGTCGATCCAAATGTGTTCCGCGTTGTGCGGGGCTGAGACTAGGGCTTTGACTGCAAAGCCGCTGCCCAACTTCTTCGTAAATGCGATTTCGAACTCCGAGAACCTGCGCCGGGCTTCAGCTTCAGCGGCCTTTAGTCGGGGATCGTCCTCAATTGGAACAACAGGAGCCTCGCCAACGTCCCGGAACACCGCTCTGACTGGATCACCGCTCCTCAGCTTCTCTGCGGTCTCTTCCGCTTTACAAGGCACAAATCGATTCAGCGGTGGGTGATACAAGGCGACGCAATCGGGGCCGATTAGCCGCGCGAGGACCCGAGCGGTGATGCGATACGCCTCGTTCGTCGCGGCAGGAGCATGCACGATGTCCATGGAAAGCCACGCCGTGTGGTCCCCGATTGCCTTCCGTATCCGTAGGTCAGGGACGGAATCGCTCACCCGAAGCGGATCCTTCATGTACGGCTCTGATAGATTATGAATCGCGAACGCCGTTCCAGCCACATGTGCGATGAAATGGGGCGAAGCTCCAGCCACCATGTCTCCGACAGGCCCGCCGTTATCATCGTTGCTTTTCTGGTCATCTCGAACCCCAATAGGACGCACGGTGCGGCCACTCACTTCGCTCAGCAGCTCGGCCAGTAGATGAACGTCAACGTGCCGCGGTCGAGTGAGCAGTAAGACGATGCTCGCGGGGGGATCCTGTGTTCGCTTTCGCTTGCCAAGCCAAAGCCACGTTCCAGCAACGAGTGCCACGACGAGCACGCAGATGAACCATTTGAGCAACACTGTCTAGCGCCTGAATAGTCCCCAACATATCTCAATTCGCGCGACACTGGCGGGCCGACGCTAGCGGTACCACCGTCGGGCCTACCACCGTCGGGCCTACCAACGTCTGGCTACCAACGTCGTACCAACGTCGCGTACCAACGTCGCGTACCAACGTCGGGCCAGACTGGCACGGTCGCATTGTCCCTCGGCGGCGGGGACGGGTCGACCTGGCAGCGCCCGGCGAGCACCAGGAACCCAATGCATCCTGCGGAAAGTCCTTCCCAAGCTGTCCGATCACCGTCAGCTCCGGGTCCAGCACCTCCAGCGATTGCTGTCGCGATGCCGGGATGTTACGGTGTTCTGGTGTCCCGCCGCCTTGTCTTTTTCTGTACCTTCTCTCTCGCCGCGCAGACGCACGAGAATCTGAACGCGACGCTGTGGATGCAGACCTCCGTGGAATACTCCGCGCTGGTCACGCAGGCGTACCGCGCGGTGCGCCTCAATCTCAGCGCGGCGCTGAAGGACAAGAACTGGACCGCCGCGCTGGAGCAGCCGCAGAGCGGGCGGGAGCTGCGCCGGTTGCCGCGGGCGGTGATTCTCGACCTGGACGAGACGGTGCTCGACAACTCGCCGTTCCAGGCCGGCCTGATCCGCGACAACGTACCGTTCGCCGAGGAGCGGTTCGCGGCGTGGGTGGCCGAGGCGCGGGCCACCGCGCTGCCCGGGGCCGCGGAGATGCTGGAGTTCGTGCGTTCGCGCAACGTGGATGTGTTCTACATCACGAACCGGGTGTGCCGGAGCGACGATCCGGCGGATCCCACCGTTCGCGTATTGAATGCCGTGCGGTTTCCGCTTGCGGCCGGACACCTGATCTGCAAGGCGGCGCTCACGGACCCGAGCGACAAGAGCGCTCGCCGGCGGGGGATCGCCGAGCGGTACCGCATCCTACTGATGTTTGGGGACGACTTCAACGACTTCATCCCGGCGCCGCGCGGCGGGTCCACGGAGGACCGGATCCGCGCTCGCCGGGAGCTGGCGGCCCGGCATGCCGGCTTTTGGGGCGAGCGCTGGATCGTGCTGCCGAATCCGGCGTACGGAAGCTGGGAGCGGGTGTTTGACGACAGCCTGGAGAACAAACGAAGACTGCTGCGGCGCTGACCTGCGAAATTCCTTGAGAGGAATCGCCTGGATCCGGCACTAGACAGATAGCTCGATGTCCTCCAAGTCCTAAGACGCGTGGGCGTTCGCGAGACTACGGCACCGTGGACGCGCGGAGAACAGGGTCCGGCGAACGCCGCATGCGTCGAAAGCGATTGTTCGATGACTATTTTCGGATCGGGGTGCCGGGACGAATCTCGTCCGTGCCGCGCTTGAGGATTTCGTCACCGGCGGCCAGCGGGCCGGTGACCTCGACGAGATCTCCGGAGACCGGACCTTTCTTCACGTCCACCCATTCGGCTTTACCGCCGGCGACCCGGATGACAAAGACGCGCTCCGTGGTGGTGACTACGGACGTAACGGGCACGAACGATCCCGATTTGCGGACCGGCCACAGGACCTCCGGGTACATGCCGGGCGCGAGCGTCCGGGCGGTGTTGGCGACATCCATCTCGACGCCGAGGGTGCGGGTGGCCGGATCGAGGGCGCCGGGGTTGCGGGCGACGGTTCCGGCGAAGGTCTGGCCGGGGTAGGCGGGGACGGTGAACTCGACGCGGGCTCCGGGGGCGATGGAGGAGGCCTGGGCCTCCGGCACTGCCGCGATCAGCCGGAGCTGGGAGTGGTTCTCCAGCCTGAGCAACACGTTACCGGGGCCGGCGAGCGCGCCGGGGTGGGCGAGACGCTCCGTGATGACGCCGGCAAAGGGCGCTTTGACCGTCAGGTAGGCCTGGAGGTCGCGCAGGGTGGCGGTCTCGGCGCGGTGCGCGGCGGCGGCGCGGGCGGCGGCGGCGGCGGCGGCCTTTTCGGCCTCGAGCGTTTTCTGGGCGACCGAGAGTTCGTTCTCGGCGATGGCTCCCGGTGTTTCGGCGGCCTTACGCAGGCGCTGGAGCGTCGCTTCGAGGGCGGCGGCGCGGGCGTCGGACTCCGCCTGGCGGGCGAGGGCGGTTTCGCGGCGGGCCTCCGCCTCGGCGATCCGCGCCTGCATCTCCGGCGCCGAGAGTTCGATGAGCGTCTGGCCCTTCCGGACCAGGGATCCCTTGTCGACCGCGACCGATTCGATGAACCCCGGGACGCGGGCCTCGATGTTCACGGCTTCGTAGGGCCGGAGTTCGCCGGGCAGCGGGAGCTTGCGCTCGGCGGCGCGCGTGGTGACGCGGACGGTGTCCTGCGCGGGGGCGGCGAGGGCGAGGAGCAAGAGCAGCAGGATCATGCGGGCTCTCCTTCGTAGTAGGAGCTGTCGGGGTCGCGGGGATCGAGGGAAGCGCCGCGCGCGGAGGCGCCGGCGCGGAGCACGGCGAAAGCGGCCGGCACCACGGTGAGGGTGGCCAGGGTGGCGAACAGCAATCCGCCGATCACGGCGCGGCCCAGCGGCGCGGTGGATTCGGCGGAGAGCGCGAGGGGGACCATGCCGGCGATCATCGCGCTGGCGGTCATGAGGACGGCGCGGAGGCGGCCGCGGCTGCCCTCGCGGGCGGCGGCGCGGGCGTCGCGCCCTGTGGTGCGTTCGCGTTCCGCGAAGGTGACGAGCAGGATGGCGTTGGCGACGGCGATGCCGGTGGCCATGATGGCGCCGGTGAAGGACTGCGTGTTCAGGGTGGTGCCAGTGACGCCGAGGGCGACGACGACACCCGCGAGCACGGCGGGGATGACGGCGAGCACGGCGAGAGCCAGGCGGAGGGACTGGAAGTAGGCGGTGAGCAGCAGGGCAATGACGCCGAGCGCGATGAGGAGGCCGTTGCGGAGGCCGGTGAGCGATTCGTCGAGCGGCGGGACCTGGCCGCGCAGGGCGACATTGTCGCCTGTGCACTGAACCGTGCTGTGGATCAGGCGGCCGATCAGGAACAGCCAGGCGGCGGCGACGTCGAGCGTGTTGAGCTGCCCGGTCAGGATCAGCAGGCCGAGGCCGATCCATGCGAAGACCGGGGCCTCGAACTGATTGGCCAGATTGCGCTGGATGCGGGCGGACAGACGCGGGTCGCCGTCGGCGCGGGCGAAGTCGGCCTTGGTGGCCTCGCTACGTTTGAC
>CAYYID010000130.1:0-5175 GCA_964471915.1 uncultured Solibacteraceae bacterium | reverse complement strand
CGACCGGGACCAGGCTCAGGATCTCGTTCGAGCCAGCCGGCGTTCGGCGCTGAACCCTTTCAGGCGGCCTCGATATCGATCCGCACGCGGCGCCCCAGCGCCGTCGGCCGGCTGAATCCAGCGCGGCGGTCCAAGTCTTGTTCCTCAGCGCAGCCGCCAGGTTCAGACGGACGGCACGGTACGCCTGCGCCGCGCGAAGTACTCCACCGAGGTCTGCATCCACAGCGTGGCGTGGAGATTCTCGTGCGTCGGCGCGGAAAGAGTAAGGGTACACAGGAAGGCACCGCGGCGGGACCCCAGAAGCCCGTAGCATCCCGGCATCGCGAGCCGCAGCAGTTAGACTGAAATACACAATGCGAGCCGCCTGGAAACTGGCCGCTTGCGCCATGTTGCTCGCCGCGCAGCCGAAACCCTACCGCTGGGACCTGCCGCGCGGCTTCCCCACGCCGCGCGTGCCCGCCGACAACCCGATGACCGAGGCCAAGGTCGAACTCGGGCGCTACCTGTTCTACGACCGGCGGCTCTCCGGCAACGGCTCCCAGTCCTGCGCCGCCTGCCACGACCGGAAATCTGTGCCAGACGGAACTTTCTCGGATTTCATCAAAGGCTTCATGTGCCGTCCCTGCCATCGGAGCGCCGTGGCGGACGCGCGCGGGACAGTCACCTCCGAGCTCTTGGGCCCGGGGGCGTTCGGGGGCGTTGGGGGCGTTGGGACAGACGAGTATTTCTCAGATTTCATGAGAGCTTCATCTGGCTAGTGAGTGAACACTCCGGGAACGCGCCGGCGGTAGCCGGTCGGTGGACCGCGGCTCACCGGCGGCCTTCCGGCCGCGGCTCCGGGTCAACGGTTCACGCGTTTCGACGGTACGGTTCTGGTCTCGACGGTCGCCGGGCGAATGGGCCGTTCAGGCGGCCTCGATATCGATCCGCACGCGGCGCCCCAGCGCCGTCGAGATGTTCACCAGCGCATCGAGCGAGAAACGCGACACGCGGCCGCACAGCAGATCGTTGATCCGCGGCTGCGTCACCCCGCAGTGCCGGGCCGCGTCCGCCTGCGTCCAGCCCTGCTTCCGGACCAGGGCGGCAAGCTGCCGCATCAGATCGGCGCGGGCGCGCAGGTTGGCCGCCTGCCCGGGCGTGTCGGCAATCGCGTCCCAAACGCTATCGAAGCTCTCGGGTTTCTTCATTTGGCCACTCCTGGAATTTGCGCATACCGTCTTCGCGCGGTTTCGAGGTCCCGCCCCGCGGGCGCCTGGGTCTTTTTCTGGAAGGCGTGCAACACATAGACGGCCTCCGCGCGCCGTGCAAAGTAGATGATGCGATAAGCGCCGTCGTCCTCCGTCACCCGGATTTCCTCGACGCCCTTGCCGATGGCCGGCATGGGCTTGAAGTCCTCGGGTTGTTCGCCGCGTTGCACTTTCTCCAACTGATATCCCGCGTCGTGCCGGGCGTCCTCGGGGAACTCGCGGAGGCAATCCAGGGAATCGCCGAGGAAGCGCACGGGCCGCACCTCGTGATTATATCCGACTGGATATACCGGTGCTCGGATGAGCCAACACAGGAGGACGGCGCGATGCGGAGGCAACGCGGCGGGACACCGGAATCCCGTAGCATCCCAGCATCGCGAACCGCAGCAGTTAGACTGAAATACACGATGCGAGCCGCCTGGAAACTGGCCGCGTGCGCCATGTTGCTCGCCGCGCAGCCAAAACCCTACCGCTGGGACCTGCCGCGCGGATTCCCCACGCCGCGCGTGCCCGCCGGCAACCCCATGACCGAGGCCAAGGTGGAACTCGGGCGCTACCTGTTCTACGACCGGCGGCTCTCCGGCAACGGCTCCCAGTCCTGCGCCACCTGCCACGACCAGAGCCGCGCCTTCGCGGACGGCTGGCCGCGCGGCATCGGATCCACCGGCCAGGTGCATCCGCGTTCCACCATGAGCCTGGCGAACGTGGCCTACTCTCCGGTGCTGACGTGGGCGAATCCCTTGCTGACGCAGCTCGAAAACCAGGCCGCCGTGCCCATCTTCGGCGACGACCCCGTCGAGATGGGGCTGGAAGGCAAAGCGCACCGCTTCCTCGAGAAAGCCCGCGCCGACCTGCGGTACCGCACGCTGTTTCCGGCGGCCTTTCCCGCCGACCGCGACCCGTACTCGATGCCGAACGTCACCCGGGCGCTCGCGTCCTTCCAGCGCACCCTGCTCTCCGGGCGCTCGCCCTTCGACCTCGGCGCCATGTCCGCGGCGGCCCGGCGCGGCGAGCAGTTGTTCCGCTCGGACCGCCTGAATTGCGCCCGCTGCCACGCCGGCTTCACCTTCTCCAGCATGGTGGACCACGAGGGCCGCCCGGCGGCGCAGGTCGAGTATCACAACACGGCGCTGTATCTCGAGTACGCGAGGGCGAACGCCGGGCTCGCCCGGTTCACCGACGAGCGCTCGGATGAAGGCAAGTTCAAGGCGCCGATGCTGCGCAATATCGAGCTGACCGCGCCGTACATGCACGACGGCAGCGTCAATACGCTTGAGGAAGTCATCGATCACTACGCCGCGGGCGGCCGCGCGGGCCGGCACCCCAACCGGAGTCCCCTGCTCCGCGGCTTCGCGCTCACTCCCGCGGAGAAAGCGGACCTGGTGGCGTTCCTCAAGGCGCTGACGGACCGGGAATTTCTGACGAACCCGCGCTTCCGGGATCCCTGGGAAGAATAAAATTGTCGGCAGGAGTTAAGATGTAAGTGGAAAGGCGCGAAGCGATGTACGTAAACATGGATGCTGGCGGGTTCTATACCGATCGAATTGGCTCAACTGGCCAAGGCTTGCCTGTCTATCTGTACGCGAGTTCCGCCCGGTCGTGGTGCCTCCGAGCGGCCAGCCTTACTACCTGGCGTCCGACACGCTTGTCCGTCACGAGCCGCGAGAGATTCCGCCTGTAGCGTCGGCCATAGCACTCGGCAGCTTCGGCGCCATCGTCGGCGGCCCGATCGGCGGTGCAGTTGGAGCCGCGGTCGGGCTGGGTTTAAGCCGGCTCGCTAGACTCCAGACAAGGCAAGGTCATGACCGATGAACGAGATCGGGAGATGGATTGCCCATCACTTCGATTTCAGATTCTCGGGATTGGCTAGTCTTGGCGTCGTCATTGCCTTTGCGCTGTGGAAGCTGCGAGGCGACCGCGCAGCGATTTCGACCACGAATTGCCTAGGGCTGGCGTTCTCCGTTTTCACACTCATCAGCGCCACCAATGTCGGAGCTGTTTTCCTGCTGACTTCGCCACCCGCGTTCGAACTGCTATCGAAGGACAGCCTGGCCCTCATTGGCGTTGTCACGGTGATCGCAACGTACTCGCAGGCCGGAGAGGATGTCTGGCGGCGTTTTCAATCGCGCCCAGGAAGACCTGTCGAGACCCCTCTCCCGTCGGAGAATACGAGCCGGTCGCTTCGAGATGGGCCGCGGTGAGGCCGGATGGCGCTTCCGGGATCCCTGGGAACAGTAAAGGACTCGCGCCCCGCGTTGCACTTACCCCTATGAGCACGGTCGACAAAGCGATCCAGACGCAACTCGCGAACATCCAGAAGAAAACCGGCAAGACTCTCGACGAACTGGGCAAGCTCATCGCCGCGAGCGGCCTGACCAAACACGGCGAGATCCGGGACATGCTGAAACGCGACCTCGGGCTCGGGCACGGTGACGCCAACACCCTGGTGCACACCGTGCTGCAATCCGCGGGACCTGCGGCGCCGCCCGCCGGCGGCGACGTCCTCGACGAGATCTATTCCGGACCTAAAGCCGCCCTGCGCCCGATTCACGACGCCTTGATGCAGGAAATCCACCGGTTCGGAGACTTCGAGATCGCGCCCAAGAAAGCCTACGTCAGCCTGCGGCGCAAGAAGCAGTTCGCCATGATCGGCCCCGCGACCAACACCCGCGTCGAGGTCGGGTTGAACATGAAGGGCGTGCCGGGAACCGCCCGCCTGTTGGAACAACCCGCCGGCGGAATGTGCCAGTACAAGGTGAAGGTGACCAGCGCCGCCGAAGTGGACCGGGAACTGATTGCCTGGATCCGAACGGCATACAAAAGCGCGGGCTAGGCGTTCGTGATCCCGCCTGGGGGCGCCTTGCGCCATACCAGACAGGAAGATCACGATGCGACTCTCCATCCTGGTGGCACTCTCCGCGGCGGCGCTCGCCGCCCAGACTTACGGCGACATCCGCCTGCGGGTTCCCGCCGGCTGGAACGCCACCGCCAAGGATGGCGGCGTGCTGCTCACGCCTCCGGGATTCAACCCGGCCAACGCGAGCGAAGTCTACGTCGCCATGGCCAAGCCCGGCTTTTCGAGCCCCGACGACCCCAACCTCGCGGCGGAACTGGCCGCCGAGAACGTCAACGGCGCGGCGCTGCGGCGGACGGCCTTCGCCGCCGGCACGCGCCCCGGCGTCCTGTACTTCTGGGACTTCTCGCATCCGCAGATGGGCATCCCCATGACCATCCGCGCCTATGTCACCGCCGCGCGCAACACCGCGCTGGTGCTGGTCGCCATCGGGACCCGGGAACTGGTCACCGGCCGCGACGCCGAACTCCGCGCGCTCGCCGCCAGCCTCGAGTTCGCGGGCACGCCGCCGGTTCCCATGACTCAGGGCGCCCTGCACGACAACTCCGCCGCCGGGCGCGAATGGGCCGCCCGCCTGGCCGGCAAGAACCTCACCCAGATGTCGAGCTACTCGTCGTCGGGCGGCGGCGGCATGTCCAGCCGTAAGGATCTGGCGCTGCATGCCGGCGGGCGCTACCAGTACCGCTACGAGTCGTCGCTTTCGATGGACGTCGGCCCTTACGGAGGGGCGCCCACGGCCTCGGCCATGGGCGCCAGCCGCGATGCCAACCAGGGCCAGTGGCGCGTGATCACGCTGCAGGGCCGCCCGGTGCTCGAAATGCGGTCGGACCGCGGCGAGACGTTTCAGCAGTTGCTGGAGTTCGTCGACGGCAAGACGTTCCTGAACGGCACGCGGACCTTCGTCACGCCGTAACTGGAACGTGTTCGAAAATGAACAAGTTCATTATTGAACGCGTTCATCTTCCCCGAAAACCCGGGACAGTTCCGAAGTAGGCGAACTCCGAACTCTGCCGAACTCCGAACTCTGGGGACAGTCACCCCTGCCTCCCAACTTCCGCGAGAGGACGCCGCCGC
>CAYYID010000129.1:0-5681 GCA_964471915.1 uncultured Solibacteraceae bacterium | reverse complement strand
GAGTCACAGCCTTCCAAGCTGTTGGTTGCGGGTTCGATTCCCGTCTCCCGCTCCAGAAAACCGGCAAATTCCGGCGAGAAGTCTGCCTTGTCCTTCGAGACGCAGCCCGGCGACATCACGCTGATCTTGCGCCGCTGGGCGGACGGTGATCGCGCAGCGGTGGGCGATCTTGCGCCCCTGGTTTACGACCATCTACGTCGCGTCGCCACCTCATACCTTTCCCGCGAACGCTCCGACCACACGCTGGAAGCCACCAGCCTGGTCAACGAGCTGTTCGTCCGTCTGATGCAGCAGTCGCGGGCCCACCTGGCCGACCGCGCGCACTTCTTTGCCTTTGCCGCCCGCGCGATGCGCGGCATTCTGGTGGATTACGCCCGCGGCCGCGCGGCCGGCAAACGCGGCGGCGGCGGGCCGCGCGTGGAGCTTTCGCCCGACCTCGCGTGGATCGATCCCGAGAGCCCCGCCATGATCGATCTCGACACGGCGCTGACCGAGTTCGAGCAACTGGACGCCGCCAAGGCCCGGGTCGTGGAACTACGCGTTTTCCTCGGGTGCACGGCGGAGGAGACGGCCGAGGTCCTGGAACTGTCCAAGGCCACCGTGGACCGCCATTACAGTTTTGCCCTCGCGTGGCTGTCGGACCGGCTGGAAGCGGCCGCCGGTTGAGGCATTTCGCCCGCCGAACCCGCTAACCTTAGCGAAGGAGTCCCGTGCCCGGCGAAGACCTCGACCAGCTCGAAGCCCTGTTCCACGCCCTGCGGGACCTGCCGGAGCCGGAGCGTGCCGCCGCGGGCGAGCGGCTGGCGCCGGGCGCCGCCGAGACCGTGGACCGGGCCCTGGCGCTGGTGGCCGCATATCACCGCACGCAGGAGCGCGCCCGCCGCGCCGCCCGCCCGGCCGGCGCGCTGCGTTTCGGGCCCTACCGCGAGGTGCGGCTGATCGGCCGCGGCGGCATGGGCGCCGTCTATCTGGCGGAACGCGTCGACGGCCAGTTCGAGCAACAGGTGGCCGTCAAGGTGATGGCCGCGGGTAGCCTGACCGAGCCGTTCCGCCAGCGGTTTCTCGCCGAGCGCCAGATCCTGGCCGGCCTGCAGCACCCGAACATCACCCGGCTGCTCGACGGGGGCGTCACGGAGGACGGCACGCCCTTCCTCGCCATGGAGTACGTGGCCGGGGAGCCCATCGACGACTATTGCGACCAGCGGCGGCTGCCGCTCGCGGAGCGGATCCGCCTCTTTCTTGGAGTGTGCGCCGCGGTGGAGCATGCGCACCGGCACTTGATCGTCCACCGCGATCTCAAGCCCTCGAACATCCTGGTGACCTCCGGCGGCGAGCCGAAACTGCTCGACTTCGGCACCGCGCGCATCCTGTCGGAAGCGGACCGCGGCCGGACGACGATTCCGCTCCTCACGCCCCGCTACGCGAGCCCGGAGCAACTGCGCGGCGCCGCGGTCAGCGTCGCCACCGACGTGTACTCGCTGGGCGTCGTCCTCTATGAACTGCTGACGGGGTGCTGGCCCTTCGGAGCCGAACCGACGGTGGAAGCCGCGCTGGAGCGAACCACGCGGGAAGTGCCACCCGCCGCCCCCGGCTCCGTAGTGACCGCAGCCACGGCGGATAGGCGCTCCACGCCCGTCGCGGCGCTGGTGCGGAGCCTGGAGGGCGACCTGTCGGGCATTCTCGCCAAGTGCCTCGAGGCCGACCCGGCCCTGCGGTACCTGACAGTGCGGGAACTGTCCGAGGATCTGGAGGCGTACCTGGCGGGCCGTCCCGTGAAGGCCCGTCCGGCGACCCTGCTGTACCGGGCGCGCAAGTTCGCGCGGCGCCACTGGCTGGGCGTGGCGGCGACGGCCGCGGCGGCCGTGACGCTGGTGACGCTGGCCGCGGTCGCTATCGTGCAGGCGAACCGCGCGCGCACCGAGGCCGAGCGGGCCCGGCAGTTCGCCGGCTACACGCGGTCCATTCTGCTCTCCGGCACGCCCTACAGCGGCACGAATTCACTGGCCGCGCACAGCGAGGCCACCACGGTGCGCGAGGCGGTGGCCCAGGCCGGCGTCGCGCTCGACGCCAACCCGCCGGCCGATCCACTGGTGGAGGCCGACCTCCGCATCTGGCTGAGCGGCGCGCTGTTTCTCACCTTCGACTTCGCGGGCGCCAGCCGCGAGATCGGCAAGATTAAGCCGGAACTCGTCGAACGGCTTGCGCCGGAGCAGCAGTTCACCTACTACGCCAACCGGTGTGTGCTCGCCGAAGCCGGCAAGACCGAGGCGGCGCTCGCGTTGTGCCGCAAGCCGCTCGAGATCGCCGAGCGGTCCGCGGAAACCGATAGCATGTCGCGCTCCCTGGGCCATGCTGTCCTGGCGCGGTATTACGCGGAGCGCACCAGCGACTTGAGCAGTGCGGAACGCCATGCGCGCCTGGGAACCGAACTGGCGGTAGCCCGCTGGGGAGACAGCGGCTGGCGGCACTCGAACGCGCAACTACTACTCGGCATGGCGCTGCACCGGCAGGGGCGGTTCGCCGAGGGCCGGGATGTCCTGCTGCCGCTCGCCGCGGCGCAGGCGCGCGTGACGCCGGAGCCCTGGGAACTCACGGAGACGCGCTGGTTGCTGCGCTACTGCTATCAGGGGCTGGAGGAGTTGCCGCGCGCGCTGGAGCTTTCCACGCTGGTCCTGGCCGCCTCGCGGCGGCGCCTCGGCGAGGACCGCACGCTGTGCACCGAATACGTCAATTCGTACTTCGTGGACATGGCCGACGCCGGCCGCGCCCGCGAAGTCGTGGACCTGGCCCGCCGCGCCAACCAATACTGCGCCACCCGCGGCGGCGGCGGCGACAGCGACCAATTCTTGGGCATGGTGCTAACCCGGGCGGGCTTCCCGAAAGAAGGGGAGCCCTACCTGCGCCGCAGCGTCGCCAACTACCGGCGCTACACCAAGATCGGCCAGGGTCACCTGGCGTGGAGCCTGCGGGAACTCGGCCGGGCGCTGATTGAGCTGGGCCGTCCTGCGGAGGCGATCCCGCTATTGCGCGACAGCGAAGAGGATTACCGGCTGCGCTACGGACCCGGCAAGCTCGGCGAGCGCCGCGCGCGCGAGTTGCGGGAACGGGCGGAAGCGCTGGCCGTGACAAACTCGCGCCGTCCGTGACATCCTACGGAGCATGTTCCGGTTCCTCACCCTCGTCCTCGCCCTGGCGGGACTCCTCGCCGCCCAATCGCCCAAACTCGACGGACTCGATGCGCGGGTCGCGGCGTTTCTCAAGGATTGGCAGGTGCCCGGCATCGCGCTCGCTGTCGTCGACAACGGAACCGTGGTCCTCACGCGGGGTTACGGCTTTCGTGATGTCGCCGGCCGCCAGCCCGTAACGCCGCGGACGTTGTTCGCCATCGGATCCATTACCAAGTCCTTCACCGTTACAGCGATGAACACGCTCGCCGACGAGGGCAAGCTGGATTGGGATCGTCCGGCGCGCGAGTACCTGCCGTGGTTCCAGATGGCCGATCCCGTGGCCACCGCGCAGATCACGCCGCGCGATCTGGTGACGCACCGGTCCGGCCTGCCGCGCCACGATACCACCTGGGGCTCGACCAGCTTCACCCGCCAGGAACTGATCCGCAACGTCCGCTACCTGGAACCGAGCAAGCCGTTCCGCAGCGCCTACCAGTACAACAACCTGATGTTCCTCACGGCGGGCTACCTGGCCGGCGAAGTCGCGGGGACGAGCTGGGAGGAACTGGTGCGCCGGCGGATCTTCACGCCCTTGGGCATGAGCGCTTCGAACTTCTCGGTGAAGGAATCGCAGAAGGCGGCGGACTTCGCGCTCCCCTACGAGAAGGTGAAGGACGAAGTGCAGGCGGTGCCGTTCCGCGTGATCGATGAGATCGGCCCCGCGGGCAGCATCAACTCCAGCCTCGAGGACATGCTCCGCTACCTGCAGATGCACCTGAACCAGGGCAAGCCGGTGCTGCAGGAGAAGTTGTGGATCGGGATGACCACGCCGCACATGGCCATTCAGGAGCGGTCGCCGCACGCCGAACTCGGCGACCAGGCCTACGGCATGGGCCTGGCGCTCACCACCTATCGCGGCGAAAAGGTGGTCTCCCACGGCGGGAACATCGACGGCTTCAGCGCGCTGATCAGTTGGCTGCCGGGCCGGAAGTCCGGCCTGGTGATCCTGAGCAACCTCGGCGGCAACCGCATGCTCGCGCCGCTCTCGTACACGGTCTACGACCTGCTGCTCGGGCTGCCCGCGATCGACTGGAGCGCCCGCTTCAAGGCCCAGCCGCAGCCGGAGCGCCCGAAGGTGGCCCAGGTGGCCGGCACCGCGCCTTCGCATCCGCTGGCGGAGTACGCGGGCGAGTACCAGCACCCGGCGTATGGGAAGCTGCGCGTGACCGCGGCGGGCGGGCAACTGGCGGCGGCGTTCAACGACGCTCCGGTGACGCTCCAGCACTTTCACTACGACGTTTTCGACGGCGCCATAGGCCGTCGCGCGCCGGTAAAGATGCAGTTCCACAGCGGCGTCGACGGGAAGATCCAGCGGGTCACCGCCGGCTTTGAACCCGCGGTGAAGGAGATCGTGTTCGAGCGCGCAAAGCCGTAAGCACCCAGCTTCGGCGGCGCGGGGTCCAGCGCTCGGTCACCCTGGTGACTTCTCCCCGATCGCCAGCACCGTCTCGAAGTGCGGCTCCTGCTCCTCCCGGTGCACCACCGAAACCTCGATGTTCCCAAAGCCCACGGACCGCAGGAACGTATCCAGCTCCACTTCCGAGAACCCGAGCCACAGGTGCGCGTACAGCTCCCGCGCCTGCTCGAAGCCATGCTTCTTCAGATCGAGGATCACCACGCGCCCGCCCGGCCGCAGGATGCGCCACGCCGCCTCCACCGCCCGCTGCGGCTGGTGCGCATGGTGCAGGCTCTGGCTGAAGAACGCCAGATCCACGGACTCCGGCGCGATCGGCGGCGATTCCAGGTCCCCCAGCCGGTAATCGATGTTCGTCAGCCCGTGCCGCTCCGCCAGGGCGGACCCGAAATCGACCATCTTCACCGAGTTGTCCACCGCGATGACGCTGCGCGCCCGCCGGGCCAGCAACTGCGAGAAACTGCCCTCGCCGGCGCCGAGGTCGGCGATATCCAGCGGCTGCATGATCGAGAGCAGCATCTCGGCCAGCCCTTGCCAGGACCGGCCCGGTAAGTAGTGCCGCCCGAACTTCCCCGCCAGGGCATCGAAGTAGGCCCTGGTACGATCTTCCCGGCGGCGGAGGCACAGATCGAGCGCCCGGCGGTCCTGCCCCGCTTCGGGGATTTCCGGGGCGGCCTGCTTCAGGAGTTCGAAGAGGCTGCGGGAGGCCGGGGCGGCCTTGTAGAAAATGTTCTTCCCGCTCCTCCGGTCCTCCAACAGGCCCGCGCGCTTCAACCGGGCCAGGTGCGCCGAGATCCGGCTCTGCCCAAGTGACAGAATCTCCTGGAGTTCCGCCACGGACAGCGACTCGGACTCCAGCAGCAGCAGCAGCCGGATCCGGACCGGGTCAGCAATCAGTTCCAGCGATTCGAGGATTGACGGCATGCTTCTCTTTCGGTATGCTATCAACATATCCTGATTCGTTGATGGAAGGCAACTAACGAGACCCATGGGTACCGCAACTCTCACCGATTACAAAGTAGCTGACATGAAGCTGGCCG
>CAYYID010000128.1:0-6147 GCA_964471915.1 uncultured Solibacteraceae bacterium | reverse complement strand
TCCCGCGACCTTCACTGGTCATGTGGGTTCGACCCCCACCTCCAGCACCAACCCCGAAAAGACTTCCCCGGCGCCGTTGCATACAATCTCCGAGGGACACTCCACACCTATGAACAAACCTATGATCGGACTCCTCCTCGGCGGCGCACTCGGCGTCCTGGACGGGTCCACCGCCTGGTTCACCCCCGAGGTTCGCGACCAGATGCTCGGCATCATCATCGGCTCCACCGGCAAGGGCCTGGTGGCCGGACTCATCACGGGCTTCATAGCCCGCAAGCTGAAGTCGCTGCCCCTGGGCGTCGCGACGGGACTGGTGGTCGCCGCGCTGGTGACCGCTCCGATTGCGATGGGCACGGATCCCAAGACGGGCAAGAACTACTTCTGGCAGATCATGCTGCCGGGATGCCTCGTCGGCGCGATCGTCGGCTTTGCCACTCAGAAACTGCCAAAACCGGAACCGGCTCGCCAAGTCTGAGGCGGCGGGCGTCTTCGATACAATTGCCCCCATGCCGACCTTCGACTTCCGCGGATACAACGTCTGGTACCGGGAATCCGGCGCCGGCGACCCGATCGTCTTCCTCCATAACGGCGGCAACGACCACCGCATCTGGGACCACCAGGTCGCCCACTTCGAGAAGACCCACCGCGTCTTCGTGCTCGACCACCTCGGCTACGGCAATTCCGACAAGCCCGAGATCGATTACACGCTGCCCCTCTACACCGAGGAGGTCGGGGCGTTTCTCGATTTCCTCCAGCTGGAGTCGGTTATCCTCGTCGGCCATTGCATCGGGGCGGCCATGTCGCTGAACTACTCGCTCCAGCACCCCGACCGCGTCCGGGCGCTGATCCTCTTCAACATCGCTACGGAAAACACCTTATGCGCCGGACCTCTGAACGCCGTCTACCAGGGATTCCGGAACGACCCTGCCGGCCGGGATGCGTTTGTCGCGTCGTTTGCAGGCCGCATGACCCGGGAGCAGACCGATGGTGCCCTGAAAGATCAGTTCGGACCCGGCGCGGTGATCGAGCCCGAGTTCGCCGCGCACATCCACGAGCTTTGGAACCGCCCCGGACAGATGCAGTCGCTGTACCGAAATCTCGCTTGTTTTGAGAGCTTTGGATCCCTGGATCATGCCGCCCGGCCGGACCGTTTCCCGCGCACCCTGGTGTTCTGGGGCGGTGCGAACGCCATCCTGCCGCCGCAAGGATCCCGCCGCCTGCTGGAAGCCATTCAGCCGGACCGCGTGATCACGCTGGAGGGATGCGGGCACCTCGCCATGCGGGAGCGGCCGCGCGAGGTGTGCCTGGCCATCGAGTCCTTCCTCGCCAGCACACCCTAAGGGTCCAGTAGAGGCCGTACGGCATAGCTGGGATCTGGCCGGGGGAGCCGCCGTCGTTCCACTTGCGCCATGTGTATGTCTAAGTCATTGATAAATATAAACAAAATATAGTACTAGAACGAATCCACCCATTCGTCCCTTGCGTTGCGTGCACGGTAGCAGCTATCCTCCACATAGGGCAAACACCCGGGGAATGCTTTTGGGATCCCTGAGGTAGTTGTCAGGTAAACGCTGGAGCGGACTTCAGCGGAAAATCTTCGGAGGACCGAGCATGAAAACATTGAGAATCATGGCGCTCGCCGCAATGACGGCAGTACTATCTAGCGCTGGAGTCTATACCTACAACGTAAACGGGACGAACGACTCCGGCCAGTCGATCAGTGCGAGCATCACGTTCACGACTAGCGCCAACACGCTGGTGATCGAGGTCGTGAACAACATCGTCAACCCGACGTCCGTGGCCCAGAACATCAGCGCCATCGGCTTCGTTCTCAGCACCGGTCAGACCTCGGGCTCCATCACGGACCAGACCAACAACACATCGCGAAACCTCACCGGCACCGGCGCGGGCCAGTTCACGGACAACACGTCGTTCACGTCGCAGTGGGGCAGCCTCTCCAACTCGCTGCTGGCGGGGGGCATCACGATCTGCGTCATTTCCGGCACCGGCAACTCGTGCTCGGAAAGCGCCTCCCAAGCATCCCAGACGATCATCGGCCAGCCGAACGGCTCCAACGCCTACTCGAACGCCAACGGTTCCCTGGCCGGCAATGGCGCCCACAACCCGTTCCTGTACGGCTCCACCGCCGATCCGGTGAAGTTCACGCTGACCATCAGCGGGATCACGGCGGAAACCGCGATTTCGCAGATTAAGGTGAATTTCGGCACCTCGATCAGCGACACCTTTACCTGCACCAGCCCCACGGCCGGTTGCCAGAACGACGACGGCAACGTGCCGGAGCCGTCCACCATGGGCCTGCTCGGTCTCGGCCTCGTCGGTGTCGGCGCACTGGCCCGCCGCAAGCGCTAAACCCCGATCTGTCTCTCCTCCCTCGGGCCGTGCCGCAAGGCACGGCCCTTTGTCGTCTTACTGAGGATCCTGAGAGATTAGTGCCGCGGCGCCACCGAAGTTCTCAAGAAATTCTCGCCGGTTAGAACGGGCTCTCGATCCGGACGCCGCCGATCCGCTCTCCAGGGTTCAAATCCCCGGTCACCAGAATCTCCGCGCCCAGCTTAAGGGCCTGGCGAACGCGAGCGAGCTACCGCCGATAGAGGTCATCGCGGGTCCAAGTGGGAGGCTGAGCGCGGAACCGGAATTGAAGCAAGCGTTCTCCCGCCTGCCCGCGCCGGGAAGCCTGCCCGACCTGCGCCGCGAGGAACTCACGCACCATCCGGTTCACCGTGGTGCCACGGTCAATCGCGAGCTTCCGCGCGTCCTGCAAGAGCTGGTCCTCGATCGCCAGAGTCAGATTCGCCACGGCCTCAGGGTAACGCGGGTCACGCGCCCCGTTATTGCCGCTCCAGCGGCAGCGTCAGGCAGTGCGGACCCCCGTTGCGCCGCACCAGCTCCGTCGCCCGGAACGTCGCGACCTCCACTCCCGCCTCGCGCAGCGCCCGCAGCGTCCCCGCGTTGTGCCCGTAGGCGACCACTTTGCCCGGCGCCGTCGCCACCACGTTCGCACCCTGACCTTCCAGTTCCTTCAGTACCTGTTCGGTGGCGTGCCGGAACAGCTCGCGTTCATCCGGCTCTCCGCCGACAAAAACGATCGAGTGCCCCGTGGCGCGCAGATGATCCACCAGCTTGCGCCCGTCCACGGAGGCGTCCCGTTCGCCCGAGCCCGCCTTGTACAAGCGCACGCGGCCCAGGTCGCGCAAAGCGGCGACCATCTTGTCGACGTCCGCCTCGGCGACCCGCGGCGACTTCCGCAGTCCCTGCAGCATCCGCGTCAGCGGGTCCTTGCCTTCGAACTTCGCCTCCAGGAACCACGGCAACGTCACCACTTTCTTGTGGTCCACGAACGTGCAGATCGTATCCAGGTGCAGGAACTTGTTGTGCAGCGGCGTGCGGTTATCGGTCCAGCGCTTGCCGCTGCCGCCGGAGGGCATCTGCACGGCCAGCACGTCCATCTCGAGCTTGCGCGCCAGGCGCCGCGCCGCGGCTTCGCTCGACCGGTTGCCCACCCCCAGGAACAGCGTGCGCTCATCGATCACCATCGCGTCGCCGCCCTCGAGCGCCACCTGCTCCTCGACGGCGTCGAAGACGATCGGGTGCTTCCGCAGCGATGGCGCGTGCTCGAACAGGAACCGCATCCACACCGACTCGAAGCGCCGCCCTTCGTTCAGGAAATTGCAGATCACCAGCCCCTGGGGTGTCATGAACGCCGGATCGCGCGTGAACACCGCGTAGCGCGGCTCGGTGAGCGGCTGGAAGTCGCCGTCGGGGTCCGAGAAGTACGTGAACTTGTCGACGCGCCCCAGCAGCGCCGCTCCGGTGATCTCTTTCTCGAACGGCGCGAGCCCGGGCGCCTGATCCCGCAACCAGGTGCGGAACACGCCGCGCGAGCGCGCTGCATCGATGGCTTCGTCGACCGCCTGGTCCAGTTGCAGGATCTGCGCGCCAGCGTTCTTGAGCAACTGCACCATGCCGCGGTGTTGCTCGATGGCCTCCTCACCGACGTTCTGCCCGCGCAGGAACCCATGCTCGCCGCCCAGGCCGAGGCCCTTGATGGTCTCCGGGCCGGGCGTATGGACCAGCACGCGGCCCAGGGGTCCGACGTCGTTGCGGAGGAAGGGTGCGCTTTGCGACCGCAAGAGCGGGGCCGCCAACGCCGATAGAAGGAAGGATCGCCGGTTCATGAAAGGGCCGGCTTCTAATATAATGCGAGGAAATACCTTGCAAGGAAAGTGCATGAGACTGGGAATCCTGACCACCGCGCTGGCGGCGCTCTCCGCCAACGCCGCGACGTTCCATAAAGACGTCGCTCCGATCCTGCAGAAGAACTGCCAGGAGTGCCACCGGCCGGGCGAGATCGGCCCCATGCCGCTGCTGACCTATAAGGAAGCGCGCCCGTGGGCGAAGTCCATCAAGCAGGCCGTCGCGCAGGGCAAGATGCCGCCCTGGTTCGCGGACCCCGCCCACGGCAAGTTCGCCAACGACCGCCGGCTCAGCCAGGCCGAGATCGATACCCTGGTCGCGTGGGCGGACGGCGGGGCCAAGGAAGGCAATCCGAAGGACGCCCCCGCTCCGCGCCAGTTCGCGAGCGGGTGGAAGGCCGGCACGCCCGATCATGTCGTCGAGATGGCCAAGCCGTTCCCGATTCCCGCCGAGGGCAAGATCGACTATAGCTGGATCGTCGTTCCCACCGGCTTCACCGAGGACAAGTGGATCGACACCCTCGAGGTCCGCCCCGGCGACCGCAGCGTGGTGCACCACGTGGTGATCTACGCGCGCGAGCCCGGGTCCTATTTCATGAAGGACGCCAAGCCCGGCGAGCCTTACTACCCGCCGGGACGCATGGGCACGCCGCAGGGCGATCCGCCGGACAACGGGCGCGGCCTGTTCGAGTTCCAGGTGAACCCGAAGGGCGTCGAGATCGTGGGCCTCTACGTTCCGGGCGGCGATCCTTATTCCACGCGCCCCGGGCAGGCGCGCTTCATCAAGGCCGGCAGCGACCTGATCCTGCAGATGCACTACACCGCCAGCGGCAAGGCGACGCAGGACCAGACCAAGATCGGCTTCCGTTTCGCCAAGCAGCCGCCGAAGGAGCGCGCGTTCAACACCTTCATTGCGAATCCGTCGCTGAAGATCCCCGCCGGCGCGCCGAACCATCCGATCTACGCCACGGTGACGCTGCTTTCCGAGGTGACGGTGCAGTCGCTTTCGCCGCACATGCACCTGCGCGGCAAGGCGTTCCAATACCGCGTGATCTATCCCGATGGCAAGGACGAGATCCTGCTGAAGGTGCCGAACTACGACTTCAACTGGCAGATCACGTACCAGCTCGCCGAGCCGCGCCGGCTGCCGGCGGGCACGAAGATCGAGTGCATCGCCTGGTTCGACAACTCGCCGAACAACAAGTACAATCCGGATCCCACCAAGGTGGTCCGGTGGGGCGACCAGAGCTGGGAAGAGATGCTGGCCGGGTTCATCGATTTCGGGGTCCCGGTGGATTTCAACTACTTCGATCTGACGCGCCGCCGGCAGTAGCCGGGCGGAACTTCCAGGATCAGGCGTTGTACCCTGAGAACTTATGCGACGCCTGATCCTCCTCGCGCTTCCCGCCCTCCTGCTCGCCCAGCCGGCCCGCCGCACCCCGCCGACCCCGGAAGAAGAAGCCGACCGCAAGCGCGCCCTCGAGATCGCCGACTTCGTCAAGGCCAACTACACCAAGCACGAGTACCGGATCCCGATGCGCGACGGCAAGCGCCTGTTCACCGCCGTCTATGTCCCCAAGGACCAGAGCGAGAAGTGGCCCATGATGCTGAACCGCACGCCGTACAGCGTCGGGCCTTACGGTGTCAATAACTACCGGAGTCCCCTCGGGCCGAACGAGAAGTTCACGCGCGAAAAGTTCATCTTCGTCTACCAGGACGTCCGCGGCCGCTACCTCAGCGAAGGCGAGTATGTGAACGTCCGCCCGCACAATCCGAACAAGCGGACCCCCCAGGATATCGACGAGGCGTCGGACACCTACGACACCATCGACTGGCTGGTGAAGAACGTCCCCAACAACAACGGTCGTGTCGGCATCAGCGGCATCTCGTACCCGGGGTTCTACAGCTCGGCCGGTTGCATTGACGCGCACCC
>CAYYID010000127.1:0-6353 GCA_964471915.1 uncultured Solibacteraceae bacterium | reverse complement strand
TCCTGCGACATCGCTTCTAGCAGCGGCACGCTCTCTCTATTGCCGCTCGCCGCCAGCACGCCCGCCGCCTGTAGCTTCTCCTCTTTCGCCAGACCCGGGAACGCCGCGTGGATCTGAATCAGCGCCTGCGGATCCCGGGCCGCCTCGGTCAGCAGCGCCTGCGCCACCCCGCGCCACGACCGCGAGTTCAGCGTATTCAGCAGATAGCGTAGGGGGCTCAACGCGTCGCCTCCCGTCTGGCCCAACCGCACTAGCGCGAAGGCCGCGGATAGCCGCGGCCGCATCGACCGCTCAGCGTCGAAGGCCGTCTGCACCACAGTCAGGTCCTCGCGGTTCCCCAGCCGTCCCAGACCCTCCGCCGCCGCCGCCCGCGTGCCCTCGTCCCGGTCCGCAAGGCTCGAACGGAACAGGTTGCGGCTGCCCGCATCCCCGAGCAACCCCAGCGCCTGGATCGCCGCCCGCCGCTCCGCCGGCGTCGCCGCGCGCTCCAGCGCCTGCCGCACCTCGGGGATCGCCTCCTTCGCCTGCAGCAACCCGACCGTTTCGAGCGCGGTCACCTTCACCCGCTCCTCCAGATCGCGCACCAGAAACGCCACTCGCGGACCCGCCGTCAGGTCCCCGATCTTCTGCAGCGCCAGCATCGACTCGATCATCAGCCCGCTATCCTTCGAACGGCACGCCTCCAGCAGATCCGGCACCGCGGCCCGTCCTCGCAGCACTCCCGCCGCTCGCGCCGCCGCCAGCCGCGCCGTCACGTTGGGCGAACTCCGCACCACCGCCCCGATCGCCTTCACCACTTCCGGCCGCGCCTCCACGTACGCCGGTATCACCCGGTCATCCGTCGCGTCACTGACCTTCGCCTGCACGGATGACCCCACGCGCCGGAGGGCCGCCGACCACCCGGACTTCACGTACCCGGGGTAGTAGAAGTTCACCAGCCCCTCCACCGCCCGAATCTGCATCTCTGGATCCGCATCCCCCGTCGCCTTCACCAGCGGATCCAGGCTCGCTCGCGAACCGATCTCCACGATGGCCTTCACCGCCTCCACCCGCACTTCCCATTCACCATCCGCCAGCGACGGCTCCAGCTTCGGAATCGACTCCGGCCCGCTCTTCGCCAGTTCCCGGATTTGACGCACCCGTTGCTTGCCCTCCGACGAGGTCTGCGCCAGCAACGTAATTGAAGCCAAAACAGCGGCCGCACCACGAACCCACATGCTTCGATGTTGGCACAGCCGGACCTCCATTTGCTCTATCTCCCGCGAGCCGCTAGCCTAGAAACTTCATGCGCGCGCTCTTCACCCGGCTTTCTGTGCCCGCGCTGCTCGCCGGGATTATCATCCTGTTCTTCTGGAAGCTCGTCCTCACCGACCAGTACACCTGGCTGGATGCGCCGGACCTCGCCAACCTGGTCCTGCCCTGGTTCCAGTTTCAGGCGGCCGAGTTCCACAAGGGCGTCTTCCCGCTCTGGGATCCCTACTCCTGGCTCGGTCAGCCCCTCCTCGGGCAGGCGCAGCCGGGTTCGGCCTACCCCCCGAACTGGATTCTGTTCGGCTTGCCTCTCAACCCCCAAGGTTGGATCCGCCAGCTCTGGATGCATTGGTATTACGTCCTTATCCGGATCGCCGCTGCCCTCTGTGCCTACGCTCTGGCCCGGGATCTCGGCCGCTCCCGGACCGCCGCGGCTTTCGCCGGTCTGGTCTACGCCCTGGTCGGATACGTCGCCAGCGCCGACTGGCCGCAACTCGTGAACGGCGCCGTCTGGACCCCGCTCGTCTTCCTGTATCTGTTCCGCGCCGAGCGCGGCGAGCGCCCCGCCGCCAGCGCCGCCCTGTCCGGCTTCTGGCTCGGCTTTTCCTGGCTGGCCGGACACCATCAAGTTCCGTTATATGTATCGCTTGCCTCGGGAAGCCTGTGGTTATGGTTCAGTTGGAAGGACCGCCGCCTGCTGCGCTTCGCCGCCCTGGCGATCCTGGTCGCCCTGCTCGTTTCCTCCCTCCAGACGCTCCCCACCGCCGAGTACGGCAGGCTCGCCGTGCGCTGGTCCGGCGTCGACCACCCCCTCGCCTTTTCGGAGTCCGTCCCATTTCCCGTCCACGAGAAGTACTCCCTGCAGCCCTTTGATCTGATTGCAGTTGTGATTCCGGCCATGAACACCGGCCTGGACCCCTTCCTCGGATTCATCGCGCTCGGCCTGGCGTCGCTCGGCATTGTCCTGGCCTGGGAGGACCGCCGGGTCCGCTGGCTCGTGCTTCTCGCGGCCGCCGGTCTGGCCGTCGCCTTCGCGCCCCACACGCCCTTCTACGGGCCGCTCTATGCCGTGCTGCCGATGCTCGAGAAAGCCCGCGCGCCGGGCGTCGCCATCTTGCTGTTTCACTTCGCCATAGCCATCCTAACCGCCTATGGCATCGATGCTTTTCAAGATCGCAAGCCGGCCTCCAGCGGCCCGGTACGCACCCTGGCTGCAGTCGGACTCGCCTTGCTTTCGCTCTCCCTCGGAGCTGCGCTGTTCAAAGTCACGCTCGGGCCCGGCGACGGCCGCATGCTGATCGCCGGACTCTGGCCGCTGGTCGCGGCGGGCGTCCTCACCGCCTGGCGCGCGGGAGCGCTAACCCGTGCCGCAGCGACCGCCGCGTTAGGGTTCCTGTTCCTCTCGGAAGCCTCGAACTCCACCGGATTCTGGTTCAAGCACCGCTCTGAGACCTTGCGAAATCACCTCAAGAATCTCTCAGAAAACGTTGATATAGTGTCGTTTCTCCGATCTTCTCCGCCCGGGCGCGTCGAGTACGACCGCGCCCGCATCCCCTACAACCTTGGGGACTGGTGGGGCCTCGAGTCCTTCGGCAACTACACTGCCAGCGTCCCCGCCAACCTCTGGAAAATGCCGGTCTTCGACCCCCAGGGCCGGCAACTCTTCGGCGTCCGCTATTACGTCGGCGACAAGCCCATCGCCCCAGACCAGCGCGAGATCTACTCCCGCCCATCCGGGCTGAAGGTCTTCGAGAACCCGGGGACTCTGCCCCGCGTCTGGGCGGTGCACCGCGCGGTGCGCGACTCCAAACCCGCGCGCCTTTTTGACCCCGCCTTCGACCCCCGCCGCGAGGCGTTTCTCCCCACCGAGCCCCCGCTGCTCGAAACCTGCGACGGTGACACCGTCGATCTGGTCCGCCACCGGCCGAACGCCGTCGAAATCGCCGTCGAAATGCGTTGCCGCGGTCTGGTGATCCTCTCGGACAACTACTTTCCTGGTTGGCGCGCGACCGTGGACGGTCAGCCTGCTCCCATCCTGGAAGCCTACGCGTCCATCCGGGGCGTGGTGGTCGAGAAGGGCTCGCACACCGTCCGGATGGTTTACCGGCCCCTGAGTGTCTATGCCGGGGCCGGGCTGTCGCTCCTCGGGTTTCTGCTGACCGCGGGTCTGGCCTGGCGCCGCTCCGCCGCCTGACGCACTACTCCGCCTTCAAGCCGCGCTCCATCAGCTCGCGGACCACCAACCGCGGATCCTTGCCCCGATACAGAATCGCATGCATCTGCTCCGTGATCGGCATCTCGACGCCGGCGCGCGCCGCCAGCGCCACGGCGGACTCCGCCGTCTTCACGCCCTCCGCCACCATTTGCATCGCGGCCGTGATCTCGGCCAGCGACCGGCCCCGCGCCAGTTCCAGGCCCACGCGCCGGTTCCGCGACAGTTCGCCATAGCAGGTCAACACCAGGTCCCCCAGGCCGGCCAGCCCGGCGAGCGTTAGGGGTTGGGCGCCCTCGGCCACCGCCAGGCGCGTGATCTCGGCCAGCCCGCGAGTGACCAGCGCCGCCAGCGGGTTCGACCCCAGCCCCAGCCCCTGGCACACGCCCGCGCCGATGGCGATCACGTTCTTCAGCGCCCCACCCAGCTCCACGCCCGCCGGATCGCCGCTCGCGTACAGCCGCAGCGCTGGTCCGGAGAACCGCTGCTGGATCTCGCGCGCCAGGTCCAGATCCGCCGCCGCAATCGCCACCGCCGCCGGCTGCCCTTGCGCGATCTCGCGCGCGAACGTCGGACCGGAGAGCACCGCGACGCGCCGCGCTCCCGTGGTCTCGCGGATCACCTCCGACATGCGGGCCAGCGTGCCGTTCTCGATCCCCTTCGTCGCCGATACCACGGCGGCGTCCGGCGAGAGCGCCGCCGCTAGTTCCTCGTAAACGCGCCTGGCATGGTGCGACGGCATCACGCCCAACACCAGCTCCGCCCCGCGCACCGCCCCCGTTAGATCCGTCCCGCAGGCGATGTTCTCCAGCAGGCGGAAGCCCGGCAGGTAGACGTCGTTCTCGCGCGCGGCTTCCATGCGCGCCGCCAGGTCCGCCTCATGCACCCACAGGCGGATCCGCTCCGCGCGCGGCGCCAGCGCGATGGCCAGCGCCGTACCCCAACTGCCCCCGCCCACGATCGCCAGATTCATGACTTCTTCGACCAGCGGAACACGTTCTCATTGCCCGCCCGCAGCCGTTCGAGATTCGCGCGGTGCCGCCACACGATGAACCCGCCCGCCACCGCCGCCGCCGCCAGCACCGGCGTCTCCGGGTGCAGGATCAGGTACACCCCGAGCGGAAAGAACCCCGCCGCCAGAATCGACCCCAGCGAGATGTACTTCGTCGCGGCCACCGCGATCACGAACACCACCAGCGACGCCAGCAGCGGCGCGGGTGTCAGGTACAGAAACGCGCCGATGAAGCTCGCTACCGCCTTGCCGCCCTGGAACTTCAGGAACACCGGATACGCGTGGCCCGCCATCACCGCCAGCGCCGCCAGGCTCATCCACAGCGGCGCGCCCCCGCTCATCCGGTCCGCCAGCCACACCGCGAGCACGCCCTTCGCGATGTCCAGCACCAGCGTGGCGACCCCGGCGCCGCGCCCCGTCGTGCGCAGCACGTTCGTCGCGCCGATGTTGCCCGACCCGGACGCGCGCACGTCGCGTCCCGTGGCGAACTTCACCAGCAGATAGCCGAAGGGGATCCCCCCGATCAGATAAGCGAGCACCAGGCTCAGAAATGGACTCATGGGGCGAAAGGATAGCTTTCGAGAATGGAATAGGCCGACCCGCGCGGCGAGGTCTGGCTCCGGTACAAATGAAACGACGGCGGCGTGAACTCGCCGAACTCCGCCGCCGGCAGGCTCGCGATCACTTGCCGCGCCGGCGCGAGCGTCTCCGGCGCCTTGATCCGCGCCAGCGTGACATGCGGCTGGTATTCGCGCGGCTCCCGCGCCACGCCCAGCGCCCCCAGCGCTTCGTTCGTGCACCGCGCCAGCTCGCCCAGCGCTTCCGAGGCGCGCACCGGGACGAACAGCACGCGCGGCCGGTGCGGATTCGGCAGCCACCCGAGCCCGCGCAGCGTCACCCGCGGCGCGCTCCGCGGCAGTTCCTCCAGCGCGGACTTCAGTTCCCCGAGCCGCGCTTCCGGGAACTCGCCCACGAACTTCACGGTGATGTGCAGGTTCGCCTGCGGGGTCCAGTTCTGGCCCGGCGAAGCCGCGCGCAGGTTGGCGAGCAGCGCTCCGAGTTGTTCCTCCGCACTGGCCGGCAGGCTGAGGCCCGTGAACAAACGCATGAGTTACTTAGTGTAGCGGGCTGCCCTCCATGGCGGGGGCGCGCCTTTGGGTCTCAAACGCAGGAGTTTGGACCAGTCGTGGCACAGCGCCGCGCGCGGCAACAGCAGCGCCCGGGTGGCGATGATCGTGCCCGCGGCGTCGATCTCGCAGTAGCGCAGGGTCCGGTCACTGAGATCGAGCCCGATGGTCCGGGCGGGAACGGAAGGAGCAGTGGTGGTATGCTTCGGCATGGCTGGTCTCTTTTCTGCACCCTAAAAGGAGTGCGTTTGATTGGTCACCAGCGAGCTTAACGCCGCTGGAGAGAGGCCAGCCCGCTCATCCTATCTGTCCCAAAACGCCTTTCAGCCGCCACAGGCGGCTTCCGGGATCTTTCGGTTATCCAACGTTACCGGACGGTAACCTGTTGTCCGCGTGAGGCTTGCGCAGATTTCGGCGCTTCGCTCTCGTCGCGATGGTTATACGCGCCGGTAACCTGTTGAAAATGCTGAGGGCCTCTTCACGCCCATTCCCGCGAACCTGTTGATTCGGCGTGGTTACTCCGCATAACCTGGATCGTTGGACAGGGACACCTCAGACCATTCAAACCCAGTTACTCCACCGATAGCTAGCGCGGATCTTAAGGCGGGACTGAAGACCACCCACGTCAGCTTTTCTCGCAACCTGAAAACGGGCACATCCTCCCTGAGCCTTCCGGGGAGAAGGACGAGATGCCGAGCCTGTGTCAATTCCTGAGTGTAATTTCGCTGCCGACTCCAGAGGTCGGGTTTAA
>CAYYID010000126.1:0-6449 GCA_964471915.1 uncultured Solibacteraceae bacterium | reverse complement strand
ATCGTAGTCGGGCACCAACTCCGCCACCGCGCGCTCGGCAACCAGCGGCCGGGCGTCGGCGTCGCTGGCTGGAAGCGGAACTCCAGGCACCGCGCCGGACATCGGCCCGTTTCTACAGGCATTGTTCGGGAAGGCTCCAGTCATCACTCCGGCGACCAGCGTAGCCTATGCGCTGGACGATCTCTCGCCATCGCTCGCCATCTACAACTTTCGCAAGCCGGGCACGGCAACGCAGCAGTGCGCGTTCGGGGCGGTGGTACAGCGTGCGCGGATCCAGATCGGCGGGGACTTCGCGCAGATCGATCTATCCGGCCCATGCAAGTGGGTGATCGACACCGACCAGTTCGGCACTGTCGGCGCGGACCACAAAGGCGGACTCACATCGTTTCCCAGTGAGCCGGCCTCTCCTGTGACGAACGGGAACATGGCGGTCGGCTTTACCGGGAATGTCCTCATGGATGGCAACAGCTACGGTACGCTTCGCACCGCGACCATTGACGCCGACATGCAGCGCGACATCCCGCTGGACGTGTACAACAACTATTTCGGTGTCGAGCCGGGGCAGGGTCGCCGCATCGTCAACGTGGAGGGCTCGGTGTACGACGACGATTCGGCAAACCTTTCGTCCTTGAAGCTCAAGGCGCACCTCAAGACGCCGGTGCCGCTGGTGTTCGCAGTCGGGACCGTGGCGGGAAACATCTGGACGTTCTCTCTGGCGAACGCTTTGCTGAGTGCCCCGCGATACGACGACTCGCAGCGGCGCTATGTGGTGAACTTCAGCGGCAGGGCGCACGCCACGTCCGGCACGTCGAAGAACGAACTCGCCCTCACTCTGACCTAACCCATGAACTTCGAAACCACGGTACGAATCGAATCGAAGATCGAGCCCAGCGTCGTCTATGTCGTCAAGCGCATCTCGGTAGTGGAGCGGGCGAACCTGCTCATGGAAACGCTCAACGAAACGGCGCGGGCGACGGAACTGGTCGAGTTGCTGAAGAACGCCGGGGACAATCAGGGGCCGGAGATCATCCGGGCGCGCCTGGAGCTCGACTCGCTGATGAACGGCAAGCTGCTGTCGGCGGCGTTGCGCGCGAAACTCGCGGGCATCGAAGGACTCACGCTGAACGGCGAGGCGGCAACAGTCGAGTCATTCATCCAGCACGGCCCCGAGGCGCTGGTGCGCGAGGCGCTGGAAGCCGCGAACGCGGCGTCCGAACTGACGGCGGACCAGCAAAAAAACTGACGGTCGCCTACCACTTCTCGCGCTCGGGAGGGTGGGCGAAAGAACAGTACGAGTGCTCGACCTGCAAGCGAATGGGGCACTACAAGCGGCGGAACTGCCGCAAGTACTTCCCCGAACTCGTCACGCCAAAGTCGCACCCGTGGGTGCCGGAGTACACCGCGGGGAACCTGGTCTATGTAGTCCCCGATGTCCAGTCCGATGAGTGCCCGGTGTCCCTGATCACACAGGAGAGTCTGGTGCTGCTCCGGCTGGAGTCACAGAACGGATCGCTCCACAAGGCGGCCGGCGCGTCGATCGGCGGCCCGGACGCCGGAGCCTGGCCCGCGTGGTGGGCCGACGTGGTAACGACAATCAGCCGCGCCCGCAACGCCGAAGAAAACGCCCGCATCGAAGCTCAATCCTCCCAACATGGCCGTTGACCGCTCCATCCTCGGACTGCTGCTCGAAACCAAAACCACGGGCACGCAGGAAATCGAGAAGCTGGAGGCCGCGCTTAACAAGGTCGTATCGATCTCCGAGCGCTCCGCGCAGCGCGCCACGGCTGCCACGCAGCGCAGCACCGAAGGGCTACAGCGCCAGTTCGCCCAGTTTCGGCAGGTAGTTCAGGCTCCGCTCGAAAGCGCCGGGGAGGCGGCGGAGTCGTTTGCGTTGCGCTTCGGCAAGGTCGGGCTAGTTACCGCGGGCGTTGCCGTTGGCGTCGGCGTCGTCGCGAAGCAACTGTTCGACATGGTTTCGGCTGCCGGGGCCGCGGCCGAGCAGAGCATCAATCTCGCCGACACGCTCGGAATCACCATCGGGCGCGCCGAGCAACTTCAGGCACAGGCGAAGATCGCCGGGGTTGACCTCGGCGGGTTCACCGCCGCCGCCCGGATCCTCTCCGAGACCCTCGCCAATCCCACCAGCGCCGCCGCGCAGAAGGCGGAGCGCGCGCTCGCCAAGCTCGGCGTCTCCACGCAGGGCGCGGGCGGCGATCAGCGGGACCTTGCGCCCGCGAAACGGCTGCTCGCTCCGCCATATCCCGCGACGAATCGCGCGATCTTTGGCGAGATCATCGAACTCCCGCTCACAGCACGGCGAAACCCACCAGGCGCGCTCCGCGAACCGCACGCGCCGGCCGTCGCTCGCCGGAGCCGCCTGGCCCTCCTCCCACTTCAGATGAGCGAAACGCAGGACGAACTGTTGGTCGCACCCGGCCGGGCAAGGAATCCAGAACTTCCCGCGATCGCTGGCCTCGTACATCGATTCGATCGGCCCGCCCGCGAGTTTCGGCGTGGAGAACCATCCGACCTTCGCGTCGAAATACGCCGTCGTGCGCTTCCGAACCAACCCCTTCGGGTCGCCTTCGCTCGTCGTTTCCCAGCGGTCCACCTCGTCGCCGAGAACGATCTTGATCGGCCGCGACGAAAGCGACGCCTCCGAGTTCGCGCCGCAGATCGTGATATGCCCGCCCGGAAACTTCTTGTGCAGCAGCGTGTTCCCGGCCTTACGCGATCCGGTGTCTACCACCTTGCCACGCAACGCTGGCGTGTCCCGCAGCATTGGACTGAGCCGATCCTTCGAAAACGCCTCCGCCATTTCCAGCGTCGGCATGACCACCATCACCGGCGCGGGCGAATGCACCATGTGATACGCAACGACGTTTTCGAGGATCGTCGTCTTGGCGACCTGCGCCGAAGTACACGCAACGACCTCCTCGACCGCGGGGTCGTTGAAGGCGTCCATGATCGCCCGCGCGTACTCGGTGCGCGAAGTCGAATACCGGCCCGGCTCCGAACTACTCTCCGCGCTCAGCCGCCTGTCGGCGTCTGCCCACTGGCTTACCGTCAGTTGCGGCGGCGGGCTCCAGATCTTCGCCGCCCGCTTCGCCGCCTCCGCCAGATTCTTCCGAGCCTGCGGCGTTGTCTGGTATGGATCCATTCCACTCGCTCAATTCGACCAGGGCGTCATGGACCCCGCCATCTATCAGCTTCCGGCAGGCCAGTACTTCGGTCTCGACCGCCAGTTCCCGCGCGAGCTTGGTGCCGACCCCGAGCAGCTTCGCCCTGGCCGCCCCGATCATCGCCGAGACGGTCGCCTCCACGTCGGCTATCGCCGCCGCCGCGCCGGTTGCCTTCGCCAGCTCAAACTCGGCCCGCGCCGCCTCGGCCACGATCTTCCGGCGCCGGGCGTCGTCCTCGCTCACGTTGGCGAGTTCGCCAAGGACCTGCTCCCGCTCCCGCTCCAGCCGCCACCGGGCCACCGTCGCGGAGTTGATCTTCCACTGCCGCCCATCCTTGACAGCCGGCAGACCGCGGCGAATCCAGATATCCACCGTCCGCAGATCGACCCCGAAGAACTCGGCACAGGACTCGCGGTTGAGATCGATGCCGCCACCTGTTGATTTCATTGGCCCCTATGGTGGTTGAACGGTGTTCAGTAAGTGCTCAGCTAGCGACAAAATGCAATGGGGCCACCCGCCGAAGATCAAGTACTAGGAAGGACCCATCGCCTACGCCTCTCTTGAATGGCTGCGACCACCCTGTCGGGCCGCTCCAGCCCTGTGATAGACCCACAGCAGCGCCCGAAACGATCGACCGTCGATCAGGTCGATCAGAGGGTAGCGGCGCTCGGCTGGGCCATCATGGGAGGGCTCATCAGGCGGCGAATCCGGCTCGGGATCGAGCGCCTGAAGCTCGCGCGCCAGCCACGACCCGGCGCTACTGCGCCGCCCACGCCCCATTGAGCCTCACAATCTCCTGCTCCACGTCGATGCCGTAGCGCTCCTCGAAAGCCTTGCGCCCGAGCCGATGCCAACTGCCCGCGTATTCCCAGCGGTGCAGCCGCGGGGTGAGCGGGATCGCCCGGTAGTCCGAGGCGCGCTGCCCGATTCCGTGGCCGCCCGTGTGCGCCGCCTCTGCGGGTTCACCGGTCACCAGGCAGGGCTGGCATCCTGCCAAGCGAGATAGCCCGCATCGCGCGCCGGACCCCGTCGCGGCCTGGCGCGGCGGCGGCGTAGTTGGGTCCGGCGAGTGATGCGGCCTCGGGCAAAGCTCATCCGGTATGCACGTCGCCCGGATCCGGGTCCGGGGGATGTTCGGCTGCCGGGCGCTCGGCGAAGAAGTAGTCCGTGATCCGGCTGCGCACGTCGGCGGGGCCGCGTGCCGCAAGCTCCATGAGGAGCCGGTCGGCCGTGGCGCGTCGCGCGAACTCCGCTTCGTACTCGCGGCGCCAGGCTTGCGCCGCTTCGAGCGGGGTCAGCGATACCATGTTGCCGTCCGGCTGGTGCGGGTTCATCGGCATCATCACGCGCAACGTCTCGCTCATCGCGTGCCGCCCGTTAACACGGTCTGCCAGGCCTGCGTGTGCCCGTAGCGCCGGAGGTTGGCGCCGATCGGCTTCAGTTCGACGGTCACCGCTGGGCGCGTCGTTACTTGCCTGCCCTGTACGTCGATCACCTCCCCACCGGACCAGTGGGCCTCACGGTGCAACCGGGTGCTGTTCGCGCCCATGCTCGGGCTCCGCCTCTCGGGCTCGCCCTGCGGGAGCAGTTCGATTCGCACGACCATCCGGTTCCGCTTATCGTGCGCGGCGATCTTGGCGTGCCCGTCGCGGACGTATCGCTCGGCTTCGACCGCGCCGATGGCCGCGATGAAGCAATCTCCTGGCGCAAAAAACTGCACGCGGGTGGCGTAGCGCAATTGTCAGGTGTGCGAAGGGGAACGGGACTGAAACGGGGTCGGCGTCTAGCGCGTGAAGTGCGCCAATCTTCGGGACGCTACCGATGACCAGGAACCGGGCTCGTTCCTCGTGGAACATTGTGCCCCGGAAATGTTCCGGGTGTCAAGGGGCTTGCCGTCGCTCCGCTAAGTCGTTGGCGATGCTCGCCAAGAGTTTGGTCTGCGTCTCCAGGATCTCCGTCTGCCGCCGCATCTGTCGATGGATCCCGTACAACTCCATCGGCGCCCACACCAACGCCGGCAACCGCGCCGATCATCCAGGCGGTCAGCCCGAGGCCAGTGTAGCCAAGGGCGAGCGCGAGCACCGCTACCGCCGCCGCAATTGCCAGACCACGCTCGCTCATGGCTTGCCGCCGAGCGCCGACGCCACGACGTAGCACCGTTGACCCGCGTGAAAGCCCGTCACTAGCCGGATGCGCGGAAATCCGTTGGCCGTCGTGTAGTGGAGGGCCCTGTCGCCAGCCGCGATGGCCAGCGCGTCACCGCGGGCGATGATCCCCAACGCGGTCGCCAAGTTGCCGTCGCGGGCTCCCCGAGCAGCCGTGAGCAGTGAATCCATGTCCTTGTAGCAGTAGGTGGATTCGAGAATCACGACGTCCCGCGACCCCGACGAGGGAGTTGCGGCAGTGTTACCGACGGCCCTAGAATCTGGCTCGGATAGCCAAACGCTGATCACCAGCAGCACCACCAACACGCCACTGATGGCCAGCCCCACATCGACGAGCTTCCGCCACGGCGTGTTGCTGCGCACCGGCGCGACTGTGGCGAGTTTCGCGCCGCACGCACCACAGAATCGACCTGAACAGAAAGCGAGGCGGTGGTCTTGGGTGTCGTGGATGAGTTCCACGCCGTCTCGACTTCCGTCACCAAGGTCGGGGCTGGCAATCCGTTCCTCTTATGCGCCCGGCGCCGTGATCGTCCAGCTTGTCACCTGGACCGGCTGGCCCGCGGTGATCGAGGTCGTGACGAGGTTGAGGTCCGCTCCCGACGTGCCCACGGTGCCCTGCACGACGCAGGTGGTCCCGTTGCTCTGGAGCCATCGGAAGTATCCCGCGGTCCCCGTGGCGTCCGCGCTTGAATCCTGCGTGATCGCGTTGAGCGTCAAGACACCCCCGGACGCCGCGGCAGCCCACGCGCTCGCGTTGCCGCGCAGCTCGGCAAGCAGCGTGCCGCTGGCCGCCGTCGCGCAGTCGGCGGGCGCGGATCCGCTGTAGATGCGGAGGTAGGCGTTGGTCCCGACTTGCGTGGTGAGCGAGTCGAGGATGGCGTTGCGGGCCGTGGTCGAGTACTGGAGAGCCGCCGCGATCGGCTGGACGGCGAAGATACCGACAAGGACGGCGGCGATGATCAGCGAAATGGTGTGCTTGCGAAACAGGGTCATGGTTCAGTTTCCTTTCGTGGTGGGTGCTTCGACGTGGACGGTGCGCGCGACGAGGTTGCCTTGCGGGTCCAGCGTCAACGCGATCTGGATGGTGATGGTGAGCCCGGAC
>CAYYID010000125.1:0-6555 GCA_964471915.1 uncultured Solibacteraceae bacterium | reverse complement strand
CTGGTCCCGCTCGGTTCCTGCACCATGAAGTACAACCCGCGCGTGAACGAACTGGTGGCGCGCACCGAAGGGCTGGCGTGGATCCATCCCTACCAGCCGGATGCGCTGAGCCAGGGTGCGCTGGAGATTGTCGCGGAACTGGAGCGCTGCCTTGCCGAGATCACCGGCATGGACGCCGTGACGCTGCAGCCGGCCGCCGGCGCCCACGGCGAACTCACCGGCATCCTGCTGATCCGCGCGCTGCTCGAGGCGCAAGGCAATCCCCGCAAGAAGGTGATCGTGCCCGATTCGGCGCACGGCACCAATCCCGCCACGGCGATGATGGCGGGCTACACGGTCGAGAACCTGAAGTCCAATAGCCTTGGCATGGTGGACCCCGAGGCGCTGGCCCGGCAGGTGGACGCCGACACGGCCGCGCTGATGGTCACCAATCCGAACACGGTCGGCGTGTTCGAGCACGAAATCGTCAAGGTCTGCGAGATTCTGCACGCCAAGGGCGCGCAGGTGTACATGGACGGCGCCAACATGAACGCGCTGGTCGGCATCACGCGCCCCGGCGATTTCGGCATCGACGTGATGCACCTGAACCTGCACAAGACGTTCTCCACGCCGCACGGCGGCGGCGGCCCCGGCTCCGGCGCGGTGGCCGTGAAGAAGCATCTGGAGCCGTTCCTGCCTGGTCCGCGCCTCCAGCGCGCCGGCGATCAATTGGCCTGGAACCACGACCTGCCCCAGTCGATCGGACGGGTGCGGGCCTTCTACGGCAACTTCGGCGTGCTGGTCCGCGCGCTGGCGTACATCATGGCGCACGGCGGTCCCGGACTGAAGAAAGCCACCATCGACGCGGTGCTCAACGCGGTCTACATCCGCAAACGCCTGGAAGGGCACTTCCATCTACCCTACACCTCGGCCTCGATGCACGAAGTCGTGTTCAGCGACGATATCCAGGCGAAGAAGGGCGTGAAGACCGGCGACATCGCCAAGCGCCTGATCGATTACG
Organism: uncultured Solibacteraceae bacterium; assembly: GCA_964471915.1. Classification (GTDB taxonomy): domain Bacteria; phylum Acidobacteriota; class Terriglobia; order Bryobacterales; family Bryobacteraceae; genus JAIEPW01. Next base: position 5,555 of record CAYYID010000125.1, on the reverse strand, counting down.
GATTCCATCCCTACACCACCAGCTTCCCGCTGATCGTACACGGGGCGCTGATGATCGAGCCGACCGAAACCGAGTCCAAGCACGAGATCGACGTGTTCTGCGACTCGATGATCGCCATCGCGGAAGAAGTGGACCGCGATCCGGAGTTCGTCTTGAAAGCACCGCACTCCACCCGCACCCCGCGGGTCGACGAGGTGAGCGCGGCCCGCAAGCCGGTGGTCCGGTGGCGGCCTTCGGCGCCGGTCAGCCAGGCCGCCGATTAAGCTTTTCCAGGGGGGAGGCATGTCCCCTTTCGATTTCGCGCGCCGCATTTCGGCCTGTCTGCTCCCGCTTGCCGCGGCAGCCGCGGCGGTGGGGCTGTTCTTCCCGTCGGTGTACCGCGAATCGGACTGGGTGATCCCGCAGAACCGCGGCCAGGACCTGGTGACGCTGCTCATCCTCCCTGTCTTCGGCTATGCCGTCCGGCGCAGCGGCGGACAGTCCGCGCGTCCCGTACTCGTGTGGCTCGGCACGCTCGGCTACCTGTGGTACACCTACACCGGCGCGGCGTTCAGTTATCACTTCAACCGGCTGTTCCCCGTCTACGTCGCGCTGTTCGCGGGATCGCTGTTCGCGCTCGCGCTGGCGCTCCGCGGGCTGGACCCGCTGCGCCTGCGGGAGCAGTTCGGCCCCGCGACTCCGCGCCGGGCCGTGGCCGGATACCTTGCCGGCGTCGGCCTGCTGCTTACCGTGCTCTGGACCTCGCAGATCGTTCCGTTCTATCGCTCCGGGCGCTTGCCCGACATGATCCGCCTCGCTGAAGTTCCGACAGTCTTCGTGTACGTGCTGGACCTCGGGGTCGTCGTGCCGCTGGCCGCGGCGGGAGCCGGGGCGCTGTGGCGCGACCTCTCCTGGGGCTATCCCGTGGCGGGATTCGTACTCGCGAAGGCGGCGGCCATGGGGCTGGCGCTGGTCGCGATGACCGCCTTCGCCATCGCCGCCGGCGTCCCCGCCGAGCCAGGACTGTCTATCCTCTGGGTCGCCATCGCCGCCAGCGCGCTTGGCATGCTGGCGTGGTTCCTCCGCGACGTTCGCCGCGAGCCCGCGTCCGGGAAACTGGCACAATAGAGAACTTGTGCGGCGGGTCCTGCTGATCATCGCGCTGATCCTCGCCCTGCGCCTGCCCTTTCTCAACCAGGCTATCCAGGGCGACGACTACTACTACCTCAAAGGCGCCGAGCACGCGCAGATCGACCCGGCGCACCCGCTCCACGCGCGGTATCTCTTCCAGGGCGAACTCGTCGAGATGCGCGGACACCCGCACCCCCCCGGCAACGCCTGGACCCTGGCCGCGCTCCTCGCGGTCACCGGAGACGAGCGCGAGATCCCCTTCCACGCCGCCTACATCGTCTTCTCACTGATCGCCGCGCTCGCCATGCTGGCCCTGGCCGGCCGATTCTCCTCGCAGCCGCTTGCTGCGACGGTGCTGTTCTGCGCGGCGCCCGCCTTCGTCGTCAACGGCAACTCGCTCGAAAGCGACCTGCCGTTCCTCGCCTTCTGGATGGCGGCCCTCGCGTTGTTCACCGGCGGCCGCGTGGCGTGGAGCGTCGCCGCGGCGGCGCTCGCCGGTCTGTTCGCGTATCAAGCGGTGCTCCTCACGCCGGTCCTCGGCCTCTACCTCTGGATCCACCGCAGCCGGGACCCCCGCGCCTGGGCCGCCACGCTGGCGGCGCCGCTCACCATCCTCGCGTGGCAACTCTACGAGCACCTGACGTCCGGCGCATTGCCCGCGGCGCAACTGGCCGCGTATCTCGGGCCGCTCCAGTACTTCGCGCAGAAACTGCGCAACGCCGGGGCGCTCGCCGCGCACCTCGGATGGATCCTGTTCCCCGCCCTGACGCTTATCGCGTTCGGCAAGCCACGGCGCTGGCCGGTGCTGCTCGCCGTGGCCGCCGCGCTCGCGGGCCTCGCGCTGGATCCGCACCCGCTGTTCTGGATCTCGTTCGCCACCGGCGCGCTGGTCCTGGCCTCCGCCGTGGCGCTCCGCAAAGCCGAACCGTTCCTCGCCGGCTGGATCCTCATCTTCTTCGCCGCCGCGCTCGCGCTGTTCTTCGCCGGGTCTGCGCGCTACCTGCTGCCGCTCGCGGCGCCGCTCGCCATCCTCGCCGCGAACCGCCTCCCCCGTGCTGCCCTTGCGTCCGGCGTCGCCGCGCAGTTCGCGGTCACGCTCGGGCTTGCGTTCGTGAACTACCAGCACTGGGACGGCTACCGCGCCTTCGCCCGCGATTTCCGCGAAAACGGGCCGCGCGTCTGGGTCACCGGCGAGTGGGGACTGCGGCACTACCTCGAAGCCCAGGGCGCCCTGCCGCTCGGCAACCGCCAGCGCCTGGCGCCCGGCGACCAGGTGGTCTCCTCCGAACTCGCCTTGGGCCGCGATTTCTCCTCCCGCGTCGACGGCGTGCGGACTCCGCTGCGCCGCGCCGAGATCACCTCGGCCCTGCCCCTGCGCCTGATTTCGCTCGGCGGAAAATCAGCCTACTCCGTCGCCGCCACCGGGCTCCGCCCCTTCGACATCTCCACGCGTCCCATCGACCGCGTAACCGCGGAGCGCATCGTCGAGCGGCGTCCCGTCCGTGAGGATTTGACCCTGAGCGACCCCGCGGCCTTTGAACAGGTGCTCGAAGGGATCTTCCCGGACGGCTGGTCCGCCGCCGCGGCCAGCGTCATTCTGAAGCCGGCGGACGCCCCGCTCCGCGCCGTGGTCTTTGTTCCCGCGGCTGCCCAGGTCCGCGAAATCACGCTGTCCGCCAACGGAGCCGTCATCGCGCGCCTGCGCATCGACAAACCTGGAGCCTATACGATCACGGGTTCTGTGCCGCGCTCCGAAGCTCCGGTCACCGCGACCCTGACCGTGGACCGGACCTTCCGTGTCGCGCCCGACGTCCGCGACCTAGGAGTGCTGGTCCGCCAGATCGGGTTCGGGCGTTAGCTCGGCGCGCCGGCCGGCGGGCAGCTCGAACTCCACTTCCAGACCCGGGCTCGCGTTCCGCGCGCGCACCGTGCCGCCGTGCAACTCGATCGCGCGGCGGGCGATCGACAGTCCCAGCCCCACGCCGCCGCTGTTGCGGCTGCGATCCTCGCCCACGCGGTAGAAAGGATCGAATAGCCGCGGCAGAGCCTCGCCCGGCACGCCCGGGCCGGAGTCCCGTACGTTCACGCGCAGCCGTTCGCCCTGCGCCGCGCGCACTTCCACGGCGGTGTCCGGCGGCGCGTAGCGGATCGCGTTGCGGATCACGTTCTCAAAGGCGCGGCGCAGCAGTTCTTCATCGCCGTCGATCGTCACCGCCGGCAATTCCGGGGCAGTGATCCGGCAACCCTTGGACGCCGCCTCGATCCCGCAGTCCTCCACCAGCGACCGCAGCAGCAGGTCCAGCCGCACCGGCTCCAGCTTCCGCTTCGCCGGATCGCCCTCGCTGCGCGTCACCAGCAGTAACTCGCCGACCAGCGCGTTCAGGCGGTCGGCTTCTTTCTGGATGCGGTCCAGGCTCTTCGCGTCGCCGGCGCGCGCCAGTTCCACCGCCACGCCCAGCCGCGCCAGCGGCGACCGCAGTTCGTGCGACACGTCCATCAGCAGCCGCCGCTCCGACGTCAGCAACGTCTCGATGCGGTCCGCCATCCGGTTGAAGCTCTGCGCGAGCTGCCCGATCTCGTCCTTCCGCGAAGTGTCGGCGCGGGTGTGCAGGTCGCCATCGCCGAAGCGTTCCAAGGTCTTCTGCATCTTGCGCACCGGCGACGCCAGGTGGTGCGCGAGCGCCCACACCAGCGCCATCACCAGGGCCCACACCCACAGCGTTTCCGGTTGGGTGTACCAGAGCAGGCGGCTGTTGTTCGCGCCCCGGAGGAACACCCAATACTGGCCGTCCGAGGAAGCGCGCGCGAAAGTGGAACTGTCCAGGCGCGACAGCGGACGCTCCGCGCGGGCCTTGCCCTCGCGCACCAGATCGGGCTTCGCTTCGCCGGTCAGCAGGTCCCGGCCCGCGGAGTCGGTCACCGTCACCTGGGACCCCAGCACCCCTTCGACGCGCGCCAGCAGCTCCTTGAGCTTCTCCGGACCGCCGGTTTCCCAGTCGTAGCGCGCCTGCCGCACCAGGAACGTTAGGAACAGCGAGATCGGCGCCTGCCGCGCGTTCGGATCGTTCGCGTTCAGCGCGGTGGTGATCACGATCGCGGTGAACACCGTGAAGATGCTCGCCACGAACCACACCAGGATCTTCGCAAACAGGCTGCGCATCGTCCGGCTCCTTATCGCTACGCGGAGGCTTCGTCCTCCGCCCCGCGGCAGAACTGGTACCCCACGCCGCGGACAGTCTTGATCAGCGTGCGGCCGGTTTCGAGCTTCTTACGGAGGTGGCTCACGTGCATGTCGATCGACCGGTCGAACGGCGTCGCCTTGCGGTTGTACATACTCTCCATCAGCGCGTCGCGCGACAGCACCCGGCCCGCGGAGCGCATCAGCATCTCCAGGATGTCGAACTCCAACGTCGTCACCTCCACGCGCTTGCGGTCCAGCAGCACCTCGCGCGTGCCCGGGTCAATCACCACGCCGTTCACCTCCAGCTTGCTCGGCGGGGGCATGGCGGTGTCGCTGCGCCGCAGGATCGCCCGGATCCGCGCCAGCAGTTCCCGCGGATTGAAAGGCTTCGCCAGGTAATCGTCGGCCCCCAGGTCCAGCCCCACGATCCGGTCCTCGCCCTCGCCGCGCGCCGTCAGCATAATCACCGGCGTCCGGCTCTGCTGCCGCAGCTTGCGCAGCACGCTGAAACCGTCGATCCCCGGCAGCATCAGGTCGAGAATGATCAGGTCCGGCTTGCTCTGCAACGCGTGCGCGAGCCCCTCGCGGCCGTCGTGTTCAAAAATGACCACGAAGCCCTCGCGCTCCAGGAACTCTTTGAGCAAAGTACAGAGTTCGACGTCGTCGTCGATCACCAGAACATTCATTGCCATGACTGTATCAGAACGCCGCGGGGGTCCCGGAGGTTACTCGCCGGACGGTTTCGGCTCGGCCGGCGTCTTCAAGTGCTGCGCGTACCAGTCGAGGATCCTCCGGTGGTAGTCGCGCACCTCCTCCTCGGTGGAGGTTGGCATGCCGTGGCCGCCGTTCGTGTAGCTGACCCACGTCACGTCCTTGCCCAGCCGCCGCAGCGCATAGTACATCTCCATCGCCTGGCGCGCCGGCACGTTATGGTCCTGCTCTCCGGTGATGAGCAACAGCGGCGTCTTGCGTGATCAGCAGGTTCGTCGCATAGCCTCCGTAGCTGGTGCCCTGCACCGCCAGGCGCTCTGGATCGGCGATACGCATCTCGATCACTTTGTTCGCCGCCGCGGTCACGGCCTTCACCCAGGCTTCGCCCGGGAAACCGGTCTCGAGTTCCACCGACGGCTGCACCACCACGTAGCCGTTCGCCGTCAGGACATTGACGGTCCCGTTGTAGGTGTCGTCGAAGAACTGCTCGTACACGTTGAACACCACGGGGTACCGCTTGCCGCTGTCGTACTCCGGCGGATAGTAGACCACG
>CAYYID010000124.1:0-7772 GCA_964471915.1 uncultured Solibacteraceae bacterium | reverse complement strand
CAGAACGTCGCGAGACAGTTCGGTCCCTATCTGTGGTGGGCGTAGGAGATTTGAGGGGGCTTGGCCTTAGTACGAGAGGACCGGGCTGAACGAACCTCTTGTGTTCCAGTTGTCACACCAGTGGCACAGCTGGGTAGCGAAGTTCGGTTAGGATAAGCGCTGAATGCATATAAGCGCGAAACCTTCCCCAAGATGAGATCTCCCAAGCGAAAGCTAAGAAGGGCCGTGGAAGACGACCACGTATCATAGGACGGATGTGTACGACAACGTAGCTGACCGTTACTAATAGCCCGTTCGGCTTGACCATAAAATTTACTGTAAGTATCGAGTTTGCGCGCTCCGCGCAACCCGCAGTCTAGCCCGTCAATATCTCAGCTCTTCATCACCACTTTTGGGTGATTCTAGCGAGAGGGTCCCACCCGTTCCCATCCCGAACACGGAAGTTAAGCCTCTCAGCCCCGATGGTACTGCACGGATCTCTGTGTGGGAGAGTAGGAAGTCGCCCAAATCAATTCGAAAGGCCCCGCATTACGCGGGGCCTTTTCGCTTCTCCGCTTCCGCCCTTCCCATGGAGCCCGCCCGGGTGCCAGAATGAGAGCCATGACCGCCCCTGCCGCCCACGCCCTGCCCGAAGTCCCGCTCACGATCGAGGGCGCCAGCCTGCTCCACCAGATGCTCCGCGTCCGCTGGACCTCCTGGAAGCAACTCGACGCCGCCTCCCAGCGCCGCGTCCTCGACGCCTCCCTGCCCGTCCTCGAGGCCCTTTCCGGATCCGCCGCCTATTCCGTCTTGGGCCATAAGGCCGACTTCCTTTTGATCCACTTCCGCGATTCCTTCGCCGCCCTCAACGACACCGAGTTCACCCTCGCCCGCACCCCCCTCTGGGACTTCCTGGAACTCACCACCTCCTACCTCTCCGTCGTCGAACTCGGTCTCTACGAGTCCTCCCAGAAGGCCTACGAAACCCTAGCCGCCCAGGGACTCGAGCCGCATTCCGAGGCCTGGTCCGCCGGCATCGCCGATACCCTGGACCGCCAGCGCAAGGCCATGCACCCCCGCCTCTTCCCCGAGATCCCTCCGCAACCCTATCTCTGCTTCTATCCGATGGACCGCCGCCGCGGCGAGCTCAAGAACTGGTATCAGCTCCCGATGGCCGAGCGCGCCCGCCAGATGCACGAGCACGGCCTCGTCGGCCGCCGCTACGCCGGGCGAGTCAAGCAGATCATCTCCGGCTCCATCGGCTTCGACGACTGGGAATGGGGCGTGGACCTCTTCGCCGAAGACCCGCTGGTCTTCAAGCAGCTCATCTACGAAATGCGCTTCGACGAAGTGAGCGCCCTGTATGCGCTCTTCGGATCCTTCTACGTCGGCTTGCGCCGCACCCCGGCCGAGATCCGCGCCGCGCTCCTTTCCGGATCCCGCTAGCGTGCGCCGCATCCGCCTCACCGTTGCCTACGACGGCACCGACTTCTATGGCTGGCAGGTGCAGCCGGACCTGCCGACCATCCAGGGCTGCCTCGAGGCCGTCCTCGAGTCGATCGAGAAACAGCCGGTGCATGTCACCGGATCCGGCCGCACCGACGCCGGGGTCCATGCCCGCGCCCAAGTGGCCGCCTTCGACCTTGCGAATCCCATCCCTTGCGAGAACCTGCGCAAGGCGATGAACCGCCTGCTGCCGCACGCGATCCGCGTCCTCGACGCCGCCGATACCCGGGAGGACTTCCAGCCGCGCTACGACGCCGTCGCCAAGACCTACGAGTACCGGATCGCGCGCGGCGAGATCTGCTCCCCGTTCGAGCGCCGCTACGTTCACCATCACCCGTACCCCCTGGACGAGGCCGCGTTGCTGGCGCTCGCGCCCCTCATCGAGGGTGAGCACGATTTCTCAGCCTTCGCCGCCTCCGACGATCGCGACGCGCAGGGCCTCAGCAAGGTCCGTACCGTGTTTTCGTCCCGCTGGGAACGATCGGGCGAGCACCTGGTCTATCGCGTCCGCGGCTCCGGGTTTCTCAAGCACATGGTGCGCAACCTGGTCGGTGTCTTTCTTGAGGCCGGGAAGGGTAACGTGGACCGCAACGGTCTGCTGGAGCGGCTGCGCCCCGGCTGTGCCATCCCCGCAGGACCTACCGCGCCGCCCCAGGGCCTGTTCCTCGACAGCGTCGAGTATCCCGCCTAACGCTTCACGGTGATCTCTGCCGCCCGGCCGGCGTCGTGAGCCGACCACTTCGCGCCTCGGGCGGACCCCCGCTCGAACACCACGCGCCCCGTCAGCCTTTCCCCGCCGATCTCGACATATGGCCGCTCGCCCGAAAACGTGCAGTCCAGCGACTGCAACTCCGCGGTGCGGTTGTCCAGCGCGATCCGGAAGCCGGACGGCACCGCCACGCCTTCGATCTCCACCGGTTCGGCGCCGGACGGCAGTTCGAAGGTCATCGTGCCGCCCGGATCCCCGTTCAGGCCGTTCACAGTCGTGCCGGCGGGCCAGTCGACATCCAGCAGCGTCCGCGGCCTGGCCAGCGTGCAACTCGACAACTGCCGCGTCCGGGCATCGATCAACGCGGCGTTACCGCCCTTGCACCAGATGCCGCCGATCAGTTGGTCCGCGGCGAGAATCGCCTCGGTCACGGCACCGGCCGAGAATACCACGCCGCCGGTTACCAGCAGATCCGATACCGCGTGCGGCTGCCGCAGGTCCGCGCGCAGCAGTTGCCCGTTGCGCGTCTCGATCCGCGTGCCCGCGCGGAACGCGAACGCGCCCACCTGTTCATCGCGCTCCAGCACCCGGCTGCCGCTATCGCTCGATGCCGATCTGCCGCAACCGGCGAGCAGCGCGGCCAAGCCTAAGACCGAAATCCTGATTCCCTGCCGCAGCATCTTTCACTATGCCACATCGGCCTTCCCGCCCCGGAACCGTAGAGCGTGGAAACTCCTACAATGACTCCTGGAGGTTCTTTTCACCCGATGAGGATTTTGACGCTCGCTTCCGCCGCCGCGCTCTCCCTGCTGGCTCAGGCCCCCGAGAAGCCCCTGATCGCCTCGGCTCAGGCCATGTTCCAGCAAACCAAGAACGTGATCATTCGCTCCGCCGAGAAGATGCCCGAGGAGCATTACTCCTTCAAGCCCACGCCGGATGTCCGTAGCTTCGGGCAGATCCTCGGGCATGTCGCCGATGCTCAGTACTCGATCTGCGGCGCCGGCAGCGGTACCCGCAAGGCCCCTCCGGGCGTGGAGAAGTCCAAGACCGCCAAGGCTGACATCGTAACCGCTCTCAACGACGCTTTTGCCTTCTGCGAAGGCGCGATGGCCGCTATGACCGAGGCCCAGGCCGTCGAACTGATCATCCTGTTCGGCAGCCAGCGGACCCGCGTCAGCGTGCTCGACTTCAACTCCGGCCACAACTTCGAGCACTACGGCAACCTGGTCACCTACATGCGCCTCAAGGGGATCGTTCCCCCGTCCAGCGAGCCGCGCCGCTAAACGCCTTTGCGCCGGCCCGCGCCCCGGCGCGCGGGCCGCGTCCCCCCATGCACGCCCCCGGCCCCATCCACGTCCAAAGTCTGCTCCCCGAACTGCATGGCGAACTGCTCCGTCTGCTCGAATCACTGGATCCCGGGGACTGGGACCGCCCGACCGCGTGCAAGGGTTGGGCGGTGCGCGATGTCGCGGCCCATCTGCTGGACGGCATGCTGCGCCGGATCGCCGCCGGCCGCGACGGCCACGCCCCGCCGCCGCCCCACCCGATCGCCGGATACCGCGACCTCGTTGCGCACCTGAACCACCTTAACGCCGAGTGGGTCTCCGCGGCGCGCCGCCTCAGTCCGCGCCTGCTGCTGGACCTGCTCACGTACGCCGGCATCGAGGCCTGCGAGTATTTCGCTTCTTTGGATCCGGACGCCCCCGCGCTCTACCCAGTGGCCTGGGCCGGCGACCTCGAGAGCACCGCGTGGTTCGACCTGGCCCGCGAGTTCACCGAGTGGTGGCATCATCAACAGCAGATCCGCGAGGCGGTGGGCGCGGCCACCCTCGCGCGGCCCCCGTTCCTAAAGCCGGTCCTCGACACCTTCGTTCGCGCCGTTCCCCGGGCCTACCAGGACGTGGAAGCACCTCCCGGGACCTCCGTCGCGCTCCGCCTGGAAGGACCCTCCGGCGGCGGCTGGACCCTGTTGCGCGACGGCGTCTGGAAACTTCGGGACGGCGCCGCCGAGTCCGCCGCTGCCTCGATTGCCCTCTCCGAGGATGCGGCGTGGCGCCTGTTCACCAAGGGCCTCTCCGCCGAGTCCGCGGCCGCGCAAAGCCGCGTCTCCGGCGACCGCGAACTCGCTGCGCATTTCTTCCGGACGCTTGCTGTAATGGCCTGAAGCTAGCGGCTCAGCAAAACATACGTCGCCAGCGCCAGCCAGCACCCGGCCAGCACCCCGGTTGCGACGCCGGCCGACCACAGGAGGGTCCGCCGCAGCCCTGCGCCGCGCCATCCCAACACCACGGATCCCAGCAGGTACGTCACGGACCACACCAACAGCGGGACCGCCACAAAGATGTCCTTTTCTCCCGCCCCGAAGTGCATAGGGCCCATCGCGGCCCACGCAAACAACAGAGTGAGAGCCAGCGGAGCGATCGCGGCGATGGTCCGTTGCATAGGCTTCCGATCCATCGGCGGCCGCCTCTTCAATCGGGAGTGCCACCCGCCCCGGGCGCCGGACGGTTCGCCCCATTCCCCTGCCGCGCTGGCATGCGCGGAACAAAATGGGAGCGTGAAAACCGCGTTCCCCCTGTTCGTCCTGCTCAGCCTGCCGCTCGCTGCCCAAGACCCCTGGGACGCCGTACGCAATCTCGCCCCCGGCAGTCTCACCCAGGTCCACTGCGCGGGCGCCGCCAAGGTGAAGGGCCGGCTGGTACGCGCCGGCGACGCCGAAGTGGTCCTCACCGCCGGCGGGCGGGAGGTCCGCATCGCTCGCTCCGAGGTGGATCGCGTGCGCATCCGCAAGGCGGCGCGGCGCGCGCGCAATGCCGGCATTGGCGGGCTTATCGGGGCTCTGGCCGGCATGGCCACGGCGGGCATCTTCATCGCGTCGGTTGGGGACTTCGGCGCCGAGGCTGTCGCCGGCATGGGCATTCTCGGCGCCGGAACGGGAGCCGCTATCGGCGCGGCGATCCCGGGCTACCGGACCGTGTACCGAAGGTGACCGGCTGCGGAGATCGAGGTGAACACGAGCCAGTCCTCCAAAGCCGACTGCAAAGCTTCGCGGCACTCCTCCAAAGCCGGTCCTTGCGCCCAGACCCCCGCCAGTCCGGGAATCGAGCCATAGGAACCTTCGGAGTCATCCAGCAACTCGTACTGAGCCTTCCGTAGCGCGGCTGCGATGTACAGGATGTTCACGGCAATTCCAAGACAGACCCGAGCGCTTACTGCGACGCCAGGGACCGCAGATTCCAGCCCGAAATCCGCGCGCCCATCAGCTTGTCGTTCCCCGGACCCGCCCACTGCGCATCCAGGCTCAGCAACCCGTGGAACCCGTCGCCGATCAGCGCCGCCACCTGCCCCTTCCAGTCGATATCGCCCGTGCCCACCGGCACCCAGTCAGGATCCCCGTTGCGCATCCGGCAGTCCCGCACACTCACCGCCGCGATCCGCGCTGCCGGCAGCAGCACGTACGCCTCGGGGAACGGCTTATCGCCCGCCTCCAGCGCCGCCACGGGATCCCAGATCATCTTGAGATTCGGGTGATCCACCATGCCCATCATCTGGGCGGCTTCGCCCGCGCTGGCCACGTTGCACGCCGGGTCGTTCTGCATCGCGATCGAGAGCCCGTCCTCGGCGGCCTTCGCCGCCAGGCCCGCCAGCATGCGCTGCAGCATCGCGTGCGTCGCCTGCGGCTGCTGGGCCCGGTAGAACGAGAACACCCGCACGAACTTCGCGCCCAGGATCTTCGCCGCCTCGAACGCCTTGCGCGACAGCCGCGGCTGGTCTTCGAACTTGTAGGGCGAAGCCATCACCTCGAAGTCGAAGCGCGGGTCCACGGGCGCGGTGGGCAGCACGCACTTCATGATCGGTGTCGAGACAATCGCGGCCTGCATGCCCAGCGCGTCCAGCAACTGCCGGGCGCGCCGCAGCTCGTCGTCGCTGGCGTCGAGAACCCCGCGGTTGCCCAGCGTCCGGATCTCCGCCGCCTGGATCCCGATCTCGCGCATGGCGCGCAAGGCGGTGTCCAGTTCCGGCGCGAACTCGTCCGTGGCTGCGGCGAGCATGAGCTTCGAGGTCATGCGAGCTTCATTCTAGCTGACAACTGTCTGCTGCCGCATGCCGACTTTCGCATGGTACAAGGATAGGGATGAAACGCTCGATTGGTTTCTTGCTCTGCGCGGCGCTGTCGGCGCTCGATGGACCCGTCGTTACCGAGTCCGGCGCCGTCACCGGCACCGGTTCCGGCGTCACCGTCTACCGGGGCATTCCCTTCGCGGCTGCTCCCGCCGGCGACCTCCGCTGGCAGCCGCCGCAGAAGCCCGCGCCCTGGACCGGTCCCCGCGCGGCCAGCGACTGGGGTCCCGTGTGCCCCCAAATGGCGGGACCCCTGCGCGGCAGCGGCAAGGTCAGCGAGGATTGCCTCAATCTCAATATCTGGACGCCCGCCAAGTCCCCGAGCGAAAAGCTGCCGGTGCTGTTCTGGATCCACGGCGGCGGCTTCTACGGCGGCACGGGCGGCACCCCGCTCTATGACGGCGAAGCGCTCGCCAAGCGCGGCGTGGTGGTGGTCACCATCAACTACCGTCTCGGCACGCTCGGCTTTCTGTCGCATCCGGAGCTGAGCGCCGGCTCCCCGCGCCGCACCTCCGGAAATCAGGGACTCCTCGACCAGATCCGCGCGCTCGAATGGGTCCGCGACAACATCCGCAAGTTCGGCGGCGACTCCCGCAACGTCACCATCTTCGGCGAGTCGGCCGGCGGCGCCAGCGTCTGCTGGCTGATGGTTTCGCCGCTGGCGAAAGGCCTGTTCCACAAGGCGATCGCGCAGAGCGCCGCCTTCGTCGACGGCGCCATCGGGCACGCCACCCGCTCCACGGACGGTTTGGGGCCCATCCAGGACGCCGGCCTGAAGCTCGGCCCGCTGGCCGCCCTCCGCGCCAAGCCATTCGACGCCTTCGTGGACAACGGCGCCGCCGTCACCGACGGGCTCTTCACCATCGAAGCCAAAGTTGGGCGTCCCGTGGTCGACGGCTGGTCCGTTCCCGAGCACCCTGCCGATGCCTTCCGCGCCGGCCGTTTCCACCGTGTGCCGCTGCTGATCGGCACCAACGCCGATGAAGGCTCCCTGTTTACGCTGAACACCCGCGTCCGCACCGTCGCCCAGTACAAGGAGTTCTTCGAAAAGAATTTCGGCGGCATGGCGCCGCGCGTGCTCAGCACCTTCCCCGCGGCCAGCGACCGCGAGGTCCGGGCCGCCTTCTCGCGCTACATCGACGATTCGACGTTCCAGGCCTGCGCCCGCCTGGTGGCTCGTTCCGTCTCGGCGAAACAGAGGAAGACCTTCGTATACCACTTCACGCGCGTCATGCCCTCGGGACCCGGCAAAACGCTCGGATTGGGCGCGTACCACTCGTCTGAGATTGCGTATGTCTTCGCCAATCTCGACAAGGCGGGACTCACGGGCCCGCCGCCCAAGCCCGAGCCGCGCGATGTGTCGCTTTCGGAATCGATGGCCGACGCCTGGGTGCGTTTCGCGAAGACCGGCGACCCCAACGGTGCGGGCCTGCCGCTGTGGCCGCGCTACGAGGCG
>CAYYID010000123.1:0-7796 GCA_964471915.1 uncultured Solibacteraceae bacterium | reverse complement strand
CAGCAGCGTCGTCTTGCCCGCGCCGTTGCGGCCCATCACCGCCCAGCGCTCCCCGCGCCGGATGGTCATGCTGAAGCCGTCGTAGATCACGCGCGCGCCGTAAGCCTTGCGCAGATCCTCCAGCACGGCCACCTGATCGCCCGAACGCGGCGGGACCCGGAAATCGAACTTGACCACCTGGCGTTTCTTCGGCAGCTCGATCTTCTCGATCTTATCCAGCGCCTTGATGCGGCTTTGCACCTGCGCGGCCTTGGCGGCGTGCGTCTTGAAGCGCTCGATGAAGCGCTGCTCCTTGGCGAGCATCGCCTGCTGCCGCGCGAACGCGGCCTGCTGGTTGGCTTCGCGCGTGGCGCGCTCGCGTTCGTAGAAGTCGTAGTTGCCGGTGTAGGAAATGATCTCGCCCGCGTCGATCTCGGCGATCTTCGAGACGATGCGGTTCATGAACTCGCGGTCGTGCGAGGTCATCAGCAGCGCCCCGGGATAGCTCTTGAGGAACCCTTCCAGCCAGATGATGCTCTCGATATCGAGGTGGTTCGTCGGCTCGTCCATCAGCAGGACATCCGGGCGCCCCAGCAGCACCCGCGCCAGCGCCACGCGCATCTTCCACCCGCCCGAAAGCGCGCCGACGTCGCCGTCGATCTGGTCGTCGCGGAAGCCGAGCCCGTGCAGCACCTCGCGCGCCTGGGCTTCGAGCGCGTAGCCGTTCAGGTGCTCGTACTCTTCCTGCACGTGGCCGAATCGATCGAGGATCTTGTCCATCTCGTCCGCGCGCGCGGGATCTTCGAGGGCGCGCTGGAGGTCCTCGAGTTCGTGGTGCAGGTCGCCGACCCGGCCGCTGCCGGCGATCGCTTCATCGAGCACGGAGCGCCCGGACATTTCCTCGACGTCCTGGCGGAAGTAGCCGATGGTCAGCCGCTTGGGCACCGAGATCTCGCCTTCGTCGGAAAACTCCTCGCCCATGATCATGCGGAACAGCGTGGTCTTGCCGGCGCCGTTGGGCCCCACCAGGCCGACCTTCTCGCCGGGGTTGAGCTGAAACGACGCTTCAACGAAGATGAGTTGCTTGCCGTACTGCTTGTTGACGTTCGAAAGGGAGATCATTCAGGGTTTCGCGGTGAGCGAGGCGGCGTTGAAGACGATGGCCAGCTCCCGCTGGTCGGCTCCGGTGGGGGGCAGCGGCTTTTCGACAGTCACTTCGAACGTCAGGGACTCGCCGGTCAGCAGCGTGGCGGGGACGTCCTTCTGGTACACCGAATCGCCGGGCTTGGCGAAGGTCTCCGTGCCGAGGGACTGCCCGCCGGCGGTGACGGTGACAGCAAGAGGTCCCATCTTCGACAGCACCGCCTCGGAGACCCCGAACTGGAGCCGCAGGACCGCGCCCTTAGCGGCGGATCCCTCGGGCGGGCGGAGGGCGAAGGCGAACTTGCCCATGGTCCAGCGCCAGGAGTTGCCCTCGACGGGATAGAACCCGCGGATGAGCTGGACGGCGCTGTCGGGATTCGCGGCGGCCACCTCGCTGGAGAGCTTCGCGGGCGCGGCGGCCGGCGCCGGAGGCGGCGCCTCTTCCTTGCGCTTGCAGCCGGAAATCAGGGTCAGGAGGAGGAGGGGGTAGGTCAGTCGCCGCATCGTTCTACTTCAACTAAGCAATTGTAGAACGTCGCGCCGCCTCCCAGGTCGGTAAGGCGCTCGCCGGTGAGGACATTGACGTTGCGGCGGTCGGCCGAGAGCTTCGGCCAGCGCGAGGAGGGGACCCGCACCACGCCCGGCCGGATCCGGTCCGTAACCTCGGCGCGGAGGCGTAACGTGCCGCGATCGTTATACATCCGGACAATATCTCCAGTGACGATTCCGCGCGGTTCGGCGTCCGAAGTGTGCAGATGCGCCGTGGCGGTTTCGCGGTCTACCGCGGCCTGATAGCCGAAAGTCGAATTCATGGAGTCGTCGTTCTTTCCCGACACCATCTCCAGCGGATACCGGCCAAGAGCCCCGTGGCGCGATTCGACCGGCGGCGTGTACTCCAGTTCGGCGGCGGCGAAGTTCATCCGGCCGTTCGGGGTCCCGAAGCCGCCCTCCGCGAAGGGGCGGTAAGGCTCGCCGGGGGCGGAGACGTTGAGCCGGACGTAGTGCTCGCGGTCGAGCTGGTCGAAGCTGATCCCTTCCAGCGCCCGGGCGTTGGTCCGCAGCAGGCCGCGCACCATGTCGTCTTCGGACTCCTGGAAACAGGGGTCCGTAAGATCCATCTTTTCAGCCAGTAACCGGAAAATCTCCACGTTGGACTTACACTCGCCTAAAGGCGCCACAGCGGGCTCCGAGAGCTGCAGATAGTAGTGCCCGTAGGCCCGGTAGATGTCGCGGTTCTCGAGGAACGTGGTCACCGGCAGGACGTAGTCGGCGTAGTCGGCGGTGTCCGTCTGGAACTGCTCGAGCACCACGGTGAACAGGTCCTCGCGGCCCAGACCGGCCAGCACCGCGTTCTGATCCGGGGCGATGGCGGCAGGGTTCGAGTTGTAGACGACGACGGCGTGGATCCCGGGGTCGCGGGTCTCGCGCAGGATGGTCCCGAGCTGGCTCATGTTGAGGATCCGGGTCGGTTTGGGCTGCAGCTCCGGCATCTCCAGGGACGCGGTGTTCAGGGCGAACGCGCCGGAAGTCGTGAGCTGGCACCCGCCGCCGAGGTCCTTCCAGGATCCGGTGAGGGCAGGCAGCGCGGCGATCGCCCGGACCGCGGTGCCCCCGCGCTCCGACCGCTGAACGCCATAGTTCAGCCGGATGACGGCGGGTCGCGTGGTGGCGTACTCGCGGGCAAGGGTGACGATCCGGCCGCGCGGGATCCCGGTGAAAGACTCTACCACCTCGGGGGTATATCGCTTCGCGCGTTCCCTGAGATCTTCGATTCCATCCGTATGATTCGCAATGTATTCGCGATCTTCCAGCCCCTCGGCGAGGATCACGTGCATCAGCCCCAGGGCGAGCGCCAGGTCGGAGCCCGGGTTGATGGGGATCCACTCGTCGGCGACGGCGCCGGTGCGGTTCTTCACCGGGTCGATGACGATCAGCCGCGCGCCTTTGCGGCGGGCTTCGACGATGATCGGCCACAGGTGGACGTTGGTGCCGAGGATGTTGGCTCCCCAGGCGAGGATCAGCTTGGAGTGGACGAACTGCTCGGGCTCGGTGCCGAAGCGGTAGCCGAGCTGCGCGGTGATGCCGGCACCGCCGGCCGAGGAGCAGATGGTCCGGTCGAGGCGGGACGCCCCCAGCTTGTGGAAGAAGCGGCGGTCCATGCCGGCGTTGTTCAGGAGCCCCATGTTCCCGGCGTAAGAGTAGGGCAGGATCGCCTCGGCTCCGTGGGTGGCGGCGATGGTCTTCAGGCGGGCGGCGATGGAGGTGAGCGCTTCGTCCCATGTCGCGCGCTCGAAGCGGCCATCTCCCTTTTTTCCAGTGCGTTTCAAGGGAAACTGCAAGCGGTCTTGGTGGTACTGGCGGTCGAGATATTTGGCGACCTTGCCGCACAGGAAGCCGCGGGTGACCGGGTGGTCCGGGTTGCCGCGCAGTTTCGTCGCGCGTCCGTCGTCGACAGTGACCAGCACGGAGCAGGTATCCGGGCAGTCGAGGGCGCACACGGAGCGGCGGATCTCGCGGGGCATGTTGGCATTATAGACGGCGAGTTTGGAGTCCCGAAGCGTTTTCGGAAGGCCCGGTCGCGCCGGTCGCGCTAGCCTTCAGCTACGGGGTGAGCGACAATAACGGCAACGTGCTGAGCCAGGCGATCACGGGCGGCGGGGCCACGCGGACGCAGAGCTACGTCTATGACCCCGTGAACCGGCTGAAGTCGGTGACGGAATCCGGGTCGCAAGCCTGGTCGCAGAAGTATGTGTACGACGCCTACGGCAACCGCGCAATCAAAAGCGGGTCGTGGATTCCGACGTCGGGGCTGACGCCGCAGGTCGGCGGCCAGACCCATGAAGATCCAGCCGGGGTCGCGGCGCTGTTCCCGGACAACCGCTGGGCGGCGGCGGGGACCGATGGCAGTGGCAATTTGACGTCGTTCGCCGGGCGGACCTTCGTGTACGACGGAGAGAACCGGCTGGTGTCGGCAACGGTGAACGGCGCGACGGCGGCATACGCCTACGACGGCGAAGGGCGGCGCGTGCGGAAGACGGACGCGTTCGGCACGACGACGTTCGTGTACGACGCGGCGGGGCAGTTGGCGGCGGAGTATTTCGCCGCGGCGCCCAACACGACGCAGCCGGCGGAACAGGAGCCGGGGACGCGGTGGGTGTTCGCGGACCACTTGGGCTCGACGCGGGCGACGCTGGGGTCCGGCGGGGCGGGGTTGAAGCTGTTCGACTATGCGCCGTTCGGGGAGGACTTGGCGCGGGGGCACAATGGCCGGGGTCCGGAGTATCCGGCGGGGTTGGATGTGCCGGGGAATGTGGCTCAGCGGTTCACCGGCAAAGAACGGGATGCCGAAACCGGCCTCGACTACTTTGGGGCTCGGTATCTGGCGTCGGCGCAGGGGCGGTTTACGAGTCCTGATGCGCCGTTCGCCGACCAATTCCCGGAGAATCCGCAGAGTTGGAACTTGTACTCCTACACGCGGAACAACCCGTTGCGGTATGTCGACGACGACGGCCGCGGCGTGAAGGAGGGCGTAGCGAAGTGGGTTGATCGAACTGGCTTCGCATTCGTCAGCCTCGTTCTCCAACCAGAAAAGACGATTCCTGCAGCGGCAAGTGGGATCTGGAACGCCGTCACCAACCCTAGCGCAACTCTAAGCGCAATCGGAACTGGCCTGCAGAATTTTGCCAACGCAAGCCTTGACGACAAAGTCACAACTCTTACTGAGGTGGGCCTTGACATCGGCACGGCTGCCTTAACCGGAGGGGCGTCTCGCGGCACATCTCTGACCACCGTTGGAACCATCGAAGTTGAAGGGGCCGTCGCGAAGCAATCGTTGACTGCGATAGCGGGAGAGATCAGGCAGGCCGGTACCCATCCGGCGGCCGTAAACAACCGCACTATTGCGGTCGGCGAGAATGCCCAAGGACAGCTCTTCGCTGGGTCAAGTAACGGCTTTGATCGCGGCCAGCGGGCAGCGGCCCAATCCCGTGGAGTCACATGCGTCTCCTGCAAGAAAGGTGCACACGCTGAAGAGAACCTGATGCGAGAGGTCCCTGGGTTGCGGCGAGTCGGAACGTCAAAGCGTTCCCCGTGCGGACCGTCTGAACACAATTGTGCAGGGCAGCTTGCGGATCGGGGCATTGAGGTAGAGAACAAATAGAGGTCTATGAGTTTTGATGGCTTATCTTTGGACGCGGCGCTTGATCGGCTCCAGACCGAGGTCGGCGGCCTTTCTCGCCGACAGGCCGCCGCCTTCTTTGCGGTTTGCGGTAGGGCCCTTTTTCCGCTGTATGAAGACTTCGTTCGACAGACCGGGTGGGGTGATCCAAAAGTACTTCGTGCTGCAGAATCGTTGGCCTTGGAGTTCGCCGCAGGGACTGCACCACAGCCGGAGAAAACCAGCCAACTACTCGAAGCAGTTGCCGCAGCGACACCTGACGGCGAGCGTTTCGATGCGCCTGGCAGTACCTTTGCACAAGACGTAGCCATCTGCATGGACGCTGCACTCCGCGCGACCGACCCGGCAGAAGAGATCAATCCAGGATGGGTCGAGTACGCGCTGGAACCGGCCACCATCGCAGCCTCAGAAGAACAAACCGGGTTCACCGATCCGGGAACCTCCGAAGTCGGGAACGAATGGAGAGACAGAGCGCTAGGACATTCAGGATTGCGTGACGCTTTCCGGGCAGCGGAAAAACTGATCAGGCTCGCCTCAAAGAAGTCAACCTTCAGCGCCGCCGACATCTCCGCTTTGAGACGTATAGCTTCAGGGCTTCTCGAAGCACGGCTGGGATGAGAAACTCTCCACAGCCGGGGCCCCAGGGACAGTCACCTCCGTCACCGGACCCCGAACAGCTAAGTCCTTCATCCTGCTGCAGTTCTCCGCCGCACCCGAGCCGCCACCCGGAACTCCGACTCGATCCGCTCCAGAAACTCCTCGCTACCCAGCGGACGCCCCAGCCGCGTCCCCTCGCGGATCCGCTCCAGCAGCGCCGCGTTCCGCAACCCTAACTCCAGCCGCAACTTCCAGCTCTCCGGCGTGTGCCGTGCCCGCCACCCCACCAGGTCCACCATCCTGCGCGAAGCCTCGCCCAAATGCTCCCGCGCGCTCGACCACGGCCACGCCCCGCACTCCTCCACCAAGCCCGCCCGCACCGGGTTTTGCTCGACATAAACCAAAGCCGCCCAGAAATGTTCTTCGTCCATTGGAACCGATTGAAAACGCGCCTGAAACAAGTGGCCCCGCCGCGCCAGCCGGATATGGACCGCCCGGGCATAGTCCCCATGCACGCCACGGAATAGCCGGCCGAGCGCGCGCGGTTCATGCGGCACCGCGATCACGTGCACGTGATTCGGCATGAGGCAAAATCCGAGGATCGTAACTCCATGGTGACTCGCGGCCTCCGTCAGCAAGTCCAAGTAAAGACGGTAGTCCTCAGCGCGGAAGAAGATCCGCTGGCGGTAATTACCCCGCTGGGTGATATGGTGGGGAAGTCCGGGGAGTACGATGCGCGCGCAACGGGGCATGCAAGATAGTGCGGCGCGCGGCGGCGTCCTCTCGCGGAAGTTGGGAGGCAGGGGTGACTGTCCCCAGAGTTCCCCAGAGTTCCTGAGTTCCCCAGAGTTCCTGGAAGACGGTCGGTCCAATGACGCGCCCTCTGCCCCGGCAACGAAGCCTCAGGGTGCGGGCGAATCCAAGCCTCCCCATGGGAATACAGCTGGAAACCAAGCCGCTGAACGATACGAGAAGTACGATGCCAAAGGTAACTTCGAGAAGCATTGGCGTTAGTCAAGACGCCAGCAAGCGCTACTCCAAGAAAGAAGTTGGCGGCGGTCAAGTTAAGGTGGTAGAGCGGGGTCCGCGCAAAGAGATGCTGCGGAAAGAGCGAGAGCTAGTGGAACGAAATCCTGGCCCGAAGAATCGTGAGCCCTGGGCCGGAAAGAAGCGGGAGTACGTAACGAAGAAACGATGATGTTGCAAGCACAAGTGACTTTGGGAGCCCAGACAAGCGGTGAGGACAACCGGACGATGGAACACGTGCTTGAGTTGCGGAGGATCCTAGCGGAACAATGCACTAGACCCTACTGTCCAAGTGTAGACGAGTTCGCGTTGATACTTCGAATCGGTGGTGAGATGCAGGAATTCGAGTTTGAAGGTTGTGAGCGCATTCGTAGAAACCGCAAGGAACGTTACATCACGGTCGACTTAGGATTCCCGTCGAGTCAGTGGAAACGCCGGAGCGACGACCACATTCGAAGGTTCCTGCTTCGCGCTGTTCAGGAAGGCCTGCTCTGCTGTGTCCGGAGACTTGAGAAAGATAAGGAGCCGGTAGAAGTGGCGAATTTACAGAGTGATTTGTCGAAAGTCGCAGATCTGTTTCTTTCGTGACGGACGAGCCTTTCTCAGCCGGGGCGGGGCCCCAAGAGTGATTTGTCGAAAGTCGCAGATCTGTTTCTTTCGTGACGGACGAGCCTTTCTCAGCCGGGGCGGGGCCCCAGGGACAGTCACCTCCGTCACCGGACCCCGAACAGCTAAGCCCTTCATCCTGCTGCAGTTCTCCGCCGCACCCGAGCCGCCTCCCGGAACTCCGACTCGATCCGCTCCAGAAACTCCTCGCTCCCCAGCGGACGCCCCAGCCGCGTCCCCTCGCGGATCCGCTCCAGCAGCGCCGCGT
>CAYYID010000122.1:0-8070 GCA_964471915.1 uncultured Solibacteraceae bacterium | reverse complement strand
CCGAAGCGCGGAGGGATCACGAAGCGCCCACTGGTATCGATGTAGCCCCAGGCGTCGCCGCGGGTCACAGCGGCGAGCCCTTCAGAGAACGAACCGGCGCGCTGACCGGGCTGGAGGCGGATGCGCACTTGTCCGGCGCGGTCAACGAACGCGAGGTACGGCGGGTCCCGGTGACACGCCGCCGATGCGGCTGCCGCCGCGATGCAGAGCAAGAACCTGGCAGTTGTGCGCATCCCCATCGTCGCCATGCCCCGCAGTCCAGGCTCTCACAATCCCCAACTTCAAGCGAATCGAGACTGGAGGCTGCGTGATCCTCATCCCGGCGCGCGGCTCTTGGGCCGATAAGCAGAAGCAGGCGATCCTCGAAGTCTGAAGGAGAGCCGGAAAGGAAAGGGACCAGCGATGTTTGCCGCTCGCTGCCCAGTTGCGCTTTGGACTTTAGCCCCCGGCGGGAAGGCGGGGGCTCCGTCGCGCCCGGGAACCGGCACCCGGTCCCGGCGCGCGCATCGGCAACCCATGAGCCCCCGCCGGTAGGCGGGGGCAAAGTCCGAGTCTGTCGATTTCTCCGAAGCTTCTACCACCGCGGGCGGATGCGGAAATCTGGCAGCCGAAAACGTCGCCGTTAGCGCATGCGGATGTCGACGATCGGCGACGTGATAATCGGGCCGTTGTAGTCCGGGTGGCAGAACTCGAGGTGCATCCCGCGGCCGACGTAGGATTGCTTCACCATGCTGCCGCCCCAATTGGAGCCGGTGATGCGGACCTTCACGGGATCCGGGCAGTACTGAGGGTGGCCGTGGATGATGGCCTCGCCATGCGTCTTCAGGATGATGATGTACCACCGGTTCTGGGTTTCGATCTCCAGCGTGGTGTCGGGCGGAAGGTCCTTCAGGTACACGCCGCCCTCGATCTCGGAGCGAACGATATTGCGGTTCACCTCGTCGGCGAGGGAGCGATGGGGCCGGAAGAAGGAGCCGGTTTCCCGCATGGTTGACTCTATCTTAGACATCTTGGCCCGCCGCTGCAAGACAGGAATTGGCTAAGCTGGTACTTCTCGACGATGAAAGTCACGGCACTGGGCGAGGCCCGCTATCCCTCACCGTTAGATTGGTTTACGGCGGAGGACCTGCGCCTGCCGGCCGAACTTCTGCAGCCCGGCGAGGGTTTCGAGCTGGCCGGACCCCGCCGGCGGCTGTATTTCGAGCCCGGGCGGACGCGGGCGGCGATCGTCACCTGCGGCGGCCTGTGTCCGGGCCTCAACAACGTGATCCGGAGCGCGTATCTCGAATTGCACCACCGCTATGGACTGCGGGAAGTGTACGGGATCCGGTACGGCTACGCGGGCCTGGACCCGGCGCGGCGGTATGAGCCGCTGGCGCTGACGCCGGCCGCGGTCGAAGACATTCACAAGCAGGGCGGCACGCTGCTGGGCACGTCGCGGGGTCCGGTGCCGCCGGATACGATCGTGAACTTCCTGCGCGCGCGGGACATCGGGATCCTGCTGTGCGTCGGCGGCGACGGGACGCTGCGCTGCGCGCACGCCATTGCCACGGTGGCGCTGGCCAAGGGTTACGAACTGGCCGTCGTCGGCGTGCCGAAGACCATCGACAATGACGTGCCGTTTGCGGACCGGACGTTCGGGTTCCTGACGGCGATCGAGGGCGCGGCGCAGGTGATCGACAGCGCGCATAACGAGGCCCGGGCGCATGACGGCGGCATCGGCCTGGTGAAGCTGATGGGCCGCCATGCAGGGTTCATCGCGGCCGGCGCGACGCTGGCCAGCCAGGAAGTGAACTTCACCCTGATCCCCGAGGCGCCGTTTTCGCTGGCGGCGTTTCTCGAAGCCTTGGCGGACCGGATCCGGGAGCGGCGGCACGCGGTGATCGTGGTGGCCGAAGGAGCGGGGCAGGAACTGATGGCGGCGGACCGCGGGCGGGACGCGTCGGGCAACAAGAAGCTCGGCGACATCGGGCTGTTCCTCAAAGCGAAGATCGAGGACTATTTCACGCGGATCGGGGGACGGATCAGCCTGAAGTACATCGATCCGAGTTACATCATCCGGAGCCGGCCGGCGAACACGGCGGACGCGCTGCTGTGCGATCTCTACGCGCGGCACGCCGTGCATGCGGCCATGGCGGGTTGCACCGACGTCATGGTGGGCCTGCGCTACGACACGTTCGTCCACGTGCCGCTGGCGAAGGTGACGGCGGAGCGCAAGCAGATCGCGCCGGAAGGCCGGGAGTGGCGCAGCGTGCTGGCGGCCACGGGCCAGCCGGCGCTGGACGCGGCGCCGCGGCCGGGCGCATGACCCATCCCGCCTTCCGCGACCTGCTGCAGTCGCTCGCCCGCGACCCCGCGGTGCAAAGCGTGCTCGGCAAGCTGGCGCGGCCCGAGCGGACCGCGGCCTCGCTGGGCGGACTCACCACCACCGCCAAGGCTCTCTATCTCACGCTGCTGTGGCAGGCCACCGAGCGCCCGTTGCTGGTGGTGACCGACGGCAACCAGGAGGCCGAAGCGCTCACCGAGCTGCTGGACACCTTCTTCGGCCTGCTGGTCAACCGCCCGGAGCTGACCGCGCCGCAACTGATTCCCGCGCTGGACACGCTGCCGTTCCAGAAACTCTCGCCGCACACCGAGATCACCGAACAGCGGGCGATCGGGCTGTGGCGGCTGGTGACAGGCCGCGCGCCGATCACGGTCACCCCCGTGGCCTCCGCGCTGCTGAAAGTAGAGCCGGGCGATTTCTACCGCCAGCTCGCCATCACGCTGCGCACCGGCGAGGAGCTGCCGCTCGAAATGGTGGTGGCGCACCTCGAAAGCATCGGCTACGAGCGGCGGGAGCCGGTGGAGATGGTCGGCGAGTACTCGGTGCGCGGCGGCATCCTCGACGTCTTTCCGGCGGAGAGCGAGCGGCCGGTGCGCGTCGAGTTCTTCGGCGACGACGTGGAGTCGATCCGGCGATTCGACGTGGACACGCAGCGCTCCGTGCTGAAAGTGAACGAGGCGCACGTGCTGCCCCTCACCGAGTATCCCCGGACCCGGCGGCTGTTCCACGAACTGGCCGAGGCGGTGAACTTCGCAAGCGTCGCCAGCCCGGGTGATTCGTTTCCGGGATGGGAGTTCGTGGTTCCCCAGGTGCATCCCAGGGCGCGCTCCGTGTTCGACCTGGCGCGGGATGCCGTGGTGGTACTGGATGAGCCGGAAGCGATCCTCAGCGCGGCGGAGCGGTTCTGGAAGCGCCTGGGCGAGGCGGACCGGATCGCCCAATCCGGCTGGCCCGACCTGGCGGCGGCGAACTTCTTCACGGCGGAGGAACTCCCGGCGCGGTGGGAGGAGCACACGTCGCTCGCGTTGCGGCAACTGGATCTGTCGCCGGATGCGCCGCACGTCACCACCCAGCCGTCGATGGCTTTCCACGGCTCCATGAAAGTGGCGGTGGCGGAGGCGAAGGGCCTGATCGAGAAGGGCTATCGCGTGGTGTTCTTCGCGCCGGCCCTGGGCGAAATCGAGCGGCTGGCGGACGTGCTGCAGGAATACGGGATGGCGTTCCAGCTCGGCATGGTGGCCGAGCCGGGCCAGTCGGCCTATCTGGCCGAGCGGGTGTACCACGGCGCGGCGGCCAGCACGTTCCTCGGCAAGGGGCTGGTGCGCAAGGGCGTGGTGTTTCCGGACGCGCGGCTCGCCCTCATCGGCAGCGAAGACCTGTTCGACACCAGCGACCTAGTGGCGCGGCCCAGCCTCACCAAGTCGCAGATGGCGGCGTTCGCGGCGGACCTCGCGGACCTGAAGCCCGGCGAGTTCGTGGTGCACGCCACGCACGGCGTCGGCCAGTTCGTCGGGATCCGCGAGATCGCGCAAGGGGACGCCAAGGGCGACTTCATGCTGCTCGAGTACGCCGGCGAGTCGAAGCTGTACGTCCCGCTGACGCGGCTCGACCTGGTGCAGAAGTATCGCGGCGCGGGCGAGCGGCCGCCGGCGCTCGACCGGCTGGGCGGCGCCACCTGGGAGAAGACCAAGACGCGCGTCAAGAAAAAGATGCGCGACATGGCCGAGGAGCTGCTGAAGCTCTACGCCGAGCGCAAGCTGGCGCCGGGCTTCGCCTTCTCGCCGGACTCGAACTGGCAGCGCGAGTTCGAGGACGCCTTCGAGTACACGCTCACCAAGGACCAGGCCGACGCGGTCAAACAGATCAAGCGGGACCTCGAAAGCGGGCAGCCGATGGACCGGCTGCTGTGCGGCGACGTGGGCTTCGGCAAGACCGAGGTCGCCATGCGGGCCGCGTTCAAGGCGCTGGGCGACGGCAAGCAGGTGGCGGTGCTCGCGCCCACCACCGTGCTGGCGTTCCAGCACTATCAGACCTTCTCGCGGCGCTTTGCGCCGTTCCCGGCGCGCATCGAAATGCTGAGCCGCTTCCGCAGCGCGAAGGAACTGAAGCAGGCCGTGGAAGACATCGCGGCCGGCAAGGTGGACATCGTCATCGGCACGCACCGGCTGCTGTCGCAGGACGTCCAGTTTCCGGATCTCGGGCTGATCGTGATCGATGAGGAGCAACGGTTCGGCGTGAAGCACAAGGAGCGGCTGAAGCAGATCCGCAAGAACGTCCACGTGCTGGCGATGAGCGCGACCCCGATTCCGCGGACGCTGCACATGTCGCTGCTGGGGATCCGGGACTTGAGCGTGATCGAGACGCCGCCCAAGGACCGGCTGGCGATCCATACGGTGGTCGCGCCGTTCGACGGCGGCCTGGTGCGCACCGCGATCGAGCAGGAGCTTTCGCGCGGCGGGCAGGTCTACTTCATCCACAACCGCGTGGAAACGATCTGGGAGCGCGCCGGCTGGATCCGCGAGCTGGCGCCCGAGGCGCGCATCGACGTCGGTCACGGGCAGATGGGCGAGGCCGAACTGGAACGCGTTTTGCTCCGCCTGATGCGGCACGAAAGCGACGTGTTCGTGTGCACCACGATCGCCGAGAACGGCCTGGATGTCCCGCTCGCGAACACCATCATCATCGAGAACGCGGAGCGATACGGGCTGAGCGAGTTGTACCAGTTGCGCGGCCGCGTAGGCCGGTCCAACCGGCGCGCGTATTCCTACCTGCTGGTGCCGCCGCAGGCGGAGCTGACCGAGATCGCGCGGCGGCGGCTGGCCGCGCTGCGGGAGTTCTCGGACCTGGGCGCGGGGTTCAAGATCGCGGCGCTGGATTTGGAACTGCGCGGCGCGGGCAACATCCTGGGCGGCGAGCAGAGCGGTCATATCGAAGCGCTGGGCTTCGATCTCTACGTCCGCATGCTGGAGGAGACGGTGCGGGAACTCAAGGGCGAGGAGATCCCGCTGGAGCTGCACACGTCACTGAACCTGGGGCTCGACATCCGGATCCCGTCGGAGTACATCGCCGACGACCAGCAGCGGTTGCGCGCGTACAAGCGCATCGCCGACGTCCGGGACCGGGCGCAGGCCGAAAAGGTGCTGGGCGAACTGAGCGACCGCTACGGCCCGGCGCCGGAAGCGGTGGCGACGCTGGTGGAGTTCGCATTGCTGAAGTCCCGCGCCGAGGCGTTGGGCGTGGAGGCGGTGGAGCGGCGCGGCGGCTACGTGAACGTCAAGTTCCACCAGCAGTCCAAGGTGGAGCCCGCGAAGCTGATGGACCTGCTGCGGCGCATGGAGGGCACGCAATTCACGCCCGCCGGGGTGCTGCGCCTGCCCGTGGGCGTGCAGGAGGCTCCGGCGGCGCTGATCGGACGGCTGGGCGAGCAACTGGGCGCGCTCGCGGGATAAGGGCGCGACAGGCGTGCCGCGGCGGCCCGGGCCCCGCCTTCCAAGTGATTGTTCCCGCGGTTCCGGCGGCCGTGGCCAA
Source organism: uncultured Solibacteraceae bacterium (assembly GCA_964471915.1). Lineage (GTDB taxonomy): Bacteria > Acidobacteriota > Terriglobia > Bryobacterales > Bryobacteraceae > JAIEPW01. Next base: position 2,216 of record CAYYID010000122.1, on the reverse strand, counting down.
CGGCGTGCCAGCTATAATTGCATTATGAGAACGGTTGCCGTTTCGTGGACTGCCTTCGCCGCCGCGGCGTTGCTGGCGCCGGCCGCGGACATCTCCGTGGTCGACGAGATCATCGCCAAGGTGAACAGCGACATCATCACCCGCAGCGAGATCGTGAAGAGCCGGCGGCAGTTGCAGGCCGACCTGGTGCAGCAGAAAGTGCCCGCCCCGCAAATGGCGCAGGCGATGGCCGAAGGCGAAAAGGACATCCTGCGCAGCCGCATCGACCAGTTGCTGCTGATCCAGAAAGGCAAGGAACTGAGCGTCAACGTCGAGGGCGAGCTGTCGAAGTACTTCGCGGACCTCCAGCGGCAGGCCAAGATCCCCGAGCCTGAAAAGTTCCAGCAGTACGTGCGCGAACAGTCCAACATGTCGTTCGAGGACTTTAAGAACGAAGTCAAGAACTCGATGCTCACCCAGCAGGTGATCCGCCAGGAGGTCTCCCGCAAGGTGACGGTGCCGAAGGAAGAGCTGCGCAAGTACTACGACGACCACAAGGAAGAGTTCGTTCGCCAGGACCGGGTGTTCCTGCGGGAACTGCTGGTGTCGACCGAGGGCAAGGACGCGGCGGGCGTGGCGCTGGCCGAGAAAAAGGCGAAGGACCTGGCGGCGCGGGCCCGTAAGGGTGAAAAATTCCCGGAGCTGGCGCAGAACAATTCCGACGCGGTGACAGCGCAGCAGGGTGGGTGGCTCGGCGGATTCGAGAAGAGCCAGTTGCTGGAGCAGATCGCCAACGACGTGTGGGACAAGCCGCGCGGCTACGTGACGGAGCCGATGAAGGTCGCCAACGGGTTCCTGATCATCAAGCTCGACGAGCACACCAAGGCGGGACAGGCCGAGTTCGAGGAAGTGGAGAACGAGGTGATGGAGAAGCTGTTCGCGCCCCGCATGCAGCCGGCCATCCGCGAGTACCTGACCAGGCTGCGGCAGGACGCCTTCCTCGAGATCAAGCCGGGCTGGGTGGATTCGGGCGCGGCGCCGGGCAAGAACACCGCCTGGACCGATCCGGCGCAGTTGAAGCCGGAGACGATCTCGAAGGCCGAAGTGGAAAACCAGACCCGCAAGAAGAAGCTGCTCTGGGCGATCCCGATTCCGGGGACGTCGGCGAAACCGAAGACGAGTTCCTCGCGCTAAGGCATGAAATCACCCTACGTGAACGAGCTGGAGCCGAACCAGACGGTGCAGGCCACGTTTCTGGTGCAGCGCAAGGAAGTGCGCCAGAAGAAGACCGGCGAACCCTACCTCGCGCTGCTGCTGGCCGACCGGACCGGCGACATCGACACGAAGATGTGGGATAACGCCGCCGAAGTGATGGACACTTTCGACCGCGACGACTTCGTGCGCGTGAAGGGGCTTTATCAGATCTACCAGAACCGCCCGCAGTTGACGCTGCACAAGCTGCAGCGCGTCGACGAACGGGAAGTGGACTTCAAGGACTTCTTCCCGGCGTCGCAGTTCGACCCCGAGGCGATGTTCGGAGAGCTGCAGGCGATGGTGGCCGAGATGCGGAATCCGCATCTGAAGGCCCTGCTCGACCGCGTCTTCGCGGACTCCGAGCTGACACGGGGGTACAAGCTGGCGCCCGCGGCCAAGCAGATCCACCATGCGTGGCTCAGCGGCCTGCTGGAACACGTCCTGTCGCTGGCGCGGCTGGCGAAGCTGACGGCGGCGCACTATCCGTTCATCGACGGTGACCTGCTGCTGACCGGCGTGCTGCTGCACGACATCGGTAAGGTGGCGGAGCTGGTCTACGACCGGAGCTTCGGCTATAGCGACGAAGGCCAGTTGCTCGGGCATATCTACCAGGGCGCGAAGCTGGTGAGCCGCAAGATCCAGGAGGTGCCGGGATTCCCGCCGCGCCTGGAGGTGCTGGTAGAGCACATGATCCTCAGCCACCACGGGGAACTGGAGTACGGCTCTCCGAAGGTCCCGCTGTTCGCCGAGGCGCTGCTGCTGCACCACCTCGACAACCTGGATTCGAAGATGGAAGTGATCCGCGGCATGGTGGCCAGCGACAAGAACGTCGCGGGCAACTGGACCAGCTATCACAACGCGCTGGACCGGACGGCGCTGAAGAAGGACCGGTACCTGGATGGTCCGGCTGCGGCTGCGCCTCCCGCGCCGGCTGCGGCTGCGCCTCCCGCGCCGGCTGCGGCTGCGCCTCCCGCGGCGGCGCC
>CAYYID010000121.1:0-8544 GCA_964471915.1 uncultured Solibacteraceae bacterium | reverse complement strand
CTCCGAAGCCAACGAAAAAGACGACTCGACAAGATCCGGATCTTGTTCCCTCACTAATAGAGAGAGAACACCGTTTTTGCTACGAAACCCCCGGTCCGGTGCCCGACATCTGCTTTGCTACGGCAGCGTCCCCCACGAGGGGAGTACTTCCGGGCACGAACCGGCGAACGCGGATGGCCATCCACGACTAACTTGTAGCATGCGGGTGCAAGAAATCCGGAGCGGCGATTTCGGTAAGTGTTTGAAACAAGGGGGACTCTTGATGTCGCGGGGGCTGTGATTGGTTGGGGGCCTGCCGCTTGCTGACGCGCGCGGCTCCGTTGGCTGCGGACTTTGACCCCCGCCTACGAAGCCGTGAAAAAATCCACGAGTGCGAAAGGCGCTTGCCTCTCGCTGACGCGCGCGGCCCAGTTGTATGCGTGGCGCGACTTTGACCCCCGCCTACCGGCGGGGGCTCACGAGTTGCCGATGTGCCCGTCCGGAACCGTGTGCCGGTTCCCGCGCGCCGGGATTACTTCTTGGCGGCGAGCGCCCAGATCTGGTTCCGGTTCATGATGTAGAGCACACCGTTGGCCGGCACCGCGGTGGAGTACACGCTCGAGCCCATGTTGTATTCGCCGAGCACCTTCTTCACCTTGGCGGCCTCGAGCACGGCGACGTCGCCGTCCTCGTCGCCGAGGTAGACCTTGCCGTCGATCACCATGGGCGAGCCCCAGATGGCGGCCAGCATGTCGTGGGTCCAGTAGACCTTCCCGGTCTTGGCGTCCAGGCAATGGAGGAAGCCGCTGAAGTCCGAGTAGAACACCATGCCGTTGTAAACGGCGCCGGTCGAGATGGACCGGCGGATCTTGTCGTAGTGCCAAACCGCGCCCGTCTTGGTGATGTCGCCGCGCTTGGTGGGGTCGATCGCGTAGAGATGCCCGACGCCTTCGCCGTGCTCGGGATCCTGGCCGTTGGCCACGTAGAGCAGCCCGTCGTGGAACACGGGCGTGGAGATCACCTCGTTGCGGGTCTTCGGCCACACCGAGTCTTTCGGGTTCGAATCGAACGACCACAGCAGCTTGCCGGTCTCGGCTTCGTAGCTGCGGATCCAACCGTCGCCCTCGCCCATCGCCACCTGCACCACGTCACCGGACTTAAACACCGCGGGCGACGACCACTGCCCGTGGAGGATCTTGTCGCTGACGTTGTTCACTTCCCACTTGAGCTTGCCGGTCTTCTTGTCCACGGCGATCATCGAGGGGGCCTTGGGGCTCGGCACGTTCACGTGGCTCTCGTCCTGGCCGTTGGAGGTACTGGCGAAGATCAGGTTGCCGTAGATCACCGGCGAGGAGTTGGCCATGTTGTGCGGCGAGGCGCCCACTTCCTCGATCATGTCGAACTTCCAGAGGACGTCGGCGTCCATGGGACCCTTGAGCTTTTCGCCGTCCCAGCCGTCGTTCTTGCCGTCCTTGAAGCCCTTGAGGTCGAGGGCGACGATCTCGCCGCGGTTCGAGACGTAGTAGGCGATGTCGCCCTCGATCACCGGGGACGAGCACACGCCCTGGAACGGCCAGTCGAGCGCGCGTCCGGCGGCGAGCTTATCGTTCACGTGCTGCCAGAGGAACTCGCCGTCGCTTTCGCGGAAGGCCATAAGGATGCCCTTATCGCCGGCTTCCTTGGAGTTGCGCGGCGCTTCGTTATTGGTGCCGACCAGGACGTAGCCGCTGCCCACCACCGGATTGCCGTAGGACTGCGAGCCCAGCGCGCCCACCCACTTCACGTTCTTCTTGGTGTTGACGTCCCATTCGGTGACGATCCCCTTCATGTTGCTTACCAGGTTGCGGTCAGCGGTGCCGCCCCACATGGGCCAGTCGCCGGCTCCCGTGTCGCCCGCCTGCAGCAGCAAACCGATCGCCAGCAGGCCCAGCGTTACCGCGCACAAGATCTTCTTCGTCATGAGTCCTTAGTTCCCCGTCACCTTCAAATTATCGAAAAACACCCCGAACTGAGCGTCCGCGAACAGGCCGGGCGCACCGTGCCGGTTCGGGACCGGATCCGTGTACTCGACCATCCACTTCTCCGGTTCGGTCTCGCCCACGGCCCACACCTTGCCGCGCGCCACCGTCTTGCCGTCGGCCGTGTTCTCCACCTTGAGCTTCAGGTGGTACCACGTGTCCTTCTTCCAGGCGAACGCGACCTCCCGGGTGCGGGGCGTGTTCGGCTGCCAGCTCCACAATTCCAGCTTCTGCGAGTTCCCGAAGAGCACCAGCGAGTAGGTCTGCGCCGTGATGCCGACGTCGCCCATCTGGCGCCGCCGCTCGGTCGCGCGGACGTCGGCCTCGATGGTGTAGTTCGCCCACTCCGACGGCCCCAGGAAGACGCGCATGCGCTTGAAGAGAGTCTCGTTGGGTTTCTTGGCGAACACTTTGTTGCCCTCGAGGTCCTGGACCTCGTACGTGCCGGCTACGGTGCCCACCCAGGTAGGGGGCAGCTTGCCGGCATCGTAGGCGGTGAAATCCTCGCTCCAGGGCAGCGCCGGGATCACCCGCGCGCGGGCTTCGCCGGTGACGCCGCCCACGGTCGCTTTGATGACGCCGGCCTGCGGGGCCTTGCCGGCGGCTACGGTCAGCTTGCCGCCGGAGACGCTGCCGGAGAAGCCTTCGACGGCGAACGTCGCGTCCGCGGCTTCGCGCAGGAAGCGGCCCTTGTCGTCATACAGCTTCACTTTGAGGGCGACCGTCTGCCCCGGCGACAGCACCATTTCCGTGGGCGTGATCTGCACCCACGCCGGCGCGCCTTCGCCCTTCGGCGGCGTGGCCCAGGAGATCGCGGGCGCCGTGGTGGACTTCTTCCCGATCGCATACAAGGTGTCCGAGGACGCGAAGAAGATCCGCCCCTTCGAAATCGCCGCGGCGGCATAAATCACCTCCGTGGAGCCGGCCTGCGCGAGTCCGGTCTTCGAGGGCGGCAATTCCACCACGTTCAGGATCTGGGCCTTTTCGCGGCTCGGCCGGATGATGTAGAACTTCCCGTTCTCGGTGCCGACGTAGAGCTTCCCGTCGGCATAGACCGGCGCGGCGCGCTGGATGGTGCCTAGGTTCTGCTTCCACAGTTCCTTGCCGGTGGACACGTCGAAGGCGAAGAGATTGGCCGAGTTGTCGATCTGGTAAATGGTGTCCCCGGCGATGATCGGCGACGACACGCCGGCCTGGAAGCCCTTGACCGACCACTTGAGGTTGGCCGGGCTCAGTTTGCCTTTGGCGGTCGCGTCGAGCGACGCGATCATCCCCATTTCGTTGGTGTCCAGGTTCTCTTCCGAGTGGGTGACGATGGCGTTCGAGCCGGAGATCCCGATGACCGTGTTGACGCCGCGCTTGGTCATCACCAGGCCCCAGACGTTCTCGCCGGTCTGCGGCTTCATGGCGTAGACGCCACCGTCCGCGCCGCCGGAGATCAGCAGGCGCGTGCCGTTGATCTCGGCGATCACCGGGGTCGAGTAGATGGTGTCATAGGGGCGATCGCCGGGCGTCGACACCCACACGATGTCGCCGGTCCGCTTGTCCAACCCGTAGAAGCGCTGGCGCCGCTGCGCCTGCGCTCCCCAGGACGAGCTGATCACGCTGACGATCACGAGGTCGCCGTCGATGATCGGCGTGACGGTACGCCCGCCGTGGGTGGTGAACAGGTTCTGCTCTTCGTTGAGGTTCCGCTCCCAGAGCTTCTTGCCGTCCTTGGAGACGGCCACCAGCGGACCCGCGCCGCCATTGATGTAGACGTTGCCGGTCTCGGGATCCACGGCCGGGCTGGACCAGGCGATGCGGTGCACCGGCACGTCGCTCTGGTACAGGCTCAGCTTGTACTCCCAGAGGACCTTGCCGGTATTCGCGTCGAACGCCATCAGGCGCTCCTGAACGGTTTCGTCCTTGCCGGCGGTGTTGTAGAGGTACAGGCGGTCCTGGAACACGACAGGCGCCGAACGGCCGCCGTAGGGGGCTTTCCAGAGCAGATTCTCGCCCGCCAGGGACCACTTGTCGATCAGTCCCGTTTCCTTCGAGATACCGTCGCGCGCCGGGCCCCGCCATTCGGGCCACTCGCCGGCCAGGGATACGGGCCTCGCGGGCTGCGCCCAAAGCCCCGCCGCGCCCAACAGGCCAACTACCGCGAACTTCCAGCGTCTCGTCTGCGTATTGAGGGATTGCATATAATCGGAAACGATCTCGTGCCTCGGAGTGTAATCTCTATTATGACGGTCTGGCGATCCGGAATGTTAGCGCTCCCCCTGTTTTGCGCCGCTTTTCTGGCGGCGCAGTCCCCCTTGGACGATCAGCTTCACGAAGCGGTCCGGAAGGGCGACCTGGCCTTGACGCGGTCGCTGCTGGATAAGGGGGCCAATGTCAATGCCAAGGGCCTTTACGACCAGACGCCGATCTTCTTCGCCGCCGACCGCGGGTACCTGGAGGTCACGCGGCTGCTGATCGAGCGGGGGGCCAAGCTGGACGCCAAGGACTCGTTCTACAACATGACCCCGCTGGCGCGCGCGGCCATGAAGAACCGGAAGGACGTTCTGCTGCTGCTGCTCGATAAGGGAGCGCCCGGAGCGGGGCAGTTGCTGTTTCAGGCCGTGGCGACGGACGACAAGGACGGCGTGCAACTGCTGATCGGCTCCAAGAAGTTGACCGCAAAGGACCTTTCGAACGCGCTGAAGTTTGCCGAGGCCAACAAGAAGCCCGAAATCGCCGAGATCCTGAAGGCCGGAGGCGCCCTGCCGCCGCCGCCCGCGAACTTCGCCATCGACGCTGCGACCCTGGCCTTATACGCCGGCACGTACCAGGGCGGACGGTCCGGCACCGAGTTCGAGGCGACGGTCACGGTGGCCGAGGGCAAACTCAAGCTCGTTTCCCGCGGACAGACGCTGACGCTCGCCGCTTTCTCCCAGACCGAGTTCCGCGCCGCGGAACAGGAAGCGGTCACGGTCGCCTTCAAAGTCGAAGGCGGCAAGGCAGTCAGCTTTACCGTCGATCCCGGCAACCAGATCTATACCCGCAAGCCCTGAGAATCCCACGCATGAAACGCATCGCCACCCTGCTGCTACTCTCGACCCTTGCCTTCGCCCAGAACTGGCCGAGCTTCCGCGGCGCCGCCGCCGCGGGCGTCGCCGACGGCAAGCCGATTCCGTCGTCGTTCGACGCCACCACGGGCCGCAACGTCTTGTGGAAGACCAAGATCCCGGGCCTGGCTTTCTCCAGCCCCATCGTCTGGGGCGACAAGGTGTTTCTCTCCACCGCCGTCAGCGACGACCCGAAGGACTTCCGGGTGGGACTCTACGGCGACGTCGAGCCTTCGAAGGACCTGGCCAGGCACACCTGGAAGGTCTACTGTCTCGACAAGAAATCGGGCAAAGTGCTGTGGGAGCAGGTGGCGACCACGGGGATCCCGAAGTCGCGGCGGCACACCAAGAACACGCAGGCGACGCCGACGCCGGTCACCGACGGGAAGGTCCTGGTGGTGTGGTTCGGATCCGAGGGGCTGTACGCGTACGACCTGAACGGCAAGCTGCTGTGGAAGAAGGATCTCGGCGTGATGAACTCGGGCTGGTTCTTCGACCCCGAGTACGAGTGGGGCATCGCCGCGTCACCGATCATCTACAAGGACACGGTGATCCTGCAGAACGACATCCAGAAGGGCAGCTTCCTCGCCGCCTACGATCTCAAGACCGGCGCGCAGCGCTGGCGCACGGAGCGCGACGAGATCCCGAGCTGGGGAACGCCGAACGTCTACCGCGGCAAGGACGGCGACGAACTGATCACGAATGCCACCAAGGCGCTCCGGGCTTACGACCCGAACACGGGCAAAGAGCTGTGGCACATCACCGGCAACAAGTTCAACTCCGAAACCACGGCTTCGGCGCCGGTGTTCCTCGACGACCTGATCTTCATTTCGAACGGCTATCCGCCCGCGTTTCCGATCTTTGCGATCAAGGCCGGCGGCCACGGCGACATTTCCCTGAAAGAGGGGGAGACCGCGAGCGCGCAGATTCCGTGGATGAAGAAGAGCGGCGGCACGCGCTCCGCTTCGCCGCTGGTCTATCGCCGCCCCGACGCCCCGCAGGATGAAGGCCCGCTGCTCTACACGGTGGCCGAGAACGGCGTGATGTCGGCCTACAACCCCAAGACCGGGGAGCGCCTGTATCAGAAGCGCATTTCGCAGAAGGGCAGTGCGCACAGCGCGTCGCCGGTGGCGGCGAACGGCTTCATCTACCTGGCGAGCGAAGACGGCGACGTGCTGGTGGTGAAGGCCGGTCCGCAGTTCGAATTGGTGGCCCAGAATCCGGTGGGCGAGTGGATGATGGCGACGCCGGCGATCTCCGACGGGATCCTCTTCGTGCGCTCGGCGAACCACCTGATTGCGGTCGGGGAATCGCCGGCACCCGCTAAGAAGCAGTAGGCCCCGGCCGGAAACCGGGAACATTGCCGCCGCGATTCGCGTAGGTCATTCCACTGAGGAGTGTGCCATGGCCTACCTGCCGGTGAGCGGCGCGCGGGAGCCCTCCGCGAGCCGTCTCATGGTGATCGCTCTGTTCGTCTGCACCTGCCTGCTCTCGGTCGTGTCCTGGTACACGACGCAACAGGGCATGGCGCTGTATCTCTCCGGCTGGTTTGCGCTGCTGGCTTCGTTGGGTGTGCAAGCGGCCCTGGTGATCGTGGCGTGGCTGGCCGGCTTCACGCGAGAACGCCGCGGGCTGCTTATTGCGGTCTACGCGATCACCGCGCTGATCTCGATCGCCTTCTCCTATGTCAGCCTGCACACCTGGTTCTCGGCGAAGGACCGGCCGGTACAGGTGGAGCGGCAGTTGTACGACAACATCGGGGCATCCGCCGGCTCCGCCCAGCGCGTGCTCGCAGCGGCGATTGCGGAGCAGCGCAAGCATGTGCTGGCGCTCGAGGAGATGACCGCCGCCGAAAAGACCCACGGCTTCCTCTCGCTGGCTCCGGATCCGGACCCTTACCTCGCGCGGGTCCGCGAGGCCGTGGCGCGGGAAGCGGGCCGGTACCGGGAAGGCTCCGGAGCGGGCATCCGGTACTCCGCCTTCGACCGGTACACGCAGTTGGCCCGGCAAACGCTGACGCAGATGCAGGCAGCCCAGCAGGGCCTCGCCGCTTTCCAAAGCGAGTTGCGGCCACTGGACAGTTCCGAGGTGCAGATCCGGAAGTATCAGGAAGTCTACAACGCAGTTCCGTGGAGCGAGGTGGAGGAGTCCCTGCACGCGGGCCGCCTGGAGCGTCCGGCGCTGCCGGCCTACGGAAGCTTCGTCGACAAGACCGTCACCGGACAGGAAGACCTGGTGCTGGCGTTCACCGAGCTGTTCCGCACGCCGACCGGCCGCCACGTTTTTGCGCTCGCCCTGGCCGCGTTCATCGATATCATCGTGTTCCTGCTGGCCATGGCGTCGGGGCCGCACTTCTCGGGAAGTCCGGAATCCCGCTGGCTAGCGGCAGCCGCCGCGCTGGACGGGCGCGACACGCCGCTCTTCGTCCGCGATCTTCTGCGCAAGGTGGCGCCCGGTTCCCGTGGCCTGGCGCGGATCGAGCTGGCGGCGATGACTTCCGGGGAACGGCAGCTCTGCCTGATTCTCGCGAGCCATGGGCTGGCGACGGTAGTGGAAGAGGACGGCCGCTGCCACTACGCCCTCGATGAGCAGGCGTACCTCAAGCTCGTCGAATCGCTCGCGGAACGTCCGCTGCCGCTCCGGGCCAACCCGGCGCCCGCCGCGCAGAACGCCCCGTAAAGCAGAAAAGCCCCGGGAAGCGATGCTTCCAGGGGCTTTCGATCGAACCGGCTAGAACGTGTACAGGACCGTGGTCGGCGTGGCGGCCGGTTCGCCGGCGTCCGCGCCCGCCCCCACCGGCTGCTCCTCGAGCGGCCGGCAGTAAATCCCGCTCTCGGTGAGGAAGACCTCGAGTTCCGAAGGCCGCGGCAGCGACCCCTGGATCAAAGCCTCGGACAGCGGATCCTCGATGTACTTCTGCAGGGCCCGCCGCAGCGGACGCGCGCCGTAGCTGCGGTCGCCCAGCGTCTTGTCGATGATCCACTTCGCCGCCTCGGGCAGCAGCCGCATCTTGATCTGCTTCGGGACCAGGTTCACATTGATCTGCTCCACCAGCAGCGCGACGATCTTCAGCAGGTCGTCGTCGGTGAGCTGGTTGAACAGGATCACCTCGTCCAGGCGGTTCAGGAACTCGGGATTGAAGGCCTTCTTCACTTCGGCCATCACCTGATCCTCCACCTTGGCGAATTGCCCGGCGTCGGTGGGCGCCGCGAAGCCCATGGGCGACTTCTTGTCGAGGAAGCGCGCCCCCAGGTTCGACGTCATGATGATGATCGTGTTCTTGAAGTCCACCGTATTGCCGAGCCCGTCGGTCAACTGGCCGTCTTCGAACACCTGCAGCAGGATGTTGTAGACATCGGGATGCGCCTTCTCGATTTCGTCGAGCAGGATCACCGAATAGGGCTGGCGCTTCACGCGCTCGGTGAGCTGGCCGCCCTCCTCGTAGCCGACGTAGC
>CAYYID010000120.1:0-8563 GCA_964471915.1 uncultured Solibacteraceae bacterium | reverse complement strand
GCAGCGAACGGCAGCTGTCCCCTTCGGCCCGTGTCTCAAACCCCGCCGCAGTCCACTAGCGCGTCCCACGACATGACGATCTTGCCTGTCACCTTCTCGCGCTTCAGGACTTCGGCAACCTCTTTGGCCGATTGCCCTTCGAGCGAGACGAACGCGTCGATGCCCAGGTTCTTCTTCACGGCGTCCTTGGCTTTGTCGAACGCCACCGTGCCCTCGCCCTTCAGGTCCACGATCTCGGCGATCTCGATGCCCGGCGTCGCGAGGGCGCTCCGGTAACCCTGCAGGCGCTGCTCCAGGTTCGCCTGGCCCAGCGTGGTGAACACCATCACCTTGCCCTTGCCGTTCAACTTCGCGGCCACCAGCCGGCCGCCCATCTGCCCGGCTTCGTAGTTGTTGGTGCCGACGAAGGTGAGGCGCTTCGACCCGGGAGCATCGGCGTCGACGGTGATCACGGGAATGCCCGCCGCGATGGCGGCGTCGATTTCCGCCGTCAGCAGCTTGGGATCGGACACCGACACCATGATGCCCGCCGGCTTCAGCGCGACGACGCGCTGGAACTCCGCGACCTCGCGCTCCGGCGCGAAGGCGTCCGGTCCTGCGATCTTCGCGGCGACCTTTAGCTCACCGGCGGCGCGGTCCAACCCGGCGTTCGCCTCCAGCCAGTAAGGAGACTTCGCGTTGCCCACCACCAGGTAGTACTTCTCCGAGGCGTCGTGCGGACCCCCGCACCCCCATAAGCCTGTCGCCACAGCCGTCAAGCACCACGCGCGCCGCTTCATCGGGTGTCCCTCCCGGCGACGATTCTAAGCGAATCTTCTCGCGGGGGGAAGCCCGGCCCGCAGCCCGGCCCGCTGACCCCTTCCGCGGGGCCACTTGCCGCCCCTCACGGGCCGCTCGGCAATTTAGCGTAGGCATTCGCTCCGGGCATGGCTACCATCAAGGCGAACCGATCATGCTGCAGGCACAGAGTCTCACGAAGAACTACGGAAGCCATGCCGCGCTCCTGGACCTCAATCTGGAAGTCCAGCCCGGCGAGATCTTCTGCCTGCTGGGGGCCAACGGCGCAGGCAAGACCACAACCATTAACCTATTCCTGAACTTCGTCGAGCCGACGGCCGGCGTTGTGCGCATCAACGGACTGGATGTCGCGACCAACGCGCTTGAGACCAAGAAGTATCTTTCTTACATTCCCGAGCAGGTGATGCTCTATAAGAACCTCACCGGACTCGAGAATCTCGAGTATTTCACAGCGCTGTCCGGCGCGCGGTACCCGGAGAACGCACTGCTCAAGTTCCTGGCTGAGGCGGGCCTACCGGACGAAGCCGCCCAGAAGCGGGTGGCTGCCTACTCGAAGGGCATGCGGCAGAAGGTCGGCATCGCGATCGCGCTGGCCAAAAACGCCCGGGCGCTTTTGCTGGACGAGCCCACGTCCGGCCTGGATCCGAAAGCTTCGAACGAATTCTCCAGCCTGCTCAAGAAGCTCAGCGGCGGCGGCGCTGCGATCCTCATGGCGACCCACGACTTGTTCCGCGCCAAGGAATGCGGTACCCGGGTGGGCATCATGAAGGGCGGATGGTGGCGCAGTTGTCCACCAGCGAGATCGGTCACGCCGACCTGGAGCGAATCTACCTGGAGCACATGCACGACTGAGGAGCGCGCGCCATAACATGATCGCTACGATCGCTCGCAAGGAAATGACTGAAATGATGCGCGACGGACGGTTTCGCTGGACCGCCGGCATCGTTTTCGCGCTGCTGGCCGGCGCCGTCGCGCTGGGCTGGCAGCACTACCGCGACGTGTCCTCGCAGCACGAAACGGCGCGGCGGCTGACCCGCGAACAGTGGCTGCGCCAGGGGGCCAAGAATCCGCATAGCGCGGCGCATTACGGCGTATACGCTTTCAAGCCGAAGATGCCACTCTCCCTGGTCGACCGGGGCGTCGATCCGATGATGGGCGTCACGGCCTGGCTGGAGGCGCACAAGCAGAACGAGTTCAAGTACCGTCCGGCGCAGGATGCGACCGCGGTACAACGCCTCGGCGAGTTGACGGGCGCTGCGGTGCTGCAACTGCTGGTGCCTCTCGTGATCGTACTGCTGACCTTTTCGGCCTTCGCCGGGGAGCGGGAACAGGGAACGCTGCGTCAGCTCTTTAGTCTCGGCGTGAAGCGGCGCGACCTCGCGCTGGGCAAGGCGCTCGGCATCGCCGGCGCGCTCGGCACCGTGCTGCTGCCGGCGGCCATCCTGGGTGCGGCGGCCCTGACTCTGGCCGCCGACCACGGCGCGCTGGCCGCGAGTCTGCCTCGGGTGGCTGGAATGACAGTGTCGTACTTGCTCTACTTCGGGGCCTTCCTCGCCGTTTCCCTCGCCGTAAGCGCGTGGGCGAAGTCCGCCCGGCTGGCCCTCGTCGCGCTGCTCTCCTTCTGGACCTTCAACGGTTTGATCGCGCCGCGCGCGGTCGCCGACCTCGCCAAGCGGGCGCATCCCACCCCCAGCGCCTTTGAGTTCGCGCGCCAAATCGACCTTGCGATGAAAAACGGCTTCGACGGGCACGACGCGGCGGACCGGCGCATGGAGCGCCTCCGCGCCGAGTTGTTGGCGAAATACAGGGTCGACCGTCTCGAGCAACTGCCGGTGAATTTCCAGGGAATCGCGCTGCAGGCCGGCGAGGAGCATGGCAACGAAGTCTTCGATCGCTATTACAGCGAGCTGTGGGACACCTTTCGCAAACAGGAACAGATCCATCAGGCCGCCTCGGTCGTCGCGCCGGTGTTGGCGGTCCGGTCCCTTTCGATGGCCTTCGCGGGCACGGACTTCTCGCAGCACGCGCACTTCGCCCGCGCGGCCGAGGACTACCGGCGGCTCATCCAGCGGGTCATGAATGAGGACATCGCCCGCAGCGCGGTGGGAACGAAGGGTCCGTACCTGGCCGGTGACAGCCTCTGGGCCAAGGTGCCGCCGTTTGAGTACACCGCGCCGGACGCGACCTGGGTGCTGGGCAAGCAGTCGCTGAGCCTGTTGCTACTCGCCGCCTGGAGCGCCGCCGCGGCCTGGGCCGCGCTGCGCACGGCCGCCGCGGCCAAGGCGGATTGAGGCGGCCATGCTTACCCGCATCGTCAAGCATGACTGGCGAACGCTGCAGGCCGACCGGACCCTGTGGGCGGTGGCCGCGCTGCTGGCGGCAACCATCGCTTATGGCGCGTGGAACGGCGCGGCCTGGGTGCGATTCCAACGCGACGCGCTGGCCGCCGCGGGAGCCGAGGAGCGGGACCGCCTGGCCAGCTTGAAGGCCGAAATCGACGCGGCTAACGCGGGATCTCTCAAGGTAAGCCCCTTCGCCGATCCCCGGCTGCCCGGCGCCGTCGGCCGCACGCTCGGCGTCCGCTATGCCCAGCTTCCCCCGGCGCCGCTCGCAGCACTCGCGATCGGTCAGAGCGATCTCTACCCCTACTATTTCAAAGTCAACACGCAGAGCCGGCAGAACTTCCTTAGCAATGACGAGATCGAACACCCGGTCCACCTGCTCTCGGGACGCTTCGACCTGGCCTTTGTGACCTTGTACCTGTATCCCCTGGTGATCTTGGCGCTCAGCTACAACCTGCTCTCCGCCGAAAGGGAGTCGGGCACGTTGGCGATGACGCTGTCCCAGCCCGTGACCCTGGCGTCCCTCGTCACCGGAAAGATCGCGGCTCGTTTTGCCTTCGCGCTAGGCGTGGCGACGTTGCTGTCGCTTGCCGGGATCGCTCTCGGCGGTGCCGGACTCGCTGGGGAAGGTTCTCTAATCCGCCTCTTGCTCTGGCTTGCCGTGCTCGCGGCGTACGGCGCCTTCTGGTTCGCCGCCGGCGCCGCCGTCAACGCCTGCGGATGGAGTTCGGCGACCAACGCCATCGCCGGCGCCGGTCTTTGGCTGTTCTTCGTCTTGCTCGTGCCCTCGATGCTGAACGTCGCGGTCAAAGCCACGCACCCGGTGCCGAGCCGCGTAGAATTAATCAACGCCATGCGCGTAGCCTCCGGCGACGCCGCCGCGCAGGGCAGCCGGTTGCTCGCGCGCTATCTTGAGGACCATCCCGAGCTCTCGGGCGTCGAGCCCGAAAAAGCCGACTTTAACACCCTCGCCATCGCCACCCAGGATGCCGTCGAGCGCCAGGTCCAGCCGCTGCTGGACGAGTTCGACCGGCGGCTCGAACAGCAACAGGCGATGGTCGACCGATACCGGTTTCTTTCGCCGGCGATCGCGGCCCAGAATGCCTTGTACGAAATTGCCGGAACCTCCACGGCGCGTTACAAGCATTTCCTGACCCTCGCCGCCGAGTTCCACGAGGTCTGGCGCGGTCACTTCTATCCCAAGATTCTGGCCCGAGCCCGCTTCGGTCCCGGCGACATCGATCAGCTTCCCGCCTTTCGCTTTCACGAAGAGCCGACGGCCGCGGTGGCCGGCCGGGTGGTGGCGACGCTCCCCGCGCTGCTTGTACCGGTGCTGCTGGCCATGGCTGCCGGGTTTCTAGCCCTCCGGCGATACTAGGTGGCTGGTTAGGGCTGCCCGCCCTCTCAGAGCGCCTTCATCAGCCGTACGAGGCGACTCCACGCTTCTGCCCGGCCCTTCTTGTTGGCCTCGATGGCATCGGCGGCTTCGCCCGACCGCATGAACCCGTGTCCCGCACCTTCGTAGATCACCGGCTCGTACTTCTTGCCGGCGGCCTTCATCAGTTCCTCGGACTTCGGGATGGTCGCATTCACGCGCGCATCGTTGCCGCCGTAGAACCCGTACACCGGGGCGGCGATCCGCGCGATCGCTTCCGGCTCCATGGGTCCGGTGCCATAGAAGGGAAAGGCGGCCTTGAGGTCCTTGCGGTTGGTCGCGAAGCGGAACGTGTTCGAACCGCCCCAGCAGAAGCCTGCGACGGCCAGCTTGCCGTTGGCCGCAGGCAGCTTGATCACATAGTCCGCCGCGGCGTTCAGGTCCGCGGTGACACCTTCGGGCTTCAACTGCGAGATGCCCTCGCGCGCGGTGCCGGGCGCGTAGTCCTTCGTGCGCCCGCCGTTGGGGCCGAAGCCCGACAGCAGATCCGGCGCGATCGCGATGAAGCCGGCCTCAGCGAGCTGATCCGCCATCGAGCGCACCCAATCCGTCAGCCCCTGGTTCTCGTGGATCACCAGCACCGCGGTCGCCTTGGTCGAGATCTCGGGGAAGACCACGAAGGCGTGGAGGATCCGGTCGCCCTGCGGGATCTGCACCCACTCCTGGTGGCGGGGCGATTTCTCGAGGCGGGCCAGGGGATCCTGCGCCAGGGCGGCGCAGGCTGCCAGAAAGACAAGACTCGTTTTCATGCGGATCCTATTCTAAGACGAACGGATTCCGCACGGTGAGCCCGCCCCAGGTTCGGCCGTGCTGCAGATCCTCGGACCAGAGCACGGCGCAGCCGAGTTGCACGGCGCTTTGGACGATCATGGCGTCCCAGAACGAAATCGAGTGCGCGAGCTGCCTGTCGATGGCGGCGAGGA
Source organism: uncultured Solibacteraceae bacterium (assembly GCA_964471915.1). Taxonomy (GTDB): domain Bacteria; phylum Acidobacteriota; class Terriglobia; order Bryobacterales; family Bryobacteraceae; genus JAIEPW01. The sequence continues at coordinate 3,065 of CAYYID010000120.1, read as the reverse complement.
TATCGGCGTGCAGCGGCCGGTGCAGAGTCCAGTGCCCAAGGCGATGCACTTGGGTCCGCGCCTCGGCTGCCGGCATACCCTGCCGCACGCTTGCCACGTAGAACTCTTGCAAGACCTGAAGGCTCAAACAGCCGGATCGCTCTGCTGCGAGCCGCGCGATAAGCCGGATTGCCGCCGCCTGCTTCTCCGGCGTCCTCTGGTCGAACGCGTATACCAGCACGTTGGTATCGACAAACTCACCGCCGCTCATGCAAGGACTTGCGCGTCCAGCTTGGTTTGTCGCCGATCCCGAGCGGATAGCCCTTTTCCATATTGGCCAGCAGTTGGCCCATCGCGCGGTCGTAGTCCGCGGACTCCTCTAGCAGCAGCTTCTCCAGACTGAGCACCAGCAATGCCGAGATCGACGTTTCCTGCACGGCGGCGAGCACCTTCACGCGCCGCAGCAAGTCCTCGGGCAATGCGAGAGTGACATTCCGCTTCTTCACGTAAACCAGTGTAGCACACATTTACGTGCTACTGCCCGCCCGCAGACCCTCCCGCCCGGTGCTGGTCGAACCACCCGATAATGTGCAGGATCTTCGACATTTCATGGCTGGGACGCTTCCGGATCCCGTGCGGCTCGCCCGGCACCCGCACCAGCACGCTCTCCACGCCCCGCAGCTTCAGCGCCTGGTAGTACTGCTCGGACTCCGAGATCGGCGTCCGCCAGTCCTCCTCGCCGCACAGCACCATGGTCGGCGTCTGGACGTTCTTCACCACGCTCAGCAGGGACCGCTTGTCGTAATTCTCCTGGTGATCCCAGGGCAGGCCCGCGAACCAGTGGTTGGAGGTCCAGTTGCCGATGTCGGAGGTGAGTACGAAGCTCTCCCAGTTGATCACCGGATACACCGTCACCGCGGCGCGAAACCGGGTCGAGCGGCCGATCATCCAGCACGTCAGGACGCCCCCGCCCGAGCCGCCGGTGACATACACCTGGCGGTCGTCGACATAGCCCTTCGCGATCACGGCGTCGATGCCGGAATTCAGATCAAAGAAGTCGTCGCCCGGGTACGCGTGGTGGATCAGGTTGCCGAACTCGCCGCCGTAGCTCGTCGAGCCCCGCGGGTTCGTGTACAGCACGACGTATCCGGAAGCCGCCATCATCTGCTTCTCGATGTCGAAGCGGTCGCCGTAATTCGCGAAAGGACCGCCGTGGATCTCGAGGATCAGCGGATACTTCTTCGCGGGATCGAAATCCGGCGGCTTGATGATCCAGCCCTGGATCCTGCGCTTGTCCTTCGAGGACTCGTACCAGATCTCCTCCACCGCGCCCAGCTTCTTGCCGGCGAAGAGATCCTCGTTCACCGCCGTGAGGACCTTCGGCGCGCCGCCGGCCAGCATGCCCGTCGCGATGTCCCCCGGGACATCGGGGCGCGCATAGGTCATCGCGTAGGCGCCGGTCCTGGAAATGGAGAACGCCGCGCCGCCGCTGTAAGCTGAAACACTGGCGCCGGCGTTCTTCGCGATCTGCCGGCGCGCCCCGTCCAGCGTCGTGTAGTTCAGCGATGTGTTGCCCTCGGAATCCGCCGTGAAGTAGATTCCCTTGCCGTCCAGCGCCCAGCGGATGTTTGCGACGTCGCGGTCGAAGCCCGGCACCACGGTCCGCGGGCTGGAGCCGTCGCGGTTCATGACGTACAGCGTCGTCACCTGATAGCCCTGGAAGCGGTCGTCGAACCCCGTGTAGGCGATCAGCTTCCCGTCGGGCGACACCGCGGGGCCGTTGTCCGGACCCTTGCGCTTCGTCAACTGCTTCACCGAGCCGTCGGTGACCGAGAACTCGTAGATGTCGGTGTCGCGCTGCTCCAACTCGTAGTCGGGGCGGCGCACGGCGCTGAGCAACAACGCCTTCGAGTCCGGGGCCCACACGGCCTCGCTCGCGCTGAACACGCCGCCATGCTGGAAGCGCCCGTTGGTGATCTGCCGCGCGGTGCCGCCCTCGCTCGGGACTACGAACACCTGGTGGAAGCCGGGCTTGAGATAACCCGCGCCGTTGAACCGGTACACCAGCTTATCGATCACCTTCGCCGGATCCGCCCACTTGGCCCCCTCGGGCGGCGCGGGCATTTTTACGATGGCGCGTGGCGCTTCGGCCACCAGCATCGTGAAAGCGAGGTGCTTGCCATCCGGCGACCAGGAGATCCCGGCGGGCGCCTCGGTGACATTGGTCACGCGCGCCATCTGCCCGCTCTCGATCCACATGCGCCAGATCTGGCCGCCGCCCTCGCGATCGCTGGTGAAAGCGACTTGCGTGCCGTCGGGCGACCAGCGCGGGGCAGTGTCGGAGAAGTTGCCCGTGGTCAGCGGGCGGTGCCCGGTGCCGTCCGCATTGACGATCCAGAGGTTGGAGCGCCGCTGGTCGGCCATGATGTCCTGGAATTGGCGGACGTAGACGATCCGCTTGCCGTCGGGCGAGATCTGCGGATCGGTCGCCAACTCGATCTGGAAGACGTCCTGGATGGAGAGCTTGCCGGGCTGCGCGTAGCACAGCGCCGCGGCCAGCAGGAAGAGCATCGCTTTTCGCATGGCGCTATTGTATACGCTCTCCCTGGAGATGGCGTCGCCCGGACGCCGACGTGTCCGCGCGGCGTCAGTCGTGCCAGCTCACGCCGTGACAGGCTCCGGCAAAGAAGAGGGGCGGAGCCGAAGCCCCGCCCCTTTTTTCGTTACCGTCCGTCTGGCTACTCTTTGCCGGTTTCGATCCGCATCCCGTAGAACGACCGGTATACGAAGAACAGCGCAACCGCCAGGAACGCCACGCCCAGCACCGCCGTCAGCGTGCTTTGCTCCGCCGACATGGAGACCGCGAGTTCCACGGCCAGCAGGCCGAACAGCGTGGTGAACTTGATGATCGGGTTCATGGCCACGCTCGACGTGTCCTTGAAGGGATCGCCCACCGTATCGCCCACGACGGTCGCCGCGTGCAGGTCGGTGCCCTTCGCCTTCAGCTCCGTTTCCACGATCTTCTTTGCGTTGTCCCAGGCGCCGCCGGCGTTTGCCATGAAGATCGCCTGGTACAAGCCGAACAG
>CAYYID010000119.1:0-8773 GCA_964471915.1 uncultured Solibacteraceae bacterium | reverse complement strand
CCCACCCCGAAATCATGCGCGTCTTCCTCGCCAAACTCGACGAAAAAATCGCCCAAAACGAGCGCACCCCACCTTGCGGCATTACCTAGAGCAGTGGAAACCGTCATCATCATCGGCGTTCCCGCTCGAAGGCGTCTCCTCCCGCCAGGACGACTCGTAAGTGATCCTCGCCTCGCGAGGCGCGGAAACGGCCGGCGCGCGCCGCCCTCTCGCCGCGGCGCACCGGCGGTGCCAGGATCTCTATCCGCGGTTGCGGTTCTGGTTCGAGCGTTCCAACGAACTTGGGTGATCGGGCGGCTAGCGCCTTAACGCCCATTGGCGGGCAGGGTCTCAGTCTTCGTTGTCGCTGGAACTGCCGACCTTCAGCACCGCGAGAAACGCTTCCTGCGGAATGTCGACGCTGCCGACGCGCTTCATCCGCTTCTTGCCTTCCTTCTGCTTCTCGAGCAGCTTGCGCTTGCGCGAGATGTCGCCGCCGTAACACTTGGCCAGTACGTTCTTGCGCATGGCCGGAATGGTCTCGCGGGCGATCACCTTAGCGCCGATGGCCGCCTGCAGCGCCACCTCGAACATCTGCCGCGGAATCAGCTTGCGCAGCCGCTCGATCAGGAGCTTGCCGCGCTCATAGGCGAACTCCCGGTGCACGATCATCGACAGCGCGTCCACGGATTCGCCGGCCACCAGCACGTCGAGCTTCACCATCGGCGACACGCGATGGCCGGAGAGGTGGTAATCGAGCGAAGCGTAGCCGCGGGAGGCCGATTTCAGCCGGTCGTAGAAATCGAGCACGATCTCGTTCAGCGGCATTTCGTAGACCAGCATCACGCGCCCGGCGCCGAGGTATTCGAACTTCTTCTGGATGCCGCGCTTCTCTTCGAGCAGCTTGAGGATCTCGCCGATGTACTCTTCGCGCGTGATGACGGTGGCGTCGATGATCGGTTCCTCGATCTTCTCGATCTCGGTTTGCGGCGGCCACTTGGTGGGATTGTCGACCTCCACCAGGTCGCCGTCCGTGCGCGTCACGCGGTAGCGGACGCCGGGCGCCGTCGTGATCAGGTCGATATCGAACTCGCGCTCCAGCCGTTCCTGGACGATTTCGAGGTGCAGCAGCCCGAGAAAGCCGCAGCGGAACCCGAAACCGAGCGCGGCCGAACTTTCGGGCTCGAAATTGAAGGAGGAGTCGTTCAGGCGGAGCTTCTCGAGAGCCTCACGGAGCAGGCCGTGGGCGTGGCTTTCCACGGGGTAGAGCCCGGCGAAGACCATGGGCTTGGCTTCCTGGAAGCCGGGCAGCGGCTCCGTGCACGGATTCGCGGCGTCGGTGATGGTGTCGCCGATCTGCGCATCGGAGATGGTCTTGATGTTGGCGAACACAAAGCCGACTTCGCCGGCCGAGAGCTGGTTCAGCGGGATCGGTTTGGGCGACTGGTAGCCGAGGCCTTCGACTTCGCACACCTTGTTGGTGGCCCACAGCCGGATCTTTTGGCCGAGCTTCACGGTGCCGTCGACGACGCGCATCAGGATGATGACGCCGCGGTAAGGGTCGAACCAGGAGTCGAAGATCAGCGCCCGCAGCGGCGCGCCGGGGTCGCCCTTCGGGGGCGGCACCAGGTGGACGACGGCTTCGAGGATCTCGGGAATGCCGACGCCCTGCTTGGCGCTGGCGAGCACGGCGCCGGAGGCGTCGAGCCCGATCACCTGCTCGATCTGCTCGCGGATGCGTTCGGGCTCCGCGGCCGGCAGGTCGATTTTGTTGATCACCGGAATGATCTCGAGGTTGTGGTGGAGGGCGAGGTACGTGTTGGCGAGCGTCTGCGCTTCGACGCCCTGCGAGGCATCGACCACCAGCAGCGCCCCCTCGCAGGCCTGCAGGCTGCGCGAGACTTCGTAGGTGAAGTCCACGTGGCCGGGCGTGTCGATGAGGTTGAGCTGGTAGTCCTGGCCGTCCGACGCTTTGTACATAAGGCGGACGGCGTGGGCTTTAATGGTGATGCCGCGCTCGCGCTCGAGGTCCATGGAGTCGAGGACCTGCTCCATCATTTCGCGCTGGCTGAGCGCGCCCGTGGTTTCGAGCAGGCGGTCGGCGAGCGTAGACTTGCCATGATCGATGTGGGCAATGATAGAGAAATTACGGATGTGCGCTGGATCCATGCGGTAAGATGTACGGAAACTTCCAGTATCCCACACCATGTCGAAACACTCCTTGGAATGGGCCGCGGACGCGACCGGGCTGCGCCTGGCGATCGCGGTGGCGCGCTTCAATGCCCCGATCACGGAAAAGCTGCTGGCCGGCGCGCTGGACGCGGCGAAGGGCGCGACCGTTGAAGTCGTGAAGGTGCCGGGATCGTTCGAGCTGCCGCTGATGGCGAAGGCGCTGGCGGAGTCCGGCCGTTTTGACGCCGTCGTGGCGATCGGCGCGGTGATCCGCGGCGACACCGCGCACTTCGACTTCGTCGCCGGGGAGGCCGCCGCCGGCCTCATGCGCGCGGCGCTGGACACGGGGGTGCCGGTCGCCTTCGGCGTGATCACGACCGAGAACCAGCAGCAGGCCGAGGACCGCGCCGGCGGCATCCACGGCAACAAGGGCTTCGACGCGGCGATGACTGCGATCGAGATGGTGCACTTGCTGCGCCGCGCCCGCGCGCAGGCGACTTAACCATGCCCGCTCGACATCGCTCCCGCCAGCGCGCGTTGCAGGTCCTGTTCCAATGGGACCAGCGGCAGTTGCCGGTCGAGGAGTGCATCTCGAACTTCTACGAAACGCTGATCACGGAGGAGAGCCCGGAGTATCCGGAGCCGGATCCGTTCATGGAGCGGCTGGCGGCGGGCACGGTCGGCGTGGCGGCGGAGATCGACCGGCGGATCAGCGGCAAGTCGGCGAACTGGCGGCTGGAGCGCATGGCGGTGGTGGACCGGAACCTGCTGCGCCTGGCGATCTACGAGATGACCGAGGTCGGCACGCCGGCGGCGGTGGTGATCGACGAGGCGCTGGAACTGGCGCGGCAGTTTTCGGGTGAGGAGTCGGTATCGTTCGTCAACGGGGTGCTGGACGCAATCCGGCGGGATCTGCCGCCGGATCTTCGGCCCCTCCACGACGCGGAGGCCCTGATCGCCAGCAAGCTGGCCGCGTTCGCACAGATGCCGACCGAAGCTCTGGTCGGCTCCTTGCGGCCAGGACGCCCGGAGTCGCTGAAGACGCGGCCAGACGGCACGGTGCTCGATGGCCACCATCGGATCCACGTGCTGCGTTCCCGCGGCTATGATGTGAACAGGCTTCCGCGGGACGTCGTGCCGAGATCGGCTGACGAAGGAACAGCATGATCCCCGAACTCTATTGGATCGAATCACCGCTGCCTGGAAGGTTGGCGATTGCGCTCCGCCCGCGAGGCGGCGAGTGGATCGAGGACGAAGCGCGCGGGTTCCGCGGGGCCGGGATCGGCACGGTCCTGTCGATGCTCACGGCGAGTGAAGCGGCCGAACTGCAGTTGGAGGAAGAGGCTGCTGCCTTCGGAAACGCCGGAGTGGAGTTCTTGAATTTGCCCATCCCCGATCGGGGGACACCTGAATCGGAGGCGGACGCGGCCCGTGCCGTCGAGACTGTCCTCGAACGGCTCGCAGCCGGGCGCAACGTGGCGGTGCATTGCCGGCAGGGGATCGGGCGCTCGGCCATGCTCGCGGCGGCGGTGCTCGTGGCGGGCGGGGAGCATCCGGGCGACGCCTGGCAGCGGGTGGGTAACGCACGCGGCGCACCGGTTCCGGATACCGAAGCGCAGCGCGACTGGGTCTACCAGTTCGCGGCCGCGCATCGAGTATCCTGAGACCCTATGGTCGAACCGCTCATGATCCCTGGCGGGCCCAAGCCCGGCGGCCCCTACTCGCACGTCGTCCGCGCCGGTGACTTTCTGTTTGTCTCCGGCCAGATTCCCCGCAACCCGGATACCGGCGAGTTCGAGTTCACCGACATCCGTCATCAGACGCGCCTGGTGATGGAGAATATCCGCCGCATCCTGGTGGGATGCGGCGCGTCGTCGGCGGACGTGGTCCGCTGCAACGTGTTCCTGAGCGACCCGGGGGACTTCAACGCCATGAACGAGGTGTACGTCGAGTTCTTCGGCGAGCACAAGCCGGCGCGCACCACGGTGGGGGTGAGCTTCGTGCGCCCGGAGATGCGGGTGGAGATCGACTGCATCGCCTACCGGCCGCGGTAAGCACTACTCACCCAGCACGCTGGGAAGACATGTCCGCGATTTAGCGGGTGATACAATGTCGCCATGCTTGGGATTGCCGCAACTCTCGTTGTGCTTGCGGGCCTGGCACTCCAAGAGGGCATTCCGGCGACAACGGACGATGGCAAGAAGGTCAAGCTATTGCCCGACGGAAGGTGGGTCTACGTAATCAGACCCGTTGTCGAGGATTCCGTTCGCGGTAATCGCACCCGCGAACTCAAGCTGCCGAACAGCGACGCTTCCCTGTGGATTGATCCTGAGAAGTGGAGCGTCCAGACGACGGAGGGTATTCGTACCGTTCTTGCCCACAAGAACGGCAAGCTCTACGGCGTCTTCGTGTCGGAAGGTATCGGCGGCATCTCCACTCAGGCGGTCCGCGATGCCGCGCTCGCCAACTGGCAGCGGCTGGATGCGAACGCGAAGATCCTCGCGGAGCAGAGGCACGTGCTCCACGGCAAGTCCACCATGCGGATCGAAGCTGAATTCACCACAAGGGGTGTGACGTTTGGCTCGATCGGCTACTACTTCGGCGGCACTAAGAGCAATCTCCAGGCGCTCGCGTTTACCGTCAAAACCGAGGTCGATGCCTACCGAGCGGAGATGACGGAGTTCATAGAAGGTCTCGAAATCCGGGAACCCGCGGCACCGGAGGCCGTGGCGCCCGCGGTGGCAAAGCTATCCGCAGGCAAGTTCGAATTGACGTATGACGCCAAGAAGTGGCGCGCGTCAAAAGATTCGGACGGAGTCTTCAGCTTGCAGTTGTTGGCGGGTGACGCGTACGCCAGGCTGATTCCCGAAGGCATCGAGATCGGCGTCGAAGCCTTGCTGGACATTGCCCTCCAAAACGCTGGGCGTGAGTCGGCGAGTCCAATTGAACTCGCCGACAAGGGTGAGATGACCATTGGAGGGACCACCTTCAGGACGCTCCGGTTCGACGCTTCTCCCAAGGGCATTGCTCTGAGCTTCTGGGGCTGTTACTGGGGCGGCAAGCGAGGCGCAGTTCAGCTCATCGCCTACACTGGAAAGGCCATCTTTCCAAAGTTCGAGGACGAATTCCGGCAGCTGTTTCAAGGACTCAAGATACTGGAGTGACGAACCACCGGCCCGCTGAGGCGCCGGCGGCGAGTCCCCCAGAGTAGGTCCGTTTGCTGCACTGGTCTGGAGGCTTGAAGTCGATCGACTGCATCGCCAACCGGCCGAAGTGAGCTCCGGGAGCGGCTCGGCCTACGCCTGGTCGAACTCGCGATAGCGGAGCGTCACCTGCGTGCCGCCTTCGGTGGCGCACAGCGCGACGGGAATCGCCCGGTGGAACCGGTACTTGCGCGGGCGTTGCGGCTGCCGGGCGCGCACCACGGCCGGTAGCAGTTCGGCGGTGAAGTCGAACGCCTGGCGGCGCAGCATGGCTTCGGCGAAGAACCGGGCTCCGAGTCCTCCGGCGATCAGGAACTGGAACTGGAACGCGCCGGCGGGTTCACAGCCGAGCACCTGGTCCCGCCGCCAGCGGTAGCTCTGGATGGCGAGCGCCGTCTCCGGCGCCGTCCGGTCGATCCGGATCCTGCCGTCGCCTGGTTTCTCCCGCGTGTCCATGGTGGCCTCCTCCGTCGTTCTCTCAAGAGCTGGATATCCCCATTCGCGCCGAATTTGGCCAACCGGGATCAGAGGGTATATACTTGAGGTGTCGGAAAGAGCCAGTGGGCGCAAGCCCACTTTTTTATTGGGCGTAACGAGAATCATGCTGGACGAGCGCAAGGACGCGATCTTGAAGAAAATATGGGAGATCGCCGAACGGTCCGCGGACCGCGAGGGCATCGAAGTGGTCGATGTCACGCTTGCGGGAGGCGGCGGCCGCCGCCTGCTACGGATTTGCATCGACAAGCCGAGCGGCGTCACGCACGGGGATTGCGAACTGCTGAGCCAGCAGGTGGGGACGGTCCTGGACGTGGAGGATGTGATCCCGGGAGGCCGCTACACGCTGGAGGTCAGTTCGCCGGGGGTAGAGCGCGAGCTCAAGCGCCCGAAGGATTTTGCCCGTTTCGCCGGCCAGAAGGCCAAGGTGGTGCTGAAGGAGCCCGTCGCGGACCGCAAGCACTACGAAGGGATCCTCAAGGGCATTGCCGGAGACGTCATTACGCTAGAGGCGTCGCCGGGCCAAGAGGTCCAGTTCCCGCTCGAACAGGTGCAGCGAGCCAACCTGAAGTTCGAGTGGTAGGCCGTCCGGTTCTCGTCATTCGGATTCATTCTTAGAGAGGTACTCAACTTGGGGTCGTTAATACAGTCCATCGAAATCCTGAGCAAGGAAAAAGGGATCGACTCGCGCATCGTTCTGGACGCGGTGAAGGACGCGATGCTGGTCGCCGCGCGGAAGCATTTCCGCACCAATGAAGATCTGGTGGCGGAGCTGGACGAGAAAACCGGCGCGATTTCGATTTTCGGCGTGCGCAAGGTCGTCGAGACCGTGGAAGACCCTCTGAAGGAGATGTCGCTCGAGGACGCGCGCGCCATCGACCCGAACGTGGTGCTGGAGCAGGAACTCCGGTTCCCGAAACCGACCGAGGGGCTGGGCCGGATCTCGGCGCAGACGGCCAAGCAGGTGATTCTGCAGAAGGTCCGCGAGGCGGAGCGCGAGAACGTGCACTCCGAGTTTTCGGGCCGGGTGGGCGAGCTGGTGAATTGCACCATCAAGCGGATCGAAGGTCCGGACCTGGTGGTGGACCTCGGCAAGACGGAAGCCCGCATTTTGAAAAAGGAACAATCGCGGGCGGAGAACTTCTCGGTGGGCGACCGGCTGCGCTGCGTGATCCGCAGCGTGGAGAAGACCGGCAAGAACGCGGGCGTCATCGTGTCGCGCGCGGCGCCGGAGCTGGTGATGCGCCTGTTCGAGCAGGAAGTGCCGGAGATCTACGACAACACGGTGGTGATCAAGGCATGCGCCCGGGAAGCGGGCGAGCGCACCAAGATCGCGGTGTGGAGCCGGGACCGGGACGTGGACTGCGTGGGCGCGTGCGTCGGCATGAAGGGGATGCGCGTGCAGTCGATCATCCGCGAACTGCGCGGGGAAAAGATCGACATCATCGAGTACTCGGACGATCCGGTGCAGTTTGCGACCCACGCGTTGAGCCCGGCAAAGATCTCGCGGGTGACGGTGCTGGATCCGGTGGAAAAGCACATGGAAGTGATCGTCGACGACAGCCAGTTGTCGCTCGCGATCGGCAAGAAGGGCCAGAACGTGCGGCTGGCGGCCAAGCTGCTGGGCTGGAAGATCGACATCAAGAGCGAGGAAGAGAAGCGCCAGGAAGTGGAGTCGCAGATGGCGGCGCTGGTGGTGCCGGGCGCGCCGGTTTCAGTGCTGCAGGACCACGGGCTTCCCGAGGGTGCCAGCGAGGCGCTGCTGGCGGCGGGCGTGGCGACGGTGGAGAGTCTGGGGTCGATGACGCCGGAGGAACTGGAGACGGTGCCGGGGATCACGCCGGAGATGGTGGAACAGATTCAGACTGCCGTGAACAGTTACTACGGCCAGTTCGAAGGCTCGGTGGAGCCGGCGGCTGCGCCGGTGGCGGAGGCTGGGGAAGCGCCGGCGTCCGCGGAGGCGGCACCGGCCGCCGAAGACAACGGGGAGGCCGCTCCGGCCGCGGTGGAAGCAGTCGTAGCGGAGGATCCGGAAGGGGAATCTGCTACGATAAGGAACGCTGAATAAGGTTCTCCAGGCGTCCGGATGGTTCGATTCGTTCGCTAGGTGAGGTTCGGCGCGGGGTGACGAAGGAGACCCGCGTCGAAGTGGGAAAAACAGTTCGTTTTGTATGAGCAAAATCCGGATCAACGAGCTGGCGCGAGAGCTCGAAGTCAAACCTAGCCGCATTCTCGAGCTATTGCCCGAGCTGGGCGTCGCCGACAAGAAGACGCACTCGAGTTCCGTCGAGGAAGAAGTAGCGCTGCGCGTGCGGCGGCTGCTGCACGACAACGGCGAGATCGGCGCGCACATTCCGGTGAACGGCGAACTCACCAGCCGCCGCGAGGATCCTTCGACCGAGCACGAAATCGAGCACGAGGCGGCCGCGCACCACGCGGAGCCCGCCCCGGCGCCGCCGGTGGAGCGCGAAGCTCCGAAGCCGGCCGCGGAGCCGGTGGCTCCGGCTGCGGAACATCGTCCCGCGGAAGTTGCGTCGCCGGCTGAGCCCGCTGCGGCGCACCCCCTGGCCCCCGTGCGGCCGCCGTTGCGGCCACCGCTTTCGGTGGGCGGAGCCATGCCCCCGCCGCCGCCCCCGCGCCCGACGATTCCTCCGCCGCCCGCCGCCGCGACCGTGCGGCCGCCGGCGGTGACTCCGCCGCGCCCGCCGGTGGTTCCGGCGAAGCCGGCGCCGCCCGCGCCCCGTCCGGGCCAGATTCTTTCGGGCCCGCGGCAACCGCTGCCCGCCGAGATGGGCGAGATGGCGAAACCCGCGGCTCCCGTGGCGCGCCAGGTTCCTTCGATTCCGACGCCGCGGCCTCCGGCTCCCCGGCCGGCCGCGCCCGCGCCCGGCGCACCGGCTCCGGCCGCCGCGCAACCCGGAGCG
>CAYYID010000118.1:0-9241 GCA_964471915.1 uncultured Solibacteraceae bacterium | reverse complement strand
GTCGTGTAGATGATGCCCGTGTCGATGGCCATGCCGATCATCGGGACGATCATGACGAGAGAGGCGGTGCCGATCACCAGGACGGCGCCCTTATTCAGTTTCTTATCGGTGCGAGTGGGTCTGTTCATTGCGTCCTCCTGCGGCGGCGGCTAGAGAATCGACCGGGCATAGATGCCCGCGCCGGAAAGGGCGGAAACGTTCAAGTCGGGGGACTCGAAGAACACTTCCGTGAGGTAGGCGAACTGTCCGTCCTGCAGACTGGTGGGGAACAGGGCCTGGAAGTTCGAGGCGCGCGCGCCCGCGTCGGTGGCGTATTCCGAGATCAGCCCGCGCTGGGTGATCACCGCGGTGGGCGTGCCGAAGTTGCTCTGCCGGAGGCTGGAGTTGCCAAAGACGATGCGTTGCGTGAACACGTAGCGATCCTGATTCGTGCAGGTGTTGCCGGCCGCAATGATGGGCGCGCAGGTGGGCGCGCCGACGAAGGTGACCTGCGAGAGCATGACGACGCCCCGTCCGCCGTTCGCCCCGTTGTTCCACATCTGTCCGGGATCGGAGCCGCCGACGTCAAGCCCTAACCCGGTCGAGAGGCGCTGCGCGAGCTTCTGGGCGTCCCACTTCGAAAAGTCTGTGCCATTGATATACAGGCGTCCCAGGTCCGCGGCCAGGTGCGTGGCCTTGACGCTGCGGATCAGGTTCATGCCGGTGATGAACATCCACAGGAAGGTCGGCACCAGCAGCACGGACAGCAGGGCGAACTCCATGATCTCGGAGCCCTTTTGTCCCCGGCGCCGCCGCACCACGGGCCGGCGGGGGACGGTGTTTTCTGTGTTTTCCATGGCGTGCTCCTCGTGCCTACCGCGGGAAATTCGACGCATTCGTGCCCACAGGGAAGCCGCCCATGATACTGGCCGAGTACAGGTTCAACTGCAGGGGCGTACTCGTCGAGGTATAGGTTGGCTGGGAAATGGTGCCGCTGAACGGAGCGATCCGGTTCCAGGGGTAGTTCTGAATCGACACTTCCACCACCGTGTTGGGCCGGTTGCTGTTCGGGCCGGCCAGCGGCGTAGTCAGGTCCGAACGATCGTAGTAATTGACGAAGATCTTCGGCGGGCTGTCGTCGAACTTCACCAGATTCATGGCGAACTGCTGCACCAGCTTCTTGATGGCGACATCGTGGCTGCTCTCGCCGTTCATCTGATAGGTGATCGCGAAACGGCTGCCCTCGCGCACCGCGTTCTGCAGCGTCCCCCACGTGAACAGCGCCATGCCGATATCCAGGAACCCGCAGATCAGCGCGAACGTGGGCATCATCACGAGCCCCATCTCCATCGCCGCGTGTCCGCTGCGTTTCCGGTTCCTGAGAATTGTGCGATCCGGCTTCGGACCCATCGTTTTCCTCCCTCAGCCGCCCGGAGAAGGGTCTCCGCGACGGTCTGGTGCCCTGCACCTAAACTACGGCAGGGGGTGGAGGAGAGGAATCGGGTGTTTCTGTAGGTTTTACTGCGGATTACTCTTAGTCTATTTAGTACTTTCGTTCGATCTGTACTGCGTCAAGGGGATGGTACTGCGACCGATCGACCCTGACGATGCCACAAAAAGACTCCCCCGGCAGCGAGTACTAGGGCGATCCACTGAGTGATCGACAGGGGCAGCCCGAACGGCAGCCCTTGCTCGTGGTGCCGGAAGAACTCGACCCCGAAACGCACCAGCGATGACAGGGCCAGGTACTCCCCGAAGACGGTCCCGGGAGCGTGGGCCCGGGAGAAGGACCGTCGCAGCCACAGGAACAACAGCACCAGCAATCCGGTTTCGTACAAAGGCGCGGGGTGCAGTGGGACGCCCAGCGGGACTCCCGAGAGCGACCCGGCCTCCGGGTTCGTGTACGTGATCGCCCAAGGGCGGTCACACTGGGTGCCCCAGCAGCAGCCGGCGGCCAGGCACCCGAGGCGGCCGATGGCGTGGCCGATGGCGATCCCCGGAGCGAAGGCGTCGAGCGTCGGCCACAGCGGCAGGCCGGCGCGCTTCATATAGAAGAGGCCGGTGGCCGCGCCGGCGATCAACCCGCCCTGAAAGACTCCGGCGGCCTGCAGCGTGGCCAGGGAGAAGATCGCCGAGGGCTGGGACCAGTAGAACGGCCAGTCGAACGCGAACATCAGGAGCTTCGAGCCCACCAGGCCGGCGAGCGCCGAGTACACGGCGAGGTTGGTGGCTTTTTCCGCGTTCAGTTGGAGCCGGCGGGCGTTGGCGACGGCCACCGTGAGGCCCGCCATGAAGGCGAGGGCCACCAGGACCCCATAGGTGTAGACCGAAAAACCGGCGATGGTGATGAGTTTCGGCAGCATCTACTTCGAGGCCGCGCCCTGGGGCGCGGCGGCGCGGCCGCGCCAGAGATCGAGCAGCAGCAGCGCGGCGCCGATGGTGATGGCGGAATCCGCGACGTTGAAGGCGGGGAAGATGGTGAACCCGAGATTGAACTCGAGGAAGTCGGTGACCGCGCCTTGGACAATGCGGTCGTAGACGTTGCCGGCCGCGCCTCCCAGGATGAGGGCGTAGCCGAGGCGGGCGCGGGGGTTGTCGCCGACGCCGCGTCCGTTCTGCCAGAGCAGGCTGGCGAGCGCGGCCATCACGCCTACGGCCAGGCCGATGAGGGCGACATCGCGCCACGCGGAGCCGGATTCGGCGAAGGCTCCGAACGCCGCGCCGCGGTTCTCGGTGTGGACGATGGCGAAGAACCCCGGGATGACGGGGATCTGGTCCCATAGCGACACCGAAGCGCGGATGACGAGCTTGGTCAGGCGGTCGAGCAGCGCCACGGCGCCGGCGACGGCGAAGGCCGCGGTGCGCGCGTTCATCGTGCCTCCGTCATTTCCCGGACCGCGCCGGCGCACGCCGCGCAGACGGTGGGGAGGCCGGCGTCCGCGCCCACGTCCTGCGTGTACTTCCAGCAGCGCTCGCATTTGACACCGGAGGCGCGTTCCACGGCCACGGCGAAAGCCGCGCCGTCGCGCAGTTCCACTTCCGAAACGATGAAGATGCCGGGCAGCGACGCCACATACTCCCGGGTGATCGCGTCCGCGCCGGTGAGGATCACCTTGGCTTCGAGCGGCGCGCCGATCACCTTGGCCTGGCGGGCCTCTTCGAGCGCCTTGAGCACCTGCTCGCGGACCTGCATCAGGCGGTCCCACTTCGGGAAGCAGGCGCGCTGCGCGTCTTCGACCCCGGCGGTGACTTCGCCGGGCGCGGGAAACTCGGCCAGGTGGACGCTCTCGGGCGCGCCCGCCGGCAGCCTGGTGTAGCCCCAGGCCTCTTCCGCCGTGTAGGAAAGGATGGGCGCGAGCAGCCGCACCAGCGCGTAATGGATCCGGAACAGCGCCGTCTGGCCGCTGCGCCGCGCGACGCTCCGCGTGGCCGACGTGTAGAGGCGGTCCTTGAGGATGTCGAAATACACCGCGCTCAGGTCGGCGGCGGCAAAGTCGTAGATGGCGCGGTAGACCTTGTGGAACTCGTACTTTTCGTACGACTCGCGGCACTGGCGCACCAGTTCGTCCGTGCGCCCGAGGATCCAGAGGTCGATCTCGTGCATGTCCGCAGCGCCTACCTGGTCGGTCGCGGGATCAAAGCCGGCGAGGTTCCCCAGCGCGTAGCGCAGCGTGTTGCGGAGCTTGCGGTAGGCCTCGGTGAGCCGCTCCAGGATCACGGGGGACATGCGGACGTCTTCCATGAAGTCGACCGAGGCGGTCCACAGGCGCAGGACGTCCGCGCCGTGCTTCGAGATGATCTCCTGCGGCTCGATGATGTTGCCGAGCGACTTCGACATCGCCTTGCCTTCGCCGTCGAGCGCCCAGCCGTGGGTGGCGCTTTCGCGATACGGCGCGTCGCCCTTCAGGCCGACGCCGATCAGCAGCGACGAGTGGAACCAGCCGCGGTACTGGTCGCCGCCCTCCAGGTACATGTCGGAGGGCCACTCGAGATCGTTCTCCGCGGTCAGCACGGCCAGGTGCGAGGACCCCGAGTCGAACCACACGTCGAGGATGTCGGTCTCCTTGCGCAGGTTCTTCGACCCGCACTTCGGGCACGCGGCGCCGCCCGACAGTTCGGCCGCGGTGCGCTCGTACCAAACGTCGGCGGTGTGCCGGCGGAACTCGGCGACCACGCCCTCCAGCACTTTCTTGTCCGACACCAGACCCTGGCAATCCTCGCAGTGGAACGCAACGATCGGGACGCCCCAGACGCGCTGGCGCGAGATGCACCAGTCGGGCCGGGAGGCGATCATGTTCGAGATCCGCTCCTCGCCCCAGGTGGGGTGCCACTGGACTTTCTTGATGGCCGCGAGCGACCGTTCGCGCAGCCCGTCGTGCTCCATGTTGATGAACCACTGGTCGGTGGCGCGGAAGATGGTCGGCTTGTGGCAGCGCCAGCAGTGCGGGTAGCTGTGGTCCACCTTCTGCTCGGCCACCAGCGCTCCGCGGGCCTTCAGGATCTCGATCACCACCGGGTTGGCTTCCCACACGGTCTTGCCGATCAGCTCTTCGGGCAGCCGTCCCGCGGCGCCTTCTGCATGATAGAAACGCCCGGCGCCATCCACCGGGCAGTACGTCGGGATCTTGTACTGCTGGGCGACGAAGTAGTCCTCTGCGCCGTGTCCCGGGGCGGTGTGCACCGCGCCGGTGCCGGCTTCGAGCGTCACGTGATCGCCGAGGATCCCGAGCGAATCGCGCTCCAGGAACGGATGCCGGAAGACCGTTCCTTCCAGGCGGTCGCCGGCGAACTCGGCGAGCACCCGCGGCTCATTCCAGTTCGCCGCCTGCGCCGTCGCGCCGAGCAGATCCTTGGCGACCAGGTACACGCCGTCCGCGGTTTCCGCGGCGGCATACTCGAAGCGCGGGTGGTACGAGATCGCGAGGTTGGCGGGCATGGTCCACGGCGTGGTGGTCCAGATGAGGCCGTAGACCGGCTTGCCGGCGAGCGCCGGGTCGATCTTCGCCGGGTCCGAGGTCAGCCGGAAGCGCACCCAGATGGACGGAGACTTATGATCCTCGTACTCGACCTCCGCTTCGGCGAGCGCCGTGCGGTGGAACAGGCACCAGTTGACGGGCTTCAGGCCGCGGTAGACGTAGCCGCGGTCCAGGAAGTCGACGAACGCCTGCGCGATGGTCGCCTGGTACTCGGCGGACATCGTGAGATAGGGGCGGTCCCACTGGCCGAGGACGCCGAGGCGCTTGAACTCGCGGCGGTGGATGGCGACGTACTTTTCGGCGTACTTGCGGCAGGCGGCGCGCAGCTCGACGGGACTCATCTGGGCTTTCTTGCCGCCCAGTTCCTGGTCCACTTTGTTCTCGATGGGCAGGCCGTGGCAGTCCCAGCCGGGGACGTAGGGCGAGTCGAAGCCGAACATGGTCCTGGACTTGACGACGAAGTCCTTGACGGTTTTGTTGAAGGCGGTGCCCAGGTGGATGTTGCCGTTGGCGTACGGCGGGCCGTCGTGGAGCACCCAGCGCTTGCGGCCGGCGCGCGACTTCCGGATCTTGCCGTAGAGGTCTTCTTTGTCCCAGCGCTCGAGGATCTTAGGCTCCGCGGCGGGGAGGTTGGCCTTCATCGGGAAGTCCGTGCGCGGCAGGTGCACGGTCTTTTTGAGATCGAGAGTCGGTGCTTCCATTGTGCGGGTTACTTTCTATCGTAACCCGAGGGGCGCGGAGGCTCCGGCCCCGGAGATCCTGCGTCGGGACGCGCGCCGGAGCCGCGTCATGGTAGCGTACAGTGATTCCGCACATGATCCGTCTCCTCCTGGTTGCCCTGGTTGTATTGCTTCTCGCCGCCTGTGGAATGGCGCTCCGCTCCGCGAAGCCGCAGCGCGTGGACCTCTTCGGGCTCGCGTCCCTCAGCGTGCCCGCGAACCTGAAGCCGGCCGGCGGCATCCGCTCCGCCGGACCCCATTCTTTCAACCAGCGCGCCACCGTCCCGCTCGCCGAAGCGGGCGACCCCGACGCCGCCGCCTTCGAACTCGCCCTCCCCACCGAGGGCGACCTGGGCGGCGTCAGCCACGACACGGCCAACATGATCGTGATTCTGTTCCGGCCGGGGCTGCCGGACGATCGCTACCGGACCGCCCGTGGCCGCCATGTCACCGACGCCGTGGATTCCGCTGCGGGCGCGCTGCGGGCCAAGAGCTGGCAGTACGAGCGCAACCTGACGAAGAAACCCTCCTCCACCGCGGTGTACGAGGATCCGGGGCGCCGGTTCCTCATCTGGCTGGCGGGCTGGGACAGCAAGTTCTCGCTGGAGCGGAAGAAGAAACTGGTCGAAGAAGCCGCGAAGTCCTTGACGATCGACGAGGCCAAGCTGGTCGCGCACCTCGACCACGTGGCCGCGTTCCCGGAGCGGATGCGCGCGCAGGAGGACGCCTCGGTGGCCGTCCTGGAAAAGAAATTTCTTGCCGCTGGTTTCCGGAAGCCCGTGCGCAACGAAGCGGTGGAGCATGACCGGTTCCTCTACAGCGTCGCGGGCGATCCGCCCGAGTTCGTGATCCTCTATCCGCTCGGCGACATGGAGGTCCCCGACGAGGTCCGCGCGACCAGCCGCCCGGTGCAGGTGCCGGACGGCAATCCCGGACTGCTCGGGTGGTACCGTTGCGTGAACGATCGCTGGGAATTCACCAGTTGGGGCTTTCGCGAGCGGTCCTGGGCTCCGATTGACCATGCGCTGCTGCCGCGGTTCCGGGATCCGCGGCGCATCTATCTTTACTCCTACTGGCGGGAGCGGCTGCGGTTCTTTCCGACCGAGGAAATCGAGGCCTGGGACCTGGGGGTTTTCGTCAACAACGCGCGCAAGCTGCGGGCGCATCAGGAAGAGGGGGCGCTGTTCCGGCCGCTGCCCTGAGCGGGCATGGTCTGGCTTCGTCGCGGTGCGATACTGAGGTCGTGCCAACCGTACTGGTGGCAGGTCCTTACCGGATGAGCGCTTTCGGTCCTAACCCTGGAGAACGTGTCCGCGACGTGCGCTTCACGGACGATGCCCTCGCGGTGGATTTGGCCGACGGACGTACGATCATGGTGCCTCTAACCTGGTATCCGCGCCTCCTCGCGGCGACTGCGCAACAGCGGGCTCACTGGACCATTGCCGGCGCCGGTTTCGGTATCCACTGGCCGGATCTGGATGAAGACTTGAGCACGGAAGGACTGCTGCGGGGCGCTCCCGCCGCGGCGCAATACGGACTATCGCCCGGAGTCCCGGGGTCATCCCGGTGATTGCGCCGAGTCTGGGCATCTGCATTTGGCTGTTCTGGACCGGGGAGTTTTGGTCAACAACAGGCGTAAGCTGCGGGCGCGGCAGGAAGATGGGGCGCTGTTCCGGCCGCCGCTGCCTTGAGCGTCGCGGAGGTTGCGGAAATCGCGGGTTGTGATAGATTCAGGGCAGGATGCAGGACCTGGAACGGCTCATTATCGATCTCAAGGATAGCCTGGAGCGGGAGATGGGGACCCTGCGCCAGGACGTTCAGCACGGCTTCGCGCAATTGAATAGCCGTTTCGACACCCAGGCCACACGCCTCGACCGTCACGCTGGCCTGTGGCAGGCTGGCACCCGTTGGAGCAGCCGCATGGACGCGTGGGCGGAGAAGATCGACGCCGCCCTCGAAGCCAAGGACCGGGAAATCGCCGAACTCCGCGAGCGCCTGCTCAAGCTGGAACGCAAGCCGGCATAGGCTGTAAGACCCTTGTAACGGCGCACAAATTACGGCGCCACTCCCCTAACGCCCGGCCAATTCGGCGCCGATCTGCACGAGCGGAGGTCCTCGGGCCGTGCTCCGCTTCACTCTTGCTTTCGCCCTCGCCGCCCCCGTCTTCGCCCAACGTGGCGAGGCCATCGTCCGCTTCGAGAACTACTACTCCTTCCGCCACCCGGTGGCCTGGTCCTACTCGGCGGGGAAGGATAACGGCCTGCTGTTCCCGCCCTCGGTCAGCGCAAGCGACGACGATGAGCGGGGCGAGATCATGGTGATGTTCACGTACACTTCGGAGCTGCGCGATCCGCGCAGCAGCAGCGAAGTCGCCCGGATCTCGGGCGCCCTGCCGCCGATTCTCAAGAAACGGGCGCTGGGGCCGGCCCCGTTCAACGCCACGGAGGGCAGCGGCTGGGTGCACGGGTGGGAGGTGCTCGACGATGGCGAGGTCGCCTCGGTGATCCGCATTTACGCCCTGCCGTTGCGGCCAGGCGGTGCGGCTCTGGTCATCTCCACCGGTGGATCGCAGGCATTCCAGACGTGGCGCGGTCACATCGATCGAATCGTGGCGACCGTGTCCTCGCAATTGCCGCCCGAAACATCGCGCACGGCGTCCCCGGCCGCGCGCCCGGCCGCGGCATCAGTTCCCGGCGCCGCCCCGGCAGCTTCCATGACACCGGCGCGGGCCGCCGCTGTGCCGCCTGCGCCAGTTCTGAGCGCCGAAGCCGCGGCCCGCCTGGTGGCGGAGTGGCACGGACGCCTGCAAGGACAAACCTGGACGGCGCCGCGCAAGACTTACCGGCTCCAGACTGCCGGTGAGTTCGAGTACGAATCGCTTACCGTCATTGCGGGACTCGACGATTCGGCGGCCCGCAAGACGGCCGATAAAGGCGTGTGGCGGATCGTCGTCGACGGGGCGCGGCCGCACCTGGAACTGGAATCCGCCGCCGGACGCAAGTGGCGCGTCCGTTGCGAACTGCGCGAAGGCGGCGTGGTCCTCGACGGCGATGCGGTCCAAGCCGCGTCCCGTGTACCCTAGGGACTTGCGGGTACTTCTTCACTTTATCTGTCTGGCAATTCTGGCGCCTTGCCTGCTTCTGGCCCGCTGCGGCTGGAAATCCACGCGGCTCGCTTATGCGCCGGTCAAGGCCCCCGCGAAGATCGTTTCTCACGACATTGCCGTCTCGCAGTCACCCAGCCGCAAAACCCGCGGGTTCATGTTGACTTATTACGAGCCACAGGTCCGCTATTCGTATCGAATGGGAGACGCCGAGTATACCGGCACCAAGATCAATAAGCTCGATCTTGTCTACGGCGATCGAAACACCGCGGAAGGCCGGCTGCGCGAGTTCCCGATCGGCAGTATCCACAGCGCTCTCGTGGACCCCGAGCATCCCTCGGAAGCCGTCCTGGAGGACCTGCCCCTCGATGCAACCTTCTGGGTACCATTACTCTTCGGACTCGCCGCCGGCCTGTGTCAATTCCTGAGTGTAATTTCGCTGCCGACTCCAGAGGTCGGGTTTA
>CAYYID010000117.1:0-9896 GCA_964471915.1 uncultured Solibacteraceae bacterium | reverse complement strand
GCGGCGGTGCTGCCGGGTGCGCGGGTCGAGCGCGAGGGCGAGCGGCTGGTCGTGAGCGGGCGCGGCGTGGTTGCGCGTCCGGGTGGGCGGCGAAAGCTCGGAGCCCGTCGCGATTCGCGTGGCGGCGTCGAACCCCGGGATCTTCAGCCGGAACGGGCTGGGCTGGGGTCCGGGTTGGATCGACAACCTCGGCGCGCGCGGCGCGCGGCAGCAGAACTCGTTGCGCCAGCCGGCGCGGCGCGGGCAGGCACTGGCGGTGCGGGTCACGGGACTGGGGAAACAGCGGTCCGTTGCGGTGCAGATCGGCGGCGAGCGGTTGACGGCCGGGCCGCCGCGGACCGTGGCTCCAGGAGAGGCGGAGATCGTGGTGCGGGTGCCGGAACGGGCCGCGGAGGGTTGCTTCGTGCCGCTCTGGCTCGAAGCAGCGCCGGGACGCGCGAGCAATGTAGTGACGGTGGCGATCCAGGACTCGGGCGCCTGCCGGGCGGCGATCCCGCCCTTCGACGCCGCGCGCCTGGCGGTCGCCGCCGTGGCCCGCACGCAGGGCGATCCGGTGCGCGACGAGGCGCTGGCAGCCTTCGCGGCCAAGTGGGCGGAGCCGGTGTTCGCGCCGATTCTGCTGTTGCCGCCGGCCGGCACTTGCACCAACTACACGGGGAGCTTTCAATCCGGCGCGATCGTGCCGCAATCGATTTCGAGCAGCCTGATCGCGGATCTGGGGGGCGAGGGGCTGGATGCGGGTCCGCAACTGGAGATCCGCCGCGGCCAGGACCGGCGCGCGCTGCCGCGGGTGCTGGGCGCGGCGGGCCTGTACCGGCGCAAGCTGGGAGTCTTCCTGCAGCCGGGGGAGTTCGAGATTGCCGCGCCGGGGGGCGGAGGCGTGGCCGCGTTTCGGTGGACCATGCAGCCGGCGCCGCGCCTGGAGTGGACGAACGCGGTCGCGGCGGCGGCGGTGGACCGGAGCCGGGACCTCGAGCTGCGCTGGAAGCCGGGGTCCGGCATCGCGGTGGCGCTGGCGATGAACGTGGATCAGGAGTCCACGGCGTCGGCGATGACGTTCTGCGTGGCGGACGCGGCGCGCGGCCGCCTGACGATCCCGCGGGCGCTGCTGGCGAACGTGCCCGCGAGCGGGGACCTGCCGGGCATCCCGTATGACCAGGTGTTCCTGGCGTCGCTGCGCGCCGAGTCGCGACCCGGGGCCGCCGGGCTGGACCGCGTGGTGCTGGTGAGCCTGGACGCGACGGCGCAAACGGCGCGGTTCCGCTAGCGGATCCAAATGGTCAGGCCCGCCTGGCTCTGGTTCGGACCGGCGCGGAGGACGACGGGCTGGCGTCCGGAGGGCGTGTCCGGCGAGAGCTGGGCGTTCACCTGCAGCAGGCCCGCCACGGAACTGGGCGCGGTGTTGCCGTAGACGATGGTGGCGGGCGCGCCGCCGACGGTCATCGAGAGCGCCTGGATGGGCCGCCAGGGCGGCAGGCCCGGGGCGATCGATCCGTCGCGGATCTCCGGCGTCACCGCACCTTCGCCGGTGCCGTAGAAGACCACGATGCTGCCCTTGGCGGCGGGGTTGGTTTCGGAGTTGAGGGTCCCGTCCTGGTTGAAGGCGGCGGCAGCTCCGGCGCCGGTGAAGTTCAGGGAAAAGAGTCCCGGAGCGGAAGGCGCGATGTTCACGGTCAGCGGCGCGGAGCGCTGGCCCTGGTATACGGCGACTGCCTCCACCGAGGTCTTGCTGCTCACCGAGTAGGGCACGATGCCGGAGAACTGTCCGGCGGCGGTGTAGACGATGGGCGCGGGGACGCCGTCAAAGAGGATCTGCGAATCGGAGACCGTACCGGCGAGCCGCCCGTCGGCGGCGAGCTGTGCGCCGGCGAGGTTCGAGGGCCCGAGGCTCGATCCGTAGGCGACGAAGACCATGCCGGGAGCGACGGCGCCGGTGGCGTTGCTGGCGCCGTTGGTAATGGCGGCGAGGCGCGGCGTGGGCACCGTGATGGTGAGGACGTTGAAGACGGCGTAGAACGCGTCGCCACGGACGAAGTTGGTGGCGCTCTGCGAGCCGGCGAACGCAGGCGTGCCGGCGGTGACCGCCAGGTTCGAAGAGAGCGAACCGCCGGCCAGCCAAGCATTGCCGCGATTGTCGATGGCAAGTCCCGCCGCGGCATCGTCGAGCCGGCCGCCGTAGTAGCTCGAATACAGCAGCGCGGTGCCGGTGGGGTTCACGACGGTGAGGAACGCGTCGCCGAAGAAGAGGAAGGTCTCGAGTCCGCTGCCGGCGCCGCCGAAGGTGCGCTGCAGGGGGTCGCCGGCGACCGGGAAGTCGTCGGATTCGGTGAAGCCCGCGATCCACGCGTTACCCGCGGTGTCGACGGCGATGGCGGAGGCGGCGTCGTTCTTCGTGCCGCCCAGGTAGGTGAGATAGAACAGCGCGCTGCCCTCGGGATTCAGCTTCGCGGCGTAGGCGTCGCCGTAGAGGTACTCGATCAGAAACGGCAAGTTCAGATAGCCGGCGTAGGCGCGCTGGAACGCGCCCTGCGGCGCGGGCAGGTTGCGGGTGCTGGTAAAGCCGGTGAAGTAGAGGTTATTGGAGGAGTCGAGCGCGATCGCGGTGACGGCGTCGTCGCCGGTCCCGCCGAAGAAGGTCGAGTACACCAGCGCGGATAGAGCCGGGTTGAGCTTCACCACGAAGCCATCGCCAGTGTTGAAGAACGGATTCTGGTTCTCGGTGCCGCCGTAAGTCCGTTGCAGGGATCCCGAAGTGGTGGGAAAGTCGCCGGAGAGCGTGTGGCCGCCGACGTAGACGTTCGCGGCGCCGTCCACGGCGATGGAGAACGGCATGTCGTCGCCGAAGCCGCCGAGGTAGGTCGCGGCGGCGATCCGGCCGTTGGGGTCCAGCTTGGCGACGAATACGTCGCCAGGGGTCACGTACGGCGATCCGCCCGGGCGGATGGCCTGGCCGCCGGTACCGCGAAAGGCCCGCTGCAGAACGCCGTCGGTAGCCGGGAAGTTGCGCGAGAGCGTGGCGCCGGCAAGGTAGGCGTTGCCCGAGCGGTCGATGGCGATGGCCATGCCGGCATCGTCCTGATTGCCGCCGAGGTAGGTCGAGTACAGGAGCCGCGTGCCGTCGGGCGCGAGTTTCAGCGCGAACGCGTCGCCGAGGCGGGCGTAGCCGTTGCCGCCGAGTCCGCCGAACGTGGCTTGCTGCGCATTGACGCGCGGGAAGTTCGTCGAGGTGGTGGCGCCGGTGAGGTAGACGTTGCCCGCGTCGTCGACCGCCATCCCCGCGGGACCTTCGTCGCCGGAGCCGCCGATGTAAGTGAGGTACTGAAGGGCGCCCGCCGGGTTGAACTTGGCGACGAAGATGTCGCCGGTCGTGTAGTTAGCGGACATGCCGCCGAAGGCCCGCTGGAGCACGCCCGGAGTAGCGGGCAGGTCCTCGGAGGTGGTGTTGCCCGCGAGGTAGATGTTGCCCGCCGCGTCGCGGCCGATGGCGCGGGCGCCTTCGTTGGCGGCGCCGCCGAGGTAGGACGCGCGGGTGAGCGACGGGTCGATGATCAGCTCGCGGGAGCGGTCGTAGTCGCCGAGGGCGAACGTGACGGCGTCGCGTCCGGCGAGGACGAACCGCCCGGCAACGGTTTCATTGCGGCCCTGGTAGACGTGCGGGCGCTGCCAGCGGATCTCGCCCGCGGCGGACGCGATGACCAGCGCGCCGGCGTCGTCGAGGCGCAGTTCCTGGTGTCCGCGGAACTCCAGGCGGATGGCCCGGGGGTCCGCGCCGGGCGCGACCACGAAGTCGTACTCCAGTTCCCCGCCCCGTCCGTGGTAGACGACGTCGATGCCCGGATAGACGCCCCGGTACCGGACCGAAGCGTAGCCGGGGACGGCGCGGCGCCAGTCCCCGGGGTCGCCGAGGAGGTAGTTCACCTGGCCGGCAACGGGAGCGCCGGGTTCTCCGGCGGATGCGGCGCGGGCGCCGGCGAGCCGCGTGCGGATCTCCGCATGGCCCGAGGCCAGGCGGCTGCCGGTGGCCGAGACGGTCCAGGTGAGGGCACCCTGGCGGGCGACGTAGCTGGCTCCGGAGGGTTCGAACCGGAGCGGCAGGTCCGCGAGGGTGCGGGCGGACGCGGCGGCGAGGGTCGCCGAGCAGGCGCAGATGAGCGCGGCGGTTCTCATAGGTGTTCTCTAGGATAGTGGCTTTACGTCACAAAACATCACCGTGCGGGCGCCAGCAGCCGGGTCTGCCGGGATGGCTTCCCGGCTCGCCGCAGTCGGTTGGGTCTTCACTGCGCGGGACTGCGGAGGAGCGGGAACCGGTAGCTGTACTTCCAGCTATGCCGCACCGTCACCAGGCCCGTCGCCTGCGCCGTCGCGATCCGGCTCGGGTCCGGAACGACTTCCACCACGATATCCGCCGGGTCCGGAGGTCCGTACCCAACCTCGACCGCCGACATCCGGACCACCCCCGCTGCCGCGCGCGCCACCGCGCGCCGCGACTCAACCAGCCCCCGCTCTGGCCTTCCCGAGGTCACGGTGAGAATCACCCAGGAGTCGGGATCGCCGCCCGTCCATTCCACCACCAGCGGCTCTGGCGGCCGCCAGCGCCGGTTCACCAGATCCGTGGTGATCCGAATGCCGGAGCCGATGGTCAGGCTCGACTGGAACCCGCCTGCGTCGGGTCCTCCTGTCGCGGAGACGCGATAGCTTCCGGGCTGGATCGTGCCGCCCGGCAACACCGCGCGGTGGTGCATGAGTCCGGTGACTTGCGCAAACGGCAGCGGCAGGGAGGGAAGCGCGACATTGCGCCCCGGGGCTTCGCCGCTGAGGACCCCGGCGTTCAAGCTCCGGTATCCCGGCACCGGACACGACGGCCCGAAATACTGGCGGAGGATGCGCCCATCGTCGCCCGCAGTGTAGGACGGTGGGTCGGGAATCGGGACCGGAACCGCTTGCAGCGACGCCGTAACGGTTTCTTCCACCGTGGTCTGTCCCGCTGTCCGGGTGGTTTCGGCGCGCTCCCAGACGATGTCGGCGTAGCCCGCCGAGGCTCCGTCCACGCACGCGCCGCCCCCGCGCCGGATCGCCAAGGTGACCGGACGGCTGACGCCGGGGACGGGGGATTGAACCGGAACGGCGCAACCCTCGCGGGCGGCGACTGGAATTTCGACATTGAGCTGATCGACCCCGATCAGACCCGGGGCCCTGCCGAACCAGTTACCCCGGCTCCCAGCCAGCAGTCGACCGAAGTCGAGCGACAACCCCCCACCGACGCTCGCGAAGAACAGCGGCGAGAGCGGAGTCGGATCGCCGTCCGGGGTGGGGGTGAACGGGATGTAACAGCACAGTCCGGTTCCGAAGAGAGTCACGAACTCACCCGGCGAGACGCTGTTCGCGCTCGAGTTGACGCTGGTGGCGCCGGTAGACCGGTCCACATTGAGCGCCGACGCTTGGCCGCAGCCGCTCGCGTCCGCGGTGAACAGCCCGAACGCGCTCGCGCCCCAGTTCGGATCATTGTTGTGGGCATCGACCGGGTCGCTTGATCCGTTGGGTGTGGTGACTTGAACCGTCAGCGTGAAGTTCTCGGGCGGCTTCGGTATCTGGAGGTTGATCTGGGTCGGCGAAACGTAGAGCAGAAAGGCCGGAGCTCCGTAGAAGCTGACGGAGGTGCCCGCCAACGAGGTAGGCAGCGGGATACTGGAAGCGGTTTCGGTCCGGATGGCAAGGTTTGTTCCGAACAAGCTGACCAGGCTCCCCGAACCGTACCCGTTCGAGTAGCTGGCCGCGTTCCGCACCGAAGTCACCACCGGCCGCTGAGCTGCCAGCCAGACCGGCGCCAACAGAAGAATGATTCCAACTCGCATCATGCTCTCCCTTCCGGTCGCGCTCCCTTCGGTCAGGTTTCCGCTAAGGTAGTAGGTCACCGGATGCCGTGAAGGTGAAGATTTCGTCTCCCCCAACCTTCGCCTGGAAGGGGACCAGGGTCCCCCGTGCGGTCAGTCTTGCTCCTGAGCTATCGTCAAGCAGGACGTTCCGGCTGAAGAGCCACAAGCTACAGGGTAGTCCGGCCGGAACCACCATCCGGTACTCCTGACCTCCGGGGAACGGGGAAACGCCTTCACTGCCCAAAAAGGCTCCGGATCCGAACCTCACACCCACGATCAAGCGCCCTCCGCCCAGCGCAGTCACCTTCTCCGAGGCAAGAAGGCCCTTAGGGTCGTTAATCCTCACCCGGAGAAACACCCCCCGCTTCAGGACCAGCTTGAGAGGTACAGCAGCGCCAGCATCCACCTTTAAGATGGTGCCGGTTCCCCACTTGCACGGATCAAGGTACGGTCCGTCGGGAACGGTGACGCAGATCCGATATTGGCCGGCCGGCAGATTCGTGATTTCGAACTGCCCTGCTTGGTCTGTGACGGTGACCCCCCGCGTAGCGGACTCTCCCGGAGCGAGCATCGCGCGGCCTGGGGGCCCAACGAGTGCATACTGGCGGGCGTAGGCAACGCGAACCGCGGCAAGGGGCGCACCGGCTTCATCCTGGACCGATCCGTTCAGAACCCCGGCGTCGGCGCCCGTCGTCTGCCCCACCAATGGAAAGCAGGCCACCAGCAATGCGACGCCTGCCACCGTGTGTCTTCCGAGCTTCATGGGTTCCTCCTACCAATTCGTCGGAGAATAGGGCCCAGCCAGGCCGAAGTTGACGCGTTGAAACAGCGGAATGGCCGGCGGCGGCTCCGACCCTCGGGGATAACACCAGCCGGTGGGATCGCCAAGTTCCATCCACGGCCGGAAGACCACTGTCCGGCCCGCCAGCAGGCTCAAGTTATAGCCTGCTGCCGTTTGCGTCGCCGCGTCATCCGGGACTGGGAACCAGGTGCAGTCCGGTCGATACCGGTATTGCGTTACGCGATGGGTCTCTCCCACGAGAACAACCGGGGAAGAAATCGGAACCAAGGCGAAGAAGTGATTTAGGTTGTCGAATGTCATCTTCGCAATGGACTGAACCTCCGAGCTGCTGCTAGCTTTGCCCACGACGTGCGGATAGGTGTGCAGATCGACCACCCGCGGCTGGGTGTTCGA
This sequence comes from uncultured Solibacteraceae bacterium, assembly GCA_964471915.1. GTDB lineage: Bacteria > Acidobacteriota > Terriglobia > Bryobacterales > Bryobacteraceae > JAIEPW01. Next base: position 2,828 of record CAYYID010000117.1, on the reverse strand, counting down.
TTTCGGAGAAGCCTTCATACCGAAGACAACTGTACCGCCGCACCAAAGTCCATCTATGCCGGACTCGTCCGGTGCCAGCCCTACCAGGCCTCCGCCGATCGCATTCGCGATGGCGTCGAGTTTCCCTTGCCGCGCGTAGTCTGTGTATATGTTGGTGCAGTTCTGCGTGAGGCTGCTGGAGGGCGCCTCCGCCGCGGACCACGCGACGTTCGACGCGTCGAAATTGTTGGCAACCATCAGATTGCGCAGTTTCTTGACAATGTCCACGAAGCCGCCGGAGATCACCTCCGGATCAGGTTCCGGAAGGGCAGACTCCAGGTTCGAGTTGTCGTAGATAAAGCGCATGTAGGCCGTGAAATCCCGCAAGTTCATCTCCTGCTCCATTTCCAGCTCGGAGACGTTCACCCTGCCGCGAGCGGCCGCCAGCAGCGCGTTGATCATGTCGAACTGGTTCTTCCAGCCGATGAAGTACGGGTTTCGGGCAGCGCAGTTGTAGGCCTCGTTGTCTGCCTGGCCCAGCGGGTACTTATCGGCCGGCTTGAAGCCGAATGGGGCTGTAGCGTTGAACAGGATCGTGTCCGGTGTATTCCCGCAGTGTTGAGTCGCAGGGAACCCTGGCGGCTGTACCGCGGGATCCGTTTTCGGCCTTTCGAACGTCGGGAAGTCGCTGTGTACGAAGGTCAGCGCTACGTTTTGAATTCCCGCCGCCTGTAGGTCCAGGAAAAAGGTGGTCGCGTTGTTGATCCAGGTCTGCTGGACCGCGTTGTTGCCCGGGTTCCAGGTCCGGCTCTGCCAGGATGGCGGTGTCGGGGATGAAGTGCAGTTAAAAGCCCCGTCTTGGGCGCCGTCACCGCACACCGGGACGAAGATGCGGATGCCGGAAACCCTCTGGCTGCGTAGCTCGCCGAGGATGGTCTGAAAGCACTGACGCACCGTGGACAACGGCGGACAGCTCAGCGAATACCCGACGTTCTGGGCCAGGAAAGCGTGCCCGTAGTACGTGAAGTTGAGGTGACTCAGATTCGAGTGCAGGCTGCTGGGACCCGTGATCGCAGGCAAAGCTCCGGAATTGAGCGCGAAGTTCGCCTGGTACGACGATTTGAAGGGAACCGCTTCGGTCCGCGTCTGTGACCCAACCCCGTCGCCCCAGCTCGAAAACCCGTACCACGACGCGCTGCTCACCTGCGCTTGTGCCTCCAGGGTATGCTGGGTACCGGGAGTCCAGGAATAGCCGCATGGCGCGCTGCAACTCACACCGTCGACTGTGATCGTCAGGCCGGGGGGCGAACTCGAGATAGTAGTGGTGAGCGGCGGTGGAGCCGCGTTGAGAATACTGCACATCACCAACTGTGACGCCTGCTCTCGTGTTACGACACTGGCGGGACAGTATTGTCCGTTCCCGCAGCCGGTCCAGAATCCGAGATCCCGCATCTTCTGTATGAACTTGAAGTAGGGGGAACCAGACGACACGTCGGAGAAGTAAGGCGTCGCCGTGTAAGGAAAATTCGAAGGAACATTGTTTACGAGCCTCCAAGTTCCGATCATGAAGACCGCCATTTGCTCATGCGGGATGCCCGACGCCGGGCAGTACAGCGGAGGGCTTACGGAGCATCCGTTCGTTATGCCCAGCTCCTTGAGTCGCTGAATGTACGGAAAATAGAGAGCCCATTCGCCGTCCGGCGTAACATCCTGAAAGTACGGCGTCGTCGAGTAGGTCAATGGCGATCCCGTCGCGAGGTTGTAGGCTGCTACGACGAATACGGCCATCTGGGCGCGATTGAGTTGGTCGGTCGGACAGTAGCGCGGCGGGTTTGTGGCACACCCTGCGGTGATTCCGTTCCCTACCAGCAACGAAATGTAGTTGAAGAACGGCGACGAAGGTGGCACATCGGAGAATTGTTGCAAGTTCGTTGCCTGAGTAATCTGAAACGCTCGCCCTGCCACTTGGACCACTCCGGTCCGAGCCGGGCCGTAGTTTGGCGCCACGGTGTACTCAATCAGTTTGCTCCCCTTCCCGTCGGCAGGAGCGAAATTGAAAGTGATCCACGCTGCGCCGGGCGCGGCAGCCGTCCAGGGGCAACTGGTATCCGGTGGATTTGCTGTTACTGTTAGCAATGCGGTGCCAAGACCGCCACTGGCCGGGAACGCAGTGTTGACTGGAGCGAGCGTGAAAGTACACTGACTGAATGCGGGTCCCGCGAGGACTCCAACGATGATACCTAGCGTCTTTAGCCTTAGGGTAGACATAAACCTCTCAGTCCCCTTTCTGCAGCTAAGTCACCTCCAGCATTTGCCCACAAGATCTTTTTGTCAAGACATTTCTTCGCCGCGAGCGTGATCACAGAGCCGACTTTCCTGTTTCAACTGAAACGTTCGCCCCGCGACGCGAGTGTGACAGACGGGTCATTCCTGAATTTCATCAAAACTTCATCTCCGTCAGCCGTTGTTGATCCGGATCCCCGCCTCGTTGACGGTGAGAGGCGCCATAACCCAGTCACGAGCTTCGAAAATTTTCTTCTCGCTGATTCTGCGCCACTTGCCGAAACCGACGTGGCGGGTCCCGTTGCGTCGCCCCCTACTCTGACGTCGAAACCGCCCTTAATCGGCGGCTGAACAACGGAGCCGCCGCCGGTAGGCGGCGGGTGAATCAGGAGGAATCAGAGTCATGACCGAGAACCACGCCACCGGACCCCGCACGCCCGAAGGCAAAGCCAAGTCCGCGCAGAACGCGACGAAACACGGGCTCCAGGCCCAGCAATTGCTCCCCAACGAAAACCCGGAGGCCTTCGCGCAACTTCGCGACTGCTATTTCTCCCAGCACCCGCCCC
>CAYYID010000116.1:0-9920 GCA_964471915.1 uncultured Solibacteraceae bacterium | reverse complement strand
CGGCCTGCACGAAGGGCTGGAAGATCTCCTGCTGCTGGTCCGGGGGGATGCCGATGCCGGAATCACAGACCTGGAAGCGCAGCCGCGCGGCGCCGTCCGGGGCGGCGAGCGGTGCGACGGTCAGGCGCACGAAGCCCTCGCTGGTGAACTTGATGGCGTTGCCCAGCAGGTTCAGCAGCACCTGGCGCAGGCGAAAGGCGTCGCCCGTCAGCCACTGCGGCAATCCCGCGGGCGTGCGCAGCTCGAACGCCAGGCCCCGCGAAGAGGCGCGCGGCGCGAGCGCGCGGTGCAGCTTGGCGAGCAACTCCGGCAAGTCGAACGGGGCCGGATCGAGCGTCAGGCCGCCGGCTTCGAACCGCGAGAAGTCGAGCAGCTCGTCGAGCAGCAGGTGCAGCGCCTCGGCCGATTCGCGGGTGGTGCGCAATAGCTCCTGCTGGCCGGCGGTCAAACCCGTGTCGAGCATGGTGTCGCAGAGCCCGAGAATGGCCTGCATCGGGGTGCGCAGCTCGTGGCTGATGTTGGTGAGGAACTGGTTCTTGGCGGCGGTGGCGCGTTCGGCGGCTTCCTTGGCGGCCAGCAATTCCGCTTCGTACCGTTTTCGCTCGGTGATGTCGCGGAAGATGCTGAGCATCAGTTGGCCCCGCGTGGCGCTGGTGAGCGGCGCGTAGCTGACCTCGCACCACACGACGCGGCCGTCCGGGCGTTCATAGAAGTGGTCTTCGAACGGGCGGTGGCCCGTGGCGAAGAGCCCCCGGAGAAACGCCGCGCGCTGCGCGTCCGGGATGGCGTCGTACATGTTCCACATCGGCTGGCCCTCGAGATCCGCCCGGGCGCGCCCCGTCATGCGGCAGAACGCGTCATTCACGCCGAGAATCAGACCGTGCTCGTCGATCAGCCGCATCGCGTCGCAGCTCTGTTCCCACACCAGGCGGAACAGTTCTTCGCTGTCGCGCAAGGCCTGCTCGACGCGCGCGGACTCGGTGATGTTCTCCGCGAGCGCGACGATCAGGTCGCCCCATTCGGGGTCGCGCACGAGGAAGCGGCTGTTGCGCCACTGACTTTCGTTCTGCGGTCCGTCCGGCAGGTCCGGCCGGGGGCGCATGCGGAACACCACGCTGCTGAAGCCGGAACGCAGCACCTCGCGGTCCGCGCGGTCGATTTCGACCTTCAGATCCTGCTGCCCGAGCCGGTCCAGAATCTCGGGCAGCCGCCCCCCGGTGGCGATTCCGAACGGCGCATACAGCTCCCGCGCGCGCCGGTTCAGGATCCGGATCACCCCGTCCCGGTCCTTGGCGACCACGGGCAACGGCAGTTCTTCCAGCAGTTGCTCGAGCGTTGTACTGTTCAACTGCATGCCCGCCGCCCCTCCGCCGCCGGTGTATTACCCTGACTGAGAACTGCTCCTGCCATCCTAGCCTCTTCTATGATCGACCAAGAGAATCCCTCGCCTTTAGCCACCCGGACCCCGGAGGTCTGCGCCTACTCCCGGCCGCTGGCCGGACGCTACCTGCTGCACGCGCCCGAGCGGCCGGACGCGCGCGCGCTGCTGGTGCTGACGCTGCATGGTTACGGATCCAATCCGGAGGCGATGCTGCGCCTCACCGTGCCCAGCGTGGGGGCGCACCACGTGGTGGCGGCGATTCAGGCGCCGAACCAGTTCTACCTGGGCTCCGGACCCCAGTCGAGCGAGATCGGCTACAACTGGGGCACGCGCGTCCATGGCGACGACAACATCCGGACCCACCATGCGATCGTGCACCAGGTGCGCGACGAGTTGACGGCGCGCTTCGGGATCCCGGCCAGCCGCACCGTGCTGGTCGGCTTTTCGCAGCCCGTGGGCTTGAACTATCGCTTTATCGGAACCCACCCGGACGGCGCGGCGGGGGTGATCGGCATCTGCGGCGGCGTGCCCAAGGACTGGGACGAAGCCAAGTATCACGACTTCGCGACGCCGCTGCTGCACATCGCGCGGAGCGACGACGAGTTCTTCCCGGCCGCCGTCACCGAGGGCTTTCCGGCGCGGCTGCGGCGGCACGCGCGGGACGTGGAGTTCCACCAGTTCGAGGGCGGGCACCGGTATCCTTCGAAGGCTCGCGGGGTTATCGGGCCGTGGCTGGAGCGCGTTTTCGGCCGTTGAAGCCCAGGATGTGATACACCGGAGGACCTATGAGAACCGTATGCTGCCTGATGCTCGGAACGGCGCTGTTCGCTCAGGCGCCGCGTCCGCAGATTACGTCGCCCTTGGGGAAGAAGTTCGTTTCGCAGGCGGCGACCGCCGACACGGCGGCTGCGGAACAGGCGGCGGCCGCCGCTCCCGGCGACGCCGCGAAGCAACTGGCGCTGGCCCGCGCCTATGACCGCGTGCTGCAGTTCGACCGGTCGATCCCGATTTACACCAAGCTGATCGCGGCGGCGCCGGGCGACGTCCAGGCGTACCGGTTCCGCGGCCACCGCTACATCTCGACGCGCCGGTTCCGTGACGCCGTCCGGGATCTCGACAAGGCTCGCAAGATCGCTCCGGGCAGTTTCGATGTGATCTACCATCTCGGCCTGGCGCAGTATCTCTCGGGCAAGTTCGCGGCGGCGGCAAAGACCTACGGCGCGTGCCTGGACTGGAGCGGCGCGTCCGCGGGCAGCATGCCCAAGGAATGGCGCTCCTGCGCCGGTCTCGACGACGATTCCAAGGTCGCCATGGCGAACTGGCGGTTCGCGGCGCTGCGCCGCGCCGGCGATACCGCCGCGGCCGGGAAGCTAGTGGCCGGGATCACCGACAAGATGACCGTCAAGGAAAACGTCGCCTATCTCAACGCCCTGCTGTTCTACAAAGGCGAACGGCCGGAGAGCGTCTTCGAATCGGCGAAGCTTAGCGGATCCTCGCTGATGGCGCTGGGCTACCCCATCGCGAACTTCGCCTGGATCCGCGGCGAGCGCGAGAAAGCCTGCACGCTGTGGAACAAGCTCATGGCGGACGAGGCGAACTGGGCGGCGTTCGGATTCATCGCAGCCGAGGTCGAAGTGGCGGCGGGACGTTGCCGTTAGGCGCGGCCTACTCCGCGGTCGGGATCTTCCCGCTGTACAAATCCGCGAGCAGCCAGGGCTTTTTCCGCAGCAGGTCCGCGATCGGCGGGGGCGGGACGTCGCGGGAGGCGCGGCTCACCTCGCCCGGCGATTCCGGCCACACGAACGGCAGTTCTTCATACGTGCCCGGTCCTGCGGCGCTTTCGAGCAGCCGCAGCGTGGCGCGCAGCACCTCGCGTTGGCCCGCGGCGTCGCCCGGCCGCCCCATGGGGCGGCCCATCGGGTACGCGATGCCAGCCAGGCGCGGCGCGCCGGTGGCGCGCGTCAGGTCCGGAATCATCGAGAGCGATACGGTCGCGATGCCGTGCTGCTCGAGCACCCGCTGCACCAGTCCCACGGACCGGCAACAGAAGGGTCAGGCGGGCACCAGCGCCGCGGCGTCCACGTGCTCAGCCAGCATGGCGGCGGCCAACGCCGGCGCGGTCTTCCCGACCAGTTCCCGCGCGTCGAGGATGTAGCCCATGATCGAGTAGTGCGTCGGCGCGGCACGCCCCACGAAGCCCTCAGCGGCGAGCTCTTCGAGACGGCGCATGGGCAGCACGACATCGAGGTCCGCTTCGCCGAACCGCGGGTCGATGTGGAGGTGCTGGATCTGGATGGCGCTTTCGGTGGTGCCGAGCGGGATGCGGCGGAAGCTGGGGTCCCCCCACCAGGGGTTGCGGCGTTCGCCCTCCTGGTCGAAGGGCGTGTCGTCACGGCGCGCCACGCCGGACGTGGAGACCAGGGCTACGGTGCAGGCCGCCAGCGGACGGGGCAGGGGAGTGAACGGCACCGAACCCGCCTGCTCGCGCGCGGCCCAGGCCTTCATCACCTGCCGGGAGGCAAAGTCCAGGAAGCGGTAGGAGTCGATCGCCATGAGCGGGGCTGCAGACTAGCGCTTCAGCTTCTTGACGCTGGTCTTCTTCGGCGGCGGGGCCGGGGCCGGTTCCGGCTCGGCGGCGGGCGCGGCTTCCGCCACTGGATCCCCGCCGGCGGCCAGCGCCTGCGCGGCGAGTTCGGCGAGCTTCAGTTCCTTTTTGGTCGGCGGGATCTGCTCGTGCCGGTAGTCGTGATCGTTGTAGCAGGTGCAGCAGCGGACTTTGGCGGCGGCGCCATTCAGCAGGGAAACGATCTGGTGGTTGGTCAGGCGTTTACACTTGATGCAGTAGTCGTCAAGAATGTCTCCGAGCCGCAATTCCCCCATCCGAACCTCCGCCGGCCTGCCGCCGGATTATCGCCCTTCAATATAGCCGAAAACGGCGGGGCGGACCATGCGGATTTCGTCCCAACAAGTTACTTCCGTGCAAGAACCGTTACGGCTGTCGTGATAGTCTGCCGCAAAGGTCTGTAGCGGGGGCTATTTGCGAAACGGTCTGTCGATCATCCGGTTGCTGGGGCTGGCGGTGCTGCTGGCCGCATCTCTGGCGGCGTCGCCTCAAGAACCGGCAACGCCTCCGGCGGCCGCGACCTCCTCGGTGGAGCGGCCCCGCGCGTCGGGTCCCGTGGCGTGGGCGATCGAGTGGCTCCGCCGCTGGCGGGCTTCCTTGCAGGCGCCGGCCGACGGCGAAGACGACAACCCCCGGCGCGTGAGTCCGTTCGTATCCAGCGTCCTGCAACCGGAGCCGGTCGCGGAACCTCCCCGTAAGAACGAAGTCTAACGCCCCCGCACTCGTCTATCATCAAGGACGGATGCGAGGCAAATGGATTCTCATTGCCGGGGTAGCCGTGCTGGCGGCGATCGCCACCGGAGCGCTCTCGCGCTGGCGGTCCGCGGAAGCACCCGCGCCGGCCGCCGCGCCCGCGGCGGAGGCGCCCCTCGGCAAAGAAGTCAGCCTCTCGGGCGTCATTCACGCGCAGCACACGGTGAACGTCGCCGCCCTGGCGTCCGGGGTGATCGAAGCGTTCCTGGTGGATGACAACGAGGACGTCTCCGAAGGGCAGCCGCTGGCGCGCATCCGCAGCGGCAAGCTGGAAGTGGAGAAGGAGCGGGCGGCGCTGGAGCTGGAAAAGGCGGAATCGAAGGCGGCGGTCTTCGACAGTTCGCTGACGGCGGCGCGCCTGGAGACTTCGCGGGCGGAAGCGGCGGCCGAGCGGTTGCGGGACGACTTCGAGCGCCTGCGCAAGGCTTACGAACGGCAGAAGATGCTGCTCGGCGAGGGGGCCACTCCCCGCCGCACGTTCGAGAAAGCCGAGCGCGAGTTCAACGAGGTGAAGCAGCTCTACGAAACGGCGCAGACGAACGCGAAGCTGGTGGCGGAGAGCGCCGCCGGCATCCAGAAGCAACTGGACGCCGCGCGCCAGGCAATCGCCGAGCGGCGCCAGGAGGCCGAGGAGGCCGCCGAGGCGCTGGCCGGCAGCGAACTGAAGTCCCCCGTCGACGGCATGCTGCTGTCGCACCGCGGCGCCGCGGGCGAGAGCGTGAGTACGGAGATGACGGACCTGTTCACCATCGCCGTGGACCTGACGCAGCTCGACGTCGTGGTGGAGCCGCCCCCCCCGGTGCTGGCGCGCGTAAAGGCGGGGCAGGCGGCGGGGGTGCAGATCGCGGAACTGGGCGGGCAGGAACTGGCGGGGCGGGTCCGCGAAGTGAAGGGCACGCAGGTGTTTGTCGAGTTCCTCTCGCCGACGCTGGCGGTGCGGCCGGGGCTGACGGCGCAGGTTCGGATCCGGCTCGAGTAGCCGCGCTTCAGAAGTCGACCGAGAGACCCAACTGGGCCGCAAAGCGCGGCGCGCCGACATACCAGCCGCGCAGCAAGCCGAAATCGAGGGTGACGTTGCGCGACAGCGCCAGCTTCCCCCCGAGCTGCACCTGCAGCGAGCTCTTGGTCACCTCGTTCTTCTCGGCCACCGCGCCGGTGAGTTCCCCGCCGAGCAGCAACCCGCGCGAGAACTGCCGGGTGAGCGACGCGCCGCCCGTATAGACCAGCCCTTGCGCTCGGAGTCCGACCGCGCCGGTCAGGGTGTTGCCGGCGAACAGGAGGCCGTTGTTGATGCGGAGCGTCAGGCGGTCCGACAGCGATTTCTGCAGGATAGTGTTGCAGCCGTAATCGGTGACGCCGGAGCCGAGTTGGGTGTCGCTGTCGCCGGTCGGGGTCTCGACAGCGGTGGCGATCGAAAACGCCGGCCACCGCGAGTCCGGCCGCTCCCGCCGCACGTTCCATTTCAGCGTGAAGTTGACGTCGCCCAGGCCCACCGGCGTGCGCGGCAGGGGAGAGGGCGCGTTACGGATGACGATCAGCGGCGCGTCGATGCCCAGCTCGAGCCGGTCCGTCAGCCCGTAGTTCCACTGCACCACGCTCGCGTTCTGACGCAGGTTGGGGAAGGCGATGCGCTGTAGCCCGGAGTACTGGTTGCTGAACTCGAAGTGAAAGCGGCGGCGCGCCGTGGTGTCCGCGTCGTCGACGAAGAATGGCTGCTGCGCGCGGACCGCGGCGCACCCCAGCATAGCGATCGCGAGCAAGAGGCGCACGGACTTCGACGATAGCGCATCCGCGGAGCCGTATATGCTGGAACAATGGTGCTTCTCCCCCGCCGCGCCTTTCTGGCCCTCGCGGCCGGAATCCCCGCGGCTGCGCAACCGGCGCGCTTTGCTGCCGTGCGCGAACGCCTGGACTCCGCTGTTGCGAAGGGCGAGGTCCCGTGGGCGTGCTTGCTGCTGACCAAGGACGGCCAGGATCTCTGCGCGCACGCCGCGGGCACGGACCTGGGCCACGTGGATGTGCTGCGCTCCGCTTCGAAGATCGCGACGGTAAGCGCGGTGCTCACGCTGGTCGAAAAGGACGCGCTGCGGCTGGAGGATCCCGCCGCGAAGTACGTTCCGGCTTTCGGCGGCGACAAGAGCGCGGTGACCGTGCGGCAGTTGCTGTCGATGAGTTCGGGCCTGCCGGCCTCGTGGCGCGGCTTTAGCGACGAGATGCCGCTCGCGGAAGCCGCCCTCGAGATTGCGCGGGCGCCGCTGGCCGCGACCCCCGGCGAGCGCTTTATCTACGGCAACCTGGGGCTGACGGTGGCCGGGCGCGTGGCGGAGGTGGTGTCCGGCAAGAGCTGGGATGCGTTCTTCGCGGCGGCGCTCGCGCAGCCGCTGGGGATGAACTTCACTTACGTACCTCTGTCGACCGGCCGCCTCGGCGGCGGCGGACGCACGGATCTCGCGAGTTACGGAAAGCTGCTGAAGATGCACCTCGCCGGCGGCCTGCACCAGGGCCGGCGGATTCTTTCCGCCGAGCTGGTCCGCGCCATGCAGACTTCGAACGGCGCGGCGTTCCGCAACCCGATCTCGGATACCGAGGCCTACGGCTACGGCATGGGCTGGTGGTTCGACGCGGTGACCAGCGGGGGCCAGCCGCGGATTGTGAGCGATCCCGGAGCCTGGGGAGCGTATCCGTGGATCGACCGCGAGCGGCGCTACGGGGCGTTTCTGTTCGTGCGCAAGACGCTCGCGGCCGGGGTCGCGTTGCAGCGGGACGTGCGTCCGCTGATCGAGCGGGCGCTGGCGGAGTAGGGGCGTATATACAGGCCGTATATACTGGAGCCATGGCGATCACCAAAGTGTTCCGCAGCGGCAACTCGACGGCGATCCGGATCCCGAAGGAGTTCCGTCTGGATACGAAGGAAGTCGAGATCCTCCGCCGCGGCGAAGAACTGATCGTGCGGCCCGTTCCCCGCACGTTGGGCGACGTGGTCGCCGCCTTGCCACCCGTGTCTGCGGACTTCTTCGCGAAGGGACGCCGGCAGCCGCCGCTCGACCGCCGGAAGAAGCTGTAGGTCCGTGCGCTACCTCCTGGATACCGACGTTTGCGTAGAACTGCTGCGCCGGCGGCAACCCGCACTGGCGGCGCGCTTTGCCCGCTTACCGGCGGGTGAGGCGGGCCTTTCGGTCGTGACTGTGCTGGAACTGACGTTCGGAGCTTTGAAGAGCGCCCGGCCGGAGCAGAATCTGGCGGCCGTGCGCGCCCTGGCCGGCGGCCTGCCGGTGCTGGCCCTGGAAGCCGCAATGGCGGATGCGTACGGCCGGGTCCGCCTGGAGTTGGAAAAGGCGGGCGCGCGCATCGGCGCAAACGACCTCCTGATCGCGGCACAGGCACTTCACCTGGGAGTGACATTGGTGACAAACAACGAGCGCGAGTTCTCCCGCGTCCCGGGGCTGCGCGTGGAGAACTGGCTCCGCGGACCGCGCTAACATTCAAGTAACCCATGGACTTCCTGCACAGCTCGCTCGTCGAACTCATCACCCAGACCTCCACGAACCTCCCGCCCGATGTGCGCGCCGCCATGGGCGTCGCCATGGCCGCCGAGACGCCGGGCACCCAGTCCGCGCAGGCGCTGGAGATCATCGCCTCCAACATCGACATGGCCCACGAGGACGCCGGTCCCATCTGCCAGGACACCGGCATGCCGACGTTCTTCATCCACACGCCCGTCGGCGTGAACCAGATCGAGATGAAGAAAGCCATCCGCGCCGCGGTGGCGGAGGCGACGAAGAAAGGCAAGCTGCGGCCGAACTCGGTCGATTCGCTCACCGGCAAGAACACCGGCGATAACCTGGGCGTCGAGACCCCGGTGCTCCACTTCGGGCAGTGGGAACAGGACGAAATCGAAGTGAAGCTGGTACTCAAGGGCGGCGGCTGCGAGAACAAGAACATCCAGTACTCGCTGCCCCAGGAACTCGACCACCTGGGCCGCGCGGACCGCACGCTCGAAGGCGTGCGCAAGTGCATCCTGCACGCCGTGTGGCAGGCGCAGGGCCAGGGCTGCGCGCCCGGCGCCGTGGGCGTGTGCATCGGCAGCGACCGCGCGCACGGCTATGTGCTGGCCAAAGAACAGTTGCTGCGCACGCTCGACGACGTGAATCCGCATCCGGACCTTGCCAGGCTCGAGGCCGAAATCATGGACGAGGCCAACCGGATCGGCGTGGGCGCCATGGGCTTCGGCGGCAAAGCGAGCCTGATCGGCTGCAAGATCACTGCCGCGAACCGCCTGCCCGCGAGCTTCTTTGTCAGCGTCGCCTATGACTGCTGGGCGTTCCGGCGGCTCGGCGTGCGCCTGGATCCCCAAACCGGCGCGATCACGAAGTGGCTGTACCGGGATCCGGAGCGTCCGGTGGATCGCATGGCGCGCTCCGCCGGGTTCCCCCTCACCGGCCGCGAGATCGTGCTGACGCCGCCGCTCAGCGAAGCGCAGATGCGGTCGCTGAAAGTCGGCGACATCGTGCTCTTGCAGGGCGAAGTCTATACGGGCCGTGACGCCGTGCACCACCACCTGGCGAGCCACGAGCCGCCGGTGCCGCTCGACGGCCAGGTGATCTACCACTGCGGCCCCGTGATGCTCCAGGAGAACGGCGAGTGGTTCGTGAAGGCCGCCGGACCGACCACGTCGATCCGCGAGGAACCGTACCAGGGCGACATCATCCGCAAGTACGGCGTCCGCGCCGTGATCGGCAAGGGCGGCATGGGCAAGAAGACGCTCGCCGCGATGCAGGAAAAGGGCGCGGTGTACCTGCACGCGATCGGCGGCGCGGCGCAGTTTTATGCGCGGTCGGTCGAGAAGGTGCTCGGCGTGCATTACATGGAGTTCGGCATCCCGGAGGCGATGTGGAACCTGCGGCTAAAGGGACTGCTGGCCATCGTCACGATGGACGCGCACGGGAACTCGCTGCACGCGGATGTCGAAGCGGCTACGGGCGCGAAGCTCCACGAGTTGCAGAACGCCTGATCCGGTTCGGTCCCGAGCGGATCGGCGCCGGAGGCGGCCGTCGAATTTTCCCCTATTGCAACGCCGTGGGGTCGCACAACTAACCCGGAGCCGCTAGGCGATCCAGGCGTGTTATACTATAATAATTTGAAGTCGGCGGATCGGTGCGCAGA
>CAYYID010000115.1:0-9948 GCA_964471915.1 uncultured Solibacteraceae bacterium | reverse complement strand
ACTGCAGAATGATCGACGAAGTGATGTACGGCATGATGCCCAGCGCGAACACCGTCAGCCGCCGGAACATGCCGCCGCTGAACAGGTCGAGGAAGCCGAACAGCGTCCCCTGGTTCTGCTGGAAAAACTGCTCGAGCTTGTTCGTGTCGATGCCCGGCGTTGGAACATGTCCGCCCAGGCGGTAGACCGCGAGCATGGCCAGCGTGAACAACACGCGGTTGCGAAGGTCCGGAATCCGGAACACGTTCGCGACGGCTTCGAAAAACTTGTTCATCGCGCTACTCCCGTCACTGCTTCTTGGGCTTCGCTTCCTTGGCGGGCTTCGCGGCCGTCATCCCGCCAGCCTGGGGCGCCGGCGGCGTGCCCTTCGGCGGCGGGCCCGGAGCCTTCACCGCGATCACTTCCACCGTGCCGCCCGCCTTCTGGATCTTGTCCGCGGCGGTCTTGGAAAAGTGGTGCGCCTTCACCGTGAGCTTGCGCGTCAACTCGCCGCTGCCCAGAATCTTCAGGCCGGAGAGCAGCTTCTTCACCACGCCGAGCTCGGCCAGCCGCGCCGGATCGAAAGTGTCGCCGGGCAGCGCTTCCAGCACGTCCACGTTCACCACCGCGAATTCCTTCTTGAACATGGCGTTCGAGAAGCCCCGCTTGGGCAGCCGCCGGTGCAGCGGCATCTGGCCGCCCTCGAAGCCCCGCATCAGCGAGAAGCCCGAAATCGAGTGCTGCCCCTTGGCGCCGCGGCCCGAATACTTGCCGCGCCCCGTGCCCATGCCCTGCCCGAGCCGGCGCTTCTTCTTCACCTGCCCCTTGGGCTGTTTCAGCTTGCTGAGATCCATATCCCGTCCCTCGCCCTAGTCCACCAGCGCCAGCAGGTGCGGCACTTTCTTCACCATGCCCCGGAAACCCGCCGTGTCGGGCTTCTCCACCACCTGGTGCATCTTCCGCAATCCCAGCGCCCGCACGATCTGCTTGTGCTTTTCCGGCGTGCAAATCGGGCTCTTCACCAGCTTGATCTTGATTGTCGCCGCCATCGTTTGCCGCTCCTTACGCGTGGACCTTCTCGACCGCGATGCCGCGCAGGTCAGCCACTTCGTTCTTGTCCCGCAGACCCTCGAGCGCCGCGATCGTCGCCTTCACCACGTTGTGCGGGTTGTGCGAACCCAGCGACTTCGTCAGCACGTTCGGGATCCCCACCGCCTCGATCACCGCGCGCACCGGTCCGCCCGCGATCACGCCCGTGCCGGCCGGCGCCGGCTTCAGCAGCACCATGCCGCTGCCGAACCGCCCGATCACCGGGTGCTGGATGGTCGTCGCCAGCACGTGCACCTTGCGGAGATTCTTCTTCGCGCTTTCGATGCCCTTCTTGATCGCCGCCGGCACTTCCTTGGCCTTGCCCGTGCCGAAACCCACGATCTTCGCTCCCGGATCGCCCACCACCACCAGCGCCGAGAAGCTCAAGTTCTTGCCGCCCTTCACCACTTTGGTGACGCGGTTGATGGAGACCACTTGCTCCTTCAGGTTCAGTCCCTGCGCTTCGACGCGCTTCTGCGGAATGCCCGGCATGTCGTTAGAACTCCAATCCTGCTTCGCGCGCGGCGTCGGCGAGCGCCTTCACGCGCCCGTGGTACAGGTATCCGCCGCGATCGAATACCACCTTCGCAATCCCTTTTTCCTTGGCCCGCGTGGCCACCAGCTTGCCGATTTCCTTCGCCCCGGCCACGTTGCCGCCGGACTTCGTCGGCGCGCTCTTCTCGTTCGACGACGCCGCCGCCAGCGTCACGCCCTTCGTGTCGTCGATCACCTGCGCGTAAATGTGATTCAGGCTCCGGAACACCGCCAGCCGCGGCCGCTCGGCCGTCCCCGTCACGCGCCGCCGGATGCGCTTGTGGATGCGCTGCCGGATCACGTCTCTCGATTCGCCCGCCATTACTTGCCTCCCGCCCCGGTCTTGCCGGCCTTCTTGCGCAGCACTTCACCCGTGTACCGGATGCCCTTCTGCTTGTACGGCTCCGGCGGACGCAGCCCGCGGATGTTCGCCGCCACCTGGCCCAGCAACTGCTTGTCGTGCGACGTCAGTACCACGTGGGTCTGCTTGTCGACCTTCATGTCGACGCCGTCCGGCAGATACACTTCGATGGGGTGCGAATAGCCTAGCGTGAACGTCGCGATGCGGCCCTTCACGTCGGCGCGGTAGCCGACGCCCACGATGTCCATCTCGGTCGTGAAGCCCGTCGACACGCCCGTCACCGCGTTCGCCGCCAGCGCGCGCGTTAGCCCGTGCAGCGCCGCGTATTGGTCACTGTCCCGCTCCACTTCGAGCGTGCCCGTCTTGTCGACGATCCGCACGCCCGCCGGAATCGGCACCGACAGCTTCCCCTTCGGCCCTTCGACCGCCAGTTCGCCGCCGATCGACACCTTCACGCCCTTCGGCACCGGAATCGGTTTTTTTCCTACTCGTGACATAGTTCCCTCGGTCGACTCCGCTACCAGACCTGGCAGAGCACTTCGCCGCCCACGCCTTCCTTGCGCGCCGTGGCCCCCGTCATGACGCCCTTCGCGGTCGTCAGGATGTTGATCCCCAGCCCGCCCAGCACGCGCGGCACATCCCCGGACCCCACATACACCCGGCAGCCCGGCCGCGACACGCGCTCAATCTGCGCGATCACCGGCACGTTGCCCGGCGTGTACTTCAGGTAAATCCGGATCGACTTCTTCGCGCCTTCTTCCGTCAGCTTGTAGTTGGCGATGTAGCCCTCTTCCTTCAGAATCCGGGCAATCTCCGTCTTCAGCTTCGAGGCCGGCACATCCACCTTCGCATGGCGCGCCAGCATTGCGTTGCGCACCCGCGTCAACATGTCGGCAATCGGATCGCTCGTCATAGTTCTGTTCCCTCGGTCCCTACCAGCTGGCCTTCGTCACGCCCGGCACTTCCCCGGCGAGCGCCAGGTTCCGGAAACAAATCCGGCACAGGCCGAACTTCCGCAGGTAGCCCCGCGGCCGCCCGCACCGGAAACACCGGTTCCGGTGCCGGCACGCCAGCTTCGGCTTCTTGGCCAGCTTCGCCTTGTGGAGCTTCAAATCCTTCGCAATCTTCGCGGTCGTCGCCATCGTTTGTGGACCCCGTCTCCTACTGCCGGAACGGCATGCCGAGATGCTTCAGCAGCGCCAGACCCTCGGCGTCGGTCTTGGCCGTCGTCGTAATGCAAATGTTCATCCCCTTCGCCTTCTCGACCTTGTTGTAGTCGATCTCGGGGAAAATCAGCTGGTCCTTCACGCCCAGCGTGTAGTTGCCGCGCCCGTCGAAGCTCTTCGTCGAAACGCCCCGGAAGTCGCGCACCCGCGGCAGCGCCACGTTCATCAGCCGGTCCAGGAACTCGTACATCTGGTCCCCGCGCAGCGTCACCGCGCACCCGATCGGCATACCCTCGCGCAGCTTGAACGCCGCGATCGACTTCCGCGCCTTCGTCACCACCGGCTTCTGGCCCGTGATCTGGCCCAGTTCGTTCACCGCGCCGTCCATCAGCTTCGCGTTCTGCGTCGCCTCGCCCAGCCCGATGTTGACCGACACCTTCTGGATCTTCGGCACCGCCATCACGTTCGCGTAGCCGAATTCCTTGGTGAGCGCCGGGATCACCTGCTTCAGATAGTGCTGTTTCAGTCTCGCCGCCATGACCTTCTAACCCTTCTTATCGAGCGTCTCGCCGCCCTTGCGCGCGACGCGCACCCGCTTGGCGCCCGCGCCCGCGCCTTCCAGCCGTACGCCGACCCGCGTCGGCTTCCCTTCCGAATTCACCAGCATTACGTTCGAAAGGTGGATCGGCGCTTCCCGCTCCGCGATCCCGCCCTTGATCTGCTTCTGCGGGTTCGGCTTCACGTGCTTCTTGACCAGCTTCCGGCCTTCCACCAGAACCCGGCCCTTGTCCCGGTCCACTTCGATCACCCGGCCCGTCTTGCCGGCGTCCTCGCCGGCGATAATCATGACCGTATCGTTCTTCCGGATCTTGGTCTTCAGCGTGTTCTGCGGCGCGTTCTGGTGGCGCCGGGGCGTTAGCTTGCGCGGCATGTTAGATCACCTCCGGGGCGAGCGACACGATCTTCATGAAGCGCTTATCGCGCAGCTCGCGCGCCACCGGCCCGAAGATGCGCGTGCCCACCGGCTCGCCCAGTTCGTTCACCAGCACCGCGGCGTTCGAGTCGAACCGGATGTAGGTGCCGTCCTTGCGCCGCGTCTCCTTGCGCATCCGCACAATGACGCAGCGGACCACCTTGCCCTTCTTGATGGCGGAATCCGGCGCCGCTTCCTTCACGCTCGCCGTGATGATGTCCCCCAACCCCGCGCGCAGCCCCTTGTCCCCGCCGCGCGGCAGAATGCAGCTCAAACGCCGCGCTCCGCTGTTGTCGGCGACCTCGAGGATTGTTCGCATCCCGATCATGTTCGCGTCTCCTGAAACCTCGCCCGCACTTGCCTACTTCTTTTTCACCGTCTTCGGCTTGCCCGCGTCGGCCGGCTCGATGGCGGCCTCCATGGTCACCTGCACGGCCCGCCGCACGATCCCGTCCAGCATCCAGCGCTTCAGCGCGCTCAGCGGCCGGCACTCGATGATCCGCACCACATCGCCCGGCTTCGCCTCGCCCTTTTCGTCGTGCGCATAAAATTTCTTCCGCTTCGTCACCACCCGGCGGTACAACGGATGCGAGACCTTCCGCTCCACCATCACCACGATGGTCTTGGCCATGCGGGTCGACACCACCTCGCCGACCTTCTCGTTCTTCTTCGTCGTCTTCGCTTCGGCCATGGCTCGCTATCCCTTTGCTTCCGTCTTCTTCGCCGCGGCCGTCTTCTTGACGGCTTTCTTCACGGCGGGCTTCCCCGCAGGCTGCACCGCCGCCGGCGCCGCTTCCGCCGGACGCAACGCCCGCTCCCGCAGAATCGTCAGCTGCCGCGCCCGGTCCTTGCGCAGCTCCCGGAGGTTCTTCACCCCGTCGGTCTGCCCCATCCGCAGCTGGAACCGGATCCGGAAGGCTTTCTCCTGGCCTTCCTTCAACTGCTTCTCGATCTCCGCCGTATCCAGTTGCCGAACTTTGTCCGCTTTCATCCGCGTCGTCCTCTTGTCCTACTCGTAAGGCTGGCGCGCCACGACCTTGGTCGGGATCGCCAGTTTCATCGCGGCCAGCCGCATCGCTTCCTTGGCGACATCCAGCGGCACGCCTTCCATCTCAAACAGAATCTTGCCCGGCCGCACTACCGCCGACCAGTGGTCCAGCGGCCCCTTGCCCGAACCCATGCGGACTTCGGCCGGCTTCTTCGTAATCGGTTTGTCCGGGAAGATCCGGATCCACACCTTGCCGCCGCGCTTGATGAACCGCGTCATCGCGATACGCGCCGCCTCGATCTGCCGGTCCGTCACCATCCCGATCGCCAGCGACTTCAAGCCGTAATCGCCGAACGCGAGCGAGGACCCCCGCCACGCCTTTCCGCGCACGCGCCCCTTTTGCGCACTGCGGTACTTGACCTTCTTCGGCATCAACATGGCAGTTCCCTCATTCCTCCGTTAGCTCTGTGCCTCGCCCGTGCCCTCGGGCTTCGCTTCCGGCGCCTTGACCTCGGGCTTCGCTTCCTGCTTCCAACTCGCCGCCTGCGGCGCGGTCATCGGCGGCAGAATCGGCGCCGCCGTCCGCGACGGCAGCTCGCCCGGCGCCGCCTGCGTCACGCCGCCGCCCGCCGGACCCCGCCGCTCCCGGTCGCCCCGGTCCCGCCGGTCGCCCCGGTCTCCCCGCGGCGCGCGCCGCGGCTCCGGCTCGTTCCGCAGCCCCATGCGCCCGCGCTGCGAGTCGAGGATGTCGCCCTTGTAAACCCAGCACTTCACGCCGATCACGCCGTACGTCGTGTACGCCTGCGCGAACCCGAAATCGATATCCGCCCGCAGCGTGTGCAGCGGCAGTTGCCCCTGCAGGTACCACTCCGTGCGGGCGATTTCGGCGCCGTTCAGCCGGCCCGACACCCGCACCTTGATGCCCTTGCAGCCGAAACGCAGCGCGCTGTCCACGGCCTTCCGCATCGCCCGCCGGAACGCCACGCGCTTCTCAAGCTGCGTCGCGATCGACTCGGCCACCAACTGCGCGTCCAGCTCCGGCTTGTGCACTTCCTGGATGTCGATGAACACTTCGCGGCCCGTCGACTTCGCCAGATCCTGCTTCAGCTTCTCGATCTCGGCACCCTTGCGCCCGATGATGATGCCCGGGCGCGACGTCCGGATCGTGATCCGCAGCTTGTTGCCCGGCCGGTCCACTTCGATCGAGCTGATCCCGGCCGACTTCAGCCGCTCCCGCAGGGAGTCCTTCAGCTCCAGATCCTCGCGCAGCAGCTTCGCGTAGTCCTGCTTGGCGAACCACCGCGACCGCCACGTCTTCGTGACGCCGATCCGGAATCCGTACGGATGAGTTTTCTGGCCCATGCTGAGTCCTTATCCCTTCGCGCCGACCTTCACCACGATGTGCGCCATCCGCCGCTGGTAGCGGTACGCCCGCCCCATCGGCGCCGGCCGCACCCGC
Source organism: uncultured Solibacteraceae bacterium (assembly GCA_964471915.1). Classification (GTDB taxonomy): domain Bacteria; phylum Acidobacteriota; class Terriglobia; order Bryobacterales; family Bryobacteraceae; genus JAIEPW01. The sequence continues at coordinate 3,399 of CAYYID010000115.1, read as the reverse complement.
TTCATCCGCGGACCCTCGTTCACGAACGCTTCCGTCACGATCAATTGATCGACGTCCACTTCGTTCTTGAACCGGTCCTCGGCATTGGCGATCGCCGACCGCAACACCTTCTCCACCGCCGGAGCAATGCCCTTGTTCGTGCCCTTCAGCACGTGGATCGCTTCCCCCGCCTTCATGCCGCGGATCAGATCCACCACCAAGCGCGCCTTCTGCGCCGACACCCGCACGTACCTGGCTTCCGCTTTCGCTTCCATGGCCCTTCCCCTACTTCGACGCCTTCTCGGATTTCGCCGCGTGGCCCTTGAACGTGCGGGTCGGCGAGAACTCGCCCAGCTTGTGCCCCACCATGTTCTCGGTCACGTACACCGGGATGAACTTCTTGCCGTTGTGCACCCCGAAGGTATGGCCCACGAACTCCGGCAGAATCGTCGACCGCCGCGACCACGTGCGCACTACCTTCTTCTCGTTCTTTGCGTTCATCGCCACCACGCGCTCGGCGAGGTAGCTGTCGGTGAACGGCCCTTTTTTGAGTGAGCGACCCATCGTCTGTCCTTACGCCCCTACCGCTTCTTCTGCTTCCGCGTCACGATAAACTTGTCCGTGCGCTTGTTGTTCCGCGTTTTGAAGCCGCGCGTCGGCTGGCCCCACGGCGTCACCGGATGCCGGCCGCCCGAGGTCTTGCCTTCGCCGCCGCCGTGCGGGTGATCCACCGGGTTCATCGTCACGCCCCGGTTGTGCGGCTTCTTGCCCATCCACCGCTTCCGCCCCGCCTTACCCAGGCTCACGTTCTCGTGATCCAGGTTGCCCACCTGGCCCACCGTCGCCTGGCAGTCCGCGCTCACCTTCCGCACTTCGCCCGACGGCATGCGCAGCAGCGCCAGGCCGCCTTCCTTCGAAATCAACTGCGCCTGCGCGCCCGCCGACCGCGCCATTTGCCCGCCCTTGCCCGGACGCAGCTCGATGTTGTGCACCACCGTGCCCGCGGGAATCGCCTTCAGCGCCAGCGCGTTGCCCACCAGAATGTCCGCTTCCGGACCCGACATCACCGTGCGCCCCACTTCCAAACCCACCGGCGCGATGATGTACCGCTTCTCTCCGTCCGCGTAGTGCAGCAGCGCGATGCGCGCCGTGCGGTTCGGATCGTACTCGATCGCCGCCACCTTCGCCGGCACGCCGTGCTTGTCCCGCTTGAAATCGATCTCGCGGTACGCCTTCTTGTGCCCGCCGCCCCGGAACCGGCTCGAAACCTTCCCCGAACTCGAGCGCCCGCCCGTCCGCTTCTTGCCCTTCACCAGGCTCTTCTCGGGCGTCTGCTTGGTAATGTCCTCGCGCGTCACCACCGTCTGGAAACGCCGCGTCGCCGTCGTCGGCTTGAAACTCTTGATCGGCATGGCCCTAGATCTCCGCGTACTCGGGCATCTTCTCGCCCGCCTTCAGGCGCACATACGCCTTCTTCCAATCCGAACGGTACCCCGCGAACCGCCCGCGCCGCCGGAGCTTGCCCGACAGCAGCGCCGTCCGCACGTCCGCGACCTTCACTTTGAACAGCTTCTCCACCGCGTCCCGGATCTCGGTCTTGTTCGCCTCGGCCGCCACCTCAAAGCACAGCGTCGCTTCGCCGTCTTTCTTGGTTACCGCCTTCTCCGTAATCACCGGCCGCTTGATCACCGCGTACAGCGTACTCATGGCTAACTCAGCGCCTCCGACAGTTTCTTCGCCGCCGTCTCGCTCACCAGCACCCGGTCGTGGCCCAGCAGGTCGTACACGTTCACGTCCTTGGTCGCCACCAGCTTCACGCCTTCCAGGTTCCGGCTCGACAGTTCCAGGTTGCGGTTGCCGTCCAGATCCACCAGCAGCACCGACCGCTTGGCTTCCAGCCGGTCCAGCGCGCTCCGCATGTTCCGCGACTTGTGGTCCGCCAGCGCGAACGCCTGCACCACCGCCAGCTTGCCTTCCTTCAGCTTCGCCGACAACGCGCTGCGCAGCGCGCCGACCACCATCTTCTTCGGCAGCTTGTAGGAGTAGTCCCGCGGTTGCGGCCCGTGCACCGTGCCGCCGTGCCGCCACAGCGGCGACCGGATCGAGCCCATGCGCGCCCGCCCCGTGCCCTTCTGCCGCCACAGCTTCTTGCCCGAACCCGACACCTCGTGCCGCGTCTTCGTCTTCGCCGACCCGCTCCGCAGGTTCGCCAGGTGGTTCCGCACCGCCTCGTACAGCAGGTGCTCGTTCACCTCGGCCGCGAACACTTCATCGGCCAGCGCGACCTCGCCGACTTTCTGGTTCTCCAGGTTGATTACATCGACCTTCGGCATCGCCCGTTACCTCTTCGCCCGCCGCACGACCACATAACCCCCGTTGGGGCCCGGAATCGCGCCTTTCACCATCAACACGCTGCCCTCGGGGTCCACGTCCACCACTTCCAGGTTCCGCACCGTCACCCGGTTCGTCCCCATGTGGCCGCCCATCCGCGTCCCAGGCAACACCCGCGAAGGGAAGCTGGACGCGCCGATCGATCCCGGCGCCCGGTGGAACATCGAGCCGTGCGCCGCCCCGCCGCCCCGGAAGTGATGCCGCTTCACCACGCCCGCAAAGCCGCGGCCCTTGCTCACCCCGATTACGTCCACGACGTCCTGCGGCTTGAACTCGTCCACCAGCACCCGGTCGCCCTGTTTCAGGTCCCCGTTGCCCGGCTCCAGGCGCAGTTCCTTCAGGAACTTCACGCCGTCCACGCCCGCCTTCTTCTGGTGGCCGGTCTCGGGCTTCGTGATGTTCTTCGCCTTGGCGAATTCCACCAGCCCCAGTTGCACCGCGTCATAGCCGTCCGTCGTCGGCGTCTTGCGCTGTACCACCACGCAAGGCCCCGCCTTCACCAGCGTCACCGGAACAACTTGTCCGTCCGCCCGGAAGACTTGCGTCATTCCGATCTTCTTGCCTAGAATCCCTGGGCTCATCTTCTAACCTCGCCTGCCTGCCGGCCCTACTTGCCCTTCCCGAAGGCTTTGATCTCGACGTCGACGCCCGCTGGCAGATCCAGCTTCATCAGCGCGTCCACCGTGTCCTGCGTCGGCTCCAGAATGTCCAGCAGCCGCTTGTGCGTCCGGATCTCAAACTGCTCCCGCGATTTCTTGTCCACGTGCGGCGACCGCAACACCGTGTACAGATTCCGCACCGTCGGCAGCGGAATCGGACCCGCCACCTGCGCCCCCGTCCGCTTCGCCGTGTCCACGATCTCCGTCGTCGACTGGTCCAGCACCCGGTGGTCGTAGGCCTTCAGGCGAATGCGAATGCGCTCTCTCAAACTGCTGCTCATGGTCTCTCCCGCGGTCCTTCGTCTTCCGCCCGCGCCTACTCGAGGATCTCCGTCACCGTGCCGGCGCCCACCGTCCGCCCGCCTTCGCG
>CAYYID010000114.1:0-10113 GCA_964471915.1 uncultured Solibacteraceae bacterium | reverse complement strand
GAACACCACGGGGTACCGCTTGCCGCTGTCGTACTCCGGCGGATAGTAGACCACGCCGTTCTGCTTCCGGCCGTCCACGTCGAGATACGAGATCAGTTCGGTCTTGCCCAGCGCCGTGTCGCGCAGTTGCGGGTTCGATTCCGCCAGTCGCCGCATGCCGCCCAGCGCCGCGTCCGCCGCGTAGAGATCGTTCGGACGGTTCCCCTCCGCCGACAGGAACACCCAGCGCGAACCGTTGCGCGACAGCCGCCACTGCGAGTACAGCCGCCCGTCCCGGAATAGCTCGTCGAGTTTCTTTCCCGCAATGTCGTACCGCACCACGCCGCGCTCCCACTTGGTGCGCGACTGGTATTGCAGGTAGACCAGTCTGCCGTCGCCCGAAAAGTCGAGCACCGTGTAGCGCGGCCCCTGCTTGTCCTCTTCCGGCATGCGGACCATCAGCTCGCGCGCGCCGTCCGCTGCGCCGGCGATCCACAGCCCCTCCTTGTTCGACACCACCAGGCGGTCGCCCCGCGGGCTCACGCGCACCACGGCGAAGCGATCCTTATCGTTCTTCTTGGCTTCGCCCTCGGCCGGCTTGTCCTCTTTCGGGGGACCCAGAACACGCCGTGCTTCCCCGCCCTCGATGGTCCCCACGAACACCGCGCCGTCCTTGGCATAGGCGTAGGTCCTGACGTCGCGCGACCACTGCAGCGAGATCCCCTTGGTCGACTTCAGGATCGTCCGGGCCTTGCCGTCCGCGCCCACCACGTCAATGCGGCTCTCCGGCTGCCCCAGCGAATCGTAATCGGTCTTCGCCGCGATATCCTCGGTCAGCACCAGCGCGGCGCCGTCCTCCGTGATCTTGTACGCCGGCCGCTTGGCGTCCGCCGCCAGTTCCTTCCACGCGCCGCCGCGCGCGTCGTAGCTCCACACCGCTCGCTCCGAACCGGTACGCCGCAAGGCGATCCAACTCAGGAACGGTTCCTTCGAGCTCTGCACCACCACCGGCGCCGCCGTCAGCGCGCGGAACTCCGCCGCGGCCCGCTGCGCCCAATCTCCGGCGCGGAGGCTCACCACCAGGCGGTCTCCCGCCCACTGCAGCTCCGCGGTGCCGTCAATCGCGCGGCCGGGCGGCAGCGCCACCGCGTTCCCGCGCCGCGCCGCGCGGTCCCACAACACCAGCTCCTGCCGGTCGCCGTTCACCGCGATCGCCGCCAGATACTTCGCCCCCGGCGACCACGCCAGCCCGCGGATCTGCCGCCGGTCCTCGAACACCCGCGTCCGGTCGCCGGTCTGGGTGTCGATCACCCACAAGTCCTCGCGCTGCGGCGCAACATAAGTCGGGTCGCCGAAGCGGTGGTTGTCGATCCCCAGGCGATCCCGCAGCCGGCCGCTGGCGACGGCGGCGAAACGGCCGTCGTCGCTGAGGCCCTCGATGCGCAGGTTCGCCACATTCAGCAGGGTGTCCACGGTAAAGGGACCCGGGGCGGACCCTAAGCCCAAGCAAAGAAACGACAAAGCGATCAGCCGGACCAGGCGGGAAGTTGCCACGAAAAAGACTCCTCCGGGACATTGTATGCCCGCCGCAACCCGCGGGCGGATTCCGGGTTCTACCTTCCGAGGAGAGTTTTCAAAATGAAGACCGCTACGAAAACAGTTTGGGCCCTTGGCGTTCTCACCTTCGCGGCGACGCTGAGTGCCCAGGAACCCGCGCCACAACCGCCCGAGCAGTCCCAGCAGCAGCCCCAGGTTTCCCCCCGCGAACGCCGCGAAGCGATGCAGAGCCTGGTGAAGCATCTCGATCAGGCCATGGCGAACGCCAAGCTCAGCGAGGAGCAGAAGGCGAAGCTCGAGCAGGCAAAGGCCGCGCTGCGCGAAGCCGGACAGGCCCGCCGCCGCGGCGGCTCCGGCGCCCAGCCGGATCGCGAGAAGATGCGCACCGCGCTCCGCGACCTCCAGGAGATCAGCCAGAGCGACGCCTTCCGCCCCGAAGATAAGGAAGCCGTCCGCAAGGATCTCGACAAGCTGCGGCAGATGCGCGGCAGCGGCCAGACGGGCACGCGCCGCCGGGCGCGAGCTTAGTCCTTCCGGCGCAGCGCCGCCAGTTCCTTGCGCAGCTCCGGCAGCTTCGCCAGCGCCGCGAGCTGCGCCAGGTGTTCCTTCAACGGACGCGCGGGCGTGCCCCACACCACCTGGCCCGCGCGGACGATCTTCGACGTGAGGATCCCCGCGCCGGAACCGATCACCGCGCCCTTCTCGATGCGCGCCTTGTCGCCCACGCCCACCTGCCCGCCGATCACGGCGCGATCCTCGATCACCACGCCGCCCGAAAAGCCCGTCTGCGCGGCCACCACCACGTGATTGCCGATCCGGCAATTGTGGCCGACATGCACCTGGTTGTCGAGCTTCACCCCGTTGCCGATCCAGGTGTTGCCCAGCGCGCCGCGATCGATCGTCGAATTCGCGCCGACCTCGACGTCGTCGCCAATCTCGACGCTCCCGATCTGCGGGAACTTCTCGTACCGCTCCCCGTTCCACACGAAGCCGAACCCGTCCGCGCCAATCACGGAACCGGAGTGCAGGATCGCACGGTCGCCCACCGTAACCCCGGCATACAGCGTGACCCCGGCGTGCAACAGGCAACCGGACCCGATGCGCGCATAGTCGCCGATCCGGCACCCCGCGCCCACAATCGAGGACTCCCCGATGTGCACCCCTGCGCCCAGCACCGCCCCCGGACCCACCGCCACGTGCGCCCCCAGCACCGCCCCGGGACCCACCACCGCCGACGGATGCACGCCGGCCGGCGGCCGCAGCGGCGGATGCAACTTCGCGATGGCTCGCGCGGCGAACAGGCGCGGCGCCTTGGCGCGCAGCACCGTCTGGTGCTCCGGACGCGGGTACTCCGGCGTGGCCAGCAGCACCGCCGGGGAGCGCAGCGCGGCCTCGAACGCCTTCACGCCGGCCACGAAACTCAACGTCTCGGCCCCCGCCGTCTCCAGCGCCGCGAACCGCTTCACCACGCGGTCCCCCTCGCCCTCCCACGTCACGCCCAACGCCGCCGCCAGTTCGCTGACCTTCATACGGCCCCTCCGCTTATCATCAATCTAATGCCCATCGATCCTTCCGCGATGCTCGCGCGGACTGCCATCGTCCACCCCGACGCCGTCATCGGCCCCGGCTCCGTCATCGGCGAATACACCATCGTCGAAGCCGACGTCGTCATCGGCGCCCGCTGCCGCCTCGAGCCCTACGTCTTCATCAGGCGCTGGACCTCGCTCGGCGACGACAACGAAATCTCCGCCGGCACCGCCCTCGGCACCGATCCCCTCGACAAGAACTTCACCGGCGCCCGGAGCTACCTGGTAATCGGCCATCGCAACAAAATCCGTGAGCACTACACCATCTCCCGGGGCACGCAACCCGAGTCCGAAACCCGCATCGGGGACGACAACTACATCATGACCTCCGGCCACATTGCCCACAACTGCACCCTCGGCAGCCGGATCGTCATCGCCTCCTGCGCCTTGGTCGCCGGGCACGTCGAAATCGAGGATCAGGCCTTCCTCTCGGGCGGCGTGGTGGTGCATCAATGGTCGAAAATCGGCCGCCTCGCCATGATCGGCGGCAACACCCGCGTAAACTCGGACGTCCCGCCCTATTTCCTCTATTCCGACTTCAACATCGCCGCCAAAGGTCTGAACCTGGTCGGCCTGAAGCGCGCCGGTTTTTCGCTCGACGAAGTCCGCCGGCTCAAGGAAGCCTACCGGATCCTGTACCGCGCCGGCCTGAAGCTGGAGGACGCGCTGGCGAAGATCGAGGCCGAGGTTCCGTCAGAGCACACTCGGCACCTGGTGAGCTTCATCCGCTCGTCGAAACGCGGCATCACCCGGGAGTAGCGCACGCCGGCACGAGATGCAATCGGGTCCTCGTACTGGCCGCGTTAATCGGCGGCGGGCCTCAGCCCGAGGAACACCTCGTGCCCCGTGTCACTGGCCGAGCTGTGCTCGAACGGGACGACCAGCGGCTCGAACCCAGCGGCCACGATCAGTTCCTGCCACACCGGCCTCGGGAACAGGCCCATGATGTGGCGCTCGTGGACCACCTCAGTGGCTCCGTTCCGGTCTCTCATTAGATATGCCATGTCGGTGACGTACGTGTCGCGCTGCGAGGAAGGAGTCCAGCGCCATTCGAGGTAGCGCACGGCGCGGCCGTCCCCGTCACCGCCGCCGGCTTCGGTACTCCCTTCGAAGGTCTCCTGGACGAAATCCGGCTGAAACATCGCGACGCCGCCCGGGGCGGTATGGGCGAACGCCGTCGTGATGGCGCAGGCCAGATCCGGGCGCGAGGTCATGTAACAGACCGCGTCGTGCACCAGCACGCAGTCGAATACGCGGCCAAGCCGGACCGACCTCATATCGCCCTGGATGTGCTCGCACTCCGGATTCAGCCGGCGGCTCAACGCGAGCATGGCCGGTTCCAGGTCGACGAGCGTGCAGGCGAACGCCGCCTTCAAGTGGGAGGCATTGTGCCCGCCGCCGCTCCCGAGGTCCAGCAGGGTCCGAGGCGGACGGCGGCAGTGGGTCTCGAACAAGCGCCGGTAGAAGGCCGCCTCTTCGGCGTAGTCGGCAGCCGGCGTCAGCAGGGGATACCAGTCCGCCAGGTCGCGGTAGAGCCTGAGTGCCTGACCGGGAGTTCGGTCGCTTCTGTTGGTCATGCGAATTTCTCAATCTTACCGATCTGTTCTGGGGCTCAGGTATTCCCGCAGAGAACGGCGCGGGAAACGAGAACGGGGGCATCCCCCGCCATCCCCCGAACTACGGGAGCCCGGTCCGTAAGTTACAGTCAAACATGGTGTTACCGTGCGCGCGCGAGTGGCTCCAACTCGCGTCACACGGCTCTTGAGCCACTTTTCGACAAGTCTTGACGCGCTCACGATTCGAGAACCACCGGGCGGAACGCCGAAGCACGCCGCAAGCGCGGCGATGGCAGAAACACTGGGTATTTGAGCGATGTCCGTGGGGATTAGGTCGCGGGAGCCGGCTCCGGGCGCGTTCGCGTGGATCCCGGTCAGGATACTCCTGAGGCAAATTCGGCATCTGAGAGAACAGTCGTACACAATTGATAATTGGATAGATAGCTCAGCGAGTCATGTAGTTCGGGGGATGGCGGGGGATGTCCCCATTCTCCTTCTTTTTTGATCATCACAGTTCCACACAATTGCCACTTGAGGCCTTCAAGCGCATAATAGGGGAGGTGGTGCGCGAACATGCTCTACCCGATCAGCGTTCCGCAGCCAGACAGTGCGGAAGATCGCTTCGGATACGTTGATGCCGCGGGCCGGGTCGTCGTTTCGCCCTACTACACAGCAGCGGGTCACTTCTCGGAAGGCCTGGGCGCCGTAGTCCGCGAGGACGGACGAAGCGGCTTCATTGGCTTTGACGGTGCCGTAGAGATCCCCTTCCAGTACGTGGGACTCAACCGCTTTCGCGACGGGCTGTGCGCGGTCGGTTTCGATTCGGCGGTCGGGTACATCGACCGGCGCGGCGCTTGGCGGATCGCACCGAGGTACGCGGTCGCCGGCAGGTTTCGCGAGGGCCGGGCAATCGTTTCACTTCAGGGCGTCCATTTTGGGGTCATTGATCGCTCCGGTGCTTTTGTGGTGAGGCCCACCTACGAGCAGATCGGCCTGTACTCGGGAGGGCTGGCCGCTGCCCTCCTCGATGGCAAGTGGGGCTACCTCGGAAGAAACGGGGAGTCGGTGATCCCTCACCAGTTCGAAGGGCCGCGCGCTGGAGTCTTCACGCATGGCCTCGCCGGAGTCTGTCTCGATGGCCGTTGGGGATTCATCGACACGCTTGGCGACTGGGCGGTCATGCCTCAATACGAGGATGTTGGGTGCTTTTGCGAAGGGTACGCGCCCGTCCAGCTTGGCCAGAAGTGGGGACTCATTGACACGCGAGGAACGCCCGCAGTCCTTCCGCGATTCGACAGCCTGGACGAGTTTAGCGAAGGATTCGCCGCCGCGGCCGTTGACGGGAAGGCGGGATACGTTTCTCCCGACGGCGAATGGATGATTGAGCCGCGGTTCGAACGTTGCCATCGATTCTTCGGCGGTCTGGCGATGGCTTGTGCGGAAGACAGATACTCCTACATCACCCGAAGCGGTGTCGCTGTTTGGACGTCGGAGCAATTCGCGTATCCCCAGTACCCTCCGTTTCGGGACTGAGAAGTCGCCGGCCGCCGGGTCCCGGACCCCGCTACACTGGCGCTGTGCCACCCACCGCCCTAGCTCTCGCCGCCTGCCTCGCCGCCGACCCCATCACCCTCCGCGAGGCCGTCCAGCGCGCCCAGCAGACCTACCCATCCCTGAAGATCTCCGCCGCGCAGACCGCGGCCGCGGCCGCGCAAATCCGCCTCGCCCGCACCGCCTACCTCCCCAAAGCGGACCTGCTCGGCCAGCTCAACCGCGGCACGCACAACAACGTCCTCGGCCTCGTCCTGCCGCAGCAGGTCTTCATGCCGATCTCCGGCCCGGTGAACGCTCCCAGCTCCGCCAGCACCATGTCCACCGCCCTCGGACTCCTGGTCTCCTGGGAGCCCTTCGACTTCGGCCGCCGCGCCGCCGACGTCGCGCACGCCGCATCCGGCCGCCTCCGCGCCGAGGCAACCGAAATCCGCACCCGTTTCGAAGCCGGTGCGCAGGCCGCCGACGCCTATCTCACCGCGCTCGCCGCCGCCGAGACCGCCAAGTCCGCGCGCGCCTCGCTCGACCGCGCCCGCGCGCTGGAACCCTTGATCGCCGCGCTCACCTCCAGCGGCTTGCGCCCCGGCGCGGATCTCGCGCGCGCCCGCGCCGAGGCCGCGCAAGCCGAGCTGCAGGTCGCCGCCGCCGACCTCGCCATCCGCACCGCGCGCGTCACGCTCGCCCAATTCACCGGAGCCGACGCCGAGCCCGTCCGCGCCAACCTCTTCGACGCCGCTCCGGACCCCGCCCTCACCGCCGCCGAGCACCCGCTGCTCGCCGAACAGCAGGCCGCCATCGCGGAAACCCGCGCCCGCGCCGCCACGCTCGACAAGCTGTACCTGCCCCGCTTCCAGTTGCAGGCCGCCGGTTTCGGCCGCGGCGCCGGCGTCAACCGGCCCAGCCTCGCCTATGGCCTGTTCCCCAACGTGGGAAACTGGGGCCTCGGCATGACCGTCACCTTCCCTCTGCTCGACCTGCCCGGCATCCGCGCCCGGCGCGAAGCCGAAGCGCAGCACCTCACGGCCGAAACCGCCCGCCGCGCCTTGCTCGCCCGCGAACTCGACTCCCGCCGCCAGCAGGCGCAGGCCCAGCTCGAGACCTCGCGCCGCATGGCCGCGCTCACCCCCGCCATCCGGTCCGCGGCCGCGGAGGCCCTCCAGCAGGCCACCGCGCGCTACCGCGCCGGCCTTTCTTCTCTCACCGAAGTCCTCGATGCGCAGCGGCTTCTCACCGAGGCCGAGACCGGCGAAGCGCTCTCGCGCCTCAACGTCTGGCGCGCGCGCCTCGCGCTCGCTGCCGCCCAGGGCGACCTCGAACCCTTCCTCGCCGAGGTGCGCTGACCTATGTGGCTGGTGATCGCTTCCCTCCGCCGCCCGGTGACCGTCGTGGTCGCCGTGCTGGCGCTCGCGCTGGCCTCCTGGCTCGCTATTGCGCGCATGCCCGCCGACATCTTTCCGCAGCTCGGCGCGCCCGCCATCTACGTCGCCCAGCCCTACGGCGGCATGGATCCCGCGCAGATGGAAGGCTACCTCACGTACTACTACGAGTATCATTTCCTCTACATCACCGGCATCGAGCACGTCGAGTCGAAAAGCATCCAGGGCGCGGCCCTCATGAAGCTGGTGTTCCACGAAGGCACCGACATGAACCAGGCCATGGCGCAGGTCGTCGGCTACGTGAACCGCTCGCGCGCCTTCATGCCGCCCGGCGCCGTCGGACCCTTCATCGTCCGCTATGACGCGGGCTCCGTCCCCGTCGGCCAGTTGATCTTCACTTCCAATGCCGGGCGCGCCGTCGGCGACATGCAGAACATCGCCCTCAATCAGGTGCGGCCCCTCTTCGCCACCCTCCCCGGCGTCTCGGCGCCCCCGCCCTTCGGCGGCAACCAGCGCACCGTCGTGGTCCGGCTCGACCCCGCGAAACTCCGCCAGTACCGCGTCTCGCCCGAAGAGGCCATCGACGCCGTCAACCGCGCCACCACCGTGCTCCCCTCGGGCAACGTCCGCACCGGCGACCTCAACCGTTTCGCCCTGACGAACGCCGCCCTCGGCGCCAACGTCGCCGAGCTGCTCGAGGCGCCGCTGCGTCCCGGCCAGAACGTCTTCCTCCGCGACCTCGCCACCGCCGAAGTCGGCACCGACATCGTCACCGGCTACGCCCACGTCAACGGCAAGCGCACCGTCTACATCGAAGTCACCAAGCGCTCGGACGCCTCCACCCTCGACGTCATCCGCCGCGTCCGCGCGGCGCTGCCCGCCATGCAGGCCGTCTGCCCGCCCGACGTCACCGTCACCCTCGCCTTCGACCAGACCCGCTACGTCACCGCCGCCATCCGCGCCTTGATCAACGAAGCCGCCCTCGGCGCCCTGCTCACCGCCCTGATGGTGCTGGTGTTCCTCCGGGACTGGCGCGGCGCGCTCGTCGTCATCGTCACCATCCCCGCGGCCCTGCTCTCGGCCATCGTCTGGCTGTGGGCCGCCGGCCAGACCGTCAACATCATGACCCTCGGCGGCCTGGCGCTCGCCGTCGGCGTCCTGGTCGACGAAGCCACCGTCGAAATCGAGAACATCGACACCCACCTCGCCGCCGGACTATCCCGCGCCCGCGCCGTGCTCGACGCGGCGTCAAAAACCGCCACCGCCCGCCTGCTCGCGATGCTCTCCATCCTCGCCGTCTTCCTGCCGTCGTTCTTTCTTTCCGGTGTCGCCCGGCAGCTCTTCGTGCCGCTCGCGCTCGCCGTCGCCGTCGCGATGAGCTCGTCCTACGTTCTTTCGAGCCCCCAGGTCCCGGTGCTTGCCGTGTGGTGGATGCGCCACGGCCGTCCCCGCGGCGAAGGCGCGCTCGCCCGCCTGTACACCTCTTACCTCGATCTCGCCCTGCGCCTCCGCTGGCCGGTGCTGCTCGGCTATTCCGCCGCCGCGCTCGGCTTGTTGTTCCTCCTCGCGCCCCGCCTCCCCACCGAGCTTTTTCCGCAAACCACCGTCGACCAGTTCCGCCTCCGCCTCCGCGCGCCCGCCGGCACGCGCATCGAGCGAACCGAGGTCGTCGCCCTCCGCGCCCTGGCTTCCATCGAAGCCGTCGCGGGCCCCGGCCAGATCGAGATCAGCTCCGCCTTCATCGGCGTCCAGCCGCCCAGCTACCCGATCAACACCATCTACCTCTGGACCAGCGGACCCCAGGAAGCCGTGCTCCTCGTCGCCCTGAAACCCACCGCCACCCTGAAGGGCGAGGCCCTCCGCGAGGCGCTCCGCGCCCGCCTGAAACAGGACCTTCCAGACGTCGACGCCTCGTTCGAAGCCGGCGACATCGTTTCTCAGGTGCTCAGCTTCGGCTCGCCCACGCCCATCGAAATCGCCGTCCAGGGCCCGAACCTCGCCCAGAACCGCGCCCACGCCGAGAAGATCCGCGCGGAACTCGTCAAGATCGCGGACCTGCGGGACCTCGCCTGGGCCCAGCCCCTCGACTACCCCACCCTCGAAGTCAAAATCGACCGCGAACGCGCCGGACAGCTCGGCGTCACCACCGCCAGCGTCGCCCGTTCGCTGGTCGCGGCTACTTCTTCCAGCCGCTTCGTCGAGCCCAACTTCTGGCGCGACCCGGCCTCTGGCAACGGCTTCCAGATCCAGGTCGAGATCCCGCAACACCGCGTCGCCTCCGCCGGCGACGTCGCGGCGCTGCCGGTCAACAAAGCCGGAGTGCAGGTCGGCGACGTAGCGTCCATCGCGAACGGCAAGGCGTTCGGCGCGGTGGAGCGCTACAACATGCAGCGCGTGGTCAGCCTCACCGCCAACCTCCACACCCGCGCACTCGGCGACATCGCTCCCGAGTTGCGCGCCGCTATCGCCCGCGCCGGGGCGCCCCCGCGCGGCGCGACGGTCGCCCTG
>CAYYID010000113.1:0-10899 GCA_964471915.1 uncultured Solibacteraceae bacterium | reverse complement strand
CTAGCTTGCACGGTCTCGCTCGTTTTTGTGCCAGTAATTTTTCACAGCTTCGTAGACGGGGGTCAAAAGTCCGCGCCGCTCAGCCCTCGTACTTCTCGAGCTCCAACTGATCTCCGACGAGCGTACCGGTGGCTTGGGCGGTGCCCGCAGGAAGCTCCAGCACGGAATGCGCCCACAACGAGAGCGCGAAGCGCCTCCGGCCCATATCGGGCACCAGCTTCACGACGCGCCGTTTCTTGTCGAGGAACAGGACATCGATGGCGAACTTCATGCCGAAGGTGTGGACGCCCTCGCACGGCACGATCCAGAGTCCCTCGCCGGGGCCGAGCTGCGTGTGTTTCAGCAGCCCCTGGCGGCGGAGCGCGCTGGTATTGGCGATATCGGCTTTGTCGGCCAGCATCTGGTCGCGGGTGACGTTGCGCGCGCGGAGTTTCATGATTCGCGGGCTTAGTGTAGCGCAGCGGGGATGCGGAAAGCCCACTCGAGTCCGCCAGGAAGATCGCCGTCGACCGCCATGATCCGTTCCCCCGACCTTGAGCTGTTTTGCCACGCCCCGCGCGCTATCTACTGTGAGAGGCAACCAGGACCTTACTTGGAGGAGATGGAAATGAAAAACAACAGCTTGAAGACTTTGACCGTGACCCTGCTGGCGGCCGGTACGCTGCTCGCGGCAGACACCACCCCCGACCGGATGAAGCCGTTGCAGTCCGGCGTGACCGTGTCGTTCGACTTGGGCAAGGGCGAAAGCGGCTACCACCAGATCGCGGTGCCTGCCGGCGAAATCAAAGTGGTTGTCGATATCCGCCGCCGGGACGGCCGCAGCCAGGAAGTGCTGGGCGCCCGCATGACGGTAGTGGACGGCGATGGCGTACCGATTCAGAACCTGGGGTTCAACATGACGGACGTCGACGTGGCGCGCCGCGAGGTCCAGTATTACCGCGTGAAGCGGCCGATGACGCTCGGCATCAAGGTGACCAACGAATCGCCGGTCGGAGACTGCCGGTTCTGGGTGACGGTGGCCCCCAACGCCTCCCTGTTCGTGCCGATCGAGGGTAAAGTGGAGCCTTCGGCCCTCACCGTGGGCGAGCTGGCGGAGGGCGAACTCGACCCGCACCAGAGCGCCTACTACCGCGTCCGGCTGCCCAAAGGGACCTACCGCGCCATCGCGGACCTGGCGAGCACCAACGCGCGGGCGACGAACCTGTTCGGCAAGGCCGTGCTGCTCAATGCCGACGGCGGCAGTCCGATCACGCTGACGACCTTCAGCGAATTCGATTCCTCACGGCGTCAGGCCGGGAGCTTCGAATTAAAGACCGACTCCACCGTGGTCATCCGGGTGCTGGGCGGCACCGTGACGCCGCTCCGCTACGGGCTGAAGATCGTGCCCACAGCCGAGTGACGCTAAGCGAGAAGCTTCCGGCCCTCCGCCCCCCCGGCGGAGGGCTTTTGCGTTAGGCCGTGGCGGTCTTTTTCACCGGAGCGAGGCTGGCGCGGTACTCCCGCATCTTCTTGCGCATCGCGGTCCGGGCCTTGCGGATGCGGTTGTGGCGCGAACGGTCGCCGTTGCGAGCAGACATGGAACAGTTCTCCTGATTTGCGTTCTCGCGAAGAGAGTGTAAAGTCAGGGGGAACTTGTCTTCGAAGCAAGAGGCCTGAGGGGAAACGAAACAGCTTCCATAAACAGGATACGCGAGTTCCAGGATCCGCGCGCCGGGACGCCCGGCGAAACCTGGCCGCGCGCGCCGCCGTCCAGGGGACCATGAAGATCCAACTTCTGTTACTGGTGGCCGTGGCGGTACTCGCGCCGGCCCAGGACAAGCCGCGCGTGTTCGTCTCGGAGAGCAACTCCTGGGAGACCCAGGGATCCGGCGGCGGGGGCATCGTCGGCGGTACGGGTGGCTGGGGCGGTTCGTCCTCGGGCGGCGCCCGGCCGCAGACGGTCGAGATCATGAAGACCTTCAACGAGCGGTGCCCCGAGGTCCGGCTGACCACGGATCGCGCCAAGGCGGACTTCGTGGTCATGCTCGAAAAGGAAGGCGGCAAGGGCACGATCCGGCGCGACAACAAGGTCGCCGTAGTGAACAAGGACGGGGACGTGCTTTACACCGGCTCCACGCGCTCGCTCGGCAACTCGGTCAAGGACGCCTGCAGCGCGATACTCGCCAATCGCAAGACGAACTGAGCGCGGCTATTTCTTCTTCGCCGCCGCCTTCTTCTTGCTCTTCCGCGCGGCCGCCAGCTTCAGCCCGTCCTCGACGGCCTGAATGTAGCCGCCGACGCTGATCTTGGTCATCAGTTCGCCGAGGATATCGAGCGGCGCGTCCTCCAGCTTCCGGAACCGGATGCAGCTCTTCCCCATGTCGAGCTTCCGGCCGGCGGCCGCGAACGCGCCCTTCAGCCAGGCCTGCAACTCCGGGCTGCCGTACACGCCCATGTGGTACAGCGCAATGTGCTGCTTCTGCGAGGCCAGACAAAGGAACGGCAACGGTTGCTTCGGATCGCAGTGGTAGCCGGGCGGGTACAGTTTGTGCGGCACCACCCAGCCGATCATGCCGTATTGCATCTGCTCCGCAAAGCCCTTGGGCAGGTTCTTCCGGATCACGGTGCGGAGTTTGGTGAGAGCTTTCTTGCGGTCCTCGGGGAGGCTGTCCAGATAGGCGGCGACAGTGGGCGCGGCGCTTTGCATGGGAAACAGCATAGCGCCTGCTAGTCCGGTCCGCGCGCGCGGCGCAGGTCGTACAGGTACACCGAGTGTCCGATCACAGCCAGCGGCCGCCGCTGCCGCAAGGGCGCCAGGATCTCCGGGCCGACGTAGAGCCCGTACAGGGGCGTCGCGCTGACGGCCGCGACGCAGTCCATCTGGTCCAGCCTGGCGGGATCCAGTTGCGAAGCTCCGGGAACGTACCGGTGCGCCGCACCGTTGCCGAACGAGAACAGGCACACGCGCGCGATCCCCTGGCGGCGCGCGTACCGGCCCACGGCGCCGAAGGCCTGACCCCAGTCGAGATTCGAATCCAGCACGTAACGCGGGCCCGCCGCCGGACCTCCCGCCGCGAAGTTGAAGAAGGCCAGGTAGTCCGGGTAAATCGCGACGGACTCGACCGCCGCCACCGCCGCCAGCGCCGCGCCGGCCCACTTCATCCCCGCCACCTGCCGCGCGGCGGCGGTCAGCACGCACCCCAGCGCCACGTACAGCAACGGATACACCGGCAGCAGGTGCCGGTGGCCGATATTCAATCCCGCCGCCATGGAAAGCGCGAAGTACGCCCCGGCGGGCAACAGCAGCGCGAGCAGCAGCCGCCCGTGCGGGCGCAAGGCGTCCCGCAACCGGAACGCGAGCGCGCCCGCCAGGGCCAGCGCCGCCAGCACGCCGACGGGCGTCTTCACCGCGAACGTCACCGGGAAGTAGTACCACCAGCCGTGGTTCGAGAATTGCCCCAGCAGGTATTGCGGCCGTCCCGCGGCATTGATCTCCGACAGCCGGTCGATGCCCACGAACCACGCGATGGGCCGCACCGGGATCCGCTGCGCCAGCCACAGCAGGGTCGCGCCGGCGGCGCCGGTGCCCGTCAGCCGGTCGTGCAGGTACGTGTACGGATCCGGGTGCAGAATCTGCGGCGCGTACACCGCCGCGATCACCGCGCCGCTCAGCAAAGCGAGCGCCAGGCACGCGGCGGCGAACTCCCGGAAGCGGCCCTTCCCGATGCCGGGGCGCGGCCACAGCCAGAACAGCCCCGGCAACACTGCGGCCAGAAACAGCGTCGATAGCTTGCTGGTGAACGCGACGCCGAGCGCGAGGCCCGTGAGCACCAGCCACGCGCGGCGGCGCGTGATGAGGTATTCGATCCACAGCGTTACGGTGAGGAACACCGGCGCCGTGGCCAGCATGTCGGTGGTGACATAGCGCCCGTGCGCGGTCAGGTTCGGGTCGAAGGCGAAGAACGCCAGCGCCAGCAGCGCCGCGGGCGCGCCGCAGCGCCGCCGCGTCCACAAGGCGAGGTACACGCCGAGCAGCAGGGTGAGGCCGATGTTGACCGCGCGGCAGGCGAACAGGATGGTCTCCGGGGCCAGGCGGTTGTCGTAGAGGAACTCAATGCCGATCTGCTCCACGCTCTCGTTGCGGAACGCTTCGCTGGCTGTGTTCAGCTCGGGCCGCAGCAAGGTGAGCGGCAGCGTCAGCAGCAGCTTGCCGAGGGCGGGATGTCCGGGGTCGCGCTGCAGTTCCCCAGTCACCCAGTAGCTGTAGCCGATGGCGGCGTGGATCCCCTCGTCGTAGGTCTGGGTTTCGCCGAGCGCGGAAGTGACCATTGCCACGCCCTGCCACGCGAGCAGCGCCGCGGCCAGCCAGGCGAAGCGGCGCTCCAGTAACGTCGGGGCAGTAGGCGGCGGCATCGCGTTCGGGCCGGATTCGGGGATCCGGCTTCAAAACTAGCACAGGGGCGGAGCCGCGCCTGGAAACACTTCCCGGCGCGGCGCGTCCAAACCTGGGGGATAATAAAAAGAAGCCAACATGCAACGTTTCCTTACTGTTTTGTTCCTGGCCGCGGCCTGCTTCGCCCAGACGCCCACGCCCGCCGCCGCGCCCAAAGCGCCCGCGGCTCCCGCCAAGAAATCGGCGCTGGACAAGGCCGCGCTCGAAGCCTACCTCCGCCACCTCAACCTCTGGGTGCCGGACCTCACCGTCAAGATCGATGACCCCAAGCCCGGCCCGATGCCCGGGTTCCTCGAAGTCGCCGTCCACCTGAGCTACCGCCAGGCGTACAAGGACGAGGTCTACTTCGTCTCCCAGGACGGCCAGAAGATCCTCCGCGGCACGGTGCACGACATCAACGACAACCCATTCCGCTATGAACTCAGCAAGCTCAAGACCGACCTGCAGCCGAGCTTCGGCGCCGCGGGCGCTCCCGTGGTCATGGTGATCTTCAGCGACTTCCAGTGCCCGCTGTGCAAGCAGGAGGCCGAGGTGATCCGCCAGAACGTCGCCAAGGAGTTCGCCAACGACGTCCGGGTGTACTTCCGCGATTACCCGCTCGACTCGATTCACAACTGGGCGCGTAACGCCGCCATCGGCGGACGCTGCGTGTTCCGCCTGAATCCGGCCGCGTTCTGGGATTACCACGACTACATGTTCGCCCAGCAGGCCGCCATTACTCCGGAGAACCTCAAGGACAAGATCGGCGAGTTCGCCAAGGATAAGAAGCTCGACGCGCTGCAACTGATGCGCTGCTACGACGGCCGCTCCACCGAGAAAGAAGTGAACGCCTCGGTGGCCATGGGCCGCGACTTGCAGATCGACGCGACGCCGACGATCTTCATCAATGGCCGGCGGATGGTCGGTTCGACGCCCTGGCCCAGCCTGCAGGCCATCATCAAGCTCGAAATCGAGCACCAGAAGAAGAACCCCGACGCGGGCGAGAAGTGCTGCGAAGTGAAGATCCCCGGCCTGAGCAAGTAAACACGAACATGCGTAAGAACGTTCTGACGATGGCGGCGGCCCTGGCGGCCGCCGCGCTCGCTTCCGGCGAGAGTTTTGACGAAAAGCGGTACGTCGGCCACGTGAAGTTCCTGGCCTCGCCCGCGCTCCGCGGACGCGGCACCGGATCGCCGGAGCTGGCCAAAGCCGCCGCCTACCTCGAAGGCGAGTTCCGCAAGGCGGGGTTGCAGCCCGTGCGCGGCTGGCGCCAGACCTTCACCGTCACGGTGAACGCGAAGCCCGGCCCGGCCAGCCGCGTCGCCGTGAACGGCACGCCGCTCGACGCGCGGGATTTCGCGCTGTTCAATTTCTCGGGCACCGGCGAAGCCTCGGGCGCCGCGGTTTTCGCGGGCTACGGGATCACCGCGGGCGAGCTGAACTACGACGACTATAAGGGCGTCGATGTGCAGGGCAAGATCGCGGTGGTGCTGAAGAACGAGCCGCAAATGAACGACGACAAGTCGGTGTTCGCGGGCAAGCTGCTCACCGCGCACGCGCAGTTCGCCAACAAGGCTTCGAACGCCAAGCTGCACGGGGCGAAGGCGCTGATCGTGCTGGCCGACGACGAACTGGAGCCGTTCGGCCGCGCCGCGGGCGCCGCCGACGCACGCATCCCGTGCGTGGTGGTGAAGTCCTCGGCCTTTGAGAAGGTGTTCCGTGACGCTGGCCAGCCGCTGAGCGATCTCGCCGCGGCCATCGACAAGGACCTGACGCCGCGTTCGTTCGCGCTCCCGGATGCGGTGCAGGTGGCGGTCAAGACCGAGGTGATCCGCGAGTCCCGGCCCACGGACAACGTGATGGCGTATCTGCCGGGTGAGACTTCCGAGTACGTGGTGATCGGCGCGCACTACGATCACCTGGGCCTCGGCTATCAATCGTCGCTCGCGCCCGACAAAGCGGGTACGCCGCATCTGGGCGCGGACGACAACGCGTCCGGCGCCGCGGGCCTGCTGGAGCTGGCGCGGCACTTCGCGGCGCAGCCGAAACAGAAGCGCGGCATCCTGTTCCTGGCGTTCACGGGCGAGGAACTCGGCCTGCTAGGGTCCGCGTGGTACGTCAATAACCCGGCCCTGCCCTTGAAGGACTGCGTGGCGATGCTGAACCTCGACATGATCGGGCGGCCGCGCGAAGGCCGCCTGTTCGTCGGCGGCGTGGGCACGGGGTCCACGCTCACGCAGATCCTCGACGGCGCGAAGTCCCGCAGCTCGCTGAAGGTGGACGTGTCGCAGATCGGCGGCATCGGCTCCAGCGATCACACGTCGTTCACCACGCAGCAGGTGCCGGTGCTGTTCTTCTTCTCGGGGTTGCACGGCGACTACCACAAGCCGTCGGACACCTGGGACAAGATCGACGGGCCGAACGCGATCAAGGTAATCGAGCTGGTGGCCGACATCGCGACGCAGCTCCGTGCGGCGCCGGATCGCCCGGTGTTTGCGCGCGTGGCGGAGCCGCCGCAGCGCTCCGGCGCCGCGGGCCGCGGCTACGGTCCGGTGTTTGGCTCGATCCCGGACTTCAACGAACCGCCCAAGGGCGTGCGCTTTGCCGACGTTCGCGACGGCACGCCCGCCGCGAAGGCGGGGCTCAAGGCCGGCGACATCCTGATTGGGTGGGACGCGATGGAGATCGCGAACTTGCAGGACTTCACCACGGCGCTGCGGTCGAAGAAGCCGGGCGAAGTCGTGAAGGTGAAGATCCTGCGCGGCGGGGAAACGCTCGAGATCCCGGTGACGCTCGAAGCGCGGAAGTGATTTTGACGCCGCGTTCTACTGGCGAGGTTGCATGACGAACGCGACGGAACTGTTTTTGAGGTATCGCGAGCTGGTCCGCGGCGCCTGGAATATGGGCTTCCGCGTGGAGCTTACGAACGGCCCCGCGGACTACCGGGCGGTGGAGATCTTCCAGAACGCCGCGGCGCGTTTGTTCGAGGGGATGGTGCTGTGGCCGCTCGGTCTGCCGACGCGGGTCCGCGACCCCTGGACACCTGGCGATGGCGGTTCGTTCGAGGTCCGGGTGAAAAGCGACCGCACCACGCTGTTGCTGGTGGATCGTTACCTGCCCACTTCGCCGTACCACGCATTCGGGTCGCCCACCATCTCGATCGCGCCGGGAGACAGCGAACTCCGTTTCCTGGAGTGGTTCGATTGGGAGCAACTGGGCGTCCGCGACTTCGCGTACCTGAAAGTTCTGATCGCCGGGTTTCCCGGACATCCGGAGTTGGAAGGGCGCTACGGCTTGGTGACGGTCGGTGATTGCGAAGTCTGGCTGACGGAAGAGCCAGCGGAGCCTTGACCGCCGAACGCCGGCGTACGGACACACTGCGGCTGCACGGTTCGCGAAGCCAGTTTCTTGTCGCGAGTTTTGGCTTACTAGCGCGGCGTTGCGTGCCGCCGTTCCGCCGGACCCGCTATCTCCGCTGGCTCCGAAGTAGTGATCATCGAAGCCAACGAAAAAGACGACTCGACAAGATCCGGGTCTTGTTCCCTGACTCATAGACAGAGAACACCGTTTCAGCTACGAAACCCCGGTCCGAGCCGGACACCTGCCAGCAACGGCAGGGTCCCCCACGAGGGGCTTACTTCCGGGCACGACCCGGCGAACGCGGATGGGCATCCACGGCCCCTTTGTAGCAGACCGGGGTCTGGCGCCCGCAACGTCGTTTCCGGTAAGTGTTTGAAACGCGGGGACAAATAAATGTCGAGGATCTGTGATCGGTGCGGAGGGGGCTTTGACACCCGGCTACCGGCCGGGGGCTCACGTGTCCGTAGTCCGCGACCCTGAGCCACCCGGCGGTACCGCCGTGGGTTCCGAAGGCCTTGCCGGTCCGGTTCTGATGGGCATGCTCGCGGCCCGTGGGCGGCAAGCTCGTCCGTGCGATCCTATCGGTATCCCATGTCTGAACTCCTGGCTTCCCCCGCACAGCAGATCCTGAAGAACCTAGGCATCCAGGCCGTCAACTCCGGCGCCTGTTGGGGCGAATGGATCGACACCACCGGCGAAGAGCTGGTCTCTCTGAATCCCGCCACGGGCGAGGAACTGGCGCGCGTCCGGCTGGCCAACGAAGAAGACTACGACGACGTGATGTGGCAGGCGGTGGAGTCCTTCAAGAAGTGGAGGGAGGTCCCGGCGCCGGTGCGCGGCGAAATCGTCCGCCAGATCGGCGAGGAACTGCGCCACCGCAAGGACGAGCTGGGCGCGCTGGTGACGCTCGAGATGGGCAAGATCCTGGCCGAGGGCAAGGGCGAGGTGCAGGAGATGATCGACATCGCGGACTTCGCGGTCGGGCTCTCGCGCCAGCTCTACGGCCTGACGATGCACTCCGAACGGCCGCAGCACCGCATGTACGAGCAGTGGCACCCGCTCGGCGTGGTCGGCGTGATCTCGGCCTTCAACTTCCCGGTGGCGGTGTGGAGCTGGAACGCGATGCTCGCGCTGGTGTGCGGCGACACCGTGGTGTGGAAGCCGTCGCTGAAGACGCCGCTGACCGCGATCGCCGTGCAACACATCTGCAACCGGGTGCTGGAGCGCCACGGCTGGAAGGGCGTGCTGAACCTGATACTCGGCGCGGACGATGTGGTCGGCGAACGCCTAGTGATGGACAAGCGCGTGCCGCTGATTTCGGCCACGGGCTCGACGCGAATGGGCAAGATCGTCGGCGAGAAGGTCGCGGCGCGGTTGGGCCGCACGCTGCTCGAGCTGGGTGGGAACAACGGGATCATCGTGATGGACGACGCGGATCCGGAGCTGGTGGCGCGCGCGGTACTGTTCGGCGCGGTGGGCACCGCGGGCCAGCGCTGCACCACGACGCGGCGGCTGTTCCTGCAGAAGGGCATCGCGCCGGTGGTGCTCGAGAAGCTGCTGAAGGCTTATGGGCAGGTGCGGATCGGGGATCCGATGGACCCGGCGACACTGATGGGCCCGCTGATCGACGAGCAGGCCGTGAAGGCGATGCAGTGGGTGCTGAACGAAGTCCGCGAGGCGGGCGCCGAGGTGCTGTGCGGCGGCGAGCGGCTGAACACCGGCGCGGGTAATTACGTGACGCCCGCCATCGTGCGCGCCAGCCATCGCCTGAAGCTGATGAAGGAAGAAACGTTCGCGCCGATCCTCTACGTGGTGGAGTTCGATCATCTCGAAGAAGTGATCGCGTGGCACAACGACGTGCCGCAGGGGCTGTCGTCGGCGATCTTCACCACGAACCTGCTTTCCGCGGAGACGTTCCTGAGCCACGGGGGGTCGGATTGCGGGATCGCGAACGTGAATATCGGCACCAGCGGCGCCGAGATCGGCGGCGCGTTTGGCGGGGAAAAGGAAACCGGCGGCGGCCGGGAGTCCGGCAGCGATTCGTGGAAGACGTACATGCGGCGGCAGACGGTGACCATCAACCGGTCGCGGGCGCTGCCGCTGGCGCAGGGGATTCAGTTCGAGTTGTAGGGCTTCGCTACCGCTGCGCGTCGTTCTCGAAGAAGAGCTCGACCCTATCCGTGGTCCACGTCGCGACGCCACAGCCGAAGAAGTCGGCGTCTTCCGTCCAGATGGGACAGTCGAAGATCAAGGCCGTCGCGAGCACCGGCCAATCCGCAGGATCGCGTGCGGCAAGGCGGCGGCGAGACTCGATTTCGCCGGCGCGATACAGATCCGGATCGACTACATCTCCAAGTGCAACAACTGCCCGCAACATCGCGAGCGCCTTTTCCGGATCGGCCCGGCGCCTGGTTACGATCGCGGCTAGATGGACTTCAGCCTCGCGATAGGCCGACTCCGGAATCAGAAAGAAGACGGTTTCGGCGTGCGTCTCCAGGACCCTCCGTACCCGTTTCCCCAGAACCGCTCGAATCAAGATGTTCGCATCGAGCACCAGGGCCTTACCTGGCATTCCGCGTCTTCACCCTCGCGGCCTTGCGGAGGTCCTCGACCTCCGCTGCCAGCTCGTCTTCGGAGGCGCCCCAGGTGGCAATCATCGCGTCCAGATCGGCTGCCGCGGCGCGCATGGCCGCAACCTGCGCCTTGCGGTTCCGCTTCTGCGCCGGAATGAAAAAGCCGAGCGTTTCGCCGCGCCGGGTGATCGCGAGGGGCTGCCCGCTCTCTAAATAGGTGGCGAGGTTGTCTCGAAATTCACGCATTCCGATCTTCGCGGTTTCCATGCGTACACATGGTACCACTCGATCGGGCGCTACTTCGCGAGCTGTCGCAGCACGAACGGCAGGATCCCGCCGTTGCGGTAGTACTCCGCCTCCTGCGGCGTGTCGATGCGGACCTTCACCGTGAAGGTCTTCCTCCCGCCATCGGGAGAAATCGCGGTGACCGTCGCGCGGCCTCCGGCGTTGTTCACCGCCGCCGGGATGCCGGCGATGGCGAACGTCTCGAAGCCCGTCAAGCCCAACGACTGCCGGGTCTCGCCGTCCACGAACTCGCACGGCAACACGCCCATC
>CAYYID010000112.1:0-11117 GCA_964471915.1 uncultured Solibacteraceae bacterium | reverse complement strand
CCTCCAGTTCGCCATCCACCACGCGGTTTAGGGTTTCGACGGTCCACGGCATGGCACAGCACCAGTATAGCGTTTTTGCGATTCGGCAGGTCCACGGCCGTGCCGTTCTGGCCCGGAGCCGAGGGACAACGCGACCGTGCCACTGGCCGCGGGCTCAGCAGCCAGATGAAGCTCTCATGAAATCTGAGAAATACCCGTCTGGAGTGCACCCCAAGAGTGAGACACAGAAATTAGGGACACTTTTCATGAAACGGAAAGGGATCCCTGATGAGCACCAAGAACCGGAAGTTCAGCCCGGAGTTCCGCATCGCCGCGGCCCAGCGCATGCTGGCGGGCGAGAGCGTGACGAAGTTGCACCGCGAGCTGGGGGTGAAGCGCAGCGTGCTGTACCGCTGGCGCGACGCCTTCCGTGACCACGGCGAGGCGGGGCTCGCGCGGGGCCGGGGGCGGCCGCCCGGGGTGCCGCGGCCCGCGCCGCCGCCCGGCGCCAGCGAAGCCGAACAACTGCGCGCGCAGGTGGCGGCCCTGGAGCGCAAGGTCGGCCAGCAGGCGATGTACCTGGATTTTTTCAAACGAGCCTTCGCGCGGGTCAAGGCGGAGTCGAGCCAGCAGGGAGACGGCGCTGGCGCGACAGCATCTACCGGGAGATCCGGACAATGATGCCCCAGTGCGAAGGCTTCTCGGCCGCGGAAGCGTGCCGGCTGGCGGGCGTGAGCCGCGCCGGCTTTTATCGCCAGTGGGAAGAACACGAGCCCCGGCAGGCCGACGTGGCGCTGCGCGACGCCGTCCACGAGATCGCCGTCGGCAACCGCGCGCTGGGCTACCGGCGCGTGCACCGGGAGCTGGAACGGCGGGATTGGGTGGTGAATCACAAACGCGTGCTGCGGCTGATGCGGCTGGACAATCTGCTGGCCCTGCGCAAGCGGCGCTATGTGCTCACCACCGACTCGCGCCACCCCTTTGCGATCTACCCCAACCTGACGCCGCGCCTGGTGGTGGACGGCAGCAATCAGGCTGTGGGTCGCCGACATCACCTACATCCGGCTGCGCGAGACGTTCCTGTACCTGGCCGCGATCCTGGACGCGCACTCGCGCAAGGCCGTGGGCTGGGAACTCGGCGAGACGCTGGAGGCGTCGCTGGCGGTCGCGGCGCTCCAGCGCGCGCTGGCGCAGCGGACCATCGCGCCGGGCATCGTGCACCATTCCGATCGCGGCGTGCAATACGCTTCCCACGATTACGTCGCGCTGCTCGAATCCCGCGGCTTCCTCATCAGCATGAGCCGGAAGGGCAATCCTTACGACAACGCCAAGGCCGAGAGCTTCATGAAGACCCTGAAGTGTGAGGAGGTCTACCTGCGCCAGTATCGCGACCGCGCGGACGCGCAGCAATCCATCGAACATTTTCTCGAAGCGGTGTACAATCGCCAACGCCTGCATTCGGCGCTGGACTATCTATCGCCGGACGAGTTCGAAGCCAAGGAAGCCGCGGCGCGGCACCTCGCTTAACATGAGTTTTCTAAGGCATCGGGAAATCTATCCGCCGATGGAGCAACGGGCGCCCGAACCGGCGCCCGCCGCGCTCATCGTCCGGATGAGTCTCCCGCCGGGTATTCCTCGGCCGGTTGGTCTCCACCAGAGCCTGCCTCCGCTTCCCCGGTCCGCCCGAGCATACTCTCCCGCAGGTCCTCTTGCCGAGCGCTTTCCAGCGAGCGGTCACCTGTCCCTATTTTCCGTGTCTCAGCATTGGGGTGCAGTCCACTAGAGCCGACGCTGGAACTGATCGACCAGGGCGCGGTGACCGCGACCATCGCCCAGAAGCCGTTCACGATGGCCTACGTCGGGCTGCGGCTGCTCGCGGACTTGCGGCTGAACAAGCTGCCGCGCATGGGAGTCGACTTCGACAAGGATCCGCGCGCCCCGGTGCCGCGGTTCGTCGACACGGGGTCCGCCTTGATCGACAAGGCGAGTCTGCCGGCGTTCCGGGAATCGCAAAAGGCGGCGAAAAACTGACCGGCGGTTAGTGGTCGCGATCCGTCACCATTTCGGTGACGCTGAACAGCGCGCGCTGGAACGGCGAGTCCGGGAACTGCTGGATCAACACGCGAGCTTTCTCCGCGAACTCGCGGGCGCGTTCCCGGGCGCGTTCGATGCCCTGATACTTCTGCAGAATCTGCAGGATCTTCAGCAAGGGCACCTGTTCATAGTTGCCGTCGGTGAGCACGGCTTCGATCAGCTTGCGCTCCTCGGAGGTGGCCTGCTGCAACGCGTAGATCAGCGGGAGCGTAACTTTGCCTTCGCGCAGGTCGTTGCCCACGGGCTTGCCGAGGATCTTCTCGCGGGACGTAAAGTCGAGGATATCGTCCACCAGTTGGAAGGCGATCCCGAGGTTCCAGGCGAACTCGCCGAGCCGGTTCTCCACGAGATCGTCCGCACCGCCGACGGAAGCTCCCAGGCGCGTGCAGGCCGAGAAAAGACTCGCCGTCTTGCGGTCGATCAGTTCCATGTAGTCGGTTTCGGTGATGTCGGCCTTGCCGATCAGCTCGAGCTGCAACAGCTCGCCCTCCACCATACGTTGGGTCAGAGCGATGAGCAGGTCCAGAACGTGGAAGTTGCGCTCCCGCAGGGCGACCTGGAACGCCTGCATGTAGAGCCAGTCGCCGGCGAGCACGCTGACGTGATTGCCCCACACGACGTTGATCGACGGCCGGCCGCGGCGCGTCTTGGCGAAGTCGATCACGTCGTCGTGCACCAGCGTGGCGGTATGGATCATCTCCACTACGGCGCCCAGCCGCACGGCGGTGTCATCCGCCTTGCCCGCCAGCTTGGCGGCGAGCAGTAGCAGAATGGGACGCAGGCGCTTGCCGCCGCCCGCCTGCAGGTACTGTCCGATCGCCGTGACGGCATCCACCGAAGATATGGATTCGAGACTGATTTCGCGTTCGACGCGATCGAGATCCGCGCGCACCAAATCGAAAATTTCCGCGGCGCGCAACGACTGGCCGATCTTTCCGAAAGCCATGAGAGAAGTTCCTTAGTTTAGCCGTTCGCGGCCGGGGGCCGCAAACACAGCCGCTGGAAATTGGCGGTGGTGGCAGCCGCGACCTCTTCCACCGGAATGCCGCGCAGCGCCGCGAGCCGCCGCGCGGTTTCGACGAGATACGCCGGCTCGTTGCGCTTGCCGCGCTTCGGTACGGGCGCCAGATAGGGCGCGTCCGTCTCCAGCAGGATCCGGTCAAGGGGCGCAAAACGCGCCGCTTCGTGGACCTCGGCCGCCTTCGGATACGTCACGATTCCGCCGAAGCTCAAATCAAAGCCCAAGTCCAAAGCCCGCCGCGCTTCCGCAACACCCCCGGAGAAGCAATGCATGATGCCCCCGCGTTCCTGCGGCCAGTGCCGCTCCAACAGGGCGAAAGTGTCATCCCAAGCTTCGCGCGTGTGAATGATAATGGGGAGCCCGGCGTCCCCGGCCACGGCCATCTGCGCGGCGAACACTTGCTGCTGCACGTCGCGGGGCGCGAAATCGTAGTGATAATCCAACCCGATCTCACCAACCGCCACGACTTTCGGATGCCCGGCAAGCTGCGCCAGATGCTTTAATACCGCGTCATTCGACTTCGCCGCGTCGTGCGGGTGCACCCCGGCGGACGCAAGAAAACACGGATAGCGCTCGGCCAAGCGCAGACCGGCTTCAAGATCCGGCGGACCTTCGCCCGTGCCGATGGCGAGCATGGTCTCGACGCCGGCGGCGAGCGCGCGCTCGATAGCGGCTTCGCGGTCGGCGTCGAAGTCCTTGTTGTCGAGGTGACAATGGGAATCGATCAGCGTCACTTCAGCCGCGCTCCAACCGGAACGTCCTCCAGGAAGGCGGCGAGCACCGGCGATCCGCCCTCTAGCGATGCGGCCACGATCATCCCCTGCGACGTCAATCCACGGAGCTTGCGCGGCGCCAGGTTGGCGACAATCACCACCTTGCGGCCCAGCAACTTCTCCGGTTCGTAGGCTTTGGCGATGCCCGCGACAATCGAGCGCGGCGCGGCTTCGCCGATATCGACGGAAAGGTGCAGGAGCTTGTCCGCGCCTTCAACCTTCTTGGCTTCCTTCACCAGACCGACGCGCAGGTCCACTTTGGTGAAGTCGTCGATGGTGATCTCGGGCGCGAGCGGCGCGGGCGGTGGACCGGCGGGCTCCGCGGGTTTGTCGGTCCGCCCCAACAACTCGAGCTGGCGCTTGCGTTCGTCTTCTTCGAGCGCGCGCATCTTCTCGATCAGCGGCTTGGCCTCCAGGCGTGGAAATACCGCTTCCGGCGGATTCGTCTGGTGGCCGGCCGCCAGACCGCCGAACGCGAGATCCGGAAAGCGCACGGCATCGAGCGAACCCAGCCCGAGTTGCGCCCAGATCTTGGCGGCGGACTCCGGGATCACGGGGCTGGCAAGCGCGGTGGCGATGCGCACGACTTCCACCGCCGTGTAGAGCGTCTCGTCCAGTTGCGCCTGCGCGTCCGGGTCCTTCGCGAGCTTCCAGGGCGCACGCTCGACGATGAACTTGTCGGCTGCCGAGATGAGCGTCCAGATCGACTCGAGCGCGCGCGAGAACTCGAACTGCGCATAAGCGTCGCGCGCCGCGTGCGCCAGCCGGAAAGCCTCCTCGCCGATTCCCTGGTCGAAGGCAACCGCCGGCACCTTGCCGTCGCGGTACTGCTTCAGCATCGTCAGCGTCCGGCTGCAGAGGTTGCCGAGCCCGTTGGCGAGATCCGCGTTGTACCGCTGGATCATACCCTCGTACGAGAAGCTGCCATCCTGCCCGAACACGATCTCCCGCAGCAGGAAGTAACGCAGCGGCTCCGGACCGACTACCTCGCAGATCGGGCGCGGCCGCACGATATTGCCGCGCGATTTCGACATTTTGTCCTGCTCCACCAGCAGCCAACCGTGCGCGAACACCTTCTTCGGCAGCGGCAGATCCGCGGCCATCAGAAACGCGGGCCAGAAGACCGCATGGAAACGCAGGATCTCCTTGCCGATCAGATGCAGGTCCGCGGGCCAGAGCCCTTGCGCTTCGAACTCGGGGCCGCCCGCGGCGCTGAGATAGCCGATCAGCGCGTCGAACCACACGTAAAACACGTGCGGCGCTTCGCCCGGAACCGGGATGCCCCACTTGATGGTGGTCCGCGTGATGGAAAGGTCGGCCAGCCCGCCGCGCACGAAGCTGATCACTTCGTTGCGGCGGGACTCGGGTTGCACAAAGTCCGGATGCTTCTCGTAGAGCTCCAGCAGCCGGTCCTGCAGCGCGGAGAGCTTGAAGAAGAAGTTATCCTCGCTGACCGTCTCCGTCGGACGGCCGCAGTCCGGGCACGGGTCGCCCGGCTTGGCTTCGTTCACGTACAGGTTGTCGAACGGGCAGTACTGACCCGTGTACGTTCCCTTGTAGGCGAAGCCATTCTGGCGGCAACGCTCGAACAGCCACTGGACGGTCCGATGGTGCTCGGGCGAAGACGTGCGGATGAAGCGGTCCGGCCGCACGCGGATCGACTCCCAGTTCAACTCGAACTCGCGCGTCACGGCGTCGGAAAAGTCCTTCGGCGTCTTGCCCGCATTCTGCGCGGAGCGCTCGACATTCACGCCGTGCTCGTCGACGCCGGTGGTCAGCACGGCGTCGCGGCCCATCAGCCGCTGGAAGCGGCGGATCACATCCGCGGCGATGGTCGCATAGGCGTGGCCGATGTGCGGAGCGCCGTTCGTGTAGTAAAGAGGCGTGGTGAGGTAGTATTTCATCGGATCGTTTTCAGGTACGCGAAACTCGCTTCGGCGAGCACCCGTTTCAAGGGCACGGAGTGCTTCAGCGCGAGCGCGCGGCAGTCTTCGTATTCTGGCGCAAAGGAGCCGTCCTGCGCCACCTTCACCTGCACCGGACCGTAGGGCGTGATGACGGTGAGGAAATCGCGCGCGCGCACCCGCCGTTCGGCGTCGTAGAGCCTGAGCCCGAGCGTCGGCGTCTCCGCGAAGACAATCTCGGCAAAGCGGTCCCGGTCCTCGGGCTTGGCGATGATGCGCAGCAACGTCCCGGCGCGGTTTTTCTTCATGACGGTGCTTTCGAGCGAGACGTCGAGCGCGCCCTCGGCCAGCAGCCGCTCCATGGCGTAACCCAGCACCTGCGGGTTGGCGTCGTCGATGTTCGCCTCCAGCACCGTGACCGTGGTGGACTCGGCGGCGGCGAGCGTCGTGCCCAGCAGGACGCGCAGCACGTTGGCGTGCTCGGGAAAATCGTGGTCGCCCGCGCCGTACCCGGTGGCGTCGATGCGCAACGCCGGCAGCGGACCGAAGTGCGTGGCGAGCGCGGCGAGGATCGCGGCGCCGGTGGGCGTGGTGAGTTCCAGCGCGGGACCCCGCGCGTAGACCGGTTTGCCCTCGAGCAGCCGCGCCGTGGCGGGCGCCGGGACCGGCAGCACCCCGTGCGAAGTGTTGACGGTGCCGGAGCCGACGTTCACCGCCGCCGTGCGGACCTCGTCCACGCCCAGCAGCGCGAGCGCCGTGCACGCACCCGCAATGTCGCAAATCGAGTCCACCGCTCCCACTTCGTGGAAATGCACCTTCTCGACGGGCACGTCGTGTGCCGCGGCTTCCGCTTCGGCCAGCTTGCGGAAGACGGCCTGCGCGTTCTGCTTCGCCCGGGCCGGCAGCGCGCCGCGCTCGAGGATGTCGAGAATCTGCGGCAGGTGCCGGTGGTTCTTCTCGTCGCGCGCCGCGACACGGAACTTCGTGGCGGCGACGCCGCGGCGCTTCACGCGCTCGAAAGTGAACGTGGCGCCGGTCGCGAGCGAATCCAGCGCGGCGCGCAGCGCCTCGCCATCGGCGCCGGCGTCCACCAGCGCGCCGACGGTCATGTCGCCGCTAATGCCGGAAAAAGGATCGAAGTGGCAGATCTTCATACGTGGAGTAACTCGGGCAGGATTTCGCCGGCTTTGCCGTGAAAGGCGTGGTCCACGACGCCGGTCACCGGCGTCGCTTCCAGATTCACTTCAACAATGACGGCGCCGGACTCGCGCGCCAGCGGCACCAGCCCCGCGGCGGGATAGACGACCGCAGAAGTTCCAATCACCAGGACCATCTGCGCCGCGGCCACCGCCGCTTCGGCGGCGTTCCAGACGTCGCGCGGCAGGGCCTCGCCGAACCAGACGACCCCGGGACGCGCGGGACCGCCGCACCCGCAGCGCGGCGGGATCTCCGGCAAAGGTGCGGCGAAATCGTCCCATTCGCGGCGGCACTCCAGACACCGCAGCCGCCAGATGTCGCCGTGGAGCTTGAGGATGTTCCGGCTCCCCGCACGATCGTGCAGGCCGTCGACGTTCTGCGTAATCAAGGTGAACGACGGGCTGCGCTGCTCGAGGTCCGCCAGAGCGCCGTGCGCGGCGTTCGGCTGCGTGGCGGCGATCAACTGGCGGCGCCAGTCGTACCACTCCCACACCAGGCGCGGATTTCGCTGGAAGGCCTCGGGCGTGGCCAGATCCTCGGCGCGGCGGTTGTTCCAAAGTCCGCCGGCGCCCCGGAAGGTCGGCACGCCGCTTTCGGCGGAGATGCCGGCTCCGGTGAGGACAACGATCCGCGAGGCCGCGGCTATCTGTCGGCGCAGGGGTTCCAATCCTCTATTGTAGCGGCGGGATGATATCCTGACGCGCATGAGAGTCGGAGTGTTCACGCCGTTGCTGGCCCAGTTGCCGCTGGAGAAGGTCTTCGAGAAGCTGCGCGCGCTCGGGATCGACACGGTGGAACTCGGAACCGGGAATTACCCGGGCAACGCCCACCTGAAGCTGGACCTGCTGGAGAACCGGGCGGCCTTGAAAGAGTTCAAGCAGAAGGTTGCGGACGCGGGCTTCACCATCAGCGCCCTCAGCTCGCACGGCAATCCGCTGCATCCCGACCGCGACATCGCGCGCGCCAACCAGGACATCAGCCGCACGACCATCCGCCTCGCCGAGAGACTCGAAGTCCCCGTAGTCGTCGATTTTTCCGGATGCCCCGGCGATTCGGACAAAGCGAAGTACCCGAACTGGGTCACTTGTCCCTGGCCGCCCGAATATCTGGATCTGCTCGAGTGGCAGTGGGAGAAGAAGACGATCCCCTACTGGACCCGGCAGGCGCAGTTCGCCGCGGACCACGGCGTGCGCGTGGCCATCGAGATGCACCCGGGCTTCGTCGTGTACTCCCCGGAGACGCTCCTGAAGCTGCGGGCGGCCTGCGGCAACAACATCGGCGCGAACTACGACCCGAGCCACATGTTCTGGCAGTCCATCGACCCGATCGCGGCCATCCGGGTGCTCGGCGACGCCATCTTTCATGTCCACGCCAAGGACACCCAGATCTACGAAGCCAACCTGCCGCGGACCGGCGTGCTCGACACCAAGCGCTACACGGACGAGCGCAACCGCACCTGGATCTTCCGCACGGTCGGCTACGGCCACGCTTATCAATGGTGGACCGAGTTCGTCTCGACGCTCCGCATGTTCGGCTACGACTACGTCGTTTCGATCGAGCACGAGGACTCGCTCATGTCGCCGGAAGAGGGGCTCACCAAAGCCGCCGCGTTCCTGAACCAGATCGTGATTCGCGAACAACCCGCGCAGGCTTGGTGGGTATAGCGTCCTACCATCCACGCGCGGTACGCAACTGCAGAATGTGCCCGGTGTGGTGCCGTCCGTGCCACGCATACAGCGCGAACATCCAGTCGAGCGTCCGCCCGCCATGCTCCGGATGCACGAACTCGCGCGCGCCTTCCGTGTCGCCGACCGTACGCAGCACCGCCACCCAGCGCTCGTGGACTGCGTCCAGAATGGCGAACGAAACCGCCAGGGGCAGCCGCGCGTCCGGCAGATTGGCCCAGGCGTCCTGATCGTACGGCTTGATCGTCGGCCGATCCTCGGTGAGCGTCAGCTTGGTGCGAATGAAAGCGTTCATGTGACTGTCGGCCACGTGGTGCACCACCTGGCGCGGAGTCCAGCCGCCCTCGCGGTACGGCGTATCGAGCTGGCTGTCGCTCAGGCCGGTCACCGCGGCGCGCAGCTTCGCCGGCAGAGACGCGATCTCTTCCACGGCGCCGGAACGGTCAAACTGGGCGGGCATCGCAAACTTGCCCACGGGATAGCTCAGATCAGGCATTCGGCGTGGCTCCTTCATTGATCTCCTGGTCCTTGTACTGCAGTTGATACAGCTTCCAGTAAATGCCGCGCACGGCGAGCAACTGCTGGTGCGAGCCGGACTCGCGCAGTTGCCCCTTGTGCATGACGAAGATGCGGTCCGCGCGCTGGATCGTGGACAGGCGGTGCGCGATGATCAGCGAGGTGCGCCCGCGCACCAGTTTCGTCAGCGCGTCGCGGATCAGCAGTTCGGTCTCGGTATCCACGCTCGATGTCGCTTCGTCGAGGATCAGGAACTCGGGGTCGTGCGCCAGCGCCCGCGCGAAACTGATCAGTTGTTTCTGGCCCGTGGAGTAGCCGGCGCCCCGCTCCCGGACCGGAGCGCCGAGGCCTCCCTCCAGCGACCCCGTGAACCGCGCCAGGTTCACCTGCTCCACCGACGACCGCACGCGCTCCGCCGTGATCCCCTCCGTGCCGAGCCGGATGTTCGACTCGATGGTGCCGGTGAAGAGATACGGGTCCTGCAGCACGATGCCGAAGTGACGCCGCAGGTCCGCCGTGTCGAACTCCCGGATGTCGATGCCGCCCAGCTTGATGGCGCCGCGCTGCACGTCATAGAAACGCAGCAGCAGGTTGGTGATCGTGGTCTTCCCCGCCCCGGTGTGACCGACGACGGCGACGGTTTCGCCGGGTTCGATGCGGAAAGTCAGGTCGCGCAGCACCCAGTCCTCGCCGTGATAGGCGAACCAGACGTTCTCGAACTCGATGGCAGCGGATTCCGCCGGAAACGGCCGCGCCGCAGCTGGCGGCGTTACGCGCACCGGCGTATCCAGCAGCTTGAAGATCCGCTCGCTCGCGGCCATGGCGGCCTGCAGGATGTTGTACTTCTCGCTCAGGTCCCCAATCGGCCGGAAGAAGCGGAGCCCGTACTGGAAGAACGCCACCAGCGCGCCCGTCGTGAGTTCCCCGGTCGAGATCCGGAACCCGCCGTAGCCCAGCAGCAGCGCCAGCGAGAGCATGCTGAGGAAATCCACCGCCGGATAAAACCACCCGTAGGCGATGATCGAGTCCTTGAACGCGATCATGTGGTCGCGGTTCACGCGGCCGAACTCCTCCCGGCTGCGCGCCTCGCGGTTGAACAGTTGCAACACCGTAATGCCGTTCAAATGCTCCTGCAGGTACGCGTTGATCCGCGCCACCATCACCCGGATCTGCCGGTAGCTGCGCTGCACGCTGCGGCGGAACAGCGCCGTCACCAGGACCACCAGCGGCAGCACCGCCAGCACCAGCAGCGTCATGCCCCAGCTCATGCGGAACATCGCCGCCAGCACGAACCCCAGCATCATCAGGTCGCCGAGCACGGTCACCAGGCCCGAGGCGAACAGCTCGTTCAAGGCGTCCACATCGCTGGTCACCCGCGTGATCAGGCGGCCCACCGGGTTCTGATCGAAGTACGAGATGTCGAGCCGCTGCAGCCGCTCCATGATCTCGCGCCGCAGATCGAACATCGCCTGCTGGCCGGTCCACTGCATCAGGTATGTTTCGCCGAAGCTGAACACCAGCGCGCCGAGGATCGAGAGCAGATAGAGGCCGGACAACTGCACCAGGCCGGTCAGCGCGTCGGGAGCCAGCCACGCGTCGAGCAGCGAGGTGACGGGCGGCGTGGCGGGCGCCAGGTACCGGTCCACCGCGATCTTCGCAAGCAGCGGTCCCGCGATCTGCAGCAGCGAATGCCCAATCAGGAACACCAGCGACCACAGCACCTGGCGGCGGTACGGCCGCAGGTACCGCAGCAGGCGTCCCATCAGCCGGGAGTCGTACGCTTTGCCGAGGACCTCTTCTTCCACGTTCTTCCAGTGTAGCGATCACGCAGCGGCACTGGATTGGGCGATTTTTTCGTCGAGTTTGGCGAGGAAGACGCGCGTGATTTCGGGATGGGGGCTGATGGTTTCGAAGACGAGGTCCTTGATGGCGGGCCATTCGGGGTGGA
>CAYYID010000111.1:0-11428 GCA_964471915.1 uncultured Solibacteraceae bacterium | reverse complement strand
CCGCGCTGGCCGGGGACCGGCTGCGGACCGAAGCCAAGCTGTACTCGATCCGGGCGATCAAAGTCCTTTAGCGCCTCACCCCGGTTCGCCGCCCATGGCACTTGCCGGACTCCGAGAGATCGAAAAACTACGGCGGCGATGAGCCGATCTTCGGGGCCGTGCGCGCTACCCATAGTGAAGCCTCTGAGAGGCTGCACCCGCGCCAGGTCCAAGAGAGCGGCGCATTCGGAGGAACGAAATGCAAGAATCCCCTGCCATCGTCATCGAACGGAGCGAGATGGGCACCCACGAGGGTTCCAAGCTCGCCTACCTGGCTGCCATAATCCAAGGCACGCTCCCGGTGTGGCCCAAAGCTTACGTCCGGCTGGCCGGTAATGGACTTCTGGCCGGCCAGGCCCAGGAACGGCTGGAGCGGTCGCTGGGCGTGCCGCGGGGCGCCGCCCGGGTGGATCAGATCTATGACAGTAAGTACCAGGATCAAATAGACGCCTCCATCGTGTATTTCCCCGCGACAGCCAGAACGCGAACGGTGTGGGTGGAGTTCAAGATCGATCTGGATGCGGTTCCGGTCAACGTGGAGTTCGAGGTCTCGCCGGACGGCTCTTATGTCGAGGAGGTCAAGCTTCAGTTCGACCGGCTGAAGGCGGTGATCCGCAAGCACGCCTTCGGGGGCAAGGTTCAGAACCTCAAGATCGGGACCAAGGTCGAAGGCGTGGCCGGTTTCGACCGGGAGGTATCGGACCGGATCAAAGAGTCCATCAAGCTGAAGGTGAAGGCCGCCCTGATGGCCGATGTTCGGCTGCCGGGGACCGGCCGGACGATCAACGTCCAACTGACCGGTGGCCTGATCTGGAAACATGAAGAGGGCAAGACAAAGCTCGCCGGCGAGGGCATGTTGCAACTGACCGTGCCGTTCGACTTTCTATGAGTTCAGAAGGGCGGCAACCCGAACGCCGCCGGATCGAAGTTCGCCCGCGCGGTGTAGAGATGCGGCACGATGCCGTACTCCGCGGCGCCCGCCGTATTCTCCGGCCGGTCGTCCAGGAACAGCGTCTCGCCGGGCGCCGTCCCGATCCCCGTCAGGCAGGATTCGTAGATCGCCCGCTCCGGCTTCACCGCCCGCACTTCGTAGGAATACGTCACGTGGTCGAACAGGTCCAGGAAACCGGGGCGGGCGCGCAACGCTTCGCCGAGGTCGGGCGGCAGGTTCGAAAGCAGGGCCAGCCGGTAGCCCGCCGTCCGCAGCGTGCGGGTCCAGGCGAGCATGGTCTCGTCGAAATCCGACCAGAAGCCGATGTCGGCGCGGACGAACTCCGCGACCGCGGCGTCCGAGAACTGGCGGTTCGTGTCGCGCGCGATGAGGTCCCAGTAGGCGCGGGCATCGAGATCGCCGCGGTCATAGGGAATGCGATGTCCCCAGAAGATCTTGCGGAACAGGGCGGGTTCCACGCCGGCGCTTTTCGCCAACGCGTCGAACGCCTGCGCCGTGGGAAAGTGGCACAGCACTCCGCCGAAATCGAAGATGACGCCGCGGATCGGCATCGTCAGCGCGCGGAATCCGGCTGCGCCGCGTCGCGGCGGCTGCGGATCTCGCGCACGGCGTAGATTCGCCGGCCCTGGCTTTCGAAGTAGGTCCGCATCAGGACTTCGCCGAGCAGGCCGGTGACGAACATGATCAGTCCGGCCAGCACGAACAGCGCGCCGGTGAGCATCAGCGGCCCGTGCTGCATCCAGATATCCTCGCCCAGCAGCAGCTTCTTGGCTCCCACGAATCCCAGCGCGCCCGCACCGAGCGCAAAGCAGCCGAGTCCCATACGCCCGAAGAAGTGCATCGGCCGCGTGAAGTACTTCAGCATAAAACGGATGGTCAGGATGTCGAAGAAGACGTTGAAGGTCCGGCCCAGCCCGTAGTGCGACGCGCCCGCCGGCCGCGGCACGTTCTTGATCGGCACTTCGGCGATGCGCGCGCCGTACAGCGACGCCAGCGCCGGAATGAAGCGGTGCAGTTCGCCGTACAGGTTGATGTCCTTCAGGATCTCGGCCCGGTAGGCCTTGAACGTGGTGCCGAAGTCCCGCAGGTCGACGCCCGACGCCTTGGCCATCATCCAATTGGCGATCCGCGAAGGGATCTTCCGCGTGACGGCGTTGTCCACGCGGTTCTTGCGCCAGCCGCTCGCGATGTCATAGCCCTCGTGGATCTTGGCGAGCAGCAGCGGAATGTCCTCGGGCTCGTGCTGCAGGTCGCCGTCGAGCGAGATGACGACATTGCCCTGCGCCTCGTCGAAGCCCGCCGACAGCGCGGCGGTCTGGCCGAAGTTGCGGCGCAGGCGGATCACCTTCAGCCGGGCGTCGGTCTCCACCAGGTTCGCCAGCAGGTCGAAGCTGCGGTCCGTGGAAGCGTCATCGACGAAGATGATCTCGTAGGGCTTGCGGAGGCCTTCGAGCACGGAGGTCAGCCGGTCGTAGAGCGGCAGGATCGCCGGTTCCTCGTTATGAATCGGGATCACTATGGAAAGCATGCCCACAAAACCAGTGTAGCTCAAACACTGCGGGACAGGCATGTTTCGGCAGCCCGGACGTGCGCCCTGTAAGCGGCCGGGTCGAAAAGCACGAGGATCGCTTCCTCGATCGATCGGGCGGTCTCACCAAGGTGCCCCGCGACGGCGGCGATCGCGACTGCCGCCGCCTCGGCGACCGGATAGCCGTACACGCCGGTCGAAATCGCGGGAAAACTCAGCGACCGCAGGGCGCGCTCCTCTGCGAGCGCGAGGCACGTTTCATAACAGGAGCGGAGGAGTTCCGGCGCGCGCTCGCCCGCGTGGGCGTACACGGGTCCGACGGCGTGGAAGACGTAACGCGCCGGCAGGCGTCCGGCCCCGGTGACGACGGCGCTCCCGGTGGCACAGCGCCCGATGGCCGCGCGGATCCGGTCGAGTTCCAGCATCAGCGTGGGCCCGCCGGCGCGGTGGATCGCGCCGTCCACCCCGCCGCCTCCGGCGAGCGCGGAGTTCGCGGCGTTGACGATGGCATCCACGGCGATCGTGGTGATGTCGCCCTGCACCAGGCGCAGGCGGCGGCCATTGGCGAAGACGTGTTCCATCGCTGCCCTTAACTCCGGGAGAACTCGACCAGCGCCGCCAGCTTTCGGGCGGCCGCGCCCGAGTCGATCGCGTCCTGCGCCAGCCGCGCAGCCTGTTTCAGCGTGCCGGCGGCGTTGGCGATGTAGAGCATCGCCGCCGCGTTCGCCACCACGATGTCGCGGCGCGGGCCGCCCTTTCCGGCCAGGACCTCGCGCGCGATCGCGGCATTGGTCTCGCGGTCGCCGCCCGCCAGCTCGTGCAGCGGGCTTTGCCGCAATCCGAAGTCGGCGGGGGTCCACACCTGGCGCTGCACTGCGCCCGGCCGGACGTCGTACACCATCGTCGGGCCGGAGACCGAGATCTCATCGAGGCCTTCGAAGCCGCTCACCACCAGCGCACGCGCCGGCGCGAGTTCCGAGAGAGCTTGCGCGAGGATCTCCGCCGCCTCCTGCGTCCCAGTGCCGACCACCTGCAGCGCCGCTCCCGCCGGGTTCGCGAGCGGCCCCACCAGGTTGAACACCGTACGCATGCGCAGTTCCAGGCGCACCGGCTGGGCCTGTTTCATCGCGGGGTGGAACGCCGGAGCGTGCAGATACACGAGACCCGTTTCGCGCAGGCAGCGTGCCGCGGTTTCGGCATCGGTGGTCAGCGCGACGCCGAGCGCTTCGAAAAGGTCGGCCGAGCCGCAGTTGCTGGAGA
Organism: uncultured Solibacteraceae bacterium; assembly: GCA_964471915.1. Taxonomy (GTDB): domain Bacteria; phylum Acidobacteriota; class Terriglobia; order Bryobacterales; family Bryobacteraceae; genus JAIEPW01. The sequence goes on along the minus strand of CAYYID010000111.1, from coordinate 7,649 downwards.
CGCTGCGGTTCCCGTGCTTCGCCACCGGAAGTCCCGCGCCCGCGATTACGAACGCGGCCACGGTCGAGACATTGAAGGTGCCCAGGTTGTCGCCGCCGGTACCGCAGTTGTCGCACACCGGACCCGCGACCGGGACACGCGTCATCTTTTCGCGCAGCGCCTCGGCGAAGCCGGCGATCTCTGCCGCGGTTTCGCCCTTCATCTTCAGGGCGACGAGGAAGGCCGCCAGCCGGGGCAGGGAGGCCTCGCCTTCCAGGAAGGCGAGCATGGCCGCGCGGGCGTCCTCGCGAGGGAGGTTCTCGCCGGCGACGAGGCGGTGGAGGAGGTCGAGAAAGGCCACGGGTTCCGAGAGCGCCGGGTCCGGAGGGCCGCGGCACGAACTATTCTTTCACAGCGCCGGGTGGTGGCTTCCACCGAACACGGCCCGGAAGCCCGAACTTTGTCAGCGGGGAAGCTTAAGCGGCTGTTGCTGAGGCTCCTGCAGTTTGGCGTCCGTGCATGCTTCCTGATAAGGTTTCAGTCTCAGGGGCCATACGTCGGCCTCCAGCAGCCAGAACCGCCTGTCGTGGTAATAGCGGAGCAACTCCCGGTTTCGCTCGCATCCGAGATCGCGCGCCCACAACACGGGATCGTGCTCCAGGTCGGCACCGTTGTAAACCCACTCCTCCCTGGGTTCGTGCGCCATGCCGTAGCTTACGATAACGACATCTTCGCCGGGGCTCGCCATTAGTTGCGACTCGAGGCGCGGGCGTTCAAATAGTGGAGACGCGAAACCATCGCGCAACCCGGTCAATTCCAATAGCCGGTTAACCGTACTTCCAACAGGCATCACAAACGTGGACAACAACAACAGCGAGTACGCTGCGAGACGGAAGCCTCCTGCTCTTGCCAGTGGCCAGTACCGCTGGGCCCAAAGGATGCAGAGGAGCATGGCCGGCGGAATCGCCGGAGCAAGATAGTAACGGAGCATAACCTTATGCAACAGCAGTGGCAAGAACGCGAACAAGAACAGCATCGAGCAGCGGCGGAGCCACGGATTCCCGGACCGCCAGCCTAAGATACCCAGGACAATCGCTACTCCCATCGGAAACGAGACGAATAAGCGCTTCGCCGGGATCCACCACCAACTCTCCCGCGCCTCATCGTAGGCCGCCCGCTCGTATTGCTCCTGATGCCGGCGTAGGTCGCCGTGCATCCGCTCCGCAGGAAGCCGGGGTGGCAGGATCCAGAGCACTGGAGTGACGGCATATTGGCGATCGTGCTCCCAGTATGTCAGCCGGGTTAGTTGCCCGGTGGCGGCCCGGTTGACGGCACCCAGGAATCCGCCGCACAAGAGGATCGGTATCGCCGCACCGGCGAAAAAGCGCCAAGCGGAGGCTCGTTGTTCCCGCCAGCACAACGCGGCGACGACGATCGCACCAACGGCAACCAGCAGTCCCTCATACGGCCGGCTTAGCGCCATCAGTCCAGCGCCGGCTCCGAACCACACGCCTGTTCCCACCCCCCAGCGCTGGTTTCGCAAAAGTCCGAGCGAACCAACCAGAAGCGCGGATCCGGTCGCGGCCACACTTCCTCCCCAGTACGAGTTCATCCAGTGATGCCACGGGGTAAAGAGCACCAGACATGTGTAAATCGCACCGGCGACCGCCCATCGCTGCGGAACCCACTGGAGCAGCATCCAAACCAGGCTTCCAGTCATCGCCCCAAACGAAAGAACAACCCCGGCGTAGGGGTGTCCGAATACGGTCTTCCCGAGAGCCAGGATCAGCGCCTGGCCAGGAGGGTATTTGGGCGAATAGGTGGGCCGGACGATCACGTGAATTGTTTCGAAGAAGTCGGCCATTGCAGGACTCTCATTCGCGAGCCGGCCCCGCGCAAAGGTATCGGCGCCGAGGAGATACGCAAACTCGTCATGAACGGTAGGCAGCGGTGGCGGCATGTACCCCATCGCCAGAAGCCGCAAGGTCAGTGGTAGTAGTGCGGCCCCTAAGACAAGAGGCCACTTACCGAAAACTATTCCTCCACCCACAAGGCGAAGCACGTGGGCGATGACGGTTCGGAGCGCCGGAATCATCTGTGCTAAGCCGGCGGAGGAACGGTTTTCTTGATTCGGATGATCAACGGTCCCGTTGGCATGCTGTCTCGGCTACCGCAGTTCAGGCACTCGTCACCGCGTGTCGAGAACCAGAGCATCATCTCGTAGCGATCGATGGAATTGATCGCATCGCTGTCGACTTCCCAGTATTTTTCGAAGTTAGGTGTGAGCCGGCGGTAGCGCAGAGTGGTAGGGCCACCCCAGGAAGCCGCCGTTCGTACAGCCCGCGCAGGCCAGTTAATCAACCAGTTGAAAGGGCGCGAGTAACGGACCGGGATAAAGGCCTTAACGACCGGGCCTCGCCAACCGAAGTCAGATGAGGGTCTCACGTGATAGCCCTGCGCCCTGAACTCGTTCACCTGCCAAGCGGGAAACAGGTAGAAGACGGCCCCGTTCCTCATCACCCGGCGGAGCTCACGGAGAGCCTGCTCGGGATTCGGAACGTGCTCCAGCACCCAGATCGACCAGCCACCATCGAAGCTGTTGTCCGGCAGGGGCATGGCCGTGGCGCTGCCCAACACGAACTTCTTGTGGTACCTAGACCGCACTGAGGGGGAGATGTCCAGGCCCGTGTAGTCATCGGCCACGTCCTGCAGGTAACCTCGTCCAGAGCCGATCTCCAGGACTGGCTTCTGCTTCAGTCCGAAACGGTCGACGAACTCGGTTACCTTTTCGAGAATCCGGGCCTCTTCTGCGGCCGCTCGGGCGATCGCCTCATATCGAACTTCGTAATCCGAGGCTCCACCGGGGCTGGCCGCCGGTTGCTCATAGGCGGCAGTGTAGTAGGTCCGGTTCTTTTCGATTTCCTCCGGGGTCAGCGGCCGGTCCGTGCTCCAGGGGAAATATACGAGAATGATCAGGACGCACAAGACCGCGAGGAGGGCGCAGGACCAACGCAGCCAGTTCCGGAAACGGTGCTTGAACACCCGGTCAGAATAACAGAACTCGAGCGAACGGATCCATCGTCGATCGCTCTCGCTGCAATGCGACTGATCCATCGCCTGGCGAACCGGCGGCGACTCAACGGGGTGCTAGCATGTAACTGGGTTTTCGCTGGCGGCGAAGTTTTCCACATCCTGAGGTCATGAAGAAGGCCCTCATCACTGGCATCACCGGACAGGACGGCTCGTTCCTGGCGGAGTTGCTGCTCGCGAAGGGCTACGACGTGCACGGGATTATCCGCCGCGCGTCCACCTTCAACACGGAGCGCGTCGACCACCTCTACCGGGATCCGCATGAAGGCCGGGGTTTGCGCCTCCATTACGGGGACCTCGCGGACGGCTCCGGCCTCCGACATGTCCTGGAAGCTGTCCAACCCGACGAGGTCTACAACCTGGCGGCGCAGTCGCATGTCCGGGTGTCCTTCGACCAGGCGGAATACACCGCCGATGTGGTGGCCACCGGGACCTTGCGGCTGCTGGAGGCGCTGCGCGACTACCGGGAGAAGGCCGGCCGTGAGGTCCGTTTCTACCAGGCGGGTTCGTCGGAGATGTACGGCAGTTCCGCCCCCCCGCAGAGCGAGAGCACGCCGTTCCACCCGCGCAGCCCCTATGCCTGCGCCAAGGTGGCCGCCCACTGGTACTGCGTGAACGCGCGCGAGGCCTATGGCCTGTTCGCCGCCAACGGGATCCTGTTCAACCACGAGTCCGAGCGCCGCGGCGAGACGTTCGTCACGCGCAAGATCACCCGCGCGGCCGGCCGCATCAAGGAAGGCCTGCAGAAGAAGCTGTTCCTGGGCAATCTCGACGCCCGGCGCGACTGGGGCTTTGCGGGCGACTACGTCGAGGCCATGTGGCGGATCCTGCAACACCCGGAGCCGGGCGATTTCGTGATCGCCACCGGCGAGTCCCACTCGGTCCGCGAGTTTCTGGACGCGACCTTCTCGCGACTCGACCTCGACTGGAAGCAGTATGTGGAAATCGATCCCCGTTACTTCCGGCCCGCGGAAGTGGATTTCCTGTGCGGCGATTCCACCAAGGCCCGCCGCGAGCTCGGCTGGAAGGAAACCGTGACGTTCCCGATGCTCGCCGAGCGGATGGTGAACCACGACTGGGCGCTCGCCAAGAAGGAAAAGCACCTGAAAGAAGGCGGATTCTAGCCGCATGACTACGGCCCCTGCCGATCGCCAGATGGACCCCCAGGCCGCCGAGCGCGCCTACCGCGACGAACGCCGCGCGTACTGGGAGCAATATAGTCAGGAGTTTGCGCGCTGGCATCGCTCCCGCCGTTCCTACCGGCGCCGGCTGGAGCAGGTCTATGGCCTGGTGGTGCCCCCGGGCATGCGGGTCCTCGAATTGGGTTGCGGTCCCGGGGACCTGCTGGCCGCCCTCCGTCCGTCGGTGGGCGTCGGCGTCGACCTGGCCGAGGGCTTCATCGCCCTGGCGCGGGAGCGGCATCCCGACCTGCGCTTCGTCGCCGGCGATTGCCATCAACTCGAGCTGGGCGAGACCTTCGACTACATCATCCTTTCGGACCTCGCCAACGACCTCTGGGACATCCAGCGCGTGCTGGAGCGCGTCCAGGCCCACTCGCATCCCGGTACCCGGGTCCTGCTGAACATCTACAGCAACCTCTGGCAGCCGCTGCGAACCCTGGCCGAGTGGTGCGGGCGAGCCAAGCCGCAGCCCCGCCAGAACTGGCTGACCCGCGAGGACCTGGCGAACCTGCTTTATCTGGCAGGCTTCGAAGTGATCCGCTCCTCGCACGAGGTGCTGCTGCCGTTCGCCTTTCCGCTGCTCGCCGGCCTCGGCAACCGGTACCTGACGAAGCTGTGGCCCTTCAGCCAGCTCGCGCTGTCGAACTTCCTGATCGCGCGGCCGGTCGCCGTGCCCCGCTTCGCTTCCGAACCCAAGGTGACGGTGGTGGTCGCCGCCCGGAACGAAGAGGGCAACGTGCCCGCGATCTTCGCCCGCGTTCCCGAGATGGGCGGCGGCACGGAGCTGATCTTCGTCGAGGGCAATTCGAAGGACGATACCTGGGGCGCCATCGAGCGCGAAATGGCCAAGTACCCCGGCCGCAACGTGAAGCTCTTCAAGCAGCCCGGCAAGGGCAAGGGCGACGCGGTCCGCACCGGGTTCGCCAACGCCACCGGCGAAGTGCTGATGATCCTCGATGCGGACCTCACCGTGCCGCCCGAAGACCTGCCGCTCTTTTACGAAGCCTGGCGCAGCGGGCGCGGCGAGTACATCAACGGCGTGCGGCTGGTCTATCCGATGGAAGACAAGGCCATGCGGTTTTTCAACCTGCTGGGCAACAAGTTCTTCGCGCTGGCCTTTTCCTGGCTGCTGAGCCAGAGCATCAAGGACACGCTGTGCGGCACGAAGGTCCTCAGCCGGCGCAATTACGAGATGATCGCCGCGAACCGGTCGTACTTCGGAGATTTCGATCCGTTCGGCGATTTCGACCTGATCTTCGGCGCGGCCAAGTACAATCTGCGTTTCGTGGATCTGCCGGTGCGCTACCGCGAGCGGACCTACGGCGAAACCAATATCCAGCGCTGGAGCCACGGGCTGCTGCTGCTTCGCATGGTGCTCTACGCGATGCGGCGGATCAAGTTCGTCTGAGCGGTCAGGGTTTCTCTTTCGGCACCCACAGCGCGTTCCACTCCGCTTTGTCCGCCTGGCGATAGCCGGCGGCCGCGAGCAGCGCCTCCAGCTCCGCGAGGCTCGATCCCAGATTGCGCAATTGATGGTCGACTACTTCCATGACCAGCACCGGGCGATGGGCGCGGAGCGTCTCCGTGGCCCCGCGCAGCACCAGCACTTCGGCGCCCTCCGTGTCGATCTTGATCACGCCGATCCGCTTGGCGCCGAGCCTGGCCATCACGGTGTCCATCGGGAGGACCGGCACGTCCACCGACTGCGTGGACGCGCCCGCCTGGCGGGCGTTCGCTTCGGAAAGGGACGCCAGCGCGGTGTTCTCCGCGGCACTGGAGAAGAGCCGGAGCTTGCCCTCGGCCTGGCCGAAGGCCACCGGCTCGACGGTGACATTATTGAGCTGATTCAAGGCGAGGTTCGCCCGCAGCCGCTCCAGACTGGGAGGGTTCGGCTCCACCGCGATCACGCGGCCCTCGCTGCCCACGAGCTTGGAGGCGTGAATCGAATACAGGCCGTGGTGGGCGCCCACGTCGACGAACGTGTCCCCCGCGCGCAGGTTGGCGCGCACCCATTCGAGTTCCTTCCCCTCCCAGCCCGAGGTCATGATGGCCCGGTCCACGAGGTCGCCAGGGTTCAGGATCATCGAACCCCAGCCCAGCTCCACCGGAACGGCGCTGGGCCGGACGAAGCCGAGCCGGATCAGGCGTGGTTCGATCTTCATCTGCGGGGTCAGCGCGACGCGGTATCAGAGGTTGAACCAGGAGCTCTCCCAGCGGACCAGATCCACGGCCCGCCGCGCGGGGTCGCGAACCAGCGCGTAAAGGCCAATGAGAACCAAGGGGCAACCGGCTGAAAGAATCAGCGTGCGCTTCCATCCGGACATCGTGGAGTCTCCCTTTGCCGCCGGCGGATCGTGTCGGCTCTCCCGGCCAACGGATCGTCCGGCTCCTGCCGTGCCCAGGAGGGAGGCGCCGGATCCCGAGGCGCCAGCCGCGATCCCACTCGGGGCCGCGCGCGCCTCAGGCGATAGCGCTTTCCGTATAGTTGGTTATCTGGCGACGTGGCTTTCGTGGCGATGGAGCCACGCGCCGCGGCATCCGTCCGTCAGGCCAGCGCGGCGCTGGCGGTGCGGTGCTGGTGCACCCATTCCGGCGCGCGCCGCGCGCGCTTGCGGTTCGCGTGCTGCGCGCCCGCCAGAATGAACTCGTACTCCATCCGCGCCAGCGCATCGTTGGGATCCAAGGCCAGCGCGTCGCGGATGGCGCGTTCCGCCGGACCCAGCATCCCCAGGTCCGCCATGAGGCACGCCGCCTCGCGCAGCGCCAGCACTTGCTGCCGTGGAGTCGCCCAGCTCCGGCCCCGCGCCGCCCGGTCCAGCAGGTCCAGCGCCTGGCGGTAGTCCCGCTCCCGGGTGCGGATGAAGGCGGTCCGCGCCAGCAGGTGCGGATGATCGGGCTCCAGCTGCAGGCCGCGCTCCAGATTACGGGCCGCCGCCCCCAGATCGCCCTCGTGAAAGGCCAGGTTGGAACGGCAGAAAGCCGCCATGCTGTAGGAACCGACCTGCCAGAACAGGTTCTCGCCGAAGCGGCGTTCCGGGTGCGTCGCCAGATAGGCGCCCGCCTCGTACTCGTCCCAGAAACAGGCATAAACGCTCCCGTTGCGCAGCGAGTAGGCCTGCCAGCCGTCCGGCACCGTCGCGAGCGCCCCGTCGAGTAGCACCGCCGCGTCAGCCAACCGGCCGCCGGCGAAGGCGTCAGAGATCTCGGCGAAGATCTCGGGCGGGGCGAGGATCCCGGGCTGCATGCCTGGATAGTGCCCGCCGGACGGAAAAACTCTCACCAGTGAAATCCGGCATGGCATGGCCAGGGCTGGGAAGGGAGTACAGACACACTGCGACCATAGTGTTCGCGAGGGCGCCGGATCGATGTTGCGCATCGATCCGGCGGGTGCAGTTTCTT
>CAYYID010000110.1:0-11718 GCA_964471915.1 uncultured Solibacteraceae bacterium | reverse complement strand
CTGGTGGACGAGGCCGCGGCCAAGCTGCGCACGGAGATCGACTCCATGCCGGCGGAGCTGGATGAGATCCTGCGCCGGCGGATGCAGCTCGAAATCGAGCGGGAAGCGCTCAAGAAGGAGACCGATCCGGCTTCCCGGGAACGGCTGGAGAAGCTGGAGCGCGAGCTGGCCGAGCTGAAAGAGCGCGGCACGGCGCTCGAAACGCAGTGGAAGAACGAGAAAGAAGGCGTCGAAAAGCTGCGCGGTGTGCGCGCCGAAATCGAGCGCGTGAAGCTCGAAATCGAGCAGGCGGAGCGGAGCTACGACCTGAACAAGGCCGCCGAACTCAAGTACGGGAAGCTCGCGTCACTCGAAAAGCAGCTCGCCGACGAACAGGCCAAGCTCACCGAACGGCAGGGCATGACGCGGCTGCTGAAGGAAGAAGTGGATGAGGAAGACATCGCGCAGGTAGTGGCGCGGTGGACGGGCGTGCCGGTGACGAAGCTGCTCGAAGCCGAAATGCAAAAGCTGCTCCACCTCGAAGAGGAATTGCACAAGCGGGTGATCGGCCAGGACGAGGCCGTGATCGCCGTCGCCGAGGCGGTGATGCGCGCGCGCTCGGGCTTGAAGGACCCCAAGCGCCCGGTGGGGAGCTTCATCTTCCTGGGGCCGACCGGCGTGGGCAAGACGGAACTGGCGCGGGCGCTGGCCGAGTACCTCTTCGATGACGAAAAGGCGATGATTCGCATCGATATGTCGGAGTACCAGGAGAAGCACACGGTGTCGCGGCTGGTGGGCGCGCCTCCGGGCTATGTGGGCTTCGAGGAAGGCGGCCAGTTGACGGAGGCGGTCCGGCGGCGCCCGTACTCGGTGGTGCTGTTCGACGAAATCGAAAAGGCGCACCACGACGTATTCAATGTGCTGCTGCAGGTGCTGGACGACGGACGTCTGACGGATGGCCAGGGCCGCACGGTGGACTTCAAGAACACCATCGTGATCATGACCTCGAACGTGGGCAGCCACCGGATTCTCGAATACCGTGGCGACTACTCGGGCGACGGCTACTCCCGGATGAAGGACGCGGTGATCGAGGAACTCCGGCGCGGGTTCCGGCCGGAGTTTCTGAACCGGGTGGATGAGATTATCGTGTTCCACTCGCTCGACGGCAAGCACCTGGCGAAGATCGTGGAGGTCCAGTTGGCCGGGCTGCGGGCGCGGCTGGCGGACCGGCACATCGAGCTGGAGCTGTCGCCCGAGGCGGTGCGGCACATCGTACACGTCGGTCACGACCCGGCGTTCGGGGCGCGGCCCCTGAAACGGGCGATCCAGCGGGAGATCGAGAATCCGCTGGCGCGCAAGATCCTGGCGGGCGAAGTCCGGGACGGCCAGAAGATCCGGGTGGAGCTGGAGGGCAGCGGGCTGCGGTTCGTGAGCGGCGTAGGCGCAGGAGTTTGAAACCGGGAGGGCGCGATGGAATCTAAGGAGCTAGAGACTGGGACCCACATGAACGAAAACGAGAAGATCGAAACCCTACCGGTACTGGCGCTGAAGAACTCGGTGCTGTTCCCGAACCTGATGATGCCGTTGTCGGTAGGCCGGCCGGCGTCGATGGCGGCCGTGGAAGCGGCGGCGGCCACCGAAGGCAAGGAGATCATCCTGGTCGCCCAGCGGGACCCGAACGAACCCAAACCCGCCGCCGAAGGCCTGTACACGATCGGCACCAAGGGCGTGATCCGCAAGCTGGCGCGGGTGAACGAGAACCTGCTTGAGGTGCTGGTGCTGGGCGTGGAGCGCATCGTGGTGGTGAAGCTCGAGGACGCGGGCGAGTACCTGCAGGCGAAGGTGCGTCCGCTGCCGCTGCCCGACGATTCGAGCCGCGAGGTGGAGGCGCTGGGCCTGAACGTCGTCGAACTGGCGACGAAGATGGTGGGGCTGACGCAGGCGCCGCAGGCCACGCAGGAGCTGACCAAGCTGCTGACGACGAACGAGGACCCGCTGCGGATGGTGTATCTGCTGGCGACGCTCTTCAACTTGGATCTGACGAAGGAACAGGAGCTGCTCGAAGCGGCTTCCACCCTGGATGCGCTGCGCATGGTGCATGCCTGGCTGGCCCACGAAGTGGAGGTGCTCGAGCTGCGCTCGAAGATCGCCACCGAGGCGCGGCAGGAGATGTCGAAGGAGCAGAAGGAGTACGTGCTCCGCCAGCAACTGCGGGCGATTCAGCAGGAACTGGGCGATAAGAACCCCGACCAGGCCGAGGTCGAGTCTCTGAAGGAGCGGCTCAAGGAAGCCCAACTGCCGGACGACGTCCGCAAGGAAGCCGAGCGCGAGATGTCGCGGCTGGAGCGGCTTTCGGCGGGGCAGCCGGAGTTCCACGTGATCCGGACGTACCTGGAATACGTCTGCGACCTGCCGTGGTCGAAGTACACGGAGGATGCGCTGGACCTGGGGCGCGCGCGGGCGATTCTCGATGAGGATCACTACGGCGTGAAGGAAGTGAAGGAGCGGATTCTGGAGCACCTGGCGGTGCTGAAGCTGAATCCGGACGCCAAGGCGCCGATTCTGTGCTTCGTGGGCCCTCCGGGCGTAGGCAAGACGTCGCTCGGGCAGTCGATCGCGAAGTCGCTGGGGCGCAAGTTCGAGCGGATGAGCGTGGGCGGCATGCATGACGAGGCCGAACTGCGCGGCCACCGCCGGACCTACATCGGGGCCATGCCGGGGCGGGTGATCCAGGCGATGCGGCGCGCCGGGGCGGCGAATCCGGTGATCATGCTGGACGAGGTCGACAAGATGGGGCGCGACTTCCGGGGCGATCCGGCGGCGGCGCTGCTCGAGATCCTGGATCCGGAGCAGAACAAGAACTTCCGGGATAACTATCTGGACCTGCCGTTCGATCTGTCGAAGGTGATGTTCGTGTGCACGGCGAACACGCTGGACACGGTGCCGCGCCCGCTGCTGGACCGGATGGAGATCCTGCGGCTGGCGGGCTACAGCGAAGAAGAGAAGATGAGCATCGCGCGGAAGTACCTGATCCCGCGCCAGCTTGCGAACACGGGCGTGCAGGCCGGGCAGGTGGACCTGCCGGACGAGACGCTGCGGAAGCTGATCTCGGGCTACACGCGCGAAGCGGGCGTCCGGCGCCTCGAACAGACGGTGGGGCGGGTGCTGCGGAAGATCGCTCTCCGGGTCGCCGAGGGTGCGGCGGAGCACTTCGCGGTGACGCCGGAGCAAGTGTCGGAGATGCTGGGGCCGGAGCTGTTCCTGCCGGAGCAGGCGCGGCAGTCGGTGCCGGCGGGCGTCTCGACGGGTCTGGCGTGGACCGAGGCGGGCGGCGATGTCCTGTACATCGAGGCGTCGCTGCTGCCGGACGGCAAGGGGCTGACGCTCACCGGGCAACTTGGCGAGGTGATGAAGGAGTCCGCGCACATCGCGCAGAGCTACGTGTGGTCGCACGCCCGGAAGTTCGGCATCGACACGGAGAAGTTCAAGGGCTACGGCGTGCATGTCCACGTGCCGGCGGGGGCGATTCCGAAGGACGGGCCCTCGGCGGGGATCGCGATGACGGTGGCGCTGGCGTCGCTGTACACGGATGTCCCGGCGCGGAACGACACGGCGATGACCGGCGAGGTGACGCTCACCGGCCTCGCGCTGCCGATAGGGGGCGTGAAGGAGAAGGTGCTGGCGGCGCGGCGCGCCGGCATCAAGCGGGTCGTGTTGCCGCAGGCGAACCGCAAGGACTTGCGCGACATCCCCGAAGAAGTCCGCAACGAGATGACCTTCGTGTTCGTCGAACGGGTGGAAGAGGCGATCGAAGCTCTGTTGCCGGGAATCGCCGTCCAGCTTGCGAAAGCTGCCTGACCCGTATCTCCTAAGTCGAAGGGCCGCCCCGCGGGGCGGCCTTTTTTTATGCCTTGGGACGGAACCGGACTTCGGGCATTCCGGCGAAACAATCCAGCCAGCCGGAGGAATCGACCACGCTCACACGCGGTCCCGGTCGCGCGGGACGGAAGTGTCGATGCCGCGCAGGAAGCCTTTCCTCTCGCGGATCGGGCGGACCGGGATCAGCTCGATCCGATTGCCGTAGCGGAACACCTGGACCTTCTCGCCCGGACGCAGGCCGAGGGAACGCCTCACCGCGAGGGGGATGACCACTTGAAACTTCGGGGAAACAGTAACCGCCGGGACCTTGTTCATCCGACTGACCTATCGAACTTCGTATCGTACAACGCCCGGCCGGGTGCTGGCCGCCCGATTCTTCACCGCTCACACAGCAACTTGTCGTAATCGGCATGCGCGCCGATCCAGAACCACGTGATCCGGTCGCCATCCCGCAAGCCCAATGCCCGGGAATCCGCACCGACCACAGCCTGGGCCGGTCCTGGACCGGGCGGAAACGGAGTGCAGGATGAAACGGATCACGCGAGAACTCACGGATTGCTCGCCGCGCCTGCCGCCGCACGTGGCCCGGCAGCGCATCGACACATCGCCAGAAGGCCGGTGTTGTGAAGGATCTCAAAGGCGATCGAGGTCCAGCGGGGACAGCCGGCCCCCGCGGATGTCGTCTTCGGCTGCTTCAACGAGAGCCGTGAGCCCAGTGCCCGAAGTGCGAAGCGCGGCGTCCCAAGCCGCATCGGCGTGCAACTCTGCCAGAATCAGGGCGGCAAGCGCGTCCTGTTCGGTTTGCGGAAGTTTGACCGCTTCCGCAAGCGCCTTCCCGAGCAACGGCGTCATGTTCTTACTTTAGAGCGCGAATCCCGGATAAGCAATCGGAGGTAACGATCCGGCGTTCGCCGACGGCGGTTGCGGTCTCCGTCCCCGGACCGCGCCATAATGATCGTCATGTCGAGATCTGCTCCTTTCGCCCTCCTCATGATCCTCCTGGCCGGCTGCTCGGGGACCTCCCCGTCTTCCACATCCACCGGCGGCGACGCCAGGAAGTTCGTCGAAGAAGCCGAGGAGACGCTCCTCAAGCTCGGCAATGAAGCTGGCCGGGCGGGCTGGGTAGCCGCCAACTTCATCACCCCGGACACCGAGGCTCTTTCCGCGCTGGCCGGCGAGCGCAGCATCGCCGCCGCCGTGCGCTACGCCAAGGAAGCCGCGAAGTTCGACGAGGCGAAGCAGACCCCGGAAATCGCGCGGAAGCTGCGCGTCCTCAAGACCGGGCTGACGCTCGCCGCGCCGGCGGACCCCAAGGAATCGCTCGAGGTCACGCAGTTGCAGACCAAGATCGAAGGCCTGTACGGCAAAGGCAAGTTCGAGCGCAACGGCAAGACGCTGAACATCGACGACGTGGGGCGCCTCATGGGCGCCAGCCGGGACCCGAAGGAACTGGAGGCCGTGTTCGAAGGCTGGCACACCATCGCCCCGCCGATGCGCGCCGATTACCAGCGCTTCGTCGCGCTGTCGAACAAGGGCGCCCGGGAGATCGGCTTCGCGGACACCGGCGCGATGTGGCGCTCCAAATACGACATGCCGGCCGATGAGTTCTCGAAGGAACTCGACCGGCTGTGGGGCCAGGTGAAGCCGCTGTACGACAAGCTGCACGCCTATGCGCGCTGGAAGCTGCGCGCCAAATACGGCGACGTGGTGCCCGAAAAAGGACCGATTCCGGCGTATCTGCTCGGCAATGTGTGGGCGCAGCAGTGGGGCAACATCTATCCGTTACTGAGCCCCCCGGCGGCGGACCCCGGCTACGACCTGTCCACGATCCTCAAGCAGCGCAAGACCGACGCCCTGGCCATGACCCGCACCGGCGAGGCGTTCTTCACTTCCCTGGGGTTTGCGCCGTTGCCGAAGACGTTCTGGGAGCGGAGCCTGTTCGTGCGTCCGCGCGACCGCGATGTTGTGTGCCACGCCTCGGCCTGGGACGTGGACAACGTCGAGGACCTGCGCATCAAGATGTGCATCGAGCCCACCGAGGAGGACTTCAACACCATCCACCACGAGCTGGGGCACAACTTCTACCAGCGCGCCTACAACAAGCAGCCCATTCTGTTCCGCGATTCCGCCAACGACGGTTTCCACGAGGCGATCGGCGACACCATCGCGCTGTCCATCACGCCCGAGTACCTGAAGCAGATCGGCTTGATCGCGACGGTGCCCGATCCTTCCAAGGATCTGGGCCTGCTGTTGCGCCAGGCGCTGGACAAGATCGGGTTCCTGCCGTTCGGACTGCTGGTGGATCAGTGGCGCTGGCAGGTGTTCAGCGGGGCGATTCCGCCGGCGAAGTACAACGAGGGCTGGTGGTCACTGCGCGCGAAGTACCAGGGCGTCGCGCCGCGCGCGCCGCGCGGCGAGGAGTTTTTCGACGCCGGAGCGAAGTATCACGTGCCGGGCAACACGCCGTATACGCGGTACTTCCTGGCGCACATACTGCAGTTCCAGTTCCACCGCGCGCTGGCGAAGGCGGCCGGGTGCACCAGCCCGCTGCACCGGTGTTCGATCTACGGGTCCAAGGAGGCGGGCGCGAAACTGACCGCGATGCTGGAGATGGGCGCCAGCCGTCCGTGGCAGGAGGCGCTGGAGAAGCTGACGGGGTCGAAGCAGATGGATGCGACGGCGATCCGGGATTACTTCGCGCCGCTCGAGAAGTGGCTGGATGAGCAGAACCAGGGGAAGCCGGTGGGGTGGTAACCGACATGACTCCGGCGCCCGGTTCGGACGAAGAAAAGAAGGTCAAGTCGCTCGAGGAAGCCCGCAAGCGGTCGGTAGATAATCTACAGCGGCTCTATGCGGTGGTGATGGGGCTCGCATTAACGGAAATGTTGCGGGCCTTCGCCGAGGATCCTGGAGCCAGGCTCGGCGTCTTGCTCGGCTTCGTCGCCACCCTGGTTCCATTCTTCCACGGCATGCACCGGCACCTCGATGACACCTACGTGCTCGGGTGGAACGACGCGCCGAATCTGACGCTCATGGTCGACCTTGGATACATGTTGACCCATTCCGTCGGCTTCGTGGTGCTTTCACAGGTCGCGACCAAACCGCTTCAGTTCTACCCCGGAATCGCCCTAATTCTGGCGGTTGACGCAGTCTGGGTAGTCTATACCTATTTCAAGACGGATCGCACCGCCATCGGGGAACTGGTATACGGGAGGAAGACGGATCATCTCTGGTGGCTGCGCATGAACGTGGTGGCAGCAGCCATCCTGGTCGCACTGACCTGGCAGCCCGTCGTGCCGTTGGTCGGCGAGCACTTCACACTCGCGACGGTGATCCTGGTTGCTCGCGGAATCGCCGACTATGCGTTGGCTTGGAAGCTTTACTTCCCGAATCGGTGAACAGCTTGCGGCGAACTTGAAAGGGGTCTATCTTAACGCCGTCCCCGCCGCATCCGCTTCTTCACGAACGTAGTGGAGCCGGATGAGTTTCGGCGATTCGCCTTCTTCGAAGTGGCAGGCCACCGCGTCCCGGACCACGTCCTGTAGCTCCGATTCTGAGTCCGCCGCCGCTAAAATCGAGTGCCCCAGAGCTCGGGCGGAAAAGCCGCCGCCCGGTGCATCATCAACCAAGAATATGATCTCGCTCATGGCCGACCTGATCCCATGCTACCCCGCGAATCGGAGGAAGCGTCAGCAGCTTGCCGCTCGCTAACGCGCGCGGCCCCGAAGACTTGGGCTTAGCCCAGCAACGCGCTTGCCAGCGCGATCCCCAGGTACGCGAGGCCCGACCCGATCAGCCCGCCGACTACCACGTCGCTCAGGAAATGCATCCCCAGCAGGATCCGCGACAGGGCGATGGACCCCGCGATGAAGAACAGCCCGATGGCGAGCGACGGATAGAAGTGCGCGATCGACACCGCCACCGCGAAGGCCGTGATCGTGTGACCCGAAGGGAACGAGAACTGGTCCGGCGGCAGCAGCGTGGCCCAGGCGTGCGGCTCCAGGTGGCAGGGACGCCGCCGTCCGGTCGTACGCTTCAGCCACAGGAACAGCAGGATCCCCGCGCCGACCGAGGCTCCCATCGCGGCCAGCGCCACCAGCCGCGCCTCGCCGCCGAACAGGAAGACCGCCAGCGAGAGCGCGTACCACAGCCAGCCATCGCCGCCCCGCGTGGCGCAGATCATCCACATGCGGATCCACTTCGGTGCGGACCAGCGATTGACCTTGCGCATCAACCGGTGGTCGCGGCTGGCGATAAACTCCAGCATGGCGTGGGGAGTCCCCTCCCTCCACCAGTGTACAAGCGTGCTGGCAGGCGCCGCCATGCTCCCTGTTTACGCCACCCGGGTTACGGCGCCGTGACGGGTCCATAAAACAACCGTGAATCGTTATGTTTTCCTGGAAAACCCTGCTACCGTAAGTGGTTTGAAACCGTCCGCCGCGCCACCCACCATCGACTTCATCTTCTTCGACGCCGGGGGAGGCCACCGCAGCGCCGCCACCGCCCTGAAGGCCGTCATCGAGCAGCAACGCCGGCCGTGGAACGTCCGCCTGGTGAACCTCCAGGAGGTGCTCGACGCGCTGGATATCTTCCGCAAGCTGACCGGCATCCGCCTGGAGGACATCTACAACAAGATGCTCGCCCACGGCTGGACCTACGGTTCCGCGCAGAGCCTGAAACTGATGCATGGCATCATCCGGCTCTACCACGGGCAACAGGTGAAGCTCTTAGCCCGGCATTGGGCCGAAACCCGGCCGGACCTCGTGGTCTCGCTGGTGCCGAACTTCAACCGCGCCATGTTCCAGGGTCTGCAGCAGGCCAACCCCGCCACACCGTACGCGACGATCCTGACGGACTTCGCCGACTGGCCGCCGCACTTCTGGATCGAGAAGCAGCCGCAGTATTTCATCTGTGGCACGGAAAAGGCCATGGCGCAGGCGCGCGCGCTGGGCCACACCCCGGAGCGGGTCTTCCGCGCCAGCGGGATGATCCTGCGGCCGAACTTCTACGATCCGGTGAGCGTGGATCGCGCCGCGGAGCGGCGGAAGCTGGGCCTGGATCCCGAGAAGCCCACGGGCCTGGTGCTGTTCGGCGGCGCGGGCTCCGCGGTGATGACTGAGATCGCCGAGCGGCTGGACCGGTCCGGCAGCGACGTGCAGTTGATTCTGATCTGCGGCCGCAACGAGAAGCTCGCGGCGAAGCTCCGCGCGCTGCCGAAGCGGATCCCGATGCACATCGAGGGGTTCACCAAGGAGATCCCCTACTTCATGCACCTGGCGGACTTCTTTATCGGCAAGCCCGGCCCGGGCTCGATTAGCGAGGCGCTGCTGATGAAGCTGCCCGTGATCATCGAACGCAATTCGTTCACCCTGCCGCAGGAGCGCTACAACGCCGAGTGGGTCCAGGAACAGGGCGTCGGGATGGTCTTGCCGAACTTCCGCGGGATCGATGCCGCGGTGGCGCAAATGCTGGAGCCCGCCGCGTTCGCCCGTTACCGGGAGCGCGCCGGAGCGTATCAGAACCGCGCGATCTTCGAGATCCCGGAAATTCTGGAAAAGCTGCTGCCGGCGCGGTAACGCTCAGCGCGCGGCGTCGAACTGCCGCCAGCGCTTCTCTTCGCCGGGATCCTGGAACGGCTGCCGCCGCGCCTGCCACGACGCCTTGAGGAAGTCGCGGTTCATCAGCGCGATCACCTCCAGCGGGATCTCCTTGGGGCACACCGCTTCGCATTCGCCGATGTTGGTGCAGGAGCCGAACAGCTCCGCGTTCACCTGCGCCACCATACGCAGCGCGCGTTCGTGCCGCTCCGGCTGGCCTTGCGGCAGCCGCGCCAGGTGCGAGATCTTCGCTCCGGTGAACAGCGCCGCCGCCGCGTTCGGGCACGCCGCCACGCACGCGCCGCAGCCGATGCACGCCGCGTAGTCCATCGCGCGATCCGCGTCTTCCTTGCGGATCGGCAGCGCGTTGCCGTCCGGCGCGGAGCCCGTCGAGACGGAGACATAGCCGCCCGCCTGGATCACGCGGTCGAACGCCCCGCGGTCCACCACCAGGTCGCGCAGCACCGGGAACGCCTTGGCGCGCCACGGCTCCAGGTACAGTTCCTCGCCGTCCTTAAAGTGCCGGAGCGTCAACTGGCAGGTCGTCGTGGCTGGCAGCGGTCCGTGGGCAACGCCATTGATCATGAAGCCGCACGACCCGCAGATCCCTTCGCGGCAATCGTGCTCGAACGCCACCGGCTCTTCGCCGCGGTTCATCAACTCCTCGTTCAGCACGTCGAGCGCTTCGAGCATCGACATGTCGGCATTCAGGTTCGCGCTCTCGTAGCGGACCATCTGGCCCGGGGCGCCCGCGTTCTTCTGCCGCCAGATGTGGAAGATCAGCTTCATGGCTACTTGTAGCTCCGCTGGCTCGGCTTCACGTAGTCGAACGTCAGCGGCTCCTTGTTCAGGACCGGCTTCGCCTCCGGACCCTGGTATTCCCACGCCGCGGCGTAGCTGAAGTTCGCGTCGTCGCGCTGCGCCTCGCCCTCCGGCGTCTGGTATTCCTCGCGGAAGTGTCCGCCGCAGCTTTCGCTCCGCTCCAGCGCGTCGCGGCACATCAACTCGCCCAGCTCGAAGAAGTCCGCCACGCGGCACGCCTTCTCCAGCGCCTGGTTCAGTTCCTCCGCCGATCCGGGGACGTTGACGTTCTTCCAGTACTCCTCGCGCAGCTCCCGCACCCGGCCGATCGCCTTCTCCAGCCCGGCCGCGTTCCGCGACATGCCGCACTCGTCCCAGATGATCTTGCCGAGTTCGCGGTGGAAACTGTCCACCGTCCGCTTGCCCTTGATGGAGAGCAGCTGCCTGGCCTGCGCCTCCACCCCGCGCAGCGCGTCGCGGAACTCGGGCGCCGAGTCGTCCACCTTCTCGAGCTTCTCGCTCGCCAGGTAGTTCCCCAGCGAATACGGGATCACGAAGTAGCCGTCCGACAGCCCCTGCATCAGCGCGCTGGCGCCCAGGCGGTTGGCGCCGTGGTCGGAGAAATTCGCCTCGCCGATCACGAACAGCCCCGGGATGGTGGCCATCAGGTTGTAGTCCACCCACAGGCCGCCCATCGTGTAGTGGATCGCCGGATAGATGCGCATCGGCAGCTGGTAGGGATTCTCGTCCGTGATGCGCTGGTACATGTCGAAGAGGTTGCCGTAGCGCTCGCGGATGACGTTCTCGCCCATGCGCTTGATGGCATCCGCGAAGTCGAGGTACACGGCCAGCCCGCTGGGTCCGACGCCGCGGCCCTCGTCGCACACCGCCTTGGCGTTGCGCGACGCCACGTCGCGCGGCACCAGGTTGCCGAAGCTGGGGTACTTGCGCTCCAGGTAGTAGTCGCGCTCGTCCTCGGGGATCTGCTGCGGCGGGCGCGTGTCGCCCTTCTTCTTCGGCACCCACACGCGGCCGTCGTTGCGCAGGGATTCCGACATCAGGGTAAGCTTCGACTGGTAGTCGCCCGATACCGGAATGCAGGTCGGATGGATCTGCGTGAAACACGGGTTGGCGAACGCCGCGCCGCGCTTGTACGCCCGCCAGGACGCCGTGGCGTTGGATCCCTTCGCGTTGGTCGACAGGTAATAGACGTTGCCGTAGCCGCCCGTGCCGAGCACCACCGCGTCCGCCACGTGGGTTTCCAGCTTGCCGGTCACCAGGTTGCGCGTGACAATGCCCCGCGCCTTGCCGTTGATCACGACCAGGTCGAGCATCTCGGTGCGCGGGAACATCTTCACCCGGCCCGCGTCGATCTGCCGTTCCAGCGCCTGGTAGGCGCCGAGCAGTAACTGCTGGCCCGTCTGGCCGCGGGCGTAGAAGGTTCGCGAGACCTGCGCGCCGC
>CAYYID010000109.1:0-11914 GCA_964471915.1 uncultured Solibacteraceae bacterium | reverse complement strand
CCTTTCCTCCGACAAGGCGATGTATGTGGGCGGGACCTGGAGCGAGTTGAAGGAAGGGTCGGAGGGGAAGTTAGACACCAAGGACACTAAGATTGCTAAATTCTTGCTCGACGGCAAGGGCGGCAAGGCGTACGAGATTCCTTACGCCAAGATCACTAGCCTCGAGTACGGCCAGAAGGCGGGCCGTCGCGTCGGAGCGACGATTGCCTTGGGCGTCACGACTCTCGGAATCGGCGCTTTGCCGCTCTTGTTCTCTAAGAAGCGTAAGCACTACTTCAGCATCGGGTTCACGGCGGAAGACGGATCAAATCAAGGGATTGTGATTGAGCTCGGAAAGGACATCACGCGGGGGACGCTGAAGACCTTCGAGGCCAGGTCGGGAAAGAAGGTCGAGTACGAAAGCGAAGAGGCCAAGAAGCACGTTGGGAACTGAACTTCGGCGAGACCTGTTGTCCAACAGCGAACGGGGTCAGTTCGGTGCAGGCCCCGTCGCGAGTCCGTTCGAGGCGTATCTGGTACTCGAGCATTCGTTTACGGAGATTTTTCGCCTGTCCGAAAGGTAGCCGTGCCGGTTTTTTCGACAATTGGTTGACAAAGTCAATTATCGATAGTTGACTTTGTCAACTATTGCGCCGACCCCCATGTGTTCGGTCTGGAGCGGACTCTGACCCCCGCCTACGAAGCTGGGAAAGAATCACAGCGGCAAAAAAGACACACTACAGCCGCGCGGTTCGCGAGGGCGCCGGATCGATTTTGCGCATCGATCCGGCGGGTGCAGTTTCTGGGGGCGTCGGTGGGCGTTGGGACAGACGAGTCTTTCTCAGCTTTCATGAGAGCTTCATCTGAATCGGGGCGAATCGCGCGTGGCCTGACTGGCACGATTGCACTGTCCCATAAAGGTCCCGGCCCGCGCTGCCGATTGCCGCAGAGAATGGATCCATCCAGCGCACCGTTCCCGGTCCGGGGCGCCGATCTCGGCGACTTCGAGCGGCTCTACGAGACTCGCTCTTTCTCCCTGGTGCGCGTCGCCGCCTACGCCACTTGCGCGTTGGCGACTGCTCTGGGCACGGTCTTCCTGTACATTGGCCAGAAGCTCGCCCCCGCCTCGGAGATGCAGGGCATGTGGCTGCTTTTCGTGGGGCTGATCTTTCTACTCGCCTTCGTTTGCCTCCTCGGGGGCTTGCTGTACAAAGTCAAGGCCAACCGCGTGGCGTTGTTTCGGGATGGCTTGGCCATCGAGGCCGGCGGCGAGAGCAACGCCGTTCGCTGGGACGAGTTGCAGCACTACTTCAACTCCGGGGTCGGCGAACCATTTCGCTTCTCCCTGCTGCGGGGTGGCGAACTGGAAGTCTCGAATGAAACCGCCGGTTTTAGCGAACTGGGAGCCCAGATCCGGAGTCGCGCCGGGAAGCACATCCTGCAGCGCGAGTACGCCAACATCGTCGCGGGCGGCAGAGCCGCGTTCGGCCCCCTTACGCTGACGCGACAGGGCTTCCGGCACGGCGGCAGAGAATACGCATGGCAGGACATCGAAAAAATGTACCTGCATATCGTAAATGGTTGGGAGACGCTGACGTTCGAGACCAACTCCTTCGTCGGTACCGGGGCGCGGATCTCCGCGGAGAAGATCCCGTCCGTGCACGTCTGCCTCGAGCTCATCGGGAAGCTGGCTCCCGAGCGCTTACTGGTTACGCAGGGTTGACGCCGGTATCTTCCTCCGCAAGGCGCGGGCTCGACCCGTCGTCGGCGCCGGCTGCTATTACCTCGTTTCGGTGGATTCCAGCGCGGCGCTGCAGGCCGGGTACCACGTAGGCTGTATACACAGGTTCCGGGTGCACCTTAGGCAAATCCCCGCGACGGCCCTGAGGAGTTCCCCCGAACGACAAAACGGCCTTCCCCCCGTACCATCGATTTATCAGTTCTAGGGCAGAGCGGGACAGGCTAGAGACCGGCAGCCAGCGACGAGCGCCGGAGCCTCGAATTCCCCTGCCGGAGACCCGTTCGGAAACGGGTCCGGATCAAGGAGAAACGAGTGACGCGACTCATACTTACCTGGCTGGCGGCTGCTGCAACCGCCACCCTGTATTCGCAAACCGCAGAAATCAAAGGGCCTCTAACGGGCCGCTTGCAGGAAGTCCCGGTCTGGAAGGCGGACGCGGACCAGGTCCGCTTGAGCGCCGAAGGCCGGGTGAAAAGCCTCCCGGAACTCGCGGAAGACGCGCTGCCCGGTTGGGAAGCGGACGATGATGGCAACTCCTACTTGCTGTTGCGGGTGGGCGCCGAGGGCGCGGCCGGACTGCGGCTGCATTTCGAGAATTTCCGTGTTCCGGAGGGAGCGCGGGTGTTCGTGTATGGACTGGACGGCTCCGGCCAGGTCACGAACGTGCGCGGCCCGTACACGGGCGCGGGGATCCTGGAGGAAGGCGGGTTCTGGACGCTGGCGCTGAAGGGCGAGCAGGCCGTGATCGAGATCCAGACCCCCGGTCCGGGGCTCGAGTCGCTGCCCTTCACCTTGCGGGAAGTCGGCGTGCTCGATAGCGTGGAGGAAAGCGACCTGCGTCCGGAGGCGGGACTGCCCGGCGAGGTCACCGCCCGCACATCCTGGGTGAACGGCTTCGCCGTCGATCACACGGTGCGCGAAGGCGTGGCGTACGTCGAGGGCGACATCGTGCTCGGCCCGGCCAACGAACTGCCGGAGGCGCCCGCGGACGCTCCGAAGACTTCCGCCCGCGATGCGTTCGCCATCAACGGGTCGAACTACCGGTGGCCGGGCGGCGTGGTTCCCTACGCCATCAATCCGGCGCTGCCGAACCAACAGCGCGTGCTGGATGCCGTGGCCCACTGGAACACGAACCTCGCGGGTTCTCTGCAACTGGTCCCCCGCACGAACCAGGCCGCTTATCTCTACTTCACGACCAGCACGGGCTGCTCGTCCTACGTCGGCATGCAGGGCAACGCGCAGTCCGTCTGGCTGGGCGATTCCTGCTCCACCGGCAACGCGATCCACGAGATCGGCCACGCGATCGGCTTGTGGCACGAGCAGACGCGCGCGGACCGCGATTCGTTCGTGAAGATCAACTACGCCAATATCAGTTCGAGCGCCACCTTCAACTTCGACAAGCAGAGCGGCACGGCGCTGAACGCATACGATTACAACTCGATCATGCACTACGGCGCGTACGCGTTCTCGGTGAACGGCTTGCCGACCATCGAGACCATCCCCCCGGGCATTCCGATCGGACAGCGGAGCGGCCTCTCGGCCGGCGACATCGACGGCGCGCGGAAGCTGTATCCCGCCACGGCGCCGGCCCCGTCGCCCACTCCGACGCCTACGCCTACGCCCACGCCCCCGCCTCCCACGCCGGCTCCCACAGTGCAGGTGACGCTCGCCACGAATCCGGCCGGCCTCAAGCTGGTGGTGGACGGCGCCACCGTCACCGCGCCGCGGACTTTCACGTGGGCGGTGGGCTCGGTGCACACGCTCGCGGCCAGCAACCAGTCTTCGGGCGGCACGAAGTACACCTTCTCCAGCTGGTCGAACGGCGGCGCGCAAACTCAGAATTACACGACGCCGTCCGCGAACGCTCAGGTCGTCGCGAGCTTCGCGGTGCGCTACCGCGTGAACGTGAAGTCCTCGTCGCGGGACGGCAACGTGACCATCTCGCCGAGCTCGAACGACGGGTTCTACCCCGCCAACTCGGTGGTGACGATCACCGCGACGCCGGCGGCCGGCGCCTGCTCCGTCGCCAATTGGGGCGGGGTCGCGGCTAACCCGAGCAACGTGCTCAATCTGAACGTGAACAAAGAGTACGACATCACGGCGAACTTCCAGACCGGCACGCTCAGTGTCTCCAGCACGACGCTGAATGCCGCCTTCTGGGGCGGCACCTTCCCGGTGGGCATCACCGCCAACTCCGGCTGCAGTTGGACCGCGCGGACCGACACGCCCTGGATCGTCGTCACGCCCGCGGCCGGCAAGAGCTCCGCCAACGTGTCCATCATGGTGTTGTTCAACCGGATGGGAACGGCCCGCACCGGCACGGTCACCATCGGCGGCAACACCATCACCATCAACCAGCGCGGCTTCTGAACCCGTTCGGTCCGCCTGCCCGGCCAGCGGCCGCCCCATCGCGGGCGGCCGCTTCCCTTTTCGGCGCTCAGTTCCTCGCCCGGTCCGGCTTCAAATAACGGTTCAGGAACCGCCAGATCTCCGCGCGCGATTCCTTCGCCAGCTTCGTATCCAGCCGGTTGAACGCGTGCCCGCCCGGGGCGTCCTGATACACCTTGTACTCGAACTGCTTGCCCTCGGCCTTGAGCGCCGCGATCAGCCGCTGCACTTCGAGGTAGTTCACATCCTCGTCGTTCGTGTTGGTGTGGATCAGCAGCGGCGTCTTCAGCTTGGCCACGTGCGAGATCGGCGAGCGCCGCAGGTACTCCTGAATGTCCTCGCGGACGGTCTTGCCGATGTGGTACGGCGCGGAGAACAGCGCGCGGTACTGCTCGGTCTGGTAGCCGAGCCGCGCCACGATGTCGCTCACCGGGACCCCCGCGTAGGCGACCGCGTAGTGCTGCGGCCGCTCGAAGATGTTCAGTAGCGAGATCATGCCGCCGTGGCTCCAGCCGATGGCGGCCACGCGCGCCGGATCCAGGAACGAATAGTTCTCCAACATCCAGGCCCGCCCGGCGTCCACGTCGTCCACTTCGCGCCCGCCGTAGTCGATCTGCATCCAGTAGCCCTGGCCGTAGCCCGTGGAACCGCGGTAATCCGGCGCGATGATCGAGTAGCCCTGCTCCAGCAGCTCGCGGAAGATGTGCGCGCTGTCCGACGTGACGTTGGAGTGCACCCCGCCGTGGGTGTACACGATCAGCGGCTGCTTCTTCGACTTGTCGAGGTTCTTGGGGATGAAGGTGAACGCGGTGACGATCACCGGGTTCCTCGCGCCGGGCGCGGTGGGATTGGCGGGCCTGGCGGGCGGCAGGCTGGTGTAGCGGACCTCGTCGATTTCGGCGACGTCCCCCAGGCGCTGGTACCACATGAGGTTGTCGATCGCCTTCAGGACCGATTGGTTCCGGATGTCCTGCGGATCCGGCACCCCTGGCGCGCGCGCCGCAGGCGGCGCGTTCGGAGTAGCCGGCGATTGCGCGAACGCAGCCAGCGTCAGAAGCAGAAAGGACAGCAGTCGCAAGTTGGGACCTCCCCATCCGGCGGCTGCCGTGCGTGGCAGATTACTGCGGCAGGAACTCGCGAAGCCGCGGATAGAAGGCCCGCACAAAGCTCTCTGCCTTGGCCGTCGCCTCGTCTTCGCGGCCCTTTTCCGTGGCCGTTACCACCCGGACCAGCGCCGTATCCGTTCGATTGTAGCGGATCGCGTCCGCGATCACGAAGAACTTCGCGGTGTACTCGCTGGCGATGGAGCGCTCGCGCGACTGATACCAGTACATCACCACGCTGCGCGCATCGCCGCGCGCCACGACGTAGCGATTCACCGGAATGGTGACGCCCGGCGCCACTTCGACCTCGCGCTGCTCGTTGATGATCGGCATCCAGCCGCCGCCGGGCAGGCAGTTCTTCGGCGAGTGCGGAGCTTTGCCGTTGCGCTGGGACCGGAACGCCGCGACGAACAGCGTCGCGCCGGCGCCCTCTCCGGTGTAATACCGCGTCAGCAGATCGTCGGCCCGCAGCACATCGCGGACTTCCTGCTCCACCACGCCCTCGCTCTGCATCCGCCACGCGCCCAGATCCTTGGGGAACTCCTCGAGGGGCCGCGCGTTCGGCACGAACTCGCGCCGCACGGAACTGTACACCAGGGCAGCCTGGCCCAGCAGCAGCACGGACGCCGCGATCAGCACCCGGCTCATCGGAAAGCGGCTAGTTGGATTTGGCATGGAAGCGGCTCGCAATGCGGTTGATCACTTGATGGGCGGCCGCCAGCAGCACCAGCGCCACCAGAAACACCAGCCAGCCCTCGGCTTCGTGGAACAGGCCCTTGGCTAATGCCGGATTGTATTCGCTCAGGATCCCCGTCATGGTGACCCGGCCCGCGTTCGCGATGATCGCGATCGGCACCGTCGCCGCCAGCAGCGCCCAGCGCATCCACACCTTCTGATCGAAGAAGTAAGCGTAGACCAGCGACAGGAACGACAGCGACAGCAGCGACCGGATCCCGCTGCAAGCCTCCACGACGTTCAGGCGCTGGCTCGGCAGTTCGAGAATATTGCCGTCCCGCAGTACCGGAATGCCGATGGCATTCAGCGCAATCTCGGCCACCGAGCTCGCGAACAACTGCAGCGGCAGCGTAATCTGTCCGTAGATCACCGCCGGAATCGGGATCATGAACAGCAACAGCGACAACGGGAACGACATCGCCCGCAGCAACGCTGCGCCGCCCGCGCACACCGCCACGCCCGCCAGCGTCACCAGGATCGCGCTGCGCTGCAGGAACAGCTCCGCGCCCAGCGTCCCGAGCCAGCTTTGGGCCGCGCCCCAAATCACCAGCAGGACGCCCCAATATGCCGGCTTCCATTCCTGCTCCAGCAGGCTCTCCCGCCGCTGCCAGATCACGTACAGCGCTACCAGCGGCACGAAGAACCCGTGCCCGACGTCCTCGTCCGTGCTCCACTGGTTCACCAGCGACTGGATGGTCGGCGCGTAACACACGCCCAGCAGCGCCGCGAACCAGCCGATCGGCGCCCAGGGAATGGGCGGCAAGGGCTTGGCGGCAGGCTGTTGCGGTAATTCGTTCGCGACCGTTGCCATGGGTTAGTTTCTTAATCTTAACGTACGACCCTCGGACCTTAACAATAGGCGTTCGGAACCACTTTCGCCGCACCGGCGGCACTACAATGAATAGGTGGTTCGTCCTGCCTCCGCAATAGTACTGGTGTGGCTCGGGTTACTCCAGCCAGTCCCAGCGGGCGCGCAGCAGATCCTGCCCCTCAAGGATATCCGCCCTGGAATGAAGGGGATCGGAAAAACCGTCTTTGCCGGAGACAAGATCGAAACCTTCGAGGCGGAAATCCTCGGGGTGCTCGAAAATGCCGGGCCGCGCCAATCCATCATTCTTGCTCGCCTCGCGGGCGGACCGCTCGCCGACACCGGCGTGATGCAGGGCATGAGCGGCAGCCCTATCTATATCGACGGAAAGCTGGTGGGCGCTGTAGCGCTGGCTTACACTTTTGCCAAGCAGCCGATCGCCGGGGTGCGGCCCATCGAAGAGATGCTGGACGCCGCGGTGCCCTCCCCGCGGCGCGCGGCGCGACCCGAGTCTCCCTTCCAAGTGAATGTCCTCGCTGGACTTACCGGACCCCGCGCCGCTTTTGACACCCGCGCCGGCCGCCTGGTGGAGCTGGCGACCCCGCTCTCTTTCTCCGGCTTCTCGCCGGGGACCCTGGCTCGCTTCGCGCCGGATCTCGAATCCGCGGGCCTCACGCCGGCGCAGGCGCCCGGCGGCGGCGCGACCGCCCCGCGCAAGCTCGGCGACCCCCGCTCCGTCGCCCCCGGATCCATGATCTCGGTCCAGCTCATGACCGGCGACCTCGCCGTCGGCGCCGACGGCACCGTCACCCACATCGACCGCGACCGCATCTTCGCCTTCGGCCACCGCTTCATCGGAGCGGGCGGTACGGAACTGCCCTTCGCCCGCGCCGAAGTCATCTCGCTGCTGCCCAACGTCAGCAGTTCGTTCAAGATCTCCGCCGCGCGGGAGCCGCTTGGCGTCATCACCCAGGACCGGTCTACCGCGGTGGCGGGCGTCTTCGGCCGGGAGGCCCGCATGACCCCGCTCTCCATCCGCGTCGCGGTTCCCGGCCGCGCCCCCCGCGACTACCGGATGCAGATGGCGGAGGACCGGTCGCTCGCGCCACTGCTGGTCCAGATGGCGACGTACTCCGCGCTCGACGCCACCGAGCGCCTGCTCGGCGCCTCCACGGTGCGGCTGCGCGGCGTCGTCGAATTCGCCGCCGGCGACCCCGTCCGTATCGACAACCTCTTCGCCTCGGATTCGAATCTCCCGCTGCTCGCCTCCCTCGGCGTCGTGACGCCGCTCGCCTACGCCGTGCAGAGCGGTTTTGACGGGCTGCGCCCCCAAGCCATCCGCCTGGAGGCCGAGGTGATCGAAGAAAAGCGCCAATGGCAGATCGACCGCATCTGGACCAGCACGCGCCGCGCCCGCCCGGGTGAGGAGATCGAGATCGCCGTCGCGCTCACCAACGAGGCCGGCGCCGAGAAGATCGAGCGCCGCAAGTACCGCTTCCCCGTGGGCGCGCCCGCCGGTCCCGTCACCATCACCGCCTCCGAAGGCATGATCGCAAACCTGATCGAATTCCAGGCCACCCTGACCTCGCCGCCGGCTTCCGCCGCGCAAGTGGTCGCGCTGCTGAACGGACTGCGGCCCAACTCCGCTGCGTACCTGCGCATCGCGCGCGCCGACGCTTCGTATCCCGCCGGCGGGCGCGACCTCCCGGCCCCGCCCGCTTCGCTGGCGCTGCTGCTCTCCCGCGCGCAGGCCGCCGCCGGCACCTACGCCGGCTGGCGCGGATCCACCTTAGCCGAAATCCCCATCGACCTCGGACTCGCCGCCGTCAGCGGTTCGAAGTCCATCACCCTCGAGATCCGCGAATGAAACTTCTTTTCGCTCTGCTCACCGCCGCCGCCGCGGGATTCGCGGCCTCCACCACGACCTGGGAACTCTCCACCTTCGCGGACTTCGCACGCGGCCGCCTGCAGGGCCTGGCCATCTCGCGCGACGGACGCTTGCAGCTCGCACCCCGGGCCGAAACGATCTTCTCCTCCGACGAGCCCCAGATCTGGAGCGTGGTGCGCGACGCCGCCGGATCGTTCTACGCCGCCACCGGCCACCGCGGCCGGGTCTACAAGATCACCGCGCAGGGCCAGGCTTCGGTGCTGTGGACCGCCGCGGAACCCGAGGTCTTCGCGCTGGCGCTCGACTCCGCCGGGGTCCTGTACGCGGCCACTTCCCCCGACGGAAAGATCTACCGCATTGAGAACGGCAAAGCCACGGAGTATTTCCAGCCCAAGGCCAAGTACATCTGGTCCCTCGCGTGGCACAACGGCGTGCTCTACGCCGGCACTGGCGACCAGGGCCGCATCTACCGGATCACCGCCGCGGGGCAGGGCGAGCTGTACTACGACTCGGGCCAGCAGCACATCACCGCGCTGGCGCTCGATCCGCGCGGCGCGTTGCTCGCGGGCTCCGAACCCAACGGGATCCTGTACCGCGTCACGGCGAAGGACAAGGCCTTCGCGCTCTACGATGCGAATCTGCCCGAGATCCGCGCCATTGTGCCGCTGGCCGACGGGACCATCTACACGGCAGCGCTCGGCGGGTCCATCGCCAAGCGGACCAATCCGGCGGCCGCGATCGGCGGCACCTCCGGGAACGTCTCGGTGTCCGCGACGTCCACGTCCATCACGGTGACCGACGCGCAGGCCGGGCTACCCGCGGCGCCGAAGCCCGACGCGCCCAAGCAACAGCAGACGGCGGCCACCGGCGCGGCGGTCGCCTCGGTGTACGAGATGCCCGGCGTCGAGCGCAGCGCCATCTACCGCATCCGCGCGGATCTGACGGTCGAAACGCTGTGGACCTCGAAGGAAGAGAACGCCTACGACCTGGTGTCCGCCGGCGCCGACCTCGTCTTCGTCACCGACGTTCAGGGCCGCGTGTATCGCCTGGCCGCGGACCGCAAGACGACGCTGGTCGCGCAGATCCACGAGGCCGAAGCCGTGCGGGTGCTCGAAACGCCGCAAGGCTGGGTGGCCGCGACGGGCAACATGGGCAAGCTGGTGCGGCTGGGTGCGCCCTCCGCGCAGGGTGTCTTCGAATCGCCGGTGCATGACGCCGGCGCCGTCGCCCGCTGGGGCCGCCTGGATTGGAAGGGCGCCGGCGCGGTGAAGCTGTACGCGCGCTCGGGTAACGCCGCGCGCCCCGACAACACGTGGAGCGACTGGGCTCCGGTGGCGAACGAGCGGGTCGCCAGCCCCAACGCGCGGTTCGTTCAGTGGAAGGCGGAACTGGAGTCCGGCGCCGAGATCGCCGGCGTGACGCTGTCGTACCTGCCGCAGAACACGCCGCCGGTTGCGCGGAGCGTCACGGTGACCGGCACCGCCGCGCCGGCGCCCGCGGCCAAGCCCGCGGCTTCGTCCGCCACCGCCGCGTACACCATCACCGTCACCGACACCGGCGAGGCTTCGACGCCCGCGGGCACCACGCAGCAGACCGTGAACCGCGTGGGCGCGGCGCAACTTACCGTCACCTGGCAGGCCGAGGATCCCGACAACGACAAACTGACCTACACGCTGCAGGTCCGCGGCGACGACGAGCGCGAGTGGCGCACCCTGCGGTCGAACATCGCCGAGGCCGCGGCGCTGCTCGACGCCGATGCTTTCGCGGACGGGCGCTACTTCTTCAAGCTGATTGCCTCGGACCGTTCCTCGAATCCGCCCGCGGACGCTCGCGAATCGGAGGTGATGTCGGCTCCGGTGCTGATCGACAACACGCCGCCCGTGGTGACGGTAAACGGCATGGAGATCACGGCGCGCGACGCGGCGTCGCCGCTGCGGCGGTGCGAGTACGCGGTGGATGCAGGTGCGTGGACGCTGCTCGCCGCGCGTGACGGGGTGATCGACGGGCGGGAGGAGCAGTTCACGCTGCAATTGGAGAAGCTCGCTCCGGGCGAGCACGTGGTGGTGGTGCGCGCCATCGACGCGGCGGGCAATGCCGGCTTAGCGAAGATCGTCCTGCGGAACCCCGAACGCCAGTGAGGGGCAAGGCCCCCAGGCCAGCACAAACCAGGCTCGCTTTGCACCCAACAGGACGGCGCGCGTCAGCGAGCGGCAAGCCTCTTCACCGATCTTCGATAGCGGAGGTCGTTTCCCTGCGGACAGTCGAAAAATCTCCGTAAACGAAAGATCGAGAACCAGCTACGCCTCGGACCGAACCGCAACGGGGCCTGCGCCGAACTGCCTCCGTTTGCCCAGTCTGGCCCCCGATTCGGCCCGATTCACATGAAGTTCTCATGAAATCTGAGAAAGACTCGTCTGTCCCAACGCCCCATGTCCGGGCTAGTAAACCGCCCCTGCGCCGCCGACATGTACCGAGCGCCGAAATAATCCAATCCCGTCTCCGCATCCCGTTCCTTGCCGGTGAACTGAATGCCTTCAGTCAAAAAATACAGCATTGTTCGAGGATTACTGTTTTTGGTCGACGTAGCTACAAGAATCTATGCCGCTTGGCTTCATGTGAACGGTCAGCGCTCTTGATCGCCGCATGCCTGGCTTCACACGAATGCGGACATTAGCACTGCAAAGCCCCGCGCACGTGGCCACCAGCCGATAGTCGCCAGCAGGGATGCCTTTGATTTCAAAACCTCCGTCACCAAGTGATTCAACGGCAGCGACTAGACGGTGCTCCTTTTCGGTGAAAATCCCTAGGCAGGCATTCGGTATGACGCTCCCTGTAAAGTCCTTGACGATGCCTCGGACGAAAGCCACCTGCAACGGCCCATAGTCAATCTGATTGTGGTTTTCGTAGGCCATCGATCTACAGTCTTCGGCTCTCGCCGTAGGGACTAGCCACACGAACGCGACATAGGCGGAGAGCAGCCAAAGGAACATCGCGGCTCTCATTTCTTCACCTGGCTCGCCTTCAGTTCGCCGTTGATTATCTTCTCAGCCTGCTGAGCAAACCGTTCGGTGGGGAAATCGGGGAAATCGAAATCGGGGAAATCGGGGAAATCGGGAAATCGGGGACAGACGAGACTTTCTCACATTTCCCCCGCTCCGGCGACCCCTCCGCCCGCCCGCGGACGCCCTGGCTTACCTCTCGCCACGCGACGGCATAGGCGTTCTTCCACCGCGGTAATAAACCCCTCCGACCCGAGCGGTCTACCACTGTAC
>CAYYID010000108.1:0-12243 GCA_964471915.1 uncultured Solibacteraceae bacterium | reverse complement strand
GCTGCGACATCACCTACGGCACCAACAACGAGTACGGCTTCGACTACCTGCGCGATAACATGAAGTTCCAGCTTGCGCAGTGCGTGCAGCGCAAGCACAACTTCGCGATCGTCGACGAAGTGGACTCCATCCTCATCGACGAAGCGCGCACGCCGCTCATCATCAGCGGCCCCAGCGAGGAGTCCACCGACAAGTACTACCGCGTGAACGGTATCATCCCGAAGCTGATCCGCGGCGAGGTGATCGAGGGTAAGGAACCCGGCGAGAAGTACTTCACCGGCGACTTCACCATCGACGAGAAGCACAAGTCCGTCGCGCTCACCGAGGAAGGCGTCCTCAAGGTGGAGCGCCTGCTGGGCTGCGGCAATCTCTACGAGCCGCAGAACATGGAGTGGAACCACCACGTGCAGCAGGCGCTGCGCGCCCACACCATGTACCACCGCGACCGCGAGTACGTGGTGGAAGACGACGAAGTGATCATCGTCGACGAGTTCACCGGCCGCAAGATGCCGGGCCGCCGCTGGTCCGACGGCCTCCACCAGGCCGTGGAAGCCAAGGAAGGCGTGAAGATCCAGCGCGAGAACCAGACCCTCGCCACCATTACCTTCCAGAACTACTTCCGCATGTACCAGAAGCTGGCCGGCATGACCGGTACGGCCGAGACGGAAGCCGCCGAGTTCGACAAGACCTACAAGCTGGACGTGGTCGTCATCCCCCCGAACCGCAAGATGCAGCGGACGGACCTGATCGACATCGTCTACCGCACCGAGGAAGAGAAGTTCCGCAACGCCGCCAAGGAGATCGAGGAGCGGCATAAGACCGGCCAGCCCGTGCTCGTGGGCACCATCTCCGTCGCCAAGTCCGAAAAACTCTCCGCGATCCTCAAGAAAATGGGCGTGCCGCACGAAGTGCTGAACGCCAAGTACCACGAGCGCGAGGCCTACATCGTCGCCCAGGCCGGCCACAAGAACCAGGTGACCGTCTCCACCAACATGGCCGGACGCGGCACCGACATCCTGCTGGGCGGCAACCCCGAGTTCATGGCGCAGGAGGAGTGCCTGCGCAAGAAGCTCGCGGAAACCGTGCCCGCCGAGCTAGCGCAACTGGTCGCCGACGAGCATTACTACTTCTTCCCGCGCAACAACCTGCACTTCCGCGTCCCGCGCGCGCAGTGGGACGAGATTTTCAATCGCTTCAAAACCCAGTGCGAAGCCGAGCACGCCGAGGTGGTGCGGCTGGGCGGCCTGCATATCGTGGGCACCGAACGCCACGAGTCGCGACGCAGCGAGAACCAGCTCCGCGGCCGTTCCGGCCGCCAGGGCGACCCCGGCTCCGCTCGCTTCTACCTCTCCCTGCAGGACGACCTGATGCGCGTCTTCGGCGGCGAGCGCATGCAGAACTTCATGCGCTGGGCCGGCATGGAAGAAGACGTGCCGATCGAGTCGAAGATGATCACTAAGCGCATCGCGGCCGCCCAAAAGGCCGTCGAGGCGCAGAACTTCGCCGCCCGCAAGCACGTGCTCGAGTACGACGACGTGATGAACAAGCAGCGCCAGGCCATCTATGGCTGGCGCCGCGCCCTGCTCGAAGGCGAAGCCCAGAAGGACCGCGTGCTGGAGATGGTCCAGGGTATCGCCGGCTCCTTTGTCGACACGCGATGCGAGGACAAGGTCCATCCTTCCGAATGGCAGCTCGCCGAGCTGACCAACGACATCATGACCCAGTTCGGCGCGCGCCTTCCCGCGGCGGACTTCGGCGGACTCACCAAGAAGGAGATCGAGGACCTCATCCTCGAGCGGCTCACCGAGCGCTACCAGGAGAAGGAAGACATGCTCGGCCCCGAGCTGATGCGCGAAGCCGAGCGCATGATCATGCTCAACGTCATCGACAACCAGTGGAAAGACCACCTGCTGTCGATGGACCACCTCAAGGAAGGCATCGGGCTACGCGGCTACGGCCAGAAGGATCCGCTGGTCGAGTACAAAAAGGAGTCCTACAACCTGTTCCAGGACATGATGGAGCGGGTGGAGGACGAGACCGTCCGGTACCTTTTTTTCTTGCAGAGGGCGGAGGATGGCGGGGTGCCGATCCCGTACCCGGAGGACGAGGAGGGCCCGGAGGAGGGCGACTACGAGGAGCCGGTGGCGGTGTCCGAACAGCGCCAGATCGCCCAGAAGGAAGTGGAGGATTTCACGCGCTCGCTCCAGAAGAAGAAGGAGCGGGAGATGGCGGCGCTCCAGTTCGTCGGCGGCGAAGCCAGCGCTCCGGAACAGCCCGTGCTGAAGCAGAAGACGCCGGGACGCAATGATCCGTGCTGGTGCGGGTCCGGAAAGAAGTTCAAAAAATGCCACGGAGCCTGATTCTTGCCGCGCTGGCGGCGGCGCTCGCCGGCGCGGCCGCGCTGCCCGAATCGGCCGGCGCGTGGAAAAAGTCCGGCGCCAAGCCGCTCGCCGTGTCCGATGCCGAATTGTTCGCCGAGTACGGCTTCGAGGACGCCGAGGAGGCCGCGATCGGTCCGTTCGCCATTCGCGCCTGGCGGTTCAAGGATTCCACCGGCGGATTCGCCGGATTTCAAGCCTTGCGGCCGGAAAATGCCGGGAAATCTCGTCTTCCCGGCCTGGCCGTAACCCTGCCCGGCGGATTGCTGGCTCTGGCCGGAAACTACGTTCTCGAGTTCCGCGGACGCACCCCTTCCCCGGCCGAGTGGGACCAACTGACCGCCGCCCTGCCGCGCCGCGACCGGACCCCGCTGCCCGGGCTCTCCGCCTACCTCCCCGCCCGGAATCTCATTGCCAATTCCGAACGCTACATCGTCGGTCCAGTCTCGCTGGCGCGTTTCGCTCCCGCGATCCCCGGAACGGCCGCGGGCTTCGAACTCGGCGCGGAGGGTCAAATCGCCCGGTACCAGACGGCGAAGGGTCCTATGTCGTTAGCGATATTCAACTACCCGACGAACGGCATAGCCCGGGGCCAGATGCCAGCCTTCGAACGGCTTCCCGGAGCCCTCGCGAAGCGCACGAACGCCCTGGTGGGGGTCATCCCCCAGCCCACGGACCCGGAGGCCGCCGGAAAAATCCTGGCCCTTGTAACCCAGGATATGTCGATCACTTGGAACGACGTACCTCCCGTCAAGCCCACGGTTCAGGACGCGGCCAAGATGGTCTACGCGGCCATTCAGTTGGCGGGAATCATGCTGGCGGTCTGCCTGGCGGCCGGCGTCTTGATGGCGGGTCTGTTCGTCTACTGGCGGCGGTCGACCGCCGGCCAGGGAGGCGGCGAATTCACGAGTCTCCACCTCGGCGACAAATAAGCCCCGCTTCCGTCGCAGGTTAGAGCCGAAATCCAGGCCCCGGAAGGGCCCTTTGGGGCGTTCCGGCCGCCGGACGCCGCCGCGACACGATCACCGCAAACTGTTTTGGACTGGAGGGTTAAGGGCAGTCCCGGCACGCGCCGAATTTCCTGTTGACATCGCCCGGGCCAAACTCTAAGATCCAATCACACACAGATTCTGAGGGCTGCGAAGCCGTCGGGTCTGATTCTCCCATACATCACCCTGGTGAAACAGGGCGACAAAATGCTCACCCCCGGGTGAGCATTTTTGCTAGAAAAGACAATGAGATGAAACCCCTCCTGGACTCCGGCCTTCTGGCTCCGGACCGCCCCACCGTGCTGTTCTTGTTTGAAACCGACTGCCCCACCTGCCGCCTGGCGACGCCGTATCTGAACCGTCTGGCGGAGGCTGCGGGGCCGCTGGCGCGCGTCGTCGGCCTGTCCCAGGACCCCGAACGCCCCACCGCGGCCTTCGCCGCTCAGATGGGCCCGAAATTCGAAATCCGCCGCGACGCCGGGCTCGCCCTCAGCCAGGCGCTCGACCCGGGGTTTGTTCCAGCCATCTATCTGATTGATCCTGCTGGTGTTATCAAGCAGGAGGAAATAGGGTTCGCCAAAGCCGGGCTGAATCAGCTCGCCGCCACCCTCGGCCTCGGTCCCGTCGCCGACGAGTTCGATGGCAACCCCGCCGTCAAGCCGGGGTGCAGTTCCAGGCACAAAGAAGGCGAAGGCGCCGGTCCGTCGGAGGCGCTCCACGTCGAGGCCCGCCGCGCCTCCCGTTTGGCGATCCCGGACGACGCCGACCCCTGGGAGTACGCCCGCGACCTCTGCGGCGATCCCCTGCCCGTCGTCCCGCCCACGCCCGAGCGCGTGGAGCGCATGCTCGCCGGCCGGAATCCGGAAGAATTAGTGGCGTTGATTCCCCCGAATTACGGCGCGGCCACCCTGGAAAAGATCGCCGCCAACGCGGTCATGGCGGGGTGCGCGCCGGAGCTGATGCGGGTCCTCGTGCCGCTGGTCCGCGCGGTCTGCGACGAGCGGTTCAACATCCACGGCGTCCAGGCGACCACGCACTTCGCCGCGCCGCTGGTGGTCGTCAACGGCCCGGTCCGCGCGGAGTTGGGCTTCCACGCCGCGGGCAACGTCTTCTCCAACGTGGCCCGCGCGAACTCCACGCTCGGCCGCGCGCTGCAACTGATCCTCATCAACCTCGGGGGCGCGCGCCCCGGCGAGATCGACATGTCCGCGCTCGGCAACCCCGGGAAATTCTCTTATGTGATCGCCGAGAACGAAGAACAAAATCCGTGGCAACCGCTCCATTGCGACCAGGGCTTTTCCCGCGACCAGAGCACCGTCACGTTGTTCGCCGGGGCAGGCCTCTGCGGCTTCTCCGAGCACACCGCCCGCAACGCCCGGACCTTGGCCAAAGCCTTCTCCAGCGTGCTGCGCAACGTCTGGAGCCCCCGCGTCTGCAACATGCCCGAGGCCTTCGTGGTGGTCTGTCCCGAGCACGCCCAGACCATTGTCCGGGACGGCTTTTCCAAGGAAGATTGGCGTACTTATTTGTTTGAAAACACTGGAATCCCGGTGCGCGATTTCGAAGAGGCCGACGGCGGCGAAGGCACCCAACTGACTGCGAGCTACACCCGCGTCACCATCGGCGGCGTGGAGTGCTATCGCAAGTTCGCTTCGCCCGCGCAGATCCAGCTCGTGGTCGCCGGCGGCACCGCGGGCAAGTTCTCCGCGGTGATCGGCAGTTGGTCCACCGGCCCCCGCGGCAGCCAGCGCGTTACGTATCCCGTGTAGTCGCGGCGTCGGGCGTGGCGCCGGCAAACCACGGATACAGCACCGGCAGCAGGAACAGCGTCAGCAGCGTCGAAGTGCCCAGCCCGCCAATGACGACGCTCGCTAGGGGACGCTGCACTTCCGCGCCCGCCGAGGTGGCCAGCGCCATCGGCATCAGACCCAGCGCGGCGACCAGCGCGGTCATGAGCACCGGGCGCAACCGCGTGGCTGCGCCCTCCAGCACCGCCGCCCGCAGGTCCGCGCCCCGCGCGCGCAGTTGATCGATCGCCGCCACCAGCACCACGCCGTTCAATACCGCCACGCCGAACAGCGCGATGAAGCCCACCGACGCCGAGAGGTTCAGGTTGATGCCGCGCGCCCACAGCGTCACGACGCCCCCGATCAGCGCGAACGGCACGTTCAACAGGATCAGCAGCGAACGCCGCGCGGAATGGAACGTCGCGTACAGGAACCCGAAGATCACGGCGATGGAGAGCGGGATCACCAGCATCAGACGCTGCAGAGCGCGTTGCTGGTTCTCGAACTGCCCGCCCCAGACGTAGCTGTAGCCCGGCGGCAGCGGGACCTTCCTCTCGATCTCGGCGCGGGCCGCGGCGACAAAGCTGCCGAGGTCCGTGCCGCGGACGTTGGCCTGCACAACCAATCGCCGCTGGCTGAACTCCCGGCTGATGACCTCCGCCGCGCGCGCCGGCACGATGCGGACCACGCGCGCCAGCGGCACGCGCTCGCCGCCCGGCGCGTCGAGCAGGATCTCGCCCAGCGCCGCCGGATCCGCGCGGTACGCGTCGGGCAGGCGGACGGCGATCGGAAAACGGCGCTGGCCGTCGATGTAATCGGATACGCGGTACCCGGGCACAGCCGCGGCCAGTACCTCGCCGACATCGGCGACGTTGAGTCCATAGCGCGCCAGCGCCGCGCGGTCCACTTCGATGCGCGTTTCCGCGGCGCCGGTGGCGCGCTCCATCTGCGCGTCCGCGGCCCCCGGGACCGCCGCCAGCACGCGCAGCGCCCGCTCGCCCAACCGTTCCAGCGTCTCCGCATCCTCGCCGAAGATCTTCAATGCGACATCCGCCTTCACGCCGCTCACCACTTCGTCCAGGCGCATCGCCATCGGCTGCGTGAAACTCATCGCGATGCCCGGCACGGTCTTGACCTCGGTCTCCAGCGCGGCGATCAGCTCGTCTTTGGTCCGGAAGCGCCAGGAGTCGCGCGGCTGCAGGCCGACGTACACGTCCGCTTCGTAGATCCCCATGGCCTCGGTGGCGAGATCGGGGCGGCCCAGCTTGGTGATCACGCCGGTCACTTCGGGCACCCGCCGCAGGGCTTTCTCCACTTCCGTGTTGAGCGCAATTGAATCGGTCAGCGCCACGCCGGGCAGCTTCTTGGTGGTGATCAGAATCGACCCTTCGTCCAGCCGCGGCATGAACTCCGTGCCGATGAAGGCGAGCGAGCCAATGGCGCCCGTCACCAGCAGCACCGCGCCGGCCACAACCGGCACCCGGTGGCGCAACAGGACCTCCAGCGCGGCGTGGTACCGCTCCCGCACGCGCCGGAACCACGAGGAGGCGTCCTCCGCATGCGCGCCGCCGCGCCGCAGCACCACCACCGCGGCGGCCGGCACGAACGTCAGCGCCAGCCACAGGGACCCGGCCAGCGCCGCGCACACCGTAATGGCCATGGGCCGGAACATCCGCCCTTCCAGCCCCTCCAGCAGCAGGATCGGCAAGTACACGGCGATGATGATGCCCACGCCGAACGTGATCGGGCGCGCCACTTCGTGCGCCGCGGCGCGCACGGCCTCCCGCGCGTCCCCGCTGCCGCGGCGGCGCACCGCGTTCTCCATCATCACCACCGCGCCGTCGACGATCATGCCGAAGTCCACCGCGCCCAGGCTCATCAGGTTCGCCGAGATGCCGTAGAACGACATGCCGAGGAACCCGAAGAGCATCGAGAGGGGAATCACGGCCGCCACGACGAGGGCGGCGCGCAGGTGACCCAGGAACAGCAGCAGCACCAGCACCACCAGAGCGCCGCCCTCCAGCAGATTCTTCCGCACCGTGGCGATCGTCGAATCGATCACCGTCGACTGGTCGTAGAACGGCGTCAGCCGCACTCCGTCCGGCAGGCGCAGCGCCGCCACTTTCTCCTTCACCCGCTCGATCACCCGCTTGCCGTTCTCGCCCTTCAGCATGATCACCATGCCGGAGACGGTCTCGCCCTGGCCGTCGCGGGTGGTCGCGCCGTACCGCTGCAGGGCCCCGGCGCGCACGGTGGCCACGTCGCGCAGCAGCACCGGGGTGCCGCCGCGCGCCGCCACCACGATGTTCTCGAGTTCCGCCGGCTTCGCGACGCGCCCCAGCCCCCGCACCGTGTACAACTCCGAGGCGTGTTCGATGTAGCCGCCGCCGAAGTTCTCGTTGTTCTCCTTCAGCCGCGTGAACAGCTCCCGCAGCGTCAGCCCGTAGCGGCGCAGCCGCACGGGATCCGCCACCACTTCCACCTGCAGGCTTTGCCCGCCCCAGGTGTTCACTTCGTTGACGCCGCGCACGGCGCGCAACTGGTTCTTGATCTGCCATTCCTGCAGCGTCTTGAGATCCGTCGCGTTCCAGCCCGGCGCTTCGAGCGTGTACTGATACACTTCGCCGAACGCGGTCGCCACCGGGCCCAGTTGCGGCTCCACGCCGAGCGGCAGCCGCGTGCGGACCTCCGCCATGCGCTCGTTCACCCACTGCCGCGCCAGATACGTATTCACCTGGTCCTCGAACACCACCGTGACCATCGACAGCCCGAGCTTCGAAATCGACCGGACTTCCAGCGTGCGCGGCAGGCCCATCACCGCGGTCTCGATCGGGTACGTCACCAGTTGCTCCACCTCGGACGGCGGGAAGCCCGCGGCCTGGCTGATGATCAACACCTGGTTATTGGTAAGGTCCGGAAACGCGTCGATCGGGATCTGGCTGACGGTCCACGCGCCGGCCACCACCAGCAGCGCCACCTCGCTGATCACCAGCCACGGGTTGTCGAGATGCGAGTCGATCAGGCGCCGCAGCATGTTACGGTTGGCCGCCGAAGGTGCTCAGCAGCAACTGGCTCTTCACCCGGAAGGCGCCGCGCGTCACCACCTGGTCGCCGGGCGCGAGCCCGCTCAGGATCTCCAGCATTTCGCCGGACCGCCGGCCCGGCCGCACGGCGCGCGTCTCGAAGCGCGTGCCGGTCTTGCGCACGAACACGACGGTCTGCCCGTTCACGTCCTGCAGCGCGTCCGCCGGCACCGCCAGGGACCCGCCTGCCGCCCCGGTGGCGATCTCCACCGTCGCGTACATCTCGGGCTTCAGCCGCCCGCTCCGGTTCTCCAGCTCAATCCGCACCTTCGCGGTGCGCGTGGCCGGGTCGAACTCCTCGCCGATCCGCGTAATCCGGCCCGGGAACGCCACGTCCGGGTACGCCGGCTCGAAAACCCGCGCCGCCATGCCCGTGCGCAGGTGCGGCAGATGCTCCTCGGCAAACTGCGCGATCATCCACAGCGTGGCGAGATCCGAGATCGTGAACAGCGCCGTTCCCGGATGCACCACCGCGCCTATGCTGGCCTCGCGGCTCACAACCACGCCGTCGTGGGGCGCCTTAATCGGGATCATGTCCTCTTCGTGGGCTGAATCCTCTTCCGGATGATCGTCCAGCGACACCTGCAGGAACTCCACCAGATGCACGCGCGCCCGCCGTTCGTCGCTTTGGGCGGTCTCCAGCTCCGCCTGCGCGTTCTTGAGCAAGCTCTCGGCGTGTTCCAGGTCCGCCAGACTGCCGGCCTTGAGTTCGAAGAGCCGCTTGGCCCGGTCCCGCGCGCGGCGCGCGTAGTCGACCGCCGCCGTCCGGTTCGTCACGGCGATCTTCACGTTGCGGTACGCCGCCCGCGACTCGTGAATATCATGGCTGTGCATCCCGGCCAGCACCTGGCCTTCCTTCACGCGGTCCCCCTGCTTCGCCGCGATGCGCAGGATCCGGCCCTCCGTGATTGCCGCCGAACGCCAGGTGCGCTCCTCATTCATGGTGATGCGGCCTTCGGCGCGCAACGCGCGCCCGAACGCGGCCGGGGCCGCCGCTCGCACCTCGAGGCCGGCCTCCCGCTGCGCGGCCTCCGTCATCTCCACCTCGCCGCGCGCCAGCGCGGGTTGCTCCGGCTCGGTCTTGGCCTGGATCGGATTCTCGCGCGCGCATCCGGCCAGCAGCAATCCCGCCAACGCTATGAGGGATCTCATGGAAATACTCCCAGCGCGAACTCCAGCGCGACCACCGCCTGGCGGTAATCCGCGAGCGTGCGGTAGTACAACGACTCGGCTTCCAGGCGCGCGCGCTCCGCGTCCAGCAGCCGCAGCAAGTCCGTTCCGCCCTCGCGGTATGCGGCCCCGGCGATCCGCGCCACCGCGCCGGCCCGCTCGCGCAGCGGCCCCAGGGACCCGGCCAGTTGCTGCGCGCGGGCCCGCACTTCCGCCTCCGCCACGCGGATCTCTGCCCGCACCAGCGCCTCCTGCACCGCGATCTGCTTCGCCGCCAGCCGCACGCCGGCGTCCGCCGCCGCGATCAGTCCCTGGTTGCGGTTCAGAACCGGTAGGTCCACTTGCGCGCCCAGGATCAGCGTATCGAACTGGTTGCTGCGCTTGTAGCCGCCGACCACGTCCACGTTGGGCCGCGCCTGGGCTACTTGGAGACGGTATTGCGCCCGCGCGGAAACCTCGTCCTGCCGGGCCGCCTGCATCTCGATCCGGTTTTCCAGCGCCGCCGCGATGTCGCTCGCCGGCGCGGGCCCCGCCGCGGGCAGCTCGTCCAGCGTCACTTCGGGGAACTCGGATTGCCCCATCTCGCGGAACAGCACCACGCGCGCGCGCTCTGCCTCCAGCGCCGCCGTGGAGGCCTGCACCGCGAAGCGCTCCTGCTCCACTTCGACGCGCAGCAGGTCCACCTCGGGGATCGCCCCCTCCTGCAGCCGGACGCGGTGGTACTCGACCACGCGGCCGAAATTCGCCGCCGAATCCGCGAACACGCGCGCCAGGCTCGCCGCGGCCGCCGCGCTCCAATACGCCGCCTTCACCCGTACCGCGATCTGCCGCTTCAGCAGGTCGCGGTCCAGCTCGCCGCGGCGCAGTTGGGCGTCGGCCACTTCCATGCGCCGCGTGCGCTTGTGCGCAGTCTCGATCGTCTGCTGGAAATACGCGAAGGTGTCGGACTGGCTCGCGTAGTCGAAGCCCGGCGACTGCCAGGCGCGCAGGTTCTCGGTCTGGAACAGGAACCGCGGATTCAGCCGCAGCTCCGCCTGGCGCTTGAGGCCGGCCAGCGAAGCTGTCCGTTCCGCTCCCGCCGCCAGCAGCGGATGCGACGCCAGCGCGCGGTCCACGGCCTCCCGGAGCGTGAGAACGGGTTGAGCAAAAGCGGTGGCGGCGAGGGCGGCGATAGCCAGGACTTTCAAAGGGCCAGTGTATCAAGCGCCCTGTATTTGCAGGGTGCAAATCAGTTGCAGCGCCTCAAAACGTGCTAACCCTGTCTCCATGTCCACCTACGGCCTGATCGAGTACGAAGCCGCCTCGCCCGAGGTTCGC
Organism: uncultured Solibacteraceae bacterium; assembly: GCA_964471915.1. Lineage (GTDB taxonomy): Bacteria > Acidobacteriota > Terriglobia > Bryobacterales > Bryobacteraceae > JAIEPW01. The sequence goes on along the minus strand of CAYYID010000108.1, from coordinate 1,519 downwards.
GCCGTCTACGACGACATCCGCGCCACGCGGCAGACGGATTACATCAACAACTTCTGGAAGGCGCTGGCGCACGATCCCGCGACGCTGCGCCGCACTTGGGAGAGCGTGAAACAGATCATGGCTCCCGGCGCGCTCGACGCGTTGACCAAGGAACTGCTGTACCTGGCGGTCAGCACCACCAACCAGTGCGCCTACTGCATCGCCTCGCACACCGCGGCGGCGCGCAAGGCGGGCATGACACCGGAGATGTTCGCGGAGCTGATGGCCGTAGTCGGAATGGCGAACGAAACGAACCGGCTCGCCAGCGGGAATCAGGTGGCGATCGACGAGCGGTTTCGGGTGGGATGAGATGGGCGATGGCAAGTTGGCGAGGATCGGCGAATTCGAAGGTGTTGTCGCCGTCCTAAGAAGCCAGCCGGCCGAGGAGCGCGGATTTGGCGGACTCCAGCGCTTGAATCGCGGCTTCGCGAGTGACGCTGGGGAAGTCGTCGAGGAATTCATCGAGCGTGTCGCCGCCCTCGAGGTAATCGAGGAGCGCCTGGAAGGGCACCCGGTTGCCCCGAAAGACCGGGGTCCCACCGAGGATTTCGGGATCGATGATAATCGGGTCAGCCACTGGTCCTATCATCTTAGGTGCAATGACTGACAGAGACCACAATCATCGTGGTCAGGCGATTCAGCCCCCGAGCACCTTCGCGCGGACCGCCGGCGGCATCTTCTCCGCCGCGATCCGCAGCACCAGGCGCGGGATCCGCGCGCGGTGGGCGGCCAGGAACGCGAGCGTCTCGCGCGGCTTCTTCGGATACGCGGCCTTCAGCAGCCAGCCGTTGGCCTTGCGCACCAGGTCGTCCGGATCTTCAAGCAACCGCTCCGCGATCGCGAAGACCGCCGCCGTCTCGAGACCGCGGGACGCCGCCGGCACCAGCGCCACGGCCGCCGCGCGGCGCTTCCAGCGGTTCGGGGAGCTGGTCCAGGCAGGGAGTTCCCCGACCAGCGCCGGCTCGTTCGCCAGCGCCGCGCCGAGCAGCCACAGCGAGACGCCGTCGCAGTGCGCCCAGTTATGCACGTAGCGGTCCAGCCAGCGCTCGAAGAGCCGGAACTCGCACTGGTGGCATTGCTTCGCGAAGCGTCGGTAGAGGTAACAGACCAGCGCGCCTTCCTCGGCGCCGCCGGTCTTGAAGAGAGCCGTGCAGAGGGTGTTGCGCGCGGCCGGCGGCCACGCGCGCACGGCGCGGTAGACCTCCGCCGCCAGTTCCTTCACGCGCGGGCTGGGTACGCCGCGGGCCTGGATCGGCTCTTTGTGGAACCGCTCCATCGCCGCGCGGAACCGCGGAATGGCGAGTTCGTCCAGGCGCTGGCCGATCCAGGCCAGGCGGTCCGCTATTTCTGCTCGAGACGGAGCAGGGCCTGCTTGCGTGCGGCTCCCCACTTGTAACCTCCGGGATCCCCGTCGCCGCGGACCACGCGGTGGCAGGGAATGGCGACGGCAACGGCGTTCGAGGCGCAGGCGCGGGCCACC
>CAYYID010000107.1:0-12780 GCA_964471915.1 uncultured Solibacteraceae bacterium | reverse complement strand
AGTTAGCGGAAGGGGTCCCGCAGTTCGGGGGATGGTGGGGGATGCCCCCGTTCTGCCTCGCCCGCCGTTCTGCCTCCCCCGGCTCTGGCTTGTCCCCGCTCTAGCTAATCTGGCTGAAGAGGCTGGCCTAGGTAAAGGGACGGCCATCCATCTGATTCAGAAAAAGCAACCGCCCGGAAACGCGGGTGCGTTTCCGGGCGGTCTCGTTCGAACTGCGGAAAAACTACTCGGCGGGCGGGCGCTGCTGGCGCTGCACCGGAGCTGGCGCCGGCTGCTCGACGGGAACCTTGTAGTTAAAGAACCCGATCATCATCTCCTCGAACGTCTGGTCGCCCCAGCGTACCGTCTTCGACGGATCCGGGTTGTACTTGTTGTTCGCGGAGTTGTCGTACCAGGCGGTGGCATGCATCTTCGCCCCGGCCGGCACCTTGCGCGGCTCGGCGAGGATGTAGCTGAGCTGCCAGTTGAAGTCGTACTTCGGCACCGTCAGCAGCTCTTCCATCTTGCCGTCCGGATACTCGAGCACATACTTGAAGGCCTTGCCCCGCAGGTGCATGTGCGGGGTCATGTCGAGCAGCGTGACGTCCTCGCGGAAGGTGTGGACGGCCTTGGTCTCGTAGTTCGGCTCGTTCGGCGGAATGGCCAGGCGGAACTGCGTGGCCGAGCCCGAGTACGCGCGATACTTCGGCGCATCCTTGCGGAGCTTCAGGCCGAGCACGGAGCGATCGACGGCTTCCTTGCCGTTGGCCGTGTAGTGGACCTGGAACAGGAGCTTGGAACCGGCCTTCACCAGGAACGCCGTGTCCGGCTCCCATTCGATGGTCGGCACGCCCGGCGCGTAGCCGATCAGCATGTCGCTGAACTGTTCGCCGCCGCGGGTGGCGCGGGTCTTGCCTTCCTGGACGAACACCAGGATGTGGTGCACCTGCGAGCGCTGGCCCGGACGGACTTCGGCAGCCTGCACCCAGGTGTCTTCCTTGAATCCGGGATCCACCGTGTAGTACTGATACGGGATCTCGCCTTCGGCCTTGATCTTGAAGTCGGCGCCCATGTCGACGGTGAAGTCCGGCTTGCCGATCACCCAGCCCTGGGTGAAGTTGGGGAGCTTCGGCATATCCTTGGCGTTGCCTTCCGGCGCGCCGGCGTCGGCCCACTTCACGACGGTGGCGACTTCGGCGTCGGTGAGGCGGCGGTCATTGGAGAACTTGTTGATCGAGGGATCCGCGTGCCACGGCGGCATCGTGCGGGTGGCGACCTGTTGCTTGATGGACTTTGCCCAGGGGCGGGCTTCCTTGTAGGTGATCAACGACATCGGGCCAGCTTCGCCCGGCCGGTGGCACTCGACGCAACGCTTGTAGAGGATGGGCGCGACGTCCTTGGAGAAGGTCGGCGCGGCGCTGCCGGTGTTAGCCGCATATGCGGATCCGGCAACAAGTGCAAACGCACTGATGGCGAACTGAAACTTCATCATGTCTCTCCCAGAGATCAGGTGGGCAGAACTGCCATTATTAGATTAACGGTGTTTAGTGATTTCAGCAAGATGGTTGCGGTGTAAAGTTCTGTAAGGATGAATGATTGACAGGTCAAGGATCGGTCGTTGACTCTGTGCGTCGGGCGCGTGCTACCCCTTCTTCCTCAGGCGTGGCGCTCCATCCCGGTAGCCATTTCCCGGTTGAGCTGATCGGAACTCATGTTCTGCAGGCTGCTCAGCATGCCGGCGAATTCTCTTTCGGACTGCCCGCGGTCCGGCTTCAGCCCCAGTTGTTTGCGGTACTCCCAGACGAAATCGCGCATCGCGTTATCGGCGCGGTTGAAGAAGTCTCCTTCGGTCGTCTTGAGCTGATTGAGCATCCGCTCGAAAGCTTCCATCGCCGCCAACAGCGCGAGTGACCTTTTGCCGGAGATGGCCGCGGGCTCACGCTTCATGACGTAGTAGCCTGCCGCCTGCCGGTGAAAGGTCGGTCCGCGCAACGCCATGCCGACCTTAATCCAGGCCTTCGCCAGCCAGATGACGGACTTGTTGTCGAATCCTCCTTTCTTGGTCATGTCGCGCAGCCGCCGGGTCAACTCGTCCAGCACCGCGCTGGCAATGGACAACTGATGCTCGTTCGCCAACTCTTTGGTCCTCCAGCCTGTGGAAACATCCCGAGAGCCGCCTGGTCTTGCGGCATGCAGCACCAAGTTAATCACAACGTCGCCCCTGCGGGGGAGCACCCTCCCCAGTTCCGCGCCGTTGTGCAGGGACGGTTCGAGCGATGAGGCAGAATGAGGCAGAACGGGGGCATCCCCCACCATCCCCCGAACTCCGGGACTCTAGACTCCTAGTGGCTGGACCTCGCGTGGTTTCGCGCGCGGTTCCGGAGGAGCGGTGGCACCGGGCACTCGGGTCCGGGAAGTCACGGCGTTGCGGAGGGCGACCCGGTTGGAGCGTCCGCTGGCGAGCGCGGAGTTTGTCGCGGAGATGGAAACGCGCTACGGAGTGCGGCTTGTGCCGCGGCGCGGCGTGAGGCGCGAAAGTGGCTCAGGAGCGGTCTCAGGCGAGTTGGGGCTCGCGGCGGGATGAGGTTAAGGCTATTGTGTGTAGCGAGTTAGCGGGAGGGATCCCGCAGTTCAGGGGATGGTGGGGGATGCCCCCGTTCTCGCGCGCCGCCCGTTCTCGCGCGCCGTTTTCTCGCGCGCCGTTTTGGCGCGCTCTGCGCCCTGCCCTCGTTGTGCGCCGCCCGTTGTGCTCCGTTCTGCCCGCTATCCTGGCCTTACCGGAAGAGGAACTCAAGCCCAGGAATCCGTCCGGAAATGAGGGCGCACCGCCTCGATGCGCGCCGGCAGTGATCCTTCACAGGTGACGCCCAAATACGTGGCGGCCCGGGTCGCGCCCACGTAGAAGAAGCGCTGAAACAGGTCCGGTATCCGCCGCGCGAGACCGTCGATGCCGACGAAAAACACGGCCTCGAATTCCAGGCCCTTTATATGCTGGACGTCGAACACGCGCACTTCGCTCGTATCCCCGACGACGCGGCCTTCCTTGCAGCCGACGATTGGAATGTTATGTCGCTCCAAAATGCGTCGGGCGGCCACGACCAAGGGATCGATCAGATCGTCGCCGTCGACGAATACCGCGATAGACGGCAATCTGCCGATCGCGCTCTCCACTTCGTCGATGCGTTCTGCCAGCCATTCCGCGAGTGATTCTCCAGAAAGACCTTCGCCGAGTAACGGCCAGACATCCGCTTCCTCGCCGCCGCGCGGCGGCTTCGTCACCACAGCCCCGTCTTCGTCGAGTGTGGACAGTGCGTCCGCCAAATCACGCAGCCGTTGGCTCTGGCGGTATCCGATTTCGATTTCCTTGATGTTGATTTGAACTCCGGTCACCCGGTTCAACCAATCGATCTCGGTTCGATTCCGAATTCCGTTCGATGTGATCCGCTGACGGAGGTCTCCACAAGCGAACCAGGAGCGCAGCAGTGGGTTCGACAGCTCGATCATGCAGGCGAGTTGCACCGCCGACAAGTCCGTTGCTTCGTCCACAAAGACCTGCATGAAATAACGGTTCTTGATGTTTTCCAGCCAGTCCTGCGGCGTCACGTTTTCCAGCCGTCGTCCAGGGGAATACTGCAGCAGGGCTCTGGCATGGCGAAGCATCACGAGAATGACCACGTCCACTTCGTCAGGCGTGATCTTGTTGCGGGCCAGGAAGGTCGTCGTCGCTTCACGCGCGGCGAAGTGAAGCCCATCCCGCACCGACTGTCGCCGGAAGCGCCCGTAGAGAACCGGTAGGCCGAGCACGAACGTCCGCGGCGCCTGGACGAGCGTCCGAAGCTGGGAACGTGTGACGATGCTGGTGCCGACATCGACGAACTCGCTTTCGGGAGGCACTCTGTTCCCGACGAGCCCGATGACCCGTCCAGACTGGCCGCCAATCGAGCGGCGACCTTCCGCAACGGCGCGCGCCCATCCTCGCAGCGCGTTCAGCAATAGGTTCGAAGCTTCCAGCCGCGCGTTGGCGGGCGCAGGCGACAGCTCGGCCGTTTCGTCGACGTCTTCCTCCGTCTCCTCGACCTCCTGCGCCTTGATGGCTGAAAGTGCCGCGACGATTTCATCCAGAAGGGACCTGTTCGCGTTCAGCAGTTTATTGAAGATCTTCTTGATATCCTCCGATATGCGATCGCCGATTCGCTTGACCTCAGATTGCAGAGCCTCAGTCTCGTCGGAAAGCTTCAGAACATCACGCAGTCCCAATCGCTGGCCCCCTTCGAGGGTCCGCCGGAGACTGGATACGGCTCTATTGACCATTTCGTCTTCCGAATCCGCAAGACCGTCGAGAGAGTCATTGAAACGCTCCAGCAGATTCGTTTCGGCGTACGCCGAGAAATCGTCATGAAGCTGCGCGATACCGTGGCTAGAGGCATCGACGAGCAGAGCGTTGTTGGATTCGAGTAGAAACCGACCGGAACTCGCGGAGCGGAGAATGCCAAGGACGTTTCGTGCCAGGTCATGGCGCTCTTTTTCCCACGTCCGTACGTTATCGGCGTCCGGAACGCCTTCCTGGTTAAACGCCTCTCCGAGATACTTCTTGAGAAGTTCGGTGGGCGAAAACATAGCCCAGCCATTTCTCCGGAAAAGATTGTCTCGAATGTAGTCCGACATAAGCCCCTCTTCGTCTTCCGTGACGACAGACGGGGTCCGCTTTTGCGCGAGCCGCTTGATTAGGGTCGTCGTCTTGCCTGAGCCAGGCGGCCCGAAGAGCAATACTTGACGATCGAGGGGCAGGCGAAACACCTCGCCCTGGAATTTATCCAGGATCGGTTGGTCACGAAGCGCGATGCGGTCCACGACCTTGCGCCGCACCCGGCCCCGCTCCAACTCGGCCGCGGCGGCTTCCTGCTGGAGAAGGCCCAAAATATCTTCGTCTGCAAGGCGTCCGCGCTTGATCTCTTCGAGAACCTGACGGAGGGACTCGTGCCCAAGCGCGTCAAGCACATCGCCCCGCGGCATCGTCTCGAAAATGCTCACGAGCGCATCCCACACACCGTCGCGCGAAGTCGGGCTGAAAACCGACCGCTTGACGATGAGACCTTCGCGGCCTTTGACGACCGCCGTATCCCCGGCTTCATGTTCGGCGAGCCGTCCTAGGTCCGCACGAGACGTCACGAGTTTTGCATCGGTGAGCGCCCGTCCCAAACCGGCGACCGAAGGTCGGGAGAAATAGTAAGTTTCGGCCTGTTTGCCGCTGCCTTCCCAATCGACCTCTACCCGAGCTACAAAGGGCTCGCGGATAAGCCGCCTCAGATCGTCTTTAACCGCGGTGGTGATCTCTCCGAGATTGCCTTCCGGTTTGGCAGGGCCGACCATGGAGTTGGTCGGGAGCACGAGAGCGTTGGTGGGTACCGCCGTCGACCCGGAGAGTTCCGTTTGTGCTGCTCGGGCGAGGGTCCTCAGAGCGGTGAAAATCTGTTCTCCAACCTCAACAAAGATCCGCTCCAACTCCTCATTGCCCGCCGACGAGGCATCGCGAGTTTCCATTGATCAGTTTCCTGTCAAGTCTCAAGCTTACCGCTTTGCGGACTCTCGATCCCCTTGTGGCTCTCGCTGGCGCTGTGGAACCGAACCCACCCCGATCTCTACGCGAGCGGCAGCTCTTCCTGCCCGTTGCCCGTCGCTTCCGTATCCGGAATGACGCTCGCCGCGGCGACCCGGTCGCCCTCCTCGGCGCGGACCAGGCGCACGCCCTGGGTGGCGCGACCCGCGGCGCGGATCTCCGCCGACTCGATGCGGATGATCTTCCCGTCCAGAGTAATGATCATGATGTCGGAGTCCTCTTTCACCGAGAGGACCGTCACCACAGGGCCGGTCTTGTTGGTCACCTTCATGTTGATGACGCCCTTGCCGCCGCGGCCGGTGAGGCGATACTCGCTGAGTTCGGTGCGCTTGCCGAAGCCAAGCTCGGAGATCGAGAGCATCAGGCCGTCCTTCTCGACCACTTCGGCGGCGACGATGAAGTCGCCTTCGGCGAGGTCCATGGCGCGGACCCCGCGCGCGGGGCGGCCCATGGGGCGCACGTCGCCCTCTTCGAAGCGAATGGCCTTGCCGTCGTGCGTGGCCGCGAAGACGTAGTTCGAGCCATTGGAGAGACGGGCCGAGACCAGCTCGTCGCCGTCGTCGACGCCGATGGCGATGATGCCGCGCGAGAGCGGGTTGTCGAACTCGGTGAGTTCGCACTTCTTCACCACGCCGAGCTTGGTCACCATGACGACGAAGCGGTCGGGCACGAAGTCCTTCACCGGCAGGAAGGCCTTGACGGCCTCGTCCGGCTGCAGCGCGATGAGGTTCGAGATGTGCTTGCCCTTGCCGGTGGTGCCGGCGTCGGGGATCTCGTAGATCTTCAGCCAGTAGACGCGGCCCTTGGTGGTGAAGATCAGCAGGTAGGCGTGCGTGGAGGCGATCACCAGGTGTTCGACCGAATCCTCGGCGCGGGTGCCCATGCCGATGCGGCCCTTGCCGCCGCGGGACTGCCGGCGGTAGGTATCGACGGCGGTGCGCTTGAGGTAGCCGCCGCGGGTGACGGTGACGGCCATGTCCTCGACCTGCACGAGGTCTTCGAGGCGGATCTCGCCGACGTCCTCGACGATCTGGGTGCGGCGCTCGTCGCCGAAGTCCTTCTGGACTTCTTTCAGCTCGCGGACGATTTCGCCGCGCAGGCGCTTGTCGGAGCCGAGGATCTCGAGATACTCGGCGATCATCTTCTGGATGTCGCCCAGCTCGTCGACGATCTTCTGCTGCTCCATGCCGGTGAGGCGCTGGAGCTGGAGTTCGATGATGGCCTGCGCCTGGCGTTCGGAGAAGTCCCAGACCAGGCTGGCGCCGCCGGCGGCGGCGATGGCGGCCTTCTGCCGGTCGGAAAGCGTCAGGCCCTGCAGGGCCTCGCGGGCTTCCTTCGGATTGGCGGCGGAGCGGATCAGGGCGATCACGGAGTCCAGCCGGTCGAGCGCCTTCTGGAACCCGAGCAGGATGTGCTCGCGTTCCCGGGCCTTGCGCAGCAGGTAGTCGGTGCGGCGGCGGACCACGTCGATGCGGTGGTCGATGAACCGGCGCAGCATCTCCACCAGGCCCATTTCGCGCGGCTGGCCGTTGGCGATGGCCAGCATGATGACCCCGAAGTTGGTCTGGAGCTGGGTGTGCTTGTAGAGGTTGTTGAGGATGACCTCGGCCTGCTCGCCGCGCTTCAGCTCGAAGACGATGCGCATGCCGTCGCGGTCGCTTTCGTCGCGGATCTCGGAAATGCCTTCGATTTTCTTTTCGTTGACCAGGGAGGCCGCGTGCTCGATGAGGCGGCTCTTGTTCACCTGGAACGGGATCTCGGTGACGATGATGGCCTGCCGGTCCTTGCCGATGCTTTCGGTGGCGGCCTTGGCGCGGATCTTCAGCGATCCGCGGCCAGTGCGGAAGTAGTCGAGGATGCCCTGGCGGCCGAGGATCAGGCCGCCGGTGGGGAAGTCCGGCCCCTGGACCATTTCGAGCATTTTGTCGAGGCCGAGGTTGGGGTTCTGGACGAGGGCGATGCAGGCGTTGACGATCTCGGTGAGGTTGTGGGGCGGAATGCGGGTCGCCATGCCGACGGCGATGCCCTCGCTGCCGTTGAGCAGCAGGTTGGGGATGCGCGTGGGCAGGACCTCGGGCTCCACTTCCATGCCGTCGTAGTTGGGCCGGAAGTCGACGGTTTCTTTGTCGATGTCCTCGAGCAGGGTGGCGGCGATCTTCGAGAGGCGGGCTTCGGTGTACCGTTCGGCCGCGGGCGGATCGCCGTCGATGGAGCCGAAGTTCCCCTGGCCGTCGACCAGCATGTAGCGGAGCGAGAAGGGCTGGGCCATGCGGACCAGCGCGTCGTAGATGGGGGCGTTGCCATGGGGATGGTACTTGCCCATGACGTCGCCGGTGATCTTGGCGCACTTGCGGGTGGGGCGGTTCGAGTGGAGCCCCATCTCGTGCATTCCGAACAAGATACGGCGATGCACGGGCTTCAGTCCGTCGCGAACGTCGGGCAGGGCGCGCCCGACGATGACGCTCATCGCGTAGTCGAGATACGACCGGCGCATCTCGTCTTCGATGTTGATGGGGATCAGGTTCTTGGATCCGCCATCGCCGCCGGCGGGCGGCAAGGGAAGCTGTTGCTCGTTGTCTGCCAAGCTCGGGAACTCCTTCGGGCGCTTCTCGGGCGGGGGATCCGGGAAGCTTGCTGGAAACCCTTATTTTAGCACCCGGCGCGGGGGTGCGGCGGGAAGGAAACCGGAGAGCGGCGGCATTCGTACCACGAAATGTGAACTGGTTTTCGCTCGGTTTTCGCGTGTACCAGTAAGGATGTTGCCGATGCTGCGCCAGAACTGGAAGGTGATCGCCCTGCTGGGGTTCCTCGTGGGAGCCCAGGGCTGGAGCCTGTACGACCGGCTGTCGCAGGGGAAAGCGCCGCAGTGGCCGATCGCGGCGGCGAATGCGTCGTTACTGGCTTCGCTGGTCCGCCGTGAGGAACGCGAGTAGCTTTTCGGTGGTGCGGGCGACGTCTTCGACGGCGTTTTCGAATGCCGCCTCGTTCTTTTTCGCCGGTTTCTGAAAGCCGCTGACCTTGCGGATGAACTGGCGAGCGGCGGCGCGGACATCAGCCTCGGTCGGGGGCGGCTCGGCGCCACGCAACTTCTTAATACTACGGCACATAACTCAGCTATTGTACCTTCGGCGCGAAACCGCCGATAGAACCGCCGTGGGCCGTCTCGAACGTGAATTCCGGGCCAAGGTGCCGACCCGCCGCGAGCTGCTGTGGCTGTGGATCTTCGTGGTCCTGATCCAGAGCTTCAACTTTGCCGCGGATTTCAACGAAGCGCGGCCGCTGCTGTGGACCGGGATCTCGGCGGTGGGCGCGTGGGTGGCGCTGGTGGTGCTGGTGCTCGGGGGGCGGACGCAGAAGGTCCGGTTCTATGACGATGGCGTCGAGTTCCGCGACTGGGATACGGGGAAGCCGCGCGTGATCCAGTGGGAGCAGATCGAGCGTTACCACTGGGATGAGAACCAGTTGCACCTGATCGCGACCGCGTCGTCGGGTCTGGTGCCGGCGAAGCTGGTGTGGCCGGAGGAGAAGACCGGCGAGGTGCGGGAGCTGCTGCGGGCGTACGCGCCGCTGGCGGTCAGGGAATAAGCACTCCAGCCGGGTTAGAATCGAAACAACATGGCCAAGGAGTACGTCGAGCAGCGGGACGGGAATTACTACGTCGCGGGCACCCGGGTATCGCTCGATTCTATTGTCCATGCGTTCCACCGCGGCGAGTCTCCGGAGACCATCGGCCAGAACTTCGAAGTGCTGCGCCTCGAAGAAGTGTACGGCGCGATCGCGTTCTATCTGGCGAACCAGGCCGCGATCGATGAGTACCTGATCGGGCAAGGGGCGAAGTGGTCGGAGGGGAAGCGGAACGCGGCGCCTCTGCCCGCAGGTCTGCGGGAGCGGCTGGCGCGGGCGCGCGCAGGCCAGCAGGCGTGAGCACCGCGCGATGAAGGTCCGGTTCCTTGCCGATGCCGACTTGAATAAGGCGATCGTAAGTGGAGTTCTGCGGCGGGAGCCTGCCGTCGACTTCCTGTCGGCCGGCGCCGCAGGCCTGCGCGGGCTCAAGGACACGGAGGTACTCCGGCTTGCCGCCTCAAACCAGCGCGTGCTCGTTTCGCACGACGCCGGCACGATGCCCGCTCACTTTCAAGCGTTCCGGGAGGCCGGAAACTCAAGCGCCGGTGTATTCCTCGTACCGCAGCGCTTGGACATCGGGCTGGCGATCGAGGAGCTGGTCCTGATTTGGTCGGCCTCCGACGATGAGGAATGGGTGGATCGCCTGGAGTGGCTACCGCTCTGAGCGAATCAGGGAGTGATCTTCGCGAGGATCGCGGGCGGGATCTCGATGGTGGAGGCGTCCACTTCGGCGATCTGGCCGTCGCGCATGAGGACCAGCGGGACCCCCGCCTGGCGGTGCTTCAACACCGCGCGGTAATAGGCGATCAGCAGCGCGTCATCAACGGCGGTCCGATCGCGAATGATGTCGGTGATCGACGGAGTGGTCCCAGTCACGATCCGGCCTCCTCTTTGATTCTAAGCCATGTCTCCGATTCGAAGACTTGCGCCGTGTCGTCCAGGTAGCCGCTCGCGACGATCCGGCGTTGACCGCTGGTGTTGTCGTAGAAGGTCTACGTGGTCGCAATCGGGCGATACAGCGCGACGAAATTCTCCAACCCTCGGCGGTAGCGGCGGCGGATCGTGGCGGCAGGCACATCGTGGCCACCCAGCCGGACCCGCTGCGCCACGCGGTTCACGGCCAATTCCGCGCTGCTGAGCCAGAGATAGAACAGGTGGAACCGGTAGCCCTCGCGGTGGATCAGCGCAGTCAATCGAGGCGCGAAGGTGCGGCTTGCGAGGGTCGTCTCAAAGGCGAAGTTCGCGGGCTGGCGGGCAAGTTCGTCTAACCGGGCCAGCATCACGCGGCCGGCCTCCAGGGCGACCTCTTCTGGCCGGAAGCCCGAAAGTCCCTGCGCGATGGCGTCCGCGTTGACGAATTCCTGCACCGCGAGAGCACGCTGCAGCAGGTCGCGGGAGGCGGTGGTCTTGCCGGCGCCGTTCGGTCCGGCCAGGATGATGACGTGCGGGGAGTCCACTCGCCCTATCTTATCGGCGGCCTGCCCGGAAAACACGAAGGGCGGACCTTGCGGTCCGCCCTTCGTGCTGTTGCGGGAGAAACGTGACTAGAACCGGAGGCGCAGCGACAGTTGGATCTGGCGCGACGTTCCGAAGCCGATGGTGCGGCCGAAGGTATTGAAGATGCGGCCAAAGTTCGGCGTCCCGAAGAACGCGTTCGCGAAGTCGAAGTTCGGACGGTTGAACAGGTTGAACACCTCGGCGCGGAAGATCAGGTTGGTGCGCTCCGTGATGTTGGTGTTCTTGGTAAGCGAGGCGTCGAACTGCCAGAAGTCCGGCCCCTTGCCGACGTTACGGCCGGCGTTGCCGAAAGTGCCGGCGGCCGGCTGCGCGAAGGCAGCCGGGTTGTACCAGCTGTTCGGCGTCTGGTTGGAGTTCAGAATCGACTGGCCAGCGACCAGGTTGGGGCGCTGGTTCGAGGTATTGTTGTCGCCGAAGGCGCTGATCGGAATCTGCACCATGGTGGCGATGCCGGACCGGATCAGACCGAGCGAGGAGATGTCCCAGCCGCTGATCAGCTTGCCCATGAAGCCGTTGACGCCACTCCCGAAGGCCTTACCCGCACCGAACGGGAACTGGTAGAGGAGCTGGTAAGTGACGTTGTGGCGGATATCGCCGGAGCCGAGACCGCGGTCGCACGGGCCGAGGCAGCGGTTGTCCTGGGGCTGCATCGAGTACAGGCCGTAATCCTGGACGTTGTCGATGACCTTCGCCCAGGTGTAGTTGAACTGGCCCTGGAGTCCGCTGGCCATGCGCCGCACGTAGCTGAGCTGCATCGCGTGGTAGACGCTTTGCGCATCGTTGAACAGCATGGTGACGTTCGCCACGTTCGGGATCGGCCGGCGGCCGAGCGCCGGGTCGAAGAAGTTGATGTTGCGCTGGCGGGTCAGATTCAGGCCGTGGTTGCCCACGTAGGCGGCCTGGATCGAGGAGTTACCCGGCAGTTCGTGCACCATCGTGAAGTTCCACTGCTGCGCGTAGATCTCGGGCTTGTTGGGGTTGAAGCCCTCGACGTTGGGCAGCGGCGTGGTGCCGGAGGCGATGAAGGGCTCCACCGGATAGCGCAGGGTGGGGATGTTGCTCCGCAGCAGCGTGGTGTTGCCGGGGATGGTGTTGGCGGCCACCGAGTAGCCCCAGCCCGGAGGGAACTGCTGGAAGAAGATCCCGTAGCCAGTGCGGATCACCAGCTTCGAGTACGGCTGCCAGCTAATGCCGAGCCGCGGCCCGAAGTTCTTGTAGTTCATGTTGTACCACTCCGCGCCGGGAGCGCTGAGCGCATTGGTCCGGACGTCGAAGACGCGGTAGCGGTCCACTTCGCCCTCGTTGGGGGTGCCGAAGTCCCAGCGCAGGCCGAGGTCCACGGTGAGGCCCTTGCGCACCTGCCAGGTATCCTGCACGAACGAGCCCCACCAGTTCTGCCGGCGTCCGCTGCCCGGGTCGCCGCGAAGAACCGTCGCCTGATTCAGGCGATTGTTGATGAAGTCTTCCAGCGTCGGATAGGTGAGTTGCAGCAGGTCGCGGTTCTGCGGGCTTACGCCGCTGCGCCAGTACATGTGGCCGAACTTGATCGTGTGCGAACCCTTGACGATGCTCATGGAGCCGCCGAACTGATTCGTCTGGGAGTTGGTGCGCGAGAAGCGGCGGGAGCCGGGAATCACCGTCAGCGCCTGAATGTTGGTCTGCGGGAACGGCGTTTCCGAGTTGATCTGACTGCCCCAACGCTGGAGGCCAGCCGAGAGCTCCATGACGATGCTCGGGCTCCAGACGCGCGAGTAATTGATGGTCGCGTTGGTGGTGGTGACCGGCACCTGTTGGAAGTCGGTGACGCCCAGGGCGGACGGAGTCACGCCGAAGAGCGGCCCGAAGGTCTGCGTGTCGTTCAGGTTGAACCGGGCATAGAACCGGTCGTTACCCGAAAAGTTGTGATCGACGCGGATCGAGCCAGTGTCCTCGCGAACCTGGGAGACCGAGGTGCGGGAGTAGTTGTCGACCAGGGGGTTCGCCGTCGGGGACAGATAGGATGAGCGGGCTGGCCTCTCTCCAGCGGCGTTAAGCTCGCTGGT
>CAYYID010000106.1:0-12874 GCA_964471915.1 uncultured Solibacteraceae bacterium | reverse complement strand
GTAGAACCAGAAGAAGTGCTGGAACAGCACCGGGTCGCCGCCCAGGCGGGCATCAAAGATGCCGATCTGGAACACCCGCTCCAGCACCAGCAGCACCAGCGTGATACCGAGCACCGGCGTCGCCAGCACCTGGATCACCGCGGTCGCGTAGATGCCCCACACGAACAGCGGCATCTGGAACCAGCCCATGCCCGGGGCGCGCAGCTTGTGCACCGTGGCGATGAAGTTGATGCCGGTGAAAATCGAGGAGAACCCGAGCACGAACGCCGCCATGGTCATCATCGTCACCGCGCCCTGCGTGGTGGTCGAGTACGGCGTGTAGAACGTCCAGCCCGTGTCGACGCCGCCCAGCAGGATCGCCGCGATCGCCATGGTGGCGCCCGTCATGTATACGTACCAGCTCGCCAGATTCAACCGCGGGAACGCGACGTCCTTCGCGCCCAGCTGCAGCGGCAGCACGAAGTTGCCCAGAATCGCCGGCACCGAGGGAATGATGAACAGGAACACCATGATCGCGCCGTGCAGCGTGAAGACCTGGTTATAGGTTTCCGCCGAGATGATCGGCGTCGACATGCCGAAGATCTTGTGATCCGGCGTCATGAGCGTCAGGCGCACGATCAGCGCCATGACCCCGCCCAGGAAGAAGGCCGTCATCACCGCCCAGAAGTACATCACGCCCAGCCGCTTGTGATCCACCGTGCCGAGCCAAGACATGATGCCCTTTTGCTCGTTCAAGTAATTCAACTGCGGCCGCGGGCTTTCCGTGGCCAGCTTACCCGGAGCCGATACGACGTGTCCCATAAAGATTGCGCTTCGCCTCTTCTTTTACAACTCTAACCCGTTACTTCAGCGACCTAATGTACGCGATGACGCCCTTCATCTCGACCTCGCGGAGCAGGCCCTGGAACGTCGGCATGATCGGTTCGTAGCCCTGCACAATGTGTTTCTGGGGCTCGACGATCGACTCCCGGATGTAGTTCTCGTCCACCAGGATCTCCGTGCCGTCTTTCATCTTATGCTTCTCGCCCCAGATGCCCTTCCAGCTCGGACCCTGGCCGCGGGAGCCGTCCACCGAGTGGCACGTGTTGCAGCCCTTCTGCTCCCACTGCAGCTTGCCCACATCCTCCGGCTTCATGGTGTAGAGTTCCGCCGGACCTTCCTTCACCCATTTGTCGTAGTCTTCCTGGGTGTCCACGTGGATCTTCGCCGCCATGTCCGAATGGCTCTTGCCGCAATACTCCGCGCACGCCACCCGGTGCAACCCGAGCACCGTCGGCGTGAACCAAATCGACGTGTAGCGTCCCGGCACCACATCGTGCTTCACCCGCATCGTGGGCACGAAGAAGTCATGCAGCACGTCCTCGGAAGTCATCACGAACTGCACCGTCTTGCCCACCGGAATGTGGATGTCGTTGACGTGCCGCGAGCCATCCGGGAATTCGAAGGCCCACAGCCACTTCTTGCCCGTCACCTGGATCTGCATCGCGTCGCCCGGAGCCACCGAATACGCCGTGTAGTCGTGCACGCCCCAGAAGAACAGCCCAATACATATGAAGAGCGGGATGATGGTCCAGGCCAGCTCGAGCTTCGCGTTGTGCGCGATGTGCTCGGTCACCCGGCCCGGGCGCGCGCGGTACTTCCAGGCGAAGTAGAACGTCGCGAACGTGATCGCCACGAACAGCACCACGCTCAGCCAGAAGATGAACATGTAGAGGTTGTCGATCCTCTTTGAAAACTCCGAGCCCTGCACGGGCAACATCAATGACCGGACCCATTCCATAGAATCAGACCATTCCTTCATTCAGCGGACCGTGGGGTCCGGCGTTCATCCGCGCGCGGTCCGCGCGGAACATCTTCAGGAGAAACGTACCCAGAATCAGCACCGAAAGGGCTCCTCCGGCGCGCATGAAATTCTTGGCGAAAAGCACGTAGCTCTTCGAACTCGGATCGTATTGGTAACAGAACAGCAGCACCCGGTCCATCGCGCTGCGCAGCTTGCCCTCGCTCGCCTCCGTCAGCGCGAGCCGCAGGTCGAAGGCGCGGAACTTGATCCCGTAAAGGTACCGCGCGACTTTGCCCTCCGGCGTCAGGATCATGATCGCCGCCGAGTGGATGTACTGTTCCTTTTTCTCGTCGTAGCGGTACTTGAACCCCACCCACTCCGCGAGCTTCTTCGCGTTGCCCTGGTAATCGGCCAGAAAGTGCCAGCCGGGCGCCGGACGGTCGTAACTGCCCACGTACACCGTGCGCTTCTTCTGCGCCAGCCCGAAGTGCTCCCGGGGATCGATCGAAACCGTCACCACGTCGTACTCGTTGCCCGGCGTCCAGGCCAGCTCCCGCATCGCGGCCACCTGCCCGTTCAGCACCAGATTGCACAGCATCGGGCACTCGTAGTAGACCAGGTTGAGAATCACCGGCTTGCCCTTGTTCAGGAAGCTCCCCAGCTTCACCGGATAGCCCGTGGTATCGACAAACTCCAGGTTCGGATCCACCGTCCGGCCCAGCTTCTCCTCTACGCCGATCCCTTCCAACTCCAGCGGCAACTGGTCGGAACGCACCGGGACCTGCGCGCGCAGCGCTGCCGTCAGCAGCGCGCCCGCCAGCGCCAGTCTCGTCATGCTCCGGTGTTGCTTCATTGCCTTGCTCTTTCTGCCTTACTTTCCTGATGCCGGTTTGGCAGCGTCGGGTGCAACCGCTGCCGCGGCCGGATCCGGCTTCACTTCGGTCGGCTTGGCCGGATACGGCAGCTTGCCCGCCGCCGCTTCCGCCGCCAGCAGATCAATCGCCTTATCGATCGGGATCCGCACCACGCCTTTCTGCGCATCCACATATCCGTAGCTGGTCAGATGCTCGTGGTCGCGCGCCTTCACGCCTTCAAACTGCGCGTTGCCCGCTTCGAGCACGTCCTTCTCGATCTGCCCCAGGATCTTATCGCCGAAGAACGCCGCGATCCCGCCCATCGTGAGCAGCAGAAACAGGATTGTCGCCGCCGAGAAGATGAAGATACCCTTCGCCTGCGGCTCCGTCTGGTCGAAGCCCGTGGCGGCCTGGAATTCGGCGGGCGGTGGTAAGACTTTCGGATCAGCCATCATCTATCCCCTTAGACGTTCTCGAACCGGAGCCCCTGCTGGAAGCGCAAATCGCCCACCGGCACCATCGCGTGACTCTTGAACCGGCTCCAGAACACCAGCGCCAGCGTGCTGGTCGTCGCCGTCAGGCAGACTACATCCAGCCAGTGCAGCGCCAGGTGATCCGGCGAGAACGTCGGCTTGATCAGCCAGAACATCTCGACGCAGTGGAAAACCAGGATCCAGATCGCGGCCAGCATGAGAATCTTCAGATTGCGCTTGGCGCTCCGCGCCAGCAGCAGGAAGAACGGAAAGAAAAACTTCACAAACGGTAACGCCGCGCTGATCGCCAGCCACGGCCCATGGAACCGGTGGATGTACCACACCACTTCTTCGGGAATGCTCGCGTACCAGATCAGCAGGTACTGGCAGAAGCTGATGTAGGTGTAGAACGCGGTCAGCGCGAACATCCACTTGCCCAGGTCGTGATAGTGCTCGATGGTGATCGAATTCGCCAGCACCCCGGCCGAGCGGAACCCCAGCGCGATCAGCGTCAGCGCGGCCATGAACGCCAGCGACCCCATCGCCAGTTGATACACCCCGAACATGGTCGAGAACCAGTGCGGGTCCAGTGACATCACCCAATCGAACACCGCCAGCGACGCCGTGATGAACAGGAAGAAGACCCCCGGCGCCGCGAACTTCAGCGACGTGCGGGTCTGGGCGATCGACTTCGTCGCGTCCTGCCGCGTCGAACTGCGGTAAATCCCCAGCGCGAACAGGTTCCACAGCACGAAATACACGGCCGCGCGGATCGTGAAAAACTGCGGGCTCAGGTACGCCGCTTTGCTCGCGTCCTTGATGTGACCCTCGTGCGCCCACGGAAAGATGTCGTGGATCCCGAAGGCGATCGGCACGAACAACAGCGCCGCCACCGGCATCGTCGACATGATGTTTTCCATGAAGCGGCGCAGCGTCATGCTCCACACCGAGCCCGACAAATACTGCACCATCGTAAAGAACGTCGCGCCGAACACCAGCAGCATCGGCGTCGTAAAGCCGTACAGATACGAACGGAAAAACTGCGTGCGGTCGAGCGCGAAGCCCGCCGCCACGCCGATCCAGCTCACCAGCGCCAGAAAGACGAGGACATTGCGGCCCTTCGTCCAGCGTCCGGTTTCCAGCTGGTAGCTGTCCACTGCGGTGACTACAGAATGTTCCGCCATCGGTTATTTCAACCCCGCTCGCATTTCTTGAGGAACGTCGTTCACCGAACCCGCCGTCGAACGCTGCAGCGCGCGCACATACGCAATGATCGCCCAGCGGTCCGCGGCCGGAATCTGCGCCCGGTAGGCCGGCATCGAACGCCGCCCGTGCGTGATCACGTTGAAGATGTCGCCGTCCGAAGCGGTGCGCAGCCGCTCCTCGTGCAGGCTGGTCACCTGCCAGGAGGGGAACCGCGTCGGGACAATCCCCTTCCCCGTGCCGTCCTGGCTGTGACACGGCGCGCAATACACGTTGAAGCGCCCCTGCCCGTGCCGGATCAGTTCCTTGGTGATCGGTACCGGGATCTGTCCCACGTACGTCGCGGGACCGATCAATCCCGTGTAAAACGGCGTGTTCTCGTGCCGTTCCTCGCGCGCCACCGTGCCCTCCACCGGCTTCCGGCTGGCGCGGCCGTCCGGAAACAGCGTCGTCTCCTGCTGCGGCCCGAACTTCTCCTGGCGCTTCATGTCATCCCACACCTCGGGCGGCGCCCCGCGCTGCACCAGATTGCAGCCGGCCAGGAAGAACGCCGACACCAGGACGAACAACAGCGGCGTCAGGCAGTAGCCCGTGATCCACCAGCCGCTGAACACTTTCGAGAGCCGCGTCATCCCTCCACCACCTCGACTTCCTTGCCGCCCAGGGTCTTCAGCATCTCCGCCGTCTGCCGGACGTCGAACTTCGGATCGTCGGCCTCCACCACCAGAATGAAGCGATCGTCGGTCGCGCGGTGCGCCTGCGAGTACTTCATCGAAGGGTGATACAACTGCGGCAGCCCGTTCAGCGCCCACATCCCGAAAAACGTCGCGAACGCCGCAAACAGCACCGTCAGCTCGAACGTCACCGGGATCGAGAACGTCACGTCATAGAGCGGCTTGCCGCCGATCACTTGCGGATAAGAGCCCAGCCCCGTCCAGTACGGCAACAGGTCCGTGGGCCCCGCCCCCGTGTACCATTGCAGCAACTGCGCCGCCGCCGTCCCCGTCAACCCCACCGCGACCACGATCCAGCCCAGGTGCGACTTCTTGATCCCCAGCGCGTGGTCGATCGCGTGCATCGGAAACGGCGTCAGCGCGTCCAGCTTCGTGTAACCCGCCTCGCGCAGCTTCTTGCCCGCTTCGATCAAGTCGTCCGGCTCGTCGAACGACGCCAGCGCCCCGTAGATCGAATCCGGCTTCAGCAGGCCCGCTTTTTCGAGAAGTTCACTCATCGCTTAGAACGCCTCCCCGACTTCTTCATGCTTCTGCGCGTGCAGCACGTGCTTCACTTCCGCAATCGCAATCATCGGCAGGAACCGCGCGAACAGCAGGAACAGGAACAGGAAGAACCCGATCGTCCCGATGAACGTGCAGATGTCCACCCAGGTCGGCTGGAAGTAACCCCACGAGCTCGGCAGGAAGTCGCGGTGCAGGCTCGTCACGATAATCACGAACCGCTCGAACCACATGCCCACGTTCACCACCAGGCTGAGCACGAACATCAGCGGCACGTTCGTCCGCAGCTTCCGGAACCAGAAGAACTGCGGGCTGATCACGTTGCAGCTGATCATCGTCCAGTACGCCCACCAGTACGGCCCGAAGGCGCGATTGATGAAGGCGAACCGCTCGTACATGTTGCCCGAGTACCACGCGATGAAGAACTCCGTCGCGTACGCATAGCCCACGATCGTCCCCGTCGCCAGGATGATCTTGTTCATGTTCTCCAGGTGCTTGATCGTGATGATGTTCTCGAGCCCGCACGCCCACCGCGCGATGATCAGCAGCGTCATCACGCAGGCGAAGCCCGAAAAGATCGCGCCGGCGACGAAGTAGGGCGGGAAAATCGTCGTGTGCCAGCCCGGCAGCACCGACGTCGCGAAGTCGAACGACACGATCGTGTGCACCGAAAGCACCAGCGGCGTCGACAAGCCCGCCAGGATCAGGTACGCCATTTCGTAATGCCGCCAGTGCCGCGCCGATCCTCTCCATCCCAGCGCCAGCGCCCCGAAGATCAGGCTCCGCGTCTTGTTGCCCACCCGGTACGCGCGGTCCCGCAGCGTCGCCAGATCCGGCACCAGGCCCACAAACCAGAACAACGCCGACACCGTGAAGTACGTCGACACCGCGAACACGTCCCAGATCAGCGGCGAACGGAAGTTCTGCCACATGTTCAGATCCGTGTTCGGAATCGGGAACAGCCAGTACGCCCGCCACGGCCGTCCGGTGTGGAACAGCGGGAACAGGCCCGCGCACATCACCGCGAACAGCGTCATTGCCTCGGCCGACCGGTTGATCGCCGTGCGCCACTTCTGCCGGAACAGGAACAGAATCGCCGAGATCAGCGTCCCCGCATGGCCGATACCGATCCAGAACACGAAGTTCGTGATGTCCCACGCCCACCCGACCGGCCGGTTATTGCCCCACACGCCGATGCCCGTCGCCACCAGGTACGTGAACATCGCGAGCATCATCAGCGTCACCGCGCCCGTGATCGCCGTCACCACGTACCACCGGAACGGCGTCTTGTGGACCGGAACCTCGGTGATCTCCGAAACCTGCTTCGAAAGATCGCCGTAGGTCACGCCGTCGCCCAGTAACAGCGGCGGCTGCAGCTCGTTCAACCCTTCCTGCTTGATCGCCAGATCTGCCATGGTCTCCTCTTACGCCAGCTCCGGATTCGGATTCCGCAGCTTCGCCAGGTACGTCGTGCGCGGACGGATGTTCAACTCAGCCAGCAGCGCGTAATTGCGCTCCTGCTTCTTCAGTTTCGAAACCCGGCTCTCCGGATCGTTGATATTGCCGAACACGATCGCGTCGGCCGGACACGTCTGCTGGCACGCCGTCACGATCTCGCCGTCCTTGATCTCGCGGCGGCCGTCCGTCTTCGCCGCGATCCGCGCTTCCTGAATCCGCTGTACGCAGTACGTGCACTTCTCCATCACGCCGCGCATCCGCACCGTCACGTCCGGATTCGCCGCCATCTTCTCGAGCTCGGTCGTCTTCTTGTGGTAGTTGAAGTAGTTGAACCGCCGTACCTTGAACGGGCAGTTGTTCTGGCAGTAGCGCGTGCCCACACAGCGGTTGTAGGCCATATCGTTCAGGCCCTCCGGCGAATGGACCGTCGCCGCCACCGGACACACGTTCTCGCACGGCGCGTTCTCGCACTGCGCGCACGGCATGGCCTGCGTCACGCTCTGCGGATCGTTCTCGTCGCCCGTGTAGTAGCGGTCCATGCGGATCCAGTGCATCTCGCGGCCCTTCAGCACCTGTTCGCGGCCCACCACCGGGATGTTGTTCTCGCTGACGCACGCCACCACGCAGGCATTGCAGCCCGTGCACGACGTCAGGTCGATCGCCATGCCCCACTGGTAGCCCTTCGAGTAGTCCTGCTCCTTGTAGATCGCCTCGAGCGGCGGCATGTGCCCCGCCATCTCCTCGATCATCTTCGGTTCTTTCTTAAACTCCTCGAGCGACGCCTCGCGCACAATCGGCCGGCCCGCCTGCTCGAACCACTTCTGCGTGGTCGCGTGCCGCTCGCTGCGCCCCGTCGGCGCGATCGCGAAGCCGCCCGCGAATCCGTGACCCTCGGTGGTCCGCGCCAGGTACGCATTGAACCCGACGCCCTTGCCGATATGCCCCGCTTCCGTGCGCCCGTAGCCCACGGCCACCGACACCGCGTCGTCGGCGTGCCCCGGCTGCACCCACAGCCGCCCCTCGATCTTCAGATTGCCCTTCGTCACCGTCACCACCGGCGACGCATCCAGTTGCGACAGGTCCACCCCGGTGATCACCCGGTCCCCGCCCTTGCGCTCCGGAATCAGGTTCAGCTTCTTCGCCGTGGCCGGGCTGACGATCACCGCGTTGCCCCACGTGATCTTCGTGATCGGATCCGGAGCTTCCTGCATCCACCCGTTGTTCGCGAAGCGCCCGTCATAAACGCCCGCGCCCGGATAGAACGCGACCTCGATGCCGTCCGCCGCCGGCTTCGGCGCGGCCTGCACCGCCGCCGCCACCTTCCCCGCGTCCACCGCCACCTTTTGCTCCGCCGCGCGCTGCGTTCCCGCCACGCCCGTCTTCAGCGCGTCCCGCCACTGCGCGTCGCGCTTGTCCGCGGCCCACTGGCCCATCCAGTGATCCCGCACGATCTCGTAGCCCTTGGTCTTCGGCAGCCCCGCGATCAGCGCGGCCACTTCCAGCGCCGAGCGCCCGGCGAAAATCGGCTCGATCGCCGGCTGCTGGATCGCCACCGTCCCATCCAGCGATCGCACGTCGCCCCACGCTTCCAGGTAATGCGCCTCCGGCAGGTGCCACTTCGCCGCCCGCGCCGTCTCATCCACTTCCGCGCCCAGGTGGATCGACAACCCCGCCTTCGGCAGGTTCGCCGCGAAATCCAGGTCCACCGGCGAGGTGTAGCACGGGTTCCCGCCCAGCATCACCAGCACCTTCACCTGCCCGCCGCGGATCTCCTCCACCAGTTGCTTCAACCCGGCCAGTTGGCTCGTGTAGTTGGCTTCGGGACCCTTGGCGAACGTCACCGTCGCGCCGAAATTCCCCAGCTTCTGATTGATCGCGTGCACCACCGCGTGTACCGCCGCCGGTTGCCGCGGACCCGCCGTCACCAGGCACTTGCCCGCGTGCGCCTTCAGATCCTTCGCCACCGCCTGCAGGAACTTGCCGCGCTTGTCCTGCGCCGGCTGCAGCACCCGCAGCGATCCCGGCAGCGCTTCCAGTTCCACCGCCAGATCCTGCGCGAACGCCTGCACCTCGGCCACCTTCATCCGCAGCCGGTGCTCGGCCATTGCCCCCGTCAACGAGAACTGCGCCTCCACGGCATACAGCCGGTTCAGCTCGCCCTCTTCCTCGCGGATGTGACGGCCCTTCGAGAACTGCTTCGTCGGCGCGATCGTCGCGGCGTCGAGTCCCAGAAAATCGTCGTCCAGCGCCAGAATCACGGCCGCTTTATCGAACGCCGGCACCGCATCCACCCACTGCCCGAACGCAAGCTGTGCGCCCTGCCGCGCATTGTCCGGCGAGAACGGCTCGTACTCCACCCACTTGGCTTGCGGGTACTTCTCGGCGATCGCCTTCTTCACCATCTCCACCGACGGCGACGCCGTGGTCCCGCTCAGGAACCGCAGCCCCTCGCCCTTGCCGAGCTCCACACCCTTCACCGCGGCCTCGAACTTTGCCCACGTGGACGCCTTGCCGCTCTCCAGCACTTCCTTCGAGCGGTCCGGATCGTATATGTTCAGCACCGACGCCTGCGCGAAAGCGCTCGCCGCGCCCCGCGACGCCGGATGGTCCGGGTTGCCTTCAATCTTGGTCGGACGGCCGTCGTGCACTTCCACCAGCAGCCCCAGCCCGTCGCCGCCGAACGGCATCGCCGTCGCGTAATGCACCGGCTTGCCGGGAATCAGGTCTTCGACACCCTTGGCGAACGGCAGGATCTTCTCCACCGGACGCCGGCACGCCGTCAGGCCCGCCAGGCCGAACGACGCCGCCATCATCTTCAGCACCGTCCGCCGCGAGTTGTCGTCCAGCGGATCCGCCGCGCCGTCCGCGAACTCCCGGTCGATCAGCGCCCGCAGCCGCGCCGGCCCTTCCAGCTCATCCAACGTCTGCCAATACTTCTGCGCCGGCGCCGCGGCGCCGCCTTGAATCTGGATCAAACTCATCGATGGCACCCCGAGCAATGCGTGGGAGGGTTGATCTTCTTTTCCGCCAGGATCTTCTTGCCCAGCTCCACCGGATCCCCCTCCGGCTTCCAGCCGAGCTTCGTCACAAACTCCGCCGGCCGCAGATTCGGCGCCGGATTGCGGTGGCAGTTCAGGCACCACCCCATGTTCAACGGCTCCATCTGCTTCACCTCGATCATTTGATCGATCCGCCCGTGGCAGCTCACGCAACTCACGCCCGCCGTCACGTGCGCCGAGTGATTGAAGTACACGTAGTCCGGCAGACTGTGGATCTTCACCCACGGCACCGCCTTCCCCGTCTTGTAGCTTTCCCGGATCACTTCCAGCCGCGCCGATTGCGGCCGCACCTTCGTGTGGCAGTTCATGCACACTTCGGTCGACGGAATCGCTGCGTACGCCGCCTTCGTCACCGTATAGTGACAGTAGGTGCAGTCCATCCCCATATCGCCCGCGTGCAGCTTATGGCTGTACGGGACCGGTTGGACCGGGGTGTATCCTGTGTCGAGGTTGCGTGGATGACTGAACCAGACGAAACCGGCGATGCCGCCGGCCAACGCTAGCCCAACCACCGCGCCCCCGATCTTCAGAATGACGTCGGAGGTCTTCGAGAATATGGCTGCCATTGAGTTGTAGGGTCCCAGAGAGCCGCGAACTTCTCAGCTTGATCTACTTTTCTAGCACGACTGTATAATTTACGCAACAGATGCAAAAGTTCTTGTCAGACCGGAAGCCATCCCGCATCGTCCGCGCTTTCGGCGACCTCAAAGTCCGCCCCAAGCTGATGGTGCTGCACAACTTCTTCTTCCTGATCCTGGCTACGTCGGCGTATTTTACCCTGATCCCTTTGTTCGAGCAACAAGTCGAGCAGGCCAAAGCCCGCGAAATCTCCATCCTGCGCCAGCAGGCGCCGCTCGACGCGTCCCAGATGCAGAAGCTCGCCGCCTCCCAAGTCGCCTACGACGAGGTCGCCGCCCGTGCCCGCCTTACTCTGTTCATCGTGCTTGGCGTCATCTACGTCCTCGCCGTCCTCGCCCTCGAACTTGCGATCATGCCCCTGTACGTCTACAAGCCCCTGCGCCGGATGCTCGACGCCGACGACGCCACCCGCCGCGGGGACCGCGACCGCGAACTGATCGCCGAGCCCGACATCATGGAGGACGAAATCGGCGAGATCATGCGCTCCCGCAACTCCACCGTCGCCGAACTCCGCCGCCACGAGGACGAACTCGCCGCCGCCATGGCCAGGCTCGAGGAACAGGACCGCCTCGTCTCCCTCGGACTGCTCTCCGCCTCCGTCGCCCACGAGTTGAACACCCCCCTCGCCGTGTTAAACGGTTCCATCGAGAAAATGATGGAAACCACCCGCGACCCCCAGGCGCTCGAACGCCTCGCCCGCATGCAGCGCGTCGCCCAGCGCCTCCGCCGCATCAGCGAAAGCCTGATCGACTTCGCCCGCGTCCGCAAGGACCGCATGGAGCCCCAGGACGCTCGCGCCCTGATCGACGAAGCCTGGTCCCTCGTCGCCATCGACGACAAAGCCCTCGGCGTCCGCTTCGAGAACCACGTCGACCCGGCCCACTCCGTCATCGGTTCCGCCGACCGGCTCATCCAGGTCTTCGTCAACCTCCTCCGCAACGCCCTCCTCGCCGTCGATGCCCGCCAGGGAAGCATCACCGCCTCCAGCCGCCGCCTGGACCGCAACCGCCAGCCCTTCGTCGCCATCGCCGTCTCTGACAACGGACCCGGCATTCCCGCCGGCATCCTCCCCGGCATCTTCGACGCCTTCGTCTCCACCCGCCTCGACGCCCGCGGCACCGGACTCGGCCTCACCGTCGCCGAAGGCATCGTCTCCCAACACGGCGGCACCATCGCCGCCGCCAACCGCCCCCAAGGCGGCGCCGCGCTCGAAGTCTGCCTCCCCGCTGCTCCCAAACTCGAGGAATCCGATACTCATGCCGGAAAACACCACGGAAACGCCTAGCCCCTCCCAGTTGATCGAAATCGCCGTCCTCGACGACGACCTCGACTTCCGCAACTACATGGAGGACTTCCTCAAGGACGAGGGCATCTACGCCGTCCGGACCTTCGCCCACCCCGAAGACCTGTTCGAGTCCAGCGAGCAGAACGTCCCCGACATCGTCCTGCTCGACATGAAGATGGGCGAGTTCCGCGGCGACCGCGTCCTCGAACAGCTGCTCGTCCGCTGGCCCGGACTCTGCGTCATCGTCGTCACTGGCTATCCCTCGCTTGAGGACATGCGCGCTACGTTCAAACTCAAGGTCTTCGACTACCTCGCCAAGCCCTTTTCCCTCGCCCAGCTCCGCCAGGTTCTCAATAACGCCATCGAAAAATTCGGCCTCGGCCGCCACTCGCAGGATCGCCTCCGCGAACGCCTCGGCCACGCCATCAAAATGGCCCGCGTCGAACGCGGCTGGTCGCTGAAGGACCTCGCCGGCGCCACCAAACTCAGCGTCTCCCAGATCTCCTCCATCGAGCGCGGCGCCAATCTCCCCTCCATCGAGAGCCTGCTCGCCATCTGCCGCGCCATCGAAAAGAAACCCAGCGAAGTGCTGGCCTCGATCGACTTCTGACCGCCAGTTCGGGGGCATCCCCCACCATCCCCCGAACTTCCCTGCGCTCCCGCCCAACTGCCCTGCAATCCATTACTTAGCCAAGTCCAGCATCCGCTGGGAAACCCCCTGAGCCCCCGCCGGTAGCCGGGGGTCAGAGTCCGCAGCCCAACGGAGCCGCGCGCGTCAGCGAGCGGCAAGCCCCTTTCGCCGCCCCACGCACCGCCAGTCACGAAACTCGCAGATCCTGATTTCTTGTCCCGGCAACCACTTACCGAAACCCATCCGGCGGATCC
>CAYYID010000105.1:0-12968 GCA_964471915.1 uncultured Solibacteraceae bacterium | reverse complement strand
CTTAACCTCATCGCCAACGGGCAGAATTCCTTCCGCACCGATTACGGAACCGCGGTACGGACGCCGCCAAGCCCAGCGATTGCGTTGGTCGGGGACTGCCAGAACGGCGCGGGCACGGCCCTCCGCAGCGGCGGCGACATGGTCGCCAGCCCGCGCCGCTGGCAGCCGGCTTCGAGCGCGCCGAACTTCCTCCCCAGCCCCGCTCCCTCAGGCTGGGAGGTGCTGTTCCTCAATCCCATGAACGTCACCGCGCCCATCGGCGTCATCGGAACCGGCGACGGCACTACGGACCAGATCTGGGGCATGCGGTACTTCGCCTCGAACACCAACGCGCAATTGTGGACCGGCACCTATCCCGGCAACACCAATGCCCCCAACTGCGACTTCGGCACGGGCGGCAGTTCGGGAAACACCGGGCAGCGGGCCCAGAACAACCTGCTAAACCAGGTGAGCACGCTGCCAACCGTGGACGCCTACGGGGTGAACCTCACCCCCGGGTATCGTCCCGTTACCACCACTTCGGTCGCCGGCAACACCCGCGTCTCGCTGCTCGGCCTCGCCGGCACGCAGTCGCAACTCACCGCCCAGATCCAGAACATTGCCTTCAATACCACCGACAACGCCGCTACCCGGGCGCGCACCAACAACCGCCTGCCTGCGTACGTCTTCACCATCGGCTTCACGGACGCGGTGAACCATGTCCTGCTGCAGCGCATGTCGAACGACCCCAACGGCGACCAGTTCAACTCGCCGCCCGAGTACACCGCCATCGCCAACATCCCCGCGCAGCCCGAGGGAATGTACGTCTACGCCCCCGGCACCGCCCAACTCGGACCCGCCTTCGACCGCATCGCCGCCATGGTGCTCCGTCTCAATCGCTGACGCCGCACCCGGCTTCCCGAATCCAAAGGCGCGGACCCCCAGGGTCCGCGCTTTTTTCGTGCTTCCCGGGCCCGCCTAGGGACGAAACGGCACACTCTAAGGTTGCCGCCGCCGCCAGGAATGTTAGAGTATTGACCTAACAACTCGTCTGGGAAGGGAGCAACGCCGAATGCGAGCTGCCATTCTTGTCCTCGTCTGCGGTTTCGGCCTGATTGCGAACGCTCAAGATCCCGCCTCGGAAGCGTGGCGGCTCGAGAGCCAGGGAAAGGCGCTGGAAGCGCGGGAGCTGCTGCAGCGGGCCGTTCAGGCCCCGAGCGCGGGCGCCGCCAGCCTCCAGGCCCATGCGGACTTCCTCGCCCGCCATCGCGATCCCGGCGCGCGGGAAGCCTACCGCAAGCTGGCAGCCGCCGCGGCCGGCCCGGCCAAAGCCGCCGCGCTCCGCAACCTGGTCCTGCTGGATCTGCAGGCCGGCGATCGCGCCGCCGCCGAACGCAACCTGGAGCAGTTCCGCGCCGCCGGCGGCTCCGGCCTCACGCTCGCCCCTCCGGCCGCCGCGGCCAAGCCCTGGCCCGTGATCTCGATCCCCGGACCCCTGAGGTCCTTCTCCCGCATGGCCGCGCTTTCGCCCGACCTGCCGGTGAACGAAGTGCTCGCGTCGCTCGCCCGCAACGTCGTCACCAATGGCTACCAGGCGGTGAGCAGCAATGAGCCGCTGGATCAGACCGAGTACCTCAAGCTCGTCATCCGCTACCTGTCGCAGGCGCGCGAGCTGGAGCGGCTGGCCGACGCCCAGAAGCAGATCCGCCTGGAGAACTGCGAGTCCACCCAGACCGGCGAACTGCTGCGCGTGCTCGGCTACCGGATGCGCGGCGGCTGCGGCTCCGACGTGGTGCTCGAGACCGTAAACGCGAGCCGCGCGTTCCTCACCATCGACTCGGGCTTCCCGCTCGCCGAGCTGGAGCAGGCCCTGCGCACCAACCGTCCGTTCACGCTCGACTACCGCCCGGCGCAGATCCCGGTGCAGCACGGCGCGGAGTACTGGCTCGGCGCGGCATCCAAAGAAAAACCCGGCGAGTTCATCGACACCTTCCTGGCCGACCCCGCGCTGTGCCGCCTGTACCTCGCCGTCTCGAAGCTCGACCCCGAGACCTCGGAGGCCCTGCGCACCGCCACCCCGGTGACGCGGCTGAAGGCCTTCGCCCACGTGCTCGACTTCTACGGCGCCATGTTCCAGATCCGCGGCGGCCGCGCGGTGGTGCCCGGGGGCGCCCGCAGCGAGAAAGCGTGGACCGACCTCGCGGGCGCGCCCGTGGAGCCGGGCGCGGCGTTCCTCGAGAAAGTGATCGCCCGCGACGACGGCTGGCTCGCCAGCTACTTCGACGCCCTCTCGCGGATCTCCGGACCGACGCGGGAGTACCTGACCGATCCGGAGCGGCTGAAGCGCTACTACACCGCCATCCGCGGCCGCGTCACCAGCCCCGGGCCGGCGCGCCCGGTGTTCCGCGCCAACACCGACATGATGCTGCTCACGGCGCGGCTGCGCGTCGCCAACGGCCAGCCGGTGGTTCCGGGCTCGCTGGAAGTCTGGAAGAACCTCTTCGCCAACCATCCGCACGGAAAGATGGATCAGAAGCTCGCCAAGGCCGCGCCCTCCTGGAAAGGCCCCGAGGAGCTGCTGGAGGCGCTGTTCGGCCTGAGCCGCAAGGCCGTCGAAAACGAGCCGCTGAAGATCTACATGGCGCTCTCGGATCTCGACGCCCGCCGCTCCCGGCCGCTGGAGGCCGCCACCGTGGAGCGCCTGGCGCGCGAGTATCACAACTTCGGGGCGCAGTACCCGATCTTCGCCGAAACGCCGAGCGTCTCCGACGCCGGCATCCTCCAGTTCCTCGACACGGCCAAAGCGGTCGCCGGCATCCGCGACCAAACCGAGCGCTCCGACGCGCTCGGCATGATGCAGTCGCTGGTCAGCTTCTGGCAGATCTTCACGCGCCTGGGGTTGCTGTCCGAAAGCGCCGCCGACGCCACGCTCAAGAGCCTGCTGGAGCCTTTCCCGAAGGCCGGCAACCCGCACGACGTGTTCACGGCCGGCCGCAACGGCGTGAAGGTTCTGCTCGCCGCCACCAAGGTGAAGCCCGGCAGCGTGCAGGAACGCATGATCGACCTGCTGGCCGGCGCCGCCGAACCGCGCGACACCGAGAGCCACGGCGAAGTGATGCAGAACATGATCCGCATCTTCGAGGCGCAGCGCCTGGTGTCGCTGGACACCCTCTTCGAACTCGCCGACAACCTGGAGAGCGTTTCCCAGGGCCAGAAGCTGAACAATGCGCTGGCGCAGAAACTCGCCGCGCGCATCGCCGAGGTGCAGTTGCCCCGCGCCTCGCTCAGCGCCACCGAGCGGAACGCGCTGGCCTACGGCTTCTGGACCGAGAAGCACATCGACTCCCAGCGCAAGCTCAACCTCCGGGCCGCCATCGAACGCGCCGGCGCCGACGCCGAGAAACTCAAGAACCTCGAAGGCCTGCTCGCCCCCATCCTGCGCGACACCCTGGTGGGCCTGAACTACATCCACTACGCGCCGCCCTCCGCGCAGTTGCTGATGACCAATCCGCTGTTCGTGCGCAGCCACGACTTCATTGGCATCCAGGGCGCGAACCAGACCTGGAAGGCCACCGAGGTCTTCGCCAACGGCTGGCCCGCCAGCGCCGGAGGCCGCCTGATCGGCTCACTGGCCGCGCTGCCCTACGCGCTGGCCGAGGCCGAACAGAACTTCCTCATCCCGTCGCGGGAGCAGGCGCTGATCTGGGGCGACCTGGTGCCGCAGATGCTGCAAAGCGCGGTGATCCCGCGCTGGTGGACCGTCACGCACAGTCAGCTCCACTGGGTGGGCCTCCACATGGCGCTCGGCGAGCAAAGGGTCGCCGAAGCGGGCCTCGACGCCAGCCGCCGCCGCGAGGTGATCGCCGCGCTCGACCGCCTGGCGCCCCCGAGCCGCGTCCGGCAGGTAGAGCGGCTGCTCGACGCCTCTGACGTTCGAGCCGCGTTCGACTTCATCACCCCCGCCGAACTGTTCCAGCTCGCCGCCGCCGCCGCCCGGGAGGACAACACGGGCCTGGCAGCGGATGTCCGCCGCCTCGCGGCCGGCGACACGACCCACCTGAACTACGCGGCCATCGGCAAGGCTTTCGGCACCCCGAAGCCGACGCTCGCCAATTCCTTCGAGCCCCAGTTGCTCAACCTGCGCACCTTCCCGACGCTGATGGGCTACTCGAGCCGGATCCTGGCGGAGAGCTGGGAATCGAACCTGCTGTTCTACGCGGCGCTCGCCGACGAGATGCACCTGGAGCCGGGCCGCCTCAACGTGCTCATCCCCGCGTGGACCGTCGAAACGGTGGAACGGATCTTCGCCACGCACCTCGAGGACTGGCCGGCGCTGTTGCGCAGCCTGCGCGGCGTGGGGGACATCGCCCGCCAGAAAGCGCGCGCCGCGGCCGTGCCCGCGGATCAGCAATAGAAGTAGAGGCCCCGGAGTAAGAGGCCCAGGAATCATCAGAACCCAGGAAACGGAGAACAGCTAACTTGCCTCGGAGAATCTTCTCTTTCTTGCTCTGCGCGGCGGCCGTCGCCGCCTTCGCCCAGGAGCGGCCGACCTTCCGCGTCAAGGTCGACATGGTGGTGCTCAGCTTCACCGTAACCGACGCCAAGGGCCGGTACATCAACGGGCTGAAGCCCAAGGACTTCAAGATCACCGAAGACGGCATCGCCCAGAAGCTGGCTACGTTCGCCGAGGGCAACAAGCCTCCCGCCGTGGTCCGGGAGGACGGAACGCTCGAAGTGGCCGCCGCGCCGGCCGACCCGAAGGGCGACGCTCGCGCCGACGCCTTCGCCGGCACCAACGTCTTCGTGCTCTTCGATACGTCGAACTACATGTACCGCGGCTTTGTGTACGCCTCGGACGCCATCGCGGACTTCATCCGCGGGCTCGACCGCGCCGACTCCGTGGCGGTCTACACCTACTCCCGCAACCTCTCGCGCGCGGCGGCGCTGACCCGCGACCGCAACGAGGCGATCTTCGGCCTCCGCAAGGCCGTCGCCGGCGACGATTCCGCCCTGTACAACGCGCTGCTGCTCACCCTCCGCGACGCCGCCCGCATTCCCGGCCGCAAAGTAGTGATCGTGTTCTCGAATGGCCCCGACAACGCCAGCATGGTGGCCCCCGATGACGTCCGCGCCGTCGCCGAGGACGAAGGCATTCCGATCTACGTCATCTCGACCAACGACGTGAACAAGGATCCCGTCTCGAGCGGCGTGTTCCGCCGCATCTCCACGCGCACCGGCGGCAAGAGCTACTTCGCCAAGACCTGGCAGCGGCAAGTGGAGGCCTTCGAGAACATCCGCGAGGATCTCGGCAACTCGTACACCATCACCTACTACCCGCAGCCGAACCCCAACGAAGGGTTCCGCAAGATTGCAGTTGACGTGGTGTCCGACGTCGCGAAAAAATATCGAGTGAAGGCGCGCCCGGGCTATCGCCCGCGGGGCACCTTCGGCAATTGACATCCTCGTGAAACGGTGCGGCCGTGCTGCCCGTCCCACGGAACGTACGGAGGCGAAGCAACATGAGGCACCCCTGGCTGTGCGCGGGATTGGTTTGTGCGGCGCTGCCGCTGTCGGCGCAGATCTGGCGCGCGAAGCAAAGTGACAACTACCGGCCGAACCGGAACGATGGCCGCTTTGATCTGCGGGTCCGCGTGAACGGACCCACCGAGTGCCGCATCCGGTGGGACACGGTGGAGTGCCGCGTCCGCGGGCAGGGGGACCGCCCGCTGGATGCAGGCTCCGAGATGAACTCGCCGGTGCCCCGCGCCAACTTGCGCGGACTCCGGCTCGACCAGCGCGACGGCCGCAGCCGTATGAACATCGCAGAAGAGCCTTCGCGCGCCAACGGGTGGGCGATCATCGTCCGCATCGACGACAATTACCGGCGCGGCGACAATGGCCGCCACCACGCGCGCATCACCTGGGAAGGCGCCTCGGGCGGCGGCGACTGGTCGGACGGCGGGTGGAACGACGGCGGCTGGGGATCCGGGCCAGGCGGCGGATCCGCTCCCTCATGGGCCGTGGGGCGCTTCACCGCGCGCCCGCGCGGCGGGGGCCGCGAGATCGAGGTCGAAATCAACCGCCGGGGTGAGATCCGCGGCATGAATAGCGACCGCTGGCGCGGCGACATCGACGGCCGCCGCATGCGCCTGGCCGGAGAAACCTACGACATCGACCGCGATGGCGACGGGTTCCGCGCCCGGTCCCAGCGCGACGGCGACGTGATCGTCTTCCGGCGCTATTGATTCCGGCGCGATGGAGCCCCCGCCGGTGCAGGCGGGGGCCAAAGTCCCAGCTCAGCCGGCGGACTTACTCCTCGCGCAGCGCCGCCAGCGGATCGATCTTCGTCGACCGCCGCGCCGGCCAGTAACAGGCCGCCAGCGTCAGCGCCCCCAGCAGCACGGGCGCGCCCAACACTAGAAGGGGATCCGCGATACTCGTCTGCAGGACCGTCGAGAGCGCCGCCAGGTACGTGCTCATCGCGCGCACGGCTCCGTAAGCGGCCGCGAAACCGAAGGCCGTGCCCGCCGCCACCATCCATGTGCCCTCGCGCATTACCAGGCGCAACACGTCCGTGCGCCGCGCGCCCAGCGCCATCCGGATCCCGATCTCCTTCGTGCGCTGCACCACTGCGTACGCCGTCACGCCAGCCAGCCCGATCGCCGCCAGGATCAGCCCGTAGAGGCCAATACCCGCGTACGTCATGGTGGTCACCTTGACGATAAAAAGCAGGCTGTTCACCTGATTGCTCATGCTGTCCGCATTAAACACCGTCAGGTTCGGGTCGAGCGACGCCACCAGCCGCCGCACCTGCGTGACCGCCTCCACGCCGGGCTGCGTCCGCACGATCAGCGAGACACCCTGCGCCGATGGGTTCGCGTAGGCGCCGGGCTCCACCGGCAGGTACGCCCCGCTGGCGTTCTCGTCGATCACGAAACCGGACCGGATGTTCCTCGCCACGCCGATCACCTCGTAACGCTTGCCGCCCAGGTCCACCGTCTGGCCCACCGCGCCGCCGCCGGGCCAGTTGGCGCGCGCCAGATTTTCGTTCACAATCGCCACCCGCGTGCCGTCGCGCTCGTCTTCCGGGCGAAAGGCGCGCCCGGCCACCAGCCCGATCCCCACCGTCTCGAAGTAGCCCGCGCCCACGCGCTCGACGTGCGTGGAGCGAATCGTCTGCGCCGACGCGTTCGCCAGATCCTGCTTGGTCATCACGATCGACTCGCCGCCGAACAGATTGAGCGGCAGCGATTGCGTCAGGCTCGCGGCGGCCACTCCCGGCAGCGCCCGCACCCGGTCCGGAAACTTCACGAAGAACTCCCGCGCGCGCTCCGGCGAGTAGCCGTCCCGCACCGGGTCCAGCGACATGGTGTACAGGTTCGCCGTGTCGAAACCGACGTCCACCGTGGCGCTGCGGTTGAATCCCAGGATGATGAAGCCGGTGAGCAGCAGCAGCGCCAGGGATCCGGCCACCTGCTGCAGCACCAGCATGTTGCGTGTCGAGTACCACCGGTAGCCGCGATGTCCGCCACCGCCGCTCTTGAGCGCGGAAGCGACATCGGCGCGCGTGGCGCCCAGCGCCGGCGCCAGCCCGAACAGGACCCCCGTCACGGCGCTGATCAGGAACGTCGCCAGCGCTGCGCCCCAGCTCACCTCCAGGCGGAAATCGACGTAGTTCGGGATCATCGGGCGGAACCACTCGGCCGTGGAGTTCGACCACACCGCCAGCACCATGCCCAGCGCGCCCCCGGCCAGCGCCAGCAGCAGGCTCTCCGTCAGCAATTGCCGGATGATGCGGCCGCGCCCGGCGCCCACCGCCAGCCGCACCGCGATCTCCTTGCGCCGCGCCAGCGCGCGCGCCAGCAGCATGGTGGCCACGTTCGCCGCCGCGATCCAGATCATCAGCGCCACCAGAATCGCCGGGAACGCGGTCACGGTGGGCAAGTCTTCGTCGCGCACCGGGAACAGCCGGCCGCCCGGCAGCAGCGTCACGCGGCGGCCCTTGCGGTCCTGCCCCGGATCCTGGCGCTCGCGTTCCATCCGCCGCGCCATCGTATCCAGCGCGTTCTCGGCGTCCTTTATGGCCACGCCGGTCCTCAGCCGTCCGATCAATTGGAACGCCGCCACTTTACGGTCCGTCAGCGCGCCGGAGCCAAGTTCCGGCGCCACGCTGGTCTGCATCGTGGTCGGCAAGAACAGATCGCCCGCCGCCAGCAGCGGCGAGGCGCCCAGGAAATCCGGCGCCGCCACGCCCACTACCGTCACCGCCTGGTTGTTGATGCGCAGCGTGCCGCCCACCACCTCGCGGCGGCTGGACAGCTTATCCCGCCAGTACCGGTGGCTGAGCACGGCCACGGGCAACCCGCTGGCCTTGTCCTCGGCGCCGATCAGGCGCCCCAGGTACGGCGTCGTCCCCAGCACCGCGAAGTAATCCGCCGTCACCAGGTGTCCCCACACCCGCTCGGAGCCTGCGCCCATGTTCACCACGAACGGCACCGGCGCCAGGTACGCCGTTAACTGCGCGAACTGCCCGCTGTGGTCGCGGTAGTCCTCGTAGTCGGGATACGACGCCGGTCGCTGGAACCGCACCAGCCCCCGAGGCTCCCGGACTTCCGGCACCGCGCGGAAGATGGTCGACTCCAACTGGCTGTACACCGAGGTCGCCATGCCGATCCCCATGCCCAGCGAGAGGATCGACACCGCCGCGAATCCCGGCGATTTGCGCAGCGTCCGCAGCGAGAATTTCACGTTCTGCGCCAGTTCGGCGCCCAGCTCGATGAGCAAACGCATGATCAGGTCTCCAAAAATGCGGACGGCGAAGGGAAGCAACCCGGCCCAGCCCTGGCGTTCGGCCACATGGCGGATCAGGTCCCCGGATAGCTCCACCAGTTCGTTGCCGTGGGCGCGCTGGAACTCCTCGGGAAATCCCCGCGCCAGCCAGCGGTAGGCGCGCACCAGACTGCTGGCGGCCTCCACGGTGCTCACGGCTGCACCGCCGCGTCCAGAATGCGGACCAGCTCCCGCAGCCGGTGGCTTTCGGCGGCCAGCGCCGCCCGGCCCGCCGGAGTCAGCCGGTAGTACTTCCGCCGGGCGTCATCGAACGCCGCCGCCGGCCGGTCGCCCGATTCCTCGATCAGTCCCTCTTCGAGCAGCTTCTTCAGCGTGCCGTACAGCGTCGCCGGCCACAGCCGGACCTTCCCGCCGGTCCGCTCGAGCACCGCTTGCATGATTGCGTATCCGTGCTGGTCTCCCTCGGAGAGCGCCAGCAGAACGTGGAACCAGTTAGGCTTGAGTTCGCTAGCCATCGATATCTATCTTACTTGATATATATAGCGTACGAAATCGAGAGGCGGTTGGTTCGCTCATTTCTTGCGAACGAACAAGCCCAACAGCGCCAACCCGCTAATCCCCAATCCCAGTCCGAGGGCAGGAGCTTCGTACTCAGCGGTCACCTCGTGACCTCCCGCGGGCACCTCGACCTCAAAGAACGCCCCACTCGGGCGCACCGGAGCCGCGCGTCCGTCTACCGCTACCTGCCAGCCGCCGAACCAGGGAGTCGCAAAGAGATTCTCGCGGAACGTCAGGCGCGCCGGCGCCGGCGTAGTCACGGCTAGCACCCGGCGCGCCGCCTCCCACCGGACCGCTCGGGCGCCGCCGGTGCTGATGACAAAGGTCGGCTCCGCGTCCAGATACTCGAACACCGCGAAATAGTCCTCAGGCTGCAGGCGGCGGAACCGCCCATCCAGGCGATGCGCCTCCTGCCGCGAAGCAATGATCCACCGCACGCCGGACTCGCGCAGAAACGCATCGGTGAGCGGCAGATCGAACTCCCGGTTGGTGCGAAACGCCGTGTGCCGGCTCACCATGTCCCGATACGCCACCGGCAGCAACGGATCGAAGCCCTGGGGCGTCGCCAGCCGGTAGTGCCGCAACTCTACGGCATGTTTCGAGGCGATCACCCCCACCCGATACTCCGGGTGCGCGAGCATCTCGCGATACACCTCGTCGGGGACCCCGGTGAGCGAAGCTCCCTTCGCACGGGCGTCCCGGGAGAAAGCGCGGTCTACATCGCCGGGCCGCGAATACGCTGGATGATGCGCGCCCACGCGGTATAGGTCGGCGCCGGCCAGCAGCGCGATCGCCGCGGCAGCCCAGCGCCAGCGGCGCTCCGCGCGATCCGCCAGTTGCGCCACCGCCAGCGCGGCGGCCAGCGGAAACCCGGCGAAGAATAGAGACGGCCGGTACACCTCGCGAATCACGGGGAGGTCTTCTATCCAGGCCGGCGCCGGATTCCACACCGCCAGGGCCGCCGCGGCTAACAGCGCATAGGGCAACCGCCGCTGCTCCCCGCGCCAGACCAGGGCCAGCCCGATCAAGCCCACGATCCCGAGGTACGCCAGCCGCTCCGGATCCGGCCACGCCAGCGCCAGCCAGGATCCGGCGTCGCGTACGCCCGCGGCGTACGATTGGTCCGGAGCCTTGACGGGCAACGCCGCGAGTAGCGGCGCGAGTTGCACGGCGGCGAGCGGCAGCGACCAGGCCAGGCCCGCCGCTGCGCAGCGCGCCGCACCCGTGGACCATCCGTACACCAGGGCGAAGCAGGCGAACGCGGTCCAGAATGGCGGATAGCCCGCCAGCAGGCACAGCGCCGAGGCGAGCGCCAGCGCCCGCCACGAACCCCTTCCGATGGCCGCCAGCCCCCAGGGCAGCCACGCATAGCCCGCCAGCACGCCCGGGTGCGTCAACTGCGTAAGCGCGAATCCGGAGAGCGCGCACGTGATCGCGCCGCCTGCCGCCGCGGCGCGGCTGTGTCCGGCGCCGCGGATCCAGACGAACGCGCCCCACAGCGCGAGCGCGATGTGCAGCAGCGCGAAGATCTCGACGGACTTGAACACGATCCCCGCGCGGTGCCAGTTGGCGGCGAACAGCAGCCACGTTCCCGGATAGAACAGCGCCGCCTGCGGATTCGCGGCCAGCGGAATTCCGCAGTAGATCCCGGGATCCCACGCGGGGAATTGTCCGGCTTGTAGTTGCTGAAAGGCCGCGTGGAGCAGCGGGTAGTGGTAGCCCTCGATGTCGGAAAACAGATGCCGCTCGCGGAGCGGCGGCAGAAACGCCGCGAAGAACAGCGCCGTCACCAGGAGGCTCGCCAGCCCAGCCGCGGCGAACTCCCGGCGCGTCACGGCAGCGCCAGCTCGGCGATGTGCCGCCCGATGGCGAGCGACGCCGTCGCCCCGGGGCTGGGTGCGTTGACCACGTGGAACGCGCCCTCCCGCTGGACGATATGGAAGTCCTGCACCAGGTCGCCGGAGGGCGACATCGCCTGCGCCCGCACCCCGGAGCCGCCGGGCGTCAGATCCTCGGGCCGCAGGTCCGGCACCAGCCGTTGCAGCGAAGCGCAGAACAGATCCCGGGAGAACGACCGCCGCAGCTCGTCGAAGCACATGCGCGGATAGCGGCGCAGGAAGTTCCACAAGCCCGGGTAGGTCAGGGCGTCCACCAGATCCCGGGCGCGGAAATCGGCCTTGCGGTAGCCCTCGCGCGCGAACGCCAGCACCGCGTTGGGTCCGCACTCCACGCCGCCGTGGATCAGCCGCGTGTAGTGGACCCCGAGGAAGGGGAACTTGGGGTCCGGCACCGGGTAGATCAGGTGCTTCACCAGATACTGCCGCTCCGGCCGGATCACGTAGTATTCGCCGCGGAAGGGCACGATCCGCACATCGCGACGCCCGCCGTCGAGCGCGGCCACGCGGTCCGAATGCAGCCCGCAGCAGTTGATCAGGATCTCCGCCTCGAACGCGCCGGCGGCGGACTCCGCCACCCACGCGCCGCCGCGCCGCGTCAGCTTGCGCACCGCCGCGTTCAGCGTCACTTCGCCCCCTGCCGTCCGGACCTGCGCGGCCAGCGCTTCGCACACCGCCGGGTAGTCGGCAATACCTTCCTCCGGGACGCGGATGCCGGCGATCCCGGCCGCATGCGGCTCGATCTCGCGGATCCGCTCCGGCGAGAGCTTTTCCAGGCCTTGCAGCCCGTTCTCGGTCCCGCGGACGAACAACTCGTCGAGCCGGGGAAGCTCCTCGGGGTCCGTGGCGACCACTACCTTGCCGCAGACCTCGTGGGCGATGCCGTGCTGCT
Source organism: uncultured Solibacteraceae bacterium (assembly GCA_964471915.1). Classification (GTDB taxonomy): domain Bacteria; phylum Acidobacteriota; class Terriglobia; order Bryobacterales; family Bryobacteraceae; genus JAIEPW01. The sequence continues at coordinate 854 of CAYYID010000105.1, read as the reverse complement.
GGCAGAAGGCCTTAATCGAGCGGATCCCCTCGACGGCCAGCCGCGCCTTGAGGGATCCCGGCTTGTAATAGAGGCCCGCGTGCAGCACGCCGGAGTTGTGGCTCGACTGGTGGCGTCCTACGCCGGGTTCTTTCTCGAGCACGCGGACCCGCGCGCCGGGCCGCCGCCGCTGGAGCTGATGGGCGGTAGCCAGGCCTACGATGCCGCCGCCGAGGATGAGAACCCTAGGATCTTGCGCCAAAGGGTCATGTTACTGCGTTTCGGTGGATAGCGGCGCGGCTCCGGCCAAAGTCGCACCCTGCACACAACTGGGCCGCGCGCGTCAGCGAGCGGCAAGCGCCTTTCGCACCCGTGGACTTCTGACGGTTTCGTAGCCGGGGGCCGAAATCGCGCACTGCACCCAACTGGGCCGCGACCGTCAGGGAGCGGCAAGCGCCCCGAACCGATGAGCATGTCCGGTACGAGCGCCACGCGCGTCCCGGCAGGTTGCACTGCCCGCCGCATCGAGATCGCAGTAGCGCAGCGTCCGATCCCCGAGATCGAGCGCGATGGTCCGCGCGGGAAGCGCAGGAACCGTGGTGATATGCTTCGTCCTGGCTGGTCTCTTTTCTGCACCCGCAAGGAGTGCGTTTTAATTGGTCACCAGCGAGTCTAACGCCGGTGGAAGAGGACAGCCAAGCTAATCCAATCTCTCCCACGCCCCTGGAGGTGCCTAAATGATGCGGGTGCACAGGAAACATCCTCCTGCCGATTTGAAAGACGCCATCGAGCATGTTGTCTACGAGATCTGGAAGTACAAGGCCTGTGTCAATTCCTGAGTGTAATTTCGCTGCCGACTCCAGAGGTCGGGTTTA
>CAYYID010000104.1:0-13209 GCA_964471915.1 uncultured Solibacteraceae bacterium | reverse complement strand
GGCGCGGTCGGCACCGCGGGCCAGCGCTGCACAACGTTGCGGCGGTTGTTCATTCATCGCGATTGCGCCGATGAGTACGTTGAGTACCTGAAAAAGATGTGGGCCAGGATCCGCATAGGCCACCCGCTCGATCCGAAGACGCTGTGTGGTCCGCTGATCGATCAGGGTGCGCTCAACCAGATGGATCAAGGTTTGGCCGATGCACGTGAACAAGGCGGCGAAGTTATCTTCGGGGGCGAACGTGTTGAACTCGACTACGAAGGCAAACCGCTGTTGGGCGGGTCGTACCGAAGACCCGCGTTGGTGCTCGCCAACTCGTCCATGCAGATTACCAAGGTCGAGGTGTTCGCGCCGATCCTCTACGTCATGTTCTTCGACGATCTGGACGACGCCATCCAGCAACACAACGACGTGCCGCAGGGGCTGTCGAGTGCAATCTTCACCGACAACGTCCGCACGGCCGAACGTTTCTTGAGTCATGCCGGCAGCGACTGCGGCATCGCCAACGTCAACATCGGCACCAGCGGCGCCGAGATTGGTGGCGCTTTCGGCGGCGAGAAAGACACGGGCGGCGGCCGTGAATCCGGCTCCGACGCATGGAAGGCCTATATGCGGCGCCAGACCGTGACCATCAACTGGTCGGACGAACTTCCTCTAGCGCAGGGCATTGAATTTGACCTATGATCGAATCTTGCGCCGATGAACAAATTCGTCATATGCGGCCCGCAGGGCTCCGGTAAAGGAACGCAGAGCGAGCTGCTTTGCCGGGACTACGATCTCGTTCACATCTCGATCGGCGAGATCTTCCGCTGGAACGTGAAGCATCACACCAAGTTGGCCGCGCGCATCCGGCGGATCACCGATGCCGGGATGCTGGTGCCCGATGAGATCGTGGAACGGGTGGTGCGCGAGCGGCTCGATCAGCACGACTGGAACTACGGCTTCGTGCTCGACGGATTTCCGCGGACCCGGTCGCAGGCCGAGTATCTGTTCGAGAACTGGAATCTCGACAGAGTCATCTATCTGCATCTTTCCGACGAAGTGGTCTTCGAACGTGTGATGTACCGTGCCCGCATGGGCCAAGGCAGCGGCTTCACCAAGCGCGCCGACGACAACCCCGAAGCGCTCAAGATTCGTCTGCGCGAGTATCACGAGAAGACGAAACCGTTGCTTGAGCTTTACGAGCGGCACAAGATGCTGATCACGGTCGACGCCAACCGCAGCATCTCGGAGATTTACACCGACGTGCGTGAGAAGTTGGGATTGCCGATAAAGGCGTAGGGGTACGAGCGTCGTTTGGGTCGAATGGGAAGCGGCGTTGGATCCAAGAACTAGTCATTCGATTTCGATTCGGGCCGCGCATACCAATCGGCGTTGACCTTGGCGTAGTGCGCCCACTTTTCGGGCAAGTCCTCCGCCGCGTAGATTGCCGATACCGGGCAGACTGGAACACAGGCGCCGCAGTCGGTGCAATCGTCAGGGAAAATGTATAACTGCGCGACGGCGTCGTAGTCGACTTCGTCCTTTCTCGGATGAATCACGTCGACCGGACAGGCGTCGACGCAGGCGGTGTCTTTTACACCGATGCAGGGTTCAGCGATGACGTATGGCATTTCGGTTCCAGAATAGGTCCGGTTGGAAACCGTGGCGATGACTTTTGTCACGCCTGATCGAGTTCTGCTCGAAGGCGCGCGATATCGGGAATCGTCACTGCGCGCTTTCGCATCTGGATCAAGCCTTCGTTGTGCAAACGGCCGAGGTTGCGCGATACCAACTCGCGAACCGTGCCGAGCCGTGCGGCCAATTCCTCGTTATTTTCTCGCAGCGTGATCGAGGCGCCTTGTTCGTCGGCAAGTTCCAACAGATGTGCGGTCAAGCGAGCGCGGACAGTGCCGAAGGAAAGCTGTTCGACGAGGTTGCGCAGCTTTCTTAGGCGGTGGCCGAGAACGCGGATGACTTTGAATGCGATATCGGGATGCGCCGCGCAAAGGCTGCGGAAGTGCTCGCCTTTCAGTCGCAGCAAGACAACCCGCGTCATCGCGGTCGCGGTTGTCGAGTAGCTGCCGCCGTCGAATACAGAGACTTCACCGAGCGAACTGCCTTCGCCTTCGATCGAGAGCAGTTGCTGCCGCCCGCTGGCCGATGTCTTGACGATGCGCACGCTTCCTTTATGGACGATAAGCAGATCGCCGCCGCGCCCTCCTTCCGCGAAGATCTCCTGTCCCGCGTCGTAGATCGCGGACGCGGCCCGCTCGGCGAGCGAGCCGATCTCGCTCTCGGAGAGTTCATTGAATAAGGCCACGCGGCGGAGCGTCGCGATCAGCGCTGTGGGCGGCGGATTTGGAATAATTACCGTTATGACACGAGCGGCTGTACTTCTGCTGGCGGGCGCGGTTTTGTTGGCGCAGCCGAGGGCTGCACTATGGACGGGCGAGCGTGTCAAGAGGCTCGAAACCGCGGTTGAAGCAGAACGCGTGCGCCAGGGAATTGTCGGCATGACGGTGTCGATCGCGCGGAACGGTGCGCTTCGCTACAGCGGCGCATTCGGGAAGGCCGATTTGGAAAACGACGTCGACACCCGCACCGACACACGGTTTCGCACGGCTTCGGTTTGCAAGCCGATGACCGCGGTCGCCGCGCTGCAACTTTGGGAGCGAGGGCGCCTCGATTTGGATGCGCCGATCCAGAAGTACTTACCGTCGTATCCCGAGAAGCCTTGGGTAATCACCACGCGTATGCTGCTCGGGCATTTGAGCGGTACGCGAGCCTATCGAGATCCCGAGATGGACAGCACGCGCGCCTATAGCTCTGTCGGCGAGGCGTTGAAGATATTCAGCGCCGATCCGCTACTTCATCAGCCGCGATCGAAGTACCTGTATTCGACATACGGCTACAACGTTGCCGGTGCGGTGGTCGAATCGGCGGCGGGCGTGCCTTTTGTCGACTTCGTCCGCGACAACGTTCTTGTCCCGGCGAAGATGGATTCGACTCGTGATGACAGCCAGCGCGACATCATCCCGCATCGCACACGGGGCTACACGAAGACTCGCGACGGAAGAATCGTCAACGCCGTTCTCGCCGACACGTCGAACAAGATTCCAGGCGGTGGATATGTATCGACATCGGACGATTTAATCCGATTCGCACTGGCGTGGCAGGACGAGAAGTTGCTCAAGCGCGCGACGATGAAGATGCAGACCGAGAAGCAGAAGCTTCTCGATGGCTCATTCACCGGCTACGGCCTTGGCTGGAATGTGTCGGCCGTGGCGGGGAAGAGCGCGATCAGCCACTCGGGCAGCCAGCATGGCACCAGGACGTATCTGGCGATGTTTCCCGACTTGCAGCTGACGATCGCCGTGATGACCAACTCCGACTTCGCCGAACCGGTGCGCGTGGTGGAGCTGCTTGTGAAGGGCGTCGAGGCTGCGATTGGCGCGGGCGCGAGTTCAGCTTCCAAGAGGCCGTGAATCGGCTTATTCGACCGCATCCGCGGCGTGATAGCTCGATCGAACCAGCGGTCCGGACTCGACGTGCCGGAATCCCATTTGCTGGCCCGCCCGTTTGAGTTCGGCGAACTCCTCGGGGCCGACGTAGCGGACGATCGGCAGATGTTTCTTCGTCGGCCGCAGATATTGGCCGAGCGTGAGGATATCGACGTTGTGCGCGCGGAGGTCGTGCATCACTTGCAGCACTTCGTCGATGGTCTCGCCAAGGCCAAGCATCAGCCCTGACTTCGTCGGCGTTTCCGGCCGGACTCGTTTGGCATGGGCAAGCATGTCGAGCGAGCGAGGGTAGTCGGCCCCAAGCCGCACGGTACGGTAGAGGCGCGGCACGGTCTCGGTGTTGTGGTTGAGGACTTCCGGGCCGGCGTCCATCACCATTTCCATGGCGGCGTAGTTGCCTTGGAAATCGGGTACGAGCACTTCGACCTGGCAATCGGGCACGCGTTGGTGGATAGCGCGGATCGTCATCGCGAACAGTTCGGCGCCGCCGTCCTTGCGATCGTCGCGATTGACGCTGGTGATGACGGCGTGGCGGAGGCCCATCAGAAAAACAGCTTCAGCGACGCGCCGCGGTTCGTCGTAGTCGGCTTCAAGCGGCGCGCCTTTTTGCACGTTGCAGAATCCGCAGCGGCGCGTGCACATGTTGCCGAGAATCATGAAAGTCGCGGTCCGCTGATTCCAGCACTCGCCGATGTTGGGGCAGGCGGCCGATTCGCAGACGGTGTGAAGGCGGAGATCCTGGACCAGCTCTTTCAGTTGGCGATAGTTCTCGCCGACGGGCGCGGGGGCCTTGAGCCACTTGGGGCGCGATGGCGCGGCGGATTCTAGTTGAACGAGCACCGGGTTTCTATTTGGTGGGCGGTCACAGGATCGAACTGTGGACCTCCTGCTTGTAAGGCAGGCGCTCTAACCGGCTGAGCTAACCGCCCGCACCAGTATCATTGTATCGAGTGATCCCGAGCCCTGCGGAATCGATTGCCGGCGAATGGCGCCTCCGCGTTACCGCGAGCGACTTCGGATTCCTGCCGCCGCCCCGTTTCCGCGAGGACCGGATCACGCTCCACGGCGACCGCCTCACCATCGAGACCCACCAGATCGACACCAACGGCGACAACCGTGTTGCCCGCCACCTGACCCTGGACGGCGAACCGTGCCCCATCGACGTGCTCGGCCGCTCCCGGGAGGTCCGGGCGCACTGGGCCGGCGGGGTGCTGCACGTTGAGACCCGCTGGGAGATCGGCGGTAATCCGCGCCGGCTGCTCGAAACGTGGCGCGTCGAGGCGGGGCGCCTGCGGATCGAGCGGCGCCACGAAGCGAACGGCGGCGCCATTCGCCAGACCCTGGTGTTGGATCCTGTTCAGCGCGCCGGGACCGCGGCCAATTCTTTCTGAAGCTCCGCTATCGCCTCGCGATGCACCACCGTAGTGGTGGCGATGCGGCCGAAGCGCGTCCAGGCGTCCAGGCTCTTCTGAAAGCGCCCGCGCGCACTCGCGGTGTCCCGCCGCCCCAGCGCGATCCGCCCCAGAGTCTGGTTCAATTCCGCCGTGTCGCGCAGGAAGAAAAGATCCTCCGGACGAATCGCCGTCTGTTCTTCGGCCAGGCGCAGCGACTCATTGCACTTCGCCTCGGCCGCGTCCCATTCCCGCAACTCGCTGAGCACCAGGCACGTGCGATACAGGGCGTTTACGCGGGTCTCGATCGCGCCCAGGTCGTGCGGGCTTTGCGCCAGCATGCGCGCGGCGTCCCGTTCGGACTCTTCGGCGAGGGGCAGTGCCTCTCGCGGCCGTCCCATGCGGAGCAGCGCCCGGCCGCGATAGCTCAGGCAGTTGCTCCGGACGCGCACGGCCCGGAAGCTCTTCGGATCGCGCGCCAGCAATCCGTCGATCACGGCGACGCACGCCGCCAATTCCGCCAGGGCCAGTTCCGGCCGCGTGAGTTCGTAGATCCCGGACAGCCGGCTGTGATCCAACGCCAGGTCCGTGGCCGCCAGGGCATCGTTCGGATCCCGCGCCGCGGCCTCTTTGGTCGCCTGGAGACTCCGCAGCAGATCCCTCTCGGCTCCGGCCAGGTCGCCAAGGTGGAAGTACTCCTGGTGTCCGCGATAGGCGCCGCGCATCGCGTGCAACACGTTGAGAAAGCGCCGTACGCGCACATCCTCCGGATTCTCCCGCAACACCTGCTCGGCGATCGGCAACGCCTTGTCATACTGCGCCACCGCGCCCCGCGCATCACCCAGGGCGTGGGCCACCCGGCCCAGCCGGTCGTAGGTTTGAACCGTGCGCAGACGCAGCGCCTTGGTTGGAGTCTTCGCCAGCAGCGGCTCGAGGATCGCGATCGCCGCCTCGAATTCCCGCCGGGCCTCGCGCGGCGCATCCTCGCTCAGGACATCTCCCAGCCGGGTATGCGACTGCGCCAGGAAGATCCGGTCTTCCGGCTTGTCGGATCCGCCAGCCGCCTGGACGGCGAACTCGGCCGCGCGCCGCGTGTACGCCAGGCCCTCTGCCGGCCTCCCCTGACTGTTCTCCAGGTCCCCGAGCGAACCATAAGCGTCGCTCAGCAGCCGGAGGTGCGCGGGCGTCCGGGAGGACGGGCCAATCTCTTCCGCCAGCCGGATCGCCTTCCGGTAGCTGGCTATCGCCTGTTCCACCTGCCCGAGGTTCGCCCCCCGGACTCCCCCCTGGACGTTGGCGACGCGCGCATAGGCCTCCGCCAGTTCCGCCTTCAGGGACACGTCGGTGCCGGACTCCGCCGCGAGGCTATCCAGATACTCGAGTCCGGTCTTCACCACGAAGGCGCGCGCCTCCGTGGACCCGGCAAGGTGCTGGATCTTGTCGTGGAAATCGAACAGGAACGAGTTCGCCAGCTTGCGCACTTGTGCGAATCGCCGTTCGGCGCGCCGCGCCTGGTACATCGTCGCGGCCAAGCCCGCCCCCAGGCTCAGCACCAGCAGCGCCAGCGCCCCGAAGGCCAGCGGATTGCGCCGCACCAGTTTCGTCGTGCGGTAGACCAGCGTATCCGGACGCGCGCTCACCGTCTCCCCGCGCAGGTACCGCCCGATATCCTCCGCGAGCTGCTCGGCCGACTGGTAGCGCCGTGCGGTGTCCTTGTGCATCGCCTTGGCGACGATGCGGTCCAGGTCGCCCGCGATCTGGCGCCGCAGTTTCGGCGTCGCCGCGGCGGCGCTCGGCGGAGGCGGATCCTGCTCCAGCACCGCCGTCTCCACCGCCCGCTGCGACTGCCCCGTTACTTTGTACGCGCGCGCCTCGGTCAGCAGTTCATACAGCAGCACCCCGAGCGAGTAGACATCGGTCGATGTCGTCAGTACGTCGCCGCGGACCTGTTCCGGGCTGGCGTACTCGGGCGTCATCAGCCGGACTTCCGTCATCGTGCGAGGCATCTCGCCAGGGATCAGTTCCGGCGCCAGCAGCTTCGCGATCCCGAAGTCCAGCAGCTTGGGCACGCCTTCCTCCGTCACCAGCACGTTCGCCGGCTTGATGTCGCGGTGGATCACCAGCTTCTGGTGCGCCGAGTGCATGGCGCCGCAGACGCTGCGGAACAGCTCCAGCCGCTCCTTGATCCCGAGGCTCCGGTTCCGGCAATGCGCCGTGATCGGTTCCCCTTCGATGAACTCCATCACCAGGTACGGCCGGCCGTCGGGTGTCGCGCCGCCGTCGAGCAGCGCCGCGATGTTCGGATGCTGCAGCGTCGCCAGGATCTGCCGCTCAGCCAGGAACCGCGACCGCAGAAACGCGGACTCCACGCCACGCGGCAAGACCTTGATCGCCACCGACTGCAGGTACTGATCGTCGGCGCGCACCGCCTGGAACACCGCGCCCATGCCCCCGCGGCCGATTTCGCGGATCACGCGGTAATTGCCGATCATCCGGCCGCTTTCCGCTTCGGCTTCGGCCGTCTGGTAGTCAGCCGCGGCGGAAAACACGGCGTTGGCGATGGTGTTCTCGGCCAGGGAATCCTCGGCGAGCAGGCTTTCCACTTCGGCCCGCAGTTCGCGGTCCGCGCCGCAGCGCTCGTCAAGAAATGCCGCTCGCTCGGGGAGCGTTAGTTCCAGCGCTTCGTGGAACAGAGCCTCGACCAGTTGGAACCGTTCCGGCGTCATTCGTTCGCGGTTTCGCCGCGCAAGGCCCGGCGAATCCAGCTCTGCGCCATCCGGACGTCCCGCACTACCGTGGCCGTCGACAGCCCCGTGACCTGCGCGATCTCCTCCGTGGTCATCCCGCCGAAGTACTTCAGCTCGATCACCCGCGCCTTCCGCGGGTCGAGCGCTTCGAGTTCCTCCAGCGCGCGGTTGATCTCCAGGATTTCCGGCGCGGCGTCCCCGCGCAGCGGGAGGTTCTCGTCCAACTGGACCTTCGCGCCGCCGCCCCGCTTTTGCGCGCGGTGCTTGCGCGAATGGTCCACCAGCACTTGCCGCATGGCCCGGGCGGCAATTCCCAGGAACTGCGACTTCGAGTCGGAGTTGAGGCTCGTCTCCGCGGCCAGCTTCAGGTACACTTCGTGCACCAACGCCGTCGGTTGCAGGGTGTGATCGTGCCGCTCGCGCCGCAGGGCGTTCGCCGCCAGCCGCCGCAGTTCCGCATACACCAGCGGAAGCAGCTCTTCCATGGCGGAGCGGTCACCGGCGTCGATCCGGTGCAGTAGCTGCGTGACTCCCTCGTGATCCGCCATGCGCCGTTCTGAAAATGTTAGCGCATTGGAACGGTACTCGCCGGGCCATAGCGGCGAGCGAGTCGCTGGCTCGAGGACGAGCCCCATAACGGCTTGCACCTGCCGCGGGTCAGTCAGGCCATTCCGATCGGGGAATCCCGCTTCCCATGATGATTGCCCTCATGGTCCCCGGGGGTAGCGTGCGACCCCGGTGATACGGCAGGATTACCTGTCTCCCGGTGGCGGGGTTGCGCCATTTCTGATGGCTCCCGCTTTGGGCAACCAAAGCAAAACCATGCTGCCGCAAAACCTTCAAGACTTGAGACGCAACCAACCTGGGCGTACCGCGCTCACCCAATCGTAACCTCTGTAAGTTTGGCGTCAGCCGGCAAGGAGAGGTCGATCGGCTTCAGGTAAAGCCGGATTGCCTCCTCTATGTTTGCTCGCGCTTCGTACTCGGTATCGCCCGCCGAGGCGCAGCCGGGCAACTCTGGGCAGACGGCGGAGTAACTATTCGTTTCCGCATCGAACTCGATCACGACACGAAAAGTCATGTTCTCATTGTACGCGCCGCACAACCAGGCGTTTGCGAATGGCTGTACGTTCGGCCAACGACAGGCGAATCGGGATCCGCAACACTTACTGACCCGCGGACTCCCCTACTGCCTTCGCGCCGCCCGTCAGCTTGTACGCCGCGATCCCCGTCAGCTCCCGCACGAAGATCTCATGGCCCGCCACCGCCAGGTGCGCCCACGTCGGGCTGGTCGCGATCTCCCGCTTGTCCAATAACTCGAACTTCTCCGGAGTGGCCCGGATCAGCAGCAGCTTGCCCTCTTCATCGAGCGCCAGGATCCGGTCCCCGCGCAGCACCATCGACCAGTACTTGCCGAACGGTTCCGTGGTCCACTTCGATTCGCCGGTCCGCAGGTCCATGCACGTGAACCGCTGGTTGCCCAGGTGGAGATAGGCGTAGTCGCCCAGCACCACGGGCGTCGACATGTAACCCTTGGCTTTGTTCTTCCACGAGAGCGCGACCGAGTAGCCGTCTCCCTCGTGATTCACCTTATAGAGGTACGAGTCGTTCTGGTGCGTCGACGTGAAGATCGTGTCCGCGCCGAACACCACTGGCGTCAGGATGTTCATGCCCCGGAAGTTCGGAACTTCCTGCGCCCACAGCACCTTGCCGGTCTCGGGATCCATGCCGTGCAGCTTCGTCCGCGTCTGCACCAGCAGTTGCGGCCGGCCGTTCAAGGCCGTCAGCAGCGGCGACGAGAACGCGCCGCTTTCCATGATGTTGCTGGAATGTTCCAGCCCGCGCCACAGCGTCGCGCCCGTCTTCTTATCCAGCTTGACGATCGAGTTCGCCGCCTGGACGTAGATCGCGGCGCCCGCCACGAGAGGCGAGCTCGCGAAACCGAACTCCGGCTTGTTCGTGCCGAACCGCGCCGGGAAGTCCACGCGCCACTTTTCCGCGCCCGTCTTGCCGTCCAGCGCCACCAGGACCTCTTCGATGCCGCCTACATACAGCGTCTGGCCGTCCCACGCCGGCGTGGACCGGATCCAGTCCCCGTTCTTCTTCGCAAAGAACGGCACGCTGATCTTGCCCTTCCATGACGCCCGCCACAATTCCTTGCCCGTCTTGCGGTCGAGCGCGCGGACGGTCTCGGTATCCGTGTTCGCGGTCTCCGCCACGAACACCCGGTCCTCGGCCACGATCGGACCCGGGTAGCCCTTGTCCAGTTCCACGCGCCACAACGGCTGCAGCCCGTCCAGTCGCTCCGGGAACGCCCCTGCGGCCACGCCGGTCCGCTCCGGACCCCGCCACTGCGGCCAGGTCGCGTTCTCGGCGGCCAGCGCCGCGCCCGCCATCGTCAGAAGAGCAAGAAAGATGCGCATCGTAATCACCGATGCGCCCCATCCGCCGCCGGAGTTATTTAAGATCGGCCTGCCGCCGCTCGCAGCAGTTCCGCCACCGCCGCCGGCGTAAACGGCGCCGGAGCGTTCTCCCGCACCCGCGGCGTCCCGAACGGCACCAGCACTCGCAGCGTTCCCGGCTCGATCGACACCCGCGCCGGAGACTCCAGGGTCACCGGCTCCCCGTCAATCGCCGCCTCGATCCGCCCCGCCTTCGACCGCACCTCGAATTCCTTCGCCGTCCACCGCAACCACGCCGCGCCGCCCGTCTCGAGCGCCAGCACGTCGAGCAATCCATCGTCCAGGTGGAAGCGCTCCCCGAAGTCGTATAACCCGAACAAATCATAGCGGTTATTCCCCGCCATCAGGAGCAGCGCCCCTTCGATCCGCCGGCCCTCCGGCGTGGTGAACTCCAGGTCGAACCGCGCCAGCCCCGCCCCCAGCATCCGCTGCGCGGTCTCCAGGCGCGCCGCCCGGTACCCCGGCTCCCGCACGATCGACGCGTACACCCCAAAGGACACGTTGTTCAAGAACACCCGGCCGTTCACGCGCCCCACGTCCACGCGCCGCTCCTCGCCCTCCAGCGCCCGCAACGCGGCCAGCGGATCCGCGACGTCCAGGCCCAGGTCCCGCGCAAAATGGTTGAAGGTCCCGCCCGGAATCACGACCAGCGGCAGGTCATGCCGCAGCGCCGCGGCTGCCACCGGACCCAGGGATCCGTCGCCCCCCGCCACCGCCAGCACCTCGGACCCTTCCCGGGCCGCTTCGTCGGCCGCCGCGCCGATATCGGCTCCGGCGTCGCGCACTTCGAAGCCGTGCCCGCTCAGTTGCTCCCGGGTGAAGCGTCCCGCGCCCGCGCGCGGGTTCCACAGCAGCACCGCTCGCCGGGGCGCCGCCGGCGTCAGGATGCTCGCCGGGCGCAGCGAGCCCCCGCCTCGCGCCGATCGCACCAGTCCCACCGCCGTCAGGAAAATAATGGCGTTGAGCATCAGCGCCGCGTGCCGGGCCACCGTGCCCGGATCCTCCCACAGCACCTGGACCGCCAGCGCCACCGCCGCCAGCAGCGCGATCGCGATCCCCGCCCAGCGCTTCAGCGGCCCGCCGAACACCGCCCACCAGGCGGCCTTGCCGATCAGCAGCAGGGTGACCGCCAGCAACACCAGTTCCTCGGTCCGCCAGACCGCCAGCGTCACGATCTGCAGAATCAGCATCGCCTGCGCCAGCAGTGCCACCACTGCCGCCAGCCGCCGCGTGATCTCCCCAGGCCGCCGCATGTTGTCACCCGCCGAACCCGAGCCGTCGGCGCGATCCGCTCCTGCCACAACCGAACCACGCCGTGAGTCCCCGCCGGCAGGCGGGGGTCGAAGTCCAGCCGGAGTCAGCGTCCTAGAAATTATAGAATCCGCGGCGTCCGCCCGATCCGTAGTCACCCGTGAGAGCCATGCCGCCCCTGGACCCGTTGGACGATCAAGAACTCGCCGCCGCGCGCCTGGCGCTGTCGCTGGAGCCCGTGGCTCCGCCCGCGGCGCTGAAAGCGCGGCTCCTCGGCCGCATCGCCGATGAAGCCCTTCCCGGCCTCCGCGCCCTCCGCAAGGACGCCGTCGCCTGGCGGCCCACGCCCGTCACCGGCGTGGACTTTGCCGAGCTGTACCACGACGAGTCCGTCCGCGTCGCCACGATGTTGGTCCGCATGGCTCCGGGAGCGGTCTATCCCGCCCACCGCCACGACGCAGCCGAACAGTGCCTGATCCTCGAAGGCGACCTGGAACGAGACGGACGCCGGTTCACGAAGGGCGACTTCATCTGGGGCGAGCCCGCTTCGGAGGATCCCGTGATCCGAACTTCAGGGGGAGCCTTGCTGCTGATTCTGGGTCCCCGCCCGGGGGGCGGGACGGAGTTGGTCATCTAGGGTGGGTTAGTGTTCGCTAACGCACCTGCGCCCAAGGCAGATCTTCGGCAAACCGGCTTACCCTCTTCCTTGCAACGGGTTTCGTTTCAGCACAATGCAGAAGAACTTGTTGAACTCTGTGGAGAGATGAGGGAACTGGGAGAACGCGCATCTACGATATTGACTACATCTTGCCGGGCCCTACGGTTGGGGCCCTCGCCCCAAAACGAGAGGGTCGATGCTGCCCATCCGCCGCTCCATCCCTTTCGCCTCGAATCGTACTTCGATCTGGATGGAAAACGGGGCTCACGTCACCCACGTCACATCGGGCACCCGAAAAGGCGCCCGCAGCGCTCATCGTCTGGATGAGTTTCCCCGCCGGGCACTCCTCGGGCCGGTTGGTCTCCACCAAAGCCCGCCTCCGCTTCTCCGGTCCGCCCGAGCATACACTCCCGCAGGTCGCCCTGCCGAACGCTTTCCCGCGAGCGGTTACGTGTCCCTATTTTCCGCGTCTGTAGTCCAGTTTGTCACCGATTTCAATCTCATCTCGGCTCATCGTTGCAGAGCTCAAGTTGATCGACTTCGGCGCGCAGACGATCCATTCCCGCGCTGCTACAGAACTCGGTACTTTCCTGTGGAGGATAGTCGTAAGCCAGTTTGCGGCAGAATCCCTGCAATCGAACAACTTCGGGGTCGGAGGGAGGGACAGACAGAAAGTCGTCCCAGGCCCACGGATTGCCCCTTCCGTCAAGGAAATCGCGAATAGTAGCGATAGCCTCTTCCATGGCCTTCGACATCATCTCCAATGACCCTTCCAAAGGTTGAAGTGTAGTGTGCCATCCACAACGCCGGGAATACTGGACGGCAATCGGACAGACTTGCTGCCAATCGCTATGCGGAATACAGGACCCTTAAAAAAGCCCTCGCCAATCCGAAAGTAGTTGTTATTGTTAAGCCAGCCTTGCGCGATCGTCGTGTGGTTTCCTTGAGCGAACAGGCGAAGGTATACTTGATTCGCGACAATCGGTGCTTGCGTCGCGATCCTTTGCAGAACGTCGATGGACAGCTTACCTGCCGCCACGAGCCTCGCCAATACTGCTGGACCCAATGCAGCCAGTTGTTCAGCAGTATAGGCAACTCCGTCGATAATCGCCACAACGGTTCCGGTAGCTGCCAAAATCGGAAAATCGGGGACAGACGAGACTTTCTCACATTTCCCCCGCTCCGGCGACCCCTTCG
>CAYYID010000103.1:0-14303 GCA_964471915.1 uncultured Solibacteraceae bacterium | reverse complement strand
GGAGAGCGAGCCGTGGAATTACCAGCGGCCCACGGTGAGGCGCCCGGCGCCCAGGCTCTCTTCGAGCGGCTTGGCGGACTGCACCAGGGCGCTTTCGATCTGGCGCGGTGTCATCTGGGGATTCTTCTGCAGCAGCACCGCCGCCGCACCCGCCACCAAAGGGGTGCTGAACGACGTTCCCCAGACGCTGGCGTAGTTATTGCCCGGGTACGCGGCAATCACGCCCTCGCCCGGCGCGGAGACGGTCACCAGCGCCGCGCCGTAGTTTGTGAAGCCGCTCCGCTCATCCGCCACGTTGGTGGAGGCCACGCCGATGACGTTGGCATATGCAGCCGGATACACAATGATCTCATTGCCGTCGTTACCGGCTGAGGACACCAGGGTCACCCGCCGGTTGGAGGCGTAGTTGAGGGCGCGAACCAGTTCCGGCGACGACTCCTTGAAGTTGAAGCTCATGTTGACGATGTTGGCCCCGTTATCCGCCGCGAAATAGATGGCGCGCAGGATATCGAACGTGTTCGAGCGGCCGTCGGCGAGGAACGCCTTCAGGGGCATGATGCGGGCCGTCGGCGCCGCCAGCCGTACAAGGGAGGCGACCATCGTCCCGTGGCCGAAGCCGTTCGGCAGCTTGCCCGTGTCGATGAACGCCGTGGTGGTCTGGGTCAGCGCGGCGACCGCGTACTGGTTGAGCGGCACCGGCCGGGCGGAATTGTCGATGAACGCCGTGGTCGTTTGGGTAAGGGCCGCCGCGGTGGCGCCGTCGACATCGTGAAGGTCACTCGGGAAACCCGGGGTGTCGCGTGTGAAGTCGAAGCCGGGCACCAGCGCGTTGCGCAGCACCGGGTGACCGGGGTCCACGCCGGTGTCGATGACCGCCACGACTCCCGCGCCCGTCCGCAGGCGCGACTGCGCTTCCGGCAAGCCCACCAGCGTCGCCGCCGGCTGCCGCACGAAGCCCTCCCAAACCGTCGAACCGAAGAAGTTCACCATGCGGCGGGAAGTGAGCGTCTGGCGGAGAACGTCTTCGTTGGGGCTGGTCGACCCGGACGGGATCTCCGGTGCGAACACGTCCTGGTTCTTTTCCAGGCCGGCGATGTCCCGGTCACCCCGCGCGTGATCCTCGAAGTTATCGTCGTCCTCCGGCTGCACCAGGTAGAGGTTCTGCGCCGGGAACGTTTTCAGCACCCGCAGCCGGTACCGGTTCAAGACCCGTTCGAGCGCGCCCGGTACGGGACGCAACAGGAACTCATCGGCATCGTCCGCCCGCACGGGAGCGGCCAGGATGGTCAGCAGGATCGCCAGGATCCCAGTGAAATAACGCGACATCGCAATCCTCCGGTTCAAGCCTCTTTGTCTCGGGCTTTTTTGCTTGTTCTTCTGATTCCGCCCACCGGCGCCAGATCCAACTCGATCCGGCGGTCCGGCTCGGCAAGCGCGAGAACGAGACGGAGCGGCTGCCGCCCCGAAAACTCCACCTGGAACTCGCCGTTGTCGCTGCTCAGCGTGCGGGCGACGAGCTTCTCTTTCTGAAAAACGAAAACCGGCCGGTGCGAGACCGGCTGGAGCGTGTTCTCATTGGGGAGCAGTTGCCCGATCAGAGCCAGCACTTCCGTACCGGGTTCCTGTTCCAGGCGAACGCTCAGCTGAAAGTCGCCGGCCTGGTGGATCGTCTCGCGGTGCAGCGCCCCCTGGGCGCGCAGACCGGCCGCCTGCGGCTCGCGCTGGCTGTCGAACAGCACCCGGAGCGGAAGCGCCGGCAACTGGAAGAGCCGGTTCGCGTCAAAAGGCGTGAAGATGGCGAGGGCTCGCTGCACGGCGTCGCGAGGCACTTCCCGGCCGGGCAGTTCGCCGGCTGCCTCCACCATGCCGCTCGCCAGACGATGCAGCCGAATATCGGATTCGCTGCCCGCCGCCAGCCGCGCGGACATGGCCTGGGTCAATTCCGGCGTGGTCAGACCCCGGACGTAGTCGGTCCACTGTTCGAACGTGAACTTTTTCATTTTTCTGAGCCTTCTCTCGCAGTTATGCATGAAGGGACGCCGGGGGACTGGAAAAATAGAGAGGCGGCGAAAAAAAGTTGCCGGTGCGTCATGGGTTCACCGGTCCGTTCCGGCCGACGAGCATGAACGGGGCCCAGTGAAAGGGATGTGGATAGGTTTCGCGGGTGTTGGCCTGGGCCGCCTGCAGCGCCTTCGCGATTTCTTTGCCCCGGCTGAGCTCCACGTAGAAGTGCTCCATGAAGTGCGCGGTGCTCCGGTCGTTGACGTCCCAGAGGGAGAGAATGGCCGACGTGACGCCGGCCTGGAGGAGGCCCCGGAGGAGGCCGACCGTCTCGTCGCCGCCCATGACCACACTGAGCCCGGTACTACAGCCGCTGAGGACCACCAGTTGTGCCGCGAGGCGCAGCTCATAGAAGTCGTACAGGCTAAGGTAGCCGTCGCCCAGGCGGATCGAGGAAAACCAGGGGTTGTCCTGCCGGAAGCGGCCGTGCGTGGCGATGTGGAGGATGGACGCGGAGCCGGCGGCCTCGCGCAGCCTGGCCAGGGATGCTTCCTCATCCAGGAAGACACGGCTTCCCGGAAGCGTGGCGGCCACCCGGCGACACTCGTCGGCGATGCCCGGGGCGTATTCGTCCGCGATTCCGAAAATCGCCGGGGGACCGGGCGGACTTGGAGGCGGCGCCAGTGTCCGGCAGAACACCGCGGCGCTGGGCACGCTGGAAAACGTCATCGCCTCACCGAGGTAGGAGTGTCCGTCGTGGAGCGCGTGAAAGGGCAGGCCGTGGAGGAACCCGTGCGGAACCACCAGGGTGTGGGCGCCGTCGAGTTCCTCCCGGACCGGCTCGACCAGCTCGCCGTAGAGCGCCCGGAGGTGCGCCTGAACGTGCGGCGCGGTGACGTGCTGGCTGTCGCCGGCCGCCGGTACGAACCGGGCCCGCGAGAGGTGGAACTGGAGGAAGCGGACCAGGCCGCGAACTCGCGCGGCGGATCCAGCGCGGCGCGCCACCACCCGGCCGGAGTTCACCACCAGCGCATACAACTGATCGCCGGCGCGGAAGTACTCGAGCAGGCGCGTGCCGGCCGGCAGCCGGGCGGAAACATCCTCCAGCGACGGGATGAAGACGTCGGGCGAACCCGCGCTGACGGTGGCGAGCCGCTTGCGGAGTTCGGACTCGGCCTCGTGGATCCGCTGCCGGACCGCGGCGGCGCGCGGCGGCCCCTCGGCGGAGCGGTCGAGTTCCGCGGTTTCCAGTTCCCGGTACAGCCGGTCCAGCCGTTCGCGACACCCGGCGCCGGGGCTGCCGGCAGCCGGCGGACGGCGCGGAACCACTGCGGCGGCAAGGTTGCGGGATTTAGCGCGCTCGGCGGTGGCGAAAGCCTCGGGGAGCTGGTCGCGTTCGATGAGCAAGCGGAAGTGCGCTTCGTAGACCGCGACCTTGTCCTGAAAGAAAGAAATGCGGAGTTCCTCGGCCCGCAGGCGGTCGCGCAGCGCCTCGAACTCCTTTTCGGCGCGCAGGAAGTACGCGCGCGCGCCGTCGTGATTGCCCTGCGCCTCGCAAATCCGGCCCTTGAGCGCCCAGGTGTGCCCGGCGAGCGCGGGGGACTGCGCGTGCGGAAGCAGGCGTTCGGCGGCGGCGGCGTGGGCTCCGGCGCTGCGGATCTGCCCGAGGTCGAGATCGATGCGCGCCAGCAGCAGCCGGCAGTGGATCGCCTTGCCGGGAAGCACGGTGGGGGAGAAGAAACCGAGCGCGGCGCGGCCGCGGTTGCGGGCGGCGGCGCGTTCGCCCGCCTGATCGAGCAGCAGCGCGGCGTAGAGATCGATCAGCGGCGGCCACACGGCGTTCTGCTCAGCCGCGAACTGGCGCTGGGACCGCCGCAGCAAGGTGAGCGCGCGCCGCAGGTCGCCCTGCTGGCCGGCACAGAGCGCGACGAAGACGCGGGCCTTGGCTTCCTCGTAGCCGAGCCGCAGCTGGCGGAACGCCTTCACCGCTCTCTCGGCGAGTTGTTCGCCGTCCTGGTGCAAGTTCAGCTCGATCAGGAGCTCGGCCTCGTCCAGGTCGCATGCCGCGGCATGGTAGTCGTCCCCGGAAGCGGTCGCAGCCTGCCGGGCGGTTTCATAGAGCGCGCGCGCATGCAGGTAGTCGCCGCGGAGGAAGTGGAGATAAGCGATGTTGTAGTCCGCCTCGGCGACGAGGCCGGTCATACCGTGTTCGGAGCAGAATGCGCGAGCTTCCTCGTGCGTCCGCAAGGCCTCGGAGAAGCGGCTGAGGCTGAGCTGGCAGACCGCCTTGTTCCGCAGCACGGCGGCGACGTCGCGCGGCTGGCCGAAGCGGCGGAAACGGGCTTCCACCTCGTCGTAGAGCAGGATTGCCTCTTCGAAGCGGTCCTGGCGGTACAGCAGGTTGGCGATGTTGCCGTCGAGGCGGGCGAGCCGCAGAGGTTCGCCGCGCTCCGCGAAGACGGCCCGGGCCTGCGCGGCCCACTGCATCGCTTGCTCGTATTGGGACAGGTAGATGAGCGTCTGCAGGGCGTTGCTGCGCGTGCGCGCCGCCTCGAGTTCTTCGCCGGCCGACTCGAACAGCACCAGCGCGCGCTCGAAACCCGCGCGCGCCTCCGGGAAGCGATTCGCCGCCCAGAGCAGAATGGCGTCGCAACGGGCGGCGAAACCGGCCAGGCGATCGGAGGCGCCGCGGCGGGCCAGATCCATCGCGGCGTCCGCCAGCCGCCGGGCGGACGCCAGGTCGGACCGCACCAGTTCCGCCGCGGCTTCACAGAGCGGTTCGATGGCGGTCTCCGGCGCGAGCCCCTCCCACGATCCGCCCCGGCGGACGCCTTCGATCCAGGCCGGGGCTGATGGCGCCGCGCTCATCGGTAGCCGAGCTCCTCGAGCGCCTGGCGCAGCTTCTCCAGGCAGCGCCCGCGCGTGAATCCCATCGAACCGACGGCGAGGCCCAGCTCCTTTGCCACCTCCTGGTAGGGGCGGGGCGGGTCGTCGAAAAAGAGCCGCTGCACCAGCAGCCGGCAACGCTCGGGGAGCCGGGCCAGAGCCTCCGTAACCACTTGCGTGCGCTCGGCGCGCGCCACCCATTCGGGTCCCGCCGGCGCGAGCGGGTCGCTTTCCTCGTTCAGGTCCACCGCGTCATTGGTGTAGCGGCCCGCGCTGCGCTTCCATTTCAGCGATTGGCGTGCGGCGACGGTCATCAGCCAGGAGCGAAGGGAGCCGGCGTGGCGCAGCCGGGGCAGTTCCGCATGCAGGTCGATGCACACGGCCTGGAAGACGTCAGCGGCGTCGTCCGGCCCGGCGCCGTAGCGGAACGGGATCGAGTAGATCAGACGCTTGTACTTGTGAATCAGCGCTTCCCACGCGGCCTCCTGCCCGGCGAGACACGCCTGCACCAGTTGGTCGTCGCTCCAGCCGGGATGCGGCCGCTCGAGGAGGCCGGCGATCATGGCCGCGGCTCCCAGTACAGCTCGTCGGCGTTGGCCAGCGCGTACGGCGGGAGTACGTTCCGCCGCACGTTGCGCAGGCCGGCTTTGGCCGCGGTGAGGATGTGCGGACTGGCGAGGCAGATCAGCGGTAGCTCACGCTGCGCGATCTCCTGCACCCGGTGGTACAGCCGCCGCCGCGCGGCGGGGTCGGCCGTCGTCATCTGGCGGCGCATCAGCTCGTCGATTTCGGCCTCCCAAGGCTCCAAACGGGTGGCGTTGAGGTTCCAGAAGTGAGACCGCCCGGAGGAGAGCCAGACGCTCATTTCGGGTCCGGGGTCGGCGTCGCCCGCGGCGAGCGCCATGATGGCGGCGTCGTAGTCGCGCGTGCGGAGGATCCGGTCCACCAGGCTGCGGAACTCCAGCGGCACGACTTGGAGCCGCAGCCCGAGCGCGCGCAAGTCCTGCTCCAGCAGCGTGGCGATCTGGCGGTGCTGCGCGTTGCCGGCGTTCGTAACGACGGTGAACTCCACGGCGGCGTCCGCGGCGTCGCGCAACTGCCCGCCACCGTCCCAGCGGTAGCCCGCGCCGGCGAGGATCCGGCGAGCCTCGCCCACAGATAGCGGCGGCTTAGGGAGCCGGGCGTGGGCCCAGGGACCCTGCGCGGGACTGACGGGTTGCCAGAGCGGCGCGGCTTTCCCGCCGAAGGCCAGCCGCGTGATGGCTTCCCGATCCACGGCGAGCCACACCGCGCGGCGAAACGCCGGGTCGCGGAACCAGCGCTGCTTTGCTGCAACCGGGCCGGGCAGGGGCACGGCCGTGTTCAGGTTGAAGAACAGGAAGTGGTATTCCAGGCTCACCCCCGCGTCGTGATAGCTGAATTGACCGGCCGGCAATTCGGCCTGGAGCGCACGAAACGCCGGCGCCGGGATACGGGTGAGGAGATCGAGCGCTCCGCCGCGGAACTGGACTACTTCCGCGTTGGCGTCCGGCAGGAACCGGATCTGCAGGCGATCGAGAAACGGGAGGGCACGCCCGCCGGAGCCTACCTTCCAGTAATGCGAATTCCGTTCGAACACGGCGCGGTCCCCGGGCTGATAGGAAGTGAGACGGAACGGTCCGGTGCCGGCGAGATCGCCGAGGGAAGCCAGCGTCCACGCGCCGGCCAGCTTGCCTTGCTGGTAAGCCGGCTCCAGCTTGTGCCGCGGCAGGATGAAGACCGAATCGAAGAGCCGCTCCGCCGGCGCGTACGGCTCGGCGAACTGAAAGCGGACCGTGCGCGCGCCCACGGCGGCGATGGCCGGCGGCTTGCCTCCGGCCAGCAGCAGATCACGCTGCGGCGAGGCGAGCTTCTCATCGAGGTAGACCCGGAAGGAGAAAAGCACATCCTCGACGGTCAGGGGCACTCCATCCGAGAAGCGGACGCCCTCCCGGAGCCGGATGGTGATCGTCCGGCCGTCCGGGGAGACCTTCCAGGTATCGGCGAGCGCGGCTTCCGTGCGGAGGGTCTCGCGATTGATGTGCACGAGGTCGGAAAGGAAGAGGCGGATCAGTTCGCGGCTCGGCGTGTCGACCGCCGTAACCGGGTTCAGCGTGCGCGGCTCGGCGCGCTGCGAGACGGCCAGTTCACCGCCCCAGCGGCCCGCTACCGGCGAACGCAGGGGCTGCGCGATGGCCGCCACGGTCAGGAGGCCGATTGCCAGGATCTTCATGAGGAGTCCCGCCAGCCGAGACGGGGTGCGGGCAGCAGGCCCAGGAAGGCCGCTAGGACCACCGCGGGGCTCAGCATCCACCATTGGGACGTCAGCACTTCGTATTTGCGCAGGGAGGCCAGCGTGGCGCCCCAACTGACCGCCGGGTCGCCGATGCCCAGGCCCAGGAACGAGAGCGACACTTCAGCCAGGACGAAGGCCGGGAACAGGGCGAGCCATTGTGTGCGGAGCGCGGGCAGCGCCGCCGGCCAGAGGTGCGCGCGCAGCAGGTACCAGGGCGAGGCGCCCAAACCCTCGGCGGCGCGCACGGCGTCGGCCCCCCGCGCCGCACGCACGGTTTGGCGGCTGAGCCGGAAGGGCGCCGCCGATCCCGCCACGGCCAGCAGGGCCATCACCAGGAACAACGCCGTTTCGGAAGGTAGCGCAAGGGGTAATGCGGCGCGCGCCGCCAGCAACAGGTACAGCCAGGGCAGCGCCAGCAGCAGATCCATGGGCCGGGCGGCCAGCGCGTCCACCCATCCTCCGAAGTACCCCGCGACGCCGCCCAGCAGACCGCCGATCGCCACCGCCAGCAGCGACGCGCCCAGACCCGCGAGCAGAGACAGGCGCCCTCCGTGCAGCACGCGCGAGAGGACATCACGGCCGAACTCGTCCGTACCCAGCGCGAAACAGGGCGATCCGCAGCGGGGTGGCTGCCCCGGGTGTTCCCGGTACTGCCGCCGCGGGTCGTGCGGGCTCACCCAACTGGCCAGCAGGAAGGGCAGCAGGAACACGGTGAGAAGCACGCGGCGCATCAAGCGGCCTCCCGGAGACGCGGATCGGAGTACCACTGCGCCAAGTCGGCGAGGAAGCTACCCGCCGCCCACAGCAGGGTCGACAGAAACACCGCCCCCACCACCACCAGGCCGTCCCGGGCGAACACGGCGTCCAGCAGAAGCGGACCAAGGCCCGGGTATCCCGTAACGCACTCGATCAGCAGGGACGAACTCAGCAGACTGCCGATCGACAGTCCCGCGAGGGAGAGCAGCGCCGGCAGGGCCGCTGGCAGGACGTAGCGGGTCAGCACCAGGAACTCGGGAAGGCCATGCGCGCGCGCCGCATCCACGAACGGTTGGGCGGCGGCGCGGCCCAGCGCGGCACGAGCCTGCTGCCAGAGCGCGGGCGCGTACGCCAGAGTCAGCGCCGCCAGCGCCGGAAGAGCCGGAGCCACCACGCCGGCGCGCACGAACAGCAGGACGGCGCCGAGCGCGAGCACGATCTCCGGAACGCTCAGCAGCACACGGGTCGCCACCTGGAAGCCGCGATCGAGGCCTCCGCGCAGGCGGCGGACCGCGAGCATCCCGCCTCCCAGGGCCAGGCCCCAGGCGATCGCCTGCGCGCCCAGCGCCAACCCGAGCGTCCGCGCGGCCCGCGCCGCAACGAGCGGCAGCACCGGCAGATCCTGCGCGAACGAATGACCCCAGTCGCCCCGCGCAACCCCGGCGAGCCAGGAGAAGTACCGCGCCGCCAGCGGCCGGTCGAGCCCGTACCGCTGCCGCAACGCTCCGAGCGTCTCCTCGGAAAGGCCGGGGTGGAGCCGGACGTCGGAGAGGAAATCCCCCGGAGCGGCCTCCAGCAGCAGGAACGCCAACGCCGAGGATGCCAGCGCCAGAGTGGCCAGCTCCGCGACGCGCCGCAGGAGATGCTTCATGGCCTCATGCGCTCCCGAACGCCGCGTCCCGCAGGCGTTGGCCGATCCCGCTTTGCGGCGCGCGGAGCACGCGCGGCGCCGGACCGTCTTCGTGCACGCGTCCGCCGTCTAGAATCAAGATCCGGTCGGCAAGGCGGCGGAGCAGGCGGAGATCGTGACTCACGGTGACCAGCGTCAGCTTGGCTTCGCGGCTGATCGTGTCCAGCAGGCGCGCCAGGTCGTCTTGCACCAGCCCGTCCAAGCCCGAAAGAGACTCATCGAGCGCCAGCAGAACGGGAGATGCCGCGAACGCGCGGGCGATGGCGACCCTGCGCCGCTCGCCGCCGCTCAACTCGAGCGGGAAACGATCGGCGAAGGCCCGGGGCAGCCGGACGCGGTCTAACAGCCCGAGGGCAAGGTCCTTTTGTTGCGCCACTCCCAACCCCTCGATGGCCGCGGCTTCCGCCACGATGCGCCATACCTTCCAGTGATGCACAAAGGACGGTCCCGGATCTTGAAAAACCAGTTGGAACCGGCGGCGGGCCAGACGCCGCGGTTCTCCCCCAAGGGTACTGGAACAAACGCCGTCGATCCGGACTTCGCCGCGGCTGGGAATCGTGTGCAGCGTGAGGACGCGGGCCAGCGTCGACTTGCCCGCGCCCGAGGGCCCCGCGATACCCAGGCGCTCGCCGGCCTGAATCGCCAGGCTCGTCTCCTCCAGTGCCGCGACCGCGCCGTACCGGCACGTCACGGCCCGGAGTTCCACCACGGGATTCACCGGGCGGCCTCGAGAAGGCGTTGCAGGATGGCCGACTCCGGACGGGCGAGGACCTGTCGCGCGGGGCCGTCTTCCACGAGGCGGCCCGCGTCCATCACCAGGATCCGCGAGGCCACCGCGCCGAGCAGCGCGGGATCGTGGCTGATCCACAGCACCGCGCAACCGCGGGCGCCGGCGGCCGCGTTCACCAGCGACACCAGCTCCCGCTGCCGAATCGAATCGAGCGCCGTGGTGGGCTCATCGGCGAGCAACAGCGCCGGCCGCTGCACCAGGGCCTGCGCCCAGGCGATGCGCTGCCGCTGCCCGCCGGAAAGCTGGTGGGGATACGCGCCGAGGATTCGCTCCGGGTCCGGGAGACCAAGCTGAGCCAGCAGCCCGGCAAGCTCCGCGTTCCCGGCCGGAACGGCCCGCGCCGCCGCGCAGTGGCGGATCTGGTCGCCGGCGCGCAGAAAAGGACTGAGCGAGAGCGCCGGCTCCTGCGGGATCAGCGCCGCGGCGCCGTTGCGTTCCACGCGTCCCCGCACGATGCGCGCGCCGGTTGGCAGGCGGCCCAGCAGGGCGCGCGCCAGCGTCGATTTGCCGCTGCCGGACACGCCCAGCAGGCCGGCGACTTCGCCCTCGGCCAGCGCGAACGACACGTCCCGCACGGCGGGTGATGCGCCATAGGCGACGGTGAGTTGCTCGGCTTGGACCACTGGCATGCGGACTCCTGTCTTCATTATGCGGGGCGGAGCCGCCCGCCCGCGCTAGCGGCACTGCCGCTGGACGGGGCTATTCACCACGTTGCCGTCGGCCTCGCAGGTACCATTCGAGCCGGCGGCAACGGAGAAGCTGACGCCCGAGGTGACATTGTTGTTTTTCGCAATGGCCTTGGACCACTGCGAACCCGCCGTCACGGCCACGCCGGCGGCGCCGCGCAAAGTCGCGCCGTCCACGATCACCGCTGCCCAGAAGCTGCCCGCGCTCAGCGCGATGCTCCCCGCCGTGTCGATGGTCACCTGCGATACCTCCGCCGACGAAGAGTAGCTCCCCACGCCAATGGTCACCGTTCCGCTGCCGCCCTCGATGCGCGTGTCTTTGATCACCAGCGCGCTCTGGCGTCCCAGCGTGGCGCGGACTCCGTTGGGCGCGCTCCACGTGCCCTTGTTGATTTCCACCTTCGTGTCGCGCAGAGTGCCGTAGATGGCGATCGCGCCGGCACTGGTGCGCAGGTCCGTCTCTTCCATTTTCAACGTCGGCAGTTCGTCGGCCAGATTGATGTCGATACCCGTGCCGGCCTGAACCCGGGCGTTCTTGAAGGACAGCGTCGAGGCGTCCGTGAAGATCGAAAACATCCCCGCCGTTTCGATCGCGGGCGCGCCGGGAAGCGGCCCGAACGCATCGAACACGTCGAGCGAGGAGTCCTCGAAGAAGCCGAGGCTGAAGTTCCCCGCGCGAGCCACCATGCGGGACTGGCCGGCGGTCACTTTGCTTCCCCGGCCGTACAGCGGCAGATGGATCGAGGCGGCCTCCAGGTAACTGTCAAACAAAGCGACCTCCGCTTTGCGGCTGCTTTGCAGCAGCAGCGGGCCGGCAAACCGGACCGCCACCTGCTTCAGCTCGATCCCCGTGTTCTCGTTGAAGATCAGCGTGCAGCCGGAGTTCACCTGCTCCACCGCGGGGTAACGGGCGCCGAACTCTATCTTCAGGGGGCTCGTCACGGTGATCACGTGATTCGGCGACGTCTCGCAGGCGCTTTTCAGGTCCATCGTGCTCGCGATCTGCTGCGCGATCAGCGTGCCCGCGGTGCCGGCGGCAAGTAAGAAGAGGGTTAGATTCGGTTTCATTGTTTGGGTGTCCTTTACCTAAGGGGCGATGAGAAGTCCGCTTGATGGGGGCCGGCGGACAAAAAAACAAGAATCCCGCCTCCGGTAAGGAGGCGGGATTCCGGAAGGCTCGCCCCCAGGCAGGGCGAAGCTTCGTTACTGGCAGAGTTGGAGCACCGGAGCGACCGTCATGTTGTTCTCGGCAACACACGAGCCGTTGGCCGGGGCAAACACGCGGATGAGCGAGGGCGACGTCAGGCCATTGTTGAGCACCGTGGTGGTGCCGCCGTTGCCGCTCTCGACGCGGATGGCGCCGCCGGCGTTGATCGTCGACACCTCCACCACCGCCTCGCCTTCCCAGGAGCCGCGCGAAGCGAGCACCGTCACCGCGCCGCCCGAGGTCACCCGGGTCTGCGCCAGCTTGATCGCGCCCTTCTGCGCGGTGCCCGCGCCGGCTTCGATGGTCACCGAGCCGCTGCCCGAGTTCAGGTCCACCTGCGACAAGGTGACCTTGCCTTCGCGCCCGCGCGCCGCCAGCGTAATGCCCGTGGCGCCGTTCAGCGACGAAGACGAAGCGTCAAAGTTCGCCAGCGCTCCCGGCGCGATCACCGACACCGGGCCGCCCTCGGCGGTCAGAATGCTGTTCTGCAGTTGGAAGTTCGCCTCCACCCCAGCAAAGCTGATGCTGAAGGCCGTGCCGGCCGTCACGTTCGTGTTCACCAAGCTAAACGCGGCGCGCGCGCCACCGGAGACCGTGATCGCTCCCGCGGCTTCCAGCGCGTTGGGCATCAGCGCGTACGGCAGGGAAGCATCCACCTGGCCCGCGGCGCCCAGCGCGATCGTGATGTTGCCCGCGTTGGCCTTCACCGAGGACTCAGTCAGCTTGAGAATGGAGCTGCTGCCTTCGGTGATCTGCACGCTCGGAGCCTCGAAGTAGCTCTTCACCAGCGCGATCTCGGCCGTAGGACCGGCCTGGAACACCAGCGGTCCGGCGAAAGTGAACGCAGCCTGGTCGGCCTCCAGCTTCGCGCCGAGGGTGAAGTTCACCCGGCACCCGGTGTTGATGGCGGTGACCGCCGGAGCCGTGCCGAGAATCTTCGCCGGCGCCCGCAGCGTGATCGTGTTCATGGGGCTGGTCTCACAGAGCTGCTTGAACTGCAGGGGAGTGAGATCCTGTGCGGCCGCGACGCCCGCGCACAGCGCGGGAACAGCGGCGAGTTTCCAGATGGAGAGGTTCATGGTCGTTTCCTTCTTGGTCGAGTTACCGGGACAGTGAGTGTCCGTACGCTTCCCAAGGGAGAAGGAGGGTGGGGAAAAATAGGTCCTCAGTCAAACTTTCGCTGAAGTAGCACTAAAAGCGACTCAACTCAAAGGGGATGCGAGCCGCCGGACGCCTACCGAATTGCTTCGAGCGCCTTCGCTTGGATCGGCCGACGACCTGGCGTTGAACGCTCGAGGCGGCGTTGGCCGGCTGCGGAAGGAGAACGGCAGGTCAACGCCGGCGGCGAGCGGACGAAATTTGGTCGGGGCGGCGTGATTCGAACACGCGACCCCCTGCGCCCAAGGCAGATCTCGCTGAGCCCTGAAAACCATATGGTTTCAGGGCTTTTCGTTTTTAACGGATGCGGGAGTGCCTGTTGAACCTCATGGCCCCTTTCGGAATCCGGAGGCTCCCGCAGCTACAAAAACGTCTACATCAAACGCGATCCAGCGGCTCCGGCCCAGCATTCCCCGCCTTGGCTATCACGGCAAGAAACCGCTTGTGGCTGCCGCGCGCGGCGCGCTGGTTCAAGCGCTCCCCAGACTTGCTCGGCAAAGGCCGGGGCGAATACATCCTCCACCGGGGCAATGTCGGGCCGCGACAATTTCCGCCGCCTTCCGGTACAACTCCTCCGGCAGGTTGAGGGACCATGCGACCGTGCCAGTCTGGTCCGGAAGCCACCGACGGATTCGGCTTTGGCTACGCGACACGCCGCACCCAACGCCCGCGGTTTTCCGGTTCCCGTCTTCCGGTTCCACGATACTTTCCCTGCTACTCGGCTTCAGTCATTTCGCTGAACAGTTCGATCCAAGGGCCATCGCTACCGCACGATAAGAAATGAAACATGCCGGTCGGCGAATCGTATCGGTCAGCATCCACAACATAAAGTAAGTACCCAGGATCGGCTTTAACTCCGCAACCCGGATCGCGGCGTTTGTCATTGCGGACACACTCTAGAAACGAGCTTTCTAAAGTTGCATCGAATACAAATACAACAACCATTGACTGCTCAGTTAGTTTGTCCACAACGTTCACGATTACAGATGGTTCATCAATCCGGACAAGGCCGCGATAACTTGCCATGAACCGAAGGCCTCGCGGGAGAACACTTTCGAAAAAAATGACCTGAAGTCCGATTTGACCAAGTAGGTTCCTGTAAGAGGATTCTGGAAGACCACCACCACCGTAAACGTAACAGAGCTTGCCTAGGCCTGGGTAGCCTGATGTTGACACTCTGGAAAGAATCGCATTAACCGCCGCCTCAGAAGTGTACTGGCCGACCTCCTTTGCGGTCGTCGTGGCTGGCTGGAAGTAAGTCCGGAATTGGTCTGTGAGTGTCCTCATATATCTCACTTCTTTATGTGAAGATGTCCGGGGTCGGCAGTGCGCCAGCCGGGCAGCGGAATCCGTTGCCCTCGGATACACTGGTTAATTCGGGGAAATTCGGGACAGATAGGATGAGCGGGCTGGCCTCTCTCCAGCGGCGTTAAGCTCGCTGGTGACCAATCAAACGCACTCCTTTTAGGGTGCAGAAAAGAGACCAGCCATGCCGAAGCATACCACCACTGCTCCTTCCGTTCCCGCCCGGACCATCGTGAAATCGGGGACAGACGAGACTTTCTCACATTTCCCCCGCTCCGGCGACCCCTTCG
>CAYYID010000102.1:0-14538 GCA_964471915.1 uncultured Solibacteraceae bacterium | reverse complement strand
GCTGCGGATGGCGGTGACCACGCCGGCGCCCGGCGGCGGGCGCTCCAGCGACGCGAGCCTGATTGTCTTCGGTCCGGCGCCGCAGATCACCGCGGTGGTGAACTCGGCGAGCTTCCGCCAGGGGACCATATCGCCCGGCGAGATCGTCACGCTGTTCGGCCTGGGTCTCGGCCCGGCGACCCTGGCGTTCTTCGATCCAACTACGCCGCCGATCCCCGCTGCCCTGCCCTCGGCCGCGCCGGCGGCGAGCGTCACCATCAACGGGACTCCTGCGCCCCTGATCTACGCGAGCGCGAACCAACTGGCTCTCATCGTGCCGTATTCGATCTCCGGCTCCACCGCTTCGATCGTCGCCACGTTCGGCACTCTCAGTTCCGCGGCGTATTCCGTGGCGGTAGCGCCCGTGAATCCGGGCGTCTATACCGTGGCGGCTTCCGGACAGGGCCAGGCCGCGTTGTTGAACTTCAACGCCACCACCGGCGACTACACCGTGAACGGCCCCACCAACCCCGCGGCGAGGAGCAGCACGGTGGTCCTCTATGTCACTGGCGCGGGAGCCATGTCGTCGAGCGTCGCGAACCAACTGATCCCGGCGACGCCGGCGGTGACGCCCTCGCAGGCGCCCATCGTGACCATCGGCGGACAGGCGGCGACGGTGCTGGCCGCGCAGGCTCCCCCGGGGTCCGTGCCGGGACTGCTCCAACTGAACGTCAGCGTGCCGCAGAACATTACGCCCGGAGCGGCAGTCCCGGTGCTGGTCTCGATCGGCGGCGTCGACTCCCAGGCCGGAGTTACGATGGCCGTTCGCTGAGCGCCGCTACGCCCGGCAACTCGATTCCGGCCAGAAACTCGAGCGACGCGCCGCCGCCCGTCGAAATGTGCGAGATCTTGTCCGCCACACCGGCCGACTTCACCGCCTTCTCCGAATCGCCGCCACCCACGACGCTCAACGCGCCCGAGGCCGCCACTGCCTTCGCCACGGCCACCGTGCCGGCGTCGAACGGCGGCATCTCAAAGACGCCCATGGGTCCGTTCCAGATGATCGTTTTCGCTCCCGCAATCACTTCCGCGTAGCGCGTCCGGGTGTCCGGGCCGATGTCGAGGCCCATCTTGCCTTCCGGAACCACCGCCACCACCTCGCTGGCCGCGCCTTTTTCCATCTTCTCGGCGACGACGTGATCCACCGGCAGCAACAGCCGCTCCCCAGCGGCGGCCAGCAACTGCCGCGCCAGGTCCAGCTTGTCTTCCTCCACCAGCGACTTGCCGGTGGGCTGGCCCTGCGCCCGCAGGAACGTGTAGGCCATCGCGCCGCCGATCACCAGCCGGTCGGCGAACTTCAGAAGGTTCTCGATCACCTCGATTTTGTCCGACACCTTCGCCCCGCCGAGAATCGCCACGCAGGGGCGCTCGGGGTTCTTCGTGGCGCGATTCAGGAACTCCAATTCCTGATTCATCAACAAACCCGCCGCGGCCTGTTTCACATAGGCGATCATTCCCACCGTCGAGGCATGCGCCCGGTGCGCTGATCCGAACGCATCGTTGACGTAAAGATCGCAATAAGACGCTAACTTTCGGGAAAACTCCGCATCGTTCTGTTCTTCCTCGGCGTGAAAGCGGAGATTCTCAAGCAGCAGGATCCCACCCGCCTGCGGACGCATCGCCTCGACCTCGGGGCCGATGCAATCCGGCGCCATCGCCACCGGCCGCTGCAGGATCTCCGCCAGGCGCGCGGCGCACGGCTTCAGGCTCATCTCGGCATTGCGCCTGCCCTTGGGCCGGCCGAGGTGGCTCGCCAGGATCACCCCGGCGCCCTTCTCTAGCGCATACCGGATGGTCGGTACTGACGACCGGATGCGCTTGTCGGACGTAATCTCCTGCCCCCCGGGAGCGAGCGGCACGTTGAAGTCGACACGAATAAAGACGGTCTTGCCGGCGAGGTCCAGATCTTGAATCGACAGTTTAGACATAATTAGTTCACCTTCGGGCACATTCCCCCGCGACTAACAGAAACCGGGTATTGACTGGCGTCTAATTCCTGCTAATCTCATATCGCCATGAGCACTCGTAATACTCTCTACGCGCTGCTGCTGCTGGGGGTGGGGGATCACCTGCTGGCCCAATCATACTCTATCGCCACCATCGCGGGATCGGGCACGGGCCAGCAGGGACGGGCCACGGAATCGGCGTTGCGAACGCCTTACGGGCTGGCGGCGGACACCGCCGGCAACATTTACCTGAGCGAGTTCGATGGCCAACGGGTCCGGCGGGTTTCGGCGGATGGAACGATCACCACGGTAGCGGGCCGGGGAGTGCCGGGCTTCGCCGGAGACGGCGGCAACGCGCGGGATGCCGCGCTGAACAATCCGCTGGGGATTACGCTCGACCCCCAGGGCAATCTGTACATCGCCGACAGCGGCAACCGCCGGGTGCGCCGGGTGAGTCTCGCCACTGGGATCATCACGACCGTGGCGGGCAACGGAAATTTCCGCTTCGGCGGGGACGGAGCCGCGGCCACGCAGGCCGGCATGGACCCCACCGATGTGGCCATCGGCCGCGATGGCAACCTTTACATTGCCGACGCTTTCAACGACCGGGTCCGCCGGGTCGACCTGACGTCCGGGATCATCACGACGTTCGCCGGCACGGGCGTCACGGGCGACAGCGGCGACAACGGTCCGGCGACCCAGGCGACGTTCTTCCAGCCGCTCAGCCTGTCCTTCGATCCGCAGGGCAATCTGTACATCGCCGATTCGTTGAACAACCGCGTGCGCCGCGTAAGCCCGGACGGCCGGATCACGGCGTTCGCCGGCAGCAGCGCCTCGACCGCGTCCACCGCGGACAACATCCCGGCCGTCAACGCCTTCCTGCCGGGCGTGCCGTGGGTTTCGGCCGATAGCAACGGCAACGTCGTCCTGGTGGCGGGCGTCACGGTCCGGCAGGTGAGTTCGCAAGGCATCATCCGAACGGTGGCGGGCAGTTCGACCGCGATCGGCTTCACCAACGACGGCCTGCCCGCGGTGGGCGGCGCGCTGGCGGAACCGAACTCGGCGCTGCTCCTCGCGAATGGCGACCTGCTGGTCACCGAGATCGGCCGCGTCCGGCGGGTGCGGCAGGGAGTCTACGAGACAGTGGCTGGCGTGGCGGTGCGGGACGGCACGCCCGCTCTGCAATCCAGCTTCAACTTCCCGACCGGCGTGGCGGGCGACGCCGCGGGCAATCTGCTCATCAGCGACACGCTGAACAACCGGCTGCGCCGCGTGGATGGCAACGGGAGCGTCTCCACGCTGCTGGGCACGGGGCTGACGCGCGGCACGGGGGCTATTCTCAATGGTCCAGGGGGCCTCGCGGTGGACCGCGACGGCTCCGTGCTGGTGGCAGGCACCGGATTCAATCGCGTGCTGCGGGTGACCAGCACCGGGGCGTCGCAAGGGGTGGCGGGTACGGGGCGGCGCGGCTTTAGCGGCGATGCTTCGCTCGCCACCTCCGCCGAACTGAACGCGCCCACCGACGTGGCGATCGACGCCAACCAGAACATCTATGTCGCGGACTTCGGCAATAGCCGGGTCCGGCGGATCAACGCGGACGGCATCATTGCGACCGTCGCGGGCAGCGGCCTGGCGGGTTTCGGCGGCGACGGCGGTCCGGCCACGCAGGCGCGGGTGAATCCCTTCGGCATCGCGCTCGACACCACCAACGGACTGCTGATCGCCGATAGCTTCAACAACCGCGTCCGCCGCGTGGACCTGCGCACCGGCACCATCAACACCATCGCCGGCGTCGGGTCGCCCGGATTCTCGGGCGACGGCGGCCTCGCGGTGCAGGCGCAACTGTTCAATCCCACCAGCCTCGCCGTCGATGCGGCGGGCAATATTTTCGTCGCCGACTATTTCAACGGCCGCGTGCGGCGCATCGGCGGGAACGGCATAATCACGACCATCGCCGGCAACGGCGGAATCGTATCCAACGCGGAAACCGGCGCGGCCACCGCGGTGGCCATCGATCCGGCGTACATCGCCTTCGACCGGGCAGGCAACCTGCTGATCGCCGACGCGTTCAACGACCGGATCCGGCGTCTGACACCGGTGGCGGCACGCGCCCTGGCGATCGTCTCCGGCAATAACCAGTCCGGAGTTCCGGGCGCGAAGCTGGCGCTGGCCGTGCGGGTGACCGGCGACGGCGATACGCCGATCGCGAACGCAGCGGTTTCGTTCACGGTGTCCGGCGCCGGCGGAACGGTGAGCCCGGCGATGGCGTCCAGCGGTCCCGATGGCGTCGCCCGGACGGAAGTGACGCTCGGCCTGACACCAGGCGCCGTCACCGTCACCGCCGCATCCCCCGGGTTGCCGCCCGTCACCTTCAACCTGACCATCAATCCCGCCGTGCCCACACGGCCCGCGCCGCGCATCGGCGGCGTGGTGGGGGCAGGGCTCAGCGTGCCCGCGGTGCGCACGCTGTCGGCCGGCGCGATCGCGTCCGTGTTCGGCGAGAACTTCGCGTCCGCCGGGACGCTGCGGAGCGTCGCGGCCGGCGACCTCGTCAACGGCCGCGTGCCCGAGAGCTTCGCGGGCGTGTGCGTCACCGTGGGCGGGGTCCGCGCGCCGGTGTACCTGGTGAGCCCGGGGCAAATCAACTTCCAGGTTCCGGCGACCGCCCTGGGCCGCAGTGAGGTCCGCGTGCTGGCCGGGTGCGGCCTCGCCGACGAGGCTGCTAGTGCTCCGGTCACGGTCGATTACGCCGCGCAATCCCCCGAGTTCTTCTACTTCGTCACGCGCTCCGACGGCGCGAATCCGGTGGCCGCCACCGACGCCGTCACCGGGGCGTACGTGGGCGCGCCCGGCCTGATCGCCGGCGCGAATTTCACGCCCGGGCGTCCCGACCAGTTGGTAACGATTTATCTTACGGGTCTGGGGGACACGGATCCGCCGGTGGCGCCTGGTGAGATCCCGCAGGCGATCGCGCGGATCCGCGCCAGCCTGCGGATCACGCTGGGCGGCGTCGAGGTCCCGGCGAACCGGATCCTGTACGCGGGCATCGCGCCGTTCAACCCGGGCCTGTACCAGATCAACTTCTACATCCCGGCCGACGCGGCCGCGGGCGACCTGCCGCTGGTGGTGACGGCGGGCAGCGCCGTAACGCCGCCGGGAGGTTTTTTGACGGTGGCGCGATGAGACACCTGACTTTGTTGATCTTGTGGGCGGCGACCCTCGCCGCGCAGTCCTACCGCGCGGAGATCCTCGCCGGGCCCGGCGAGGTGCGGGAAGGGCCCGCCCGCGAGACGCAGTTGCGCGGC
Source organism: uncultured Solibacteraceae bacterium (assembly GCA_964471915.1). Lineage (GTDB taxonomy): Bacteria > Acidobacteriota > Terriglobia > Bryobacterales > Bryobacteraceae > JAIEPW01. The sequence continues at coordinate 9,248 of CAYYID010000102.1, read as the reverse complement.
GTCGGACCGCTGGCGCTCAGCGCGTCCGGCGACATCGTTTTCTCGGACTTCGCGGGCCGGCGGATCTGGCGCGTCACCACGGGCGGCCGCCTGGAACTGGTCGCGGGAAGCGACGCCGGGCTCGTGGGACCGCGCGCGCTCGCCTTCGACGCCGCCGGCAATCTCTACTTCGTCGACGGCAACTACATTCGCCGGATCGACGCGGGCACCGGCGACGTCTCCCGCTTCGCCGGGAACGGCTTGTCTCCCTTCGTCGAGAACATCGGCGACGGAGGACCGGCCTTGCGCGCGGCAATTGCGCCTTCCGATCTCGCCTTCGACGCGCGCGGCGATCTCTACTTCGCCGACAACAATCGCATCCGCCGCATCGCCATGGCGGCCGGCATCGTGACCACGTTCGCGGGCGGCGGTTCCGGATCAGGCTGCGACGACTGTCCCGCCACGCAAGCCGTGCTGGGCCTGCCGCGCGCCCTCGCGTTCGACCGCGCGGGCAACCTCTGGATCGCCGACAACCTTACCGCGCTGCGGCGCGTCGAAGCCGCCACCGGCCGGATCTCGACGCCGCTGCGGAGCGGCGTCCGCGACGCCGACGGGATCCCGGCGTCCGAGGCGAGCTGGCGCGCCAACGATCTCGTGTTCGACGGGAACGGCGACTTGCTGCTCGCCGAAGGGACGCGGGTGCGCCGCATTGCCGGGGGGTCCGCGACCGGGCTGATCTCCACCGTAACGGGGCTGGGCAGCGCCGGACCCACCGCCGACGGCGTGCCGGCGGCGCAGGCCAGTTACGGCGGCCTGGCGGGAATCGCCGTGCGCCCGAACGGTGACCTGTTGCTGAGCGACGCCGGCCACGGACAGATCCGCGTGCTCGCGGGCGGCGTGGTCCGGACGCTCGCCGGCACCGGACGCACGGGGCGCTCGGCCGTGGAGTCGGTTCTTGCCTCGCCCATCGGCGCGGCGGTGGCCGCCGACCGTTCGGTGGTCGTGACGAGCCCGCTCGGGTTGCGTTTCCGGGGCGGCGGCGCCGCCGAGGATCTGTTCGACCTTCGCGCCGTCTCGTCGCCGGTCTTCGGCGACGTGGAGCCCGACCGCCAAGGCAACGTGTTTGTCCAGTTGCTGAACGGCGGCCTGATGCGGGTGACGGCGGCGGGCACGCCGACGCTCCTGTCCTTGGGTGTCCGGACCAGCTTCGCCCTCGATGCGGCCGGAAATGTCATCTATGGGGACCTGTCCCGCGGCCAGCTTGCGCGGGTGAACCCCGCCACCGGGTCCGTGACGCCGTTGGTGGTGAACACAACCCCGATCGCGGTCGCGGTCGACGCGCGCGACCGCGTTCCTTACGTCGATGGGAACGGTTTGTTCCGGGTCGATGCGCCGCTCTCTCCGCCAGTGCGCCTGAACGGCCCGCTTTTCGGACGCCACCGGGGCGACGGAGGTCCGGTGCAGCAGGCCGAACTGGGTAATGTCGCGGACATGGCGGCCGACTCACGCGGCAACCTCTTTCTGATGGATCTGTGGCAACTCGCCGTGCGCCGGGTGAACGCGGACGGAATCATCACCACCGTGGTGGGGCGCGAGTGGCTGAGCCGCGGATCGCGGATCACCGTGGATCCCGACGACAACCTCATCGTCACGAACCCCGAGACCAACGTCGTCTATCGCTTCCGCCCTGTCACTCCGGCAATGCTCGCTTCGGTGCCGCTCGCCGGGCCCAGCCGGCGCGCGGGATCGCCCACCGCCTGGAGTGTCGCGGTCCGCAACGCCGACGGGACCCCGGCCAGCGGCGTCCCGGTGGACTTCGCGATCAGCTCGGGCGGCGGCTCCCTCAGCGTGCCGCGAGCCTGGACCGGGAACGACGGCGTCGCCACCGTCACGCTCACGGCGCCCAGCACGGCGGGCCGCGTGGTGCTGCGCGCGACCAGCGGTTCGCTCGACGCCGTGACGCACGAGGTCGACGTCGTGGAGCAGCCGCCCGCGGATGTGCCGGCGATCAACCCGGGCGGCGTGGTGAGCGCGGGCCTGTTCAATCGCATCGCGACGCTTTCCCCGGGCGGCATCGCGACCGTTTTCGGCGCGGGCTTCGCGGCGGAGGGAAGTCCGGTGCGGCGCGTGGGCGCCGCGGACCTGGTGGAGGGTCGCGTGCCCACGAACTTCGCCGGAGTGTGCGTGCACACCGGGGCGGTGCTCGCGCCGGTGTTTGCGGTGGCTCCGGGGCAGGTGAACTTTCAGGTGCCCGCGTTGCCGCCGGGCGGCCCGGCGGTCGTGCGCGTGATCCGCAACTGCGGGACCCCGAGCGCCCGCGAAAGCGAACCCGTCCCCGTGGACGTGCTCTGGTTCCCGGAGTTCTTCCACTTCCAGGACCGTTTCGTCGCCGCGATCGACGCGGTGAGCGGCGCCTTCCTCGGTCCCGCCGGGCTGCTGCCGGGTGCGACGTTCACGCCGGCGCGCCCCGGTCAGTTAGTAACGTTGTTCGGGACCGGCTTCGGCCCGACGAGTCCCGCGGTTGCGCCCGGTGAGATCCCCACGCGAGCCGCGCCGGTGGAGACGCAGTTCAATCTGCTGCTCGGGGGAGTGGTGGTCCCGCCCGGCGACATCACGTACTTTGGCCTGGCGCCGTTCAACCCGGGCCTCTACCAGGTGAATTTCCGCGTGCCGGACAACCTGGCGCCGGGCGAATACCGGATCAGCGGTTCGGGCAGCGTGCTGGTGGTGGGAGAAAGATGAGGCGCGGGCGTCATTCGAAGCCGATGTGGCTCACCAGCAGCATGCCACTGGCGGTCCGGTCGAAGCGGAGACGGATGCCGGTCAGCTTCGCCGGATCGAAGCCCTTGCCGGCGAACGCCGCCAGCGGTACCGAGATGGTCTGAAACACCGGCTCCGCCGCGTTGTCGTAGGCGAACGAGTCAAGTACTTTCAGCTTGGTGAACTGCGTCTTGACGGGCGCGGGCAAGAGCCCGATCTCGCTCAGCGGGCGAGACGCGCTCGCGCCGCCGGCCGACTCGAGGTGCATGGTGAAGTCCGGCGCGGGACGGTCCTTGCCTTCTTCCTTCTTCTTCTCTGGACCGGACTTCTTTTTGCCGTCTTTCTCTTCCTTCACGCGCGGCGCGTCCTTGTCGAGCACCGCCACCGAGAGCACCAGCCGCGACGCTGCGGTGAACTTCCACGCCGCCGCTGCGCCCTCGGGCAGCGTCACCGCCAGTTCCGGTTGCAGCGCCTTGTCTTCGTCCTCTTCGCGATTCCAGCCGAGGAACAGTCCGTTGTAGGATCGCTCCCCGCCGCGGAAGGGAATCCGCCCTTCGCGCCACACCGACAGATCCCGCCCGGCGATGCGGCCGCCCGGCGCGGTGGTAGTCACGACGTCGGCGTCCTCCTGGAACCCGGCCAGGGGACGGTACGACGCGTCGCGATAGCGGCTGACGTACGCCGTCTCGGGCAGCCAGGCCTTGCCCGCCCGCGGATCCCGGAACAGCGCCCGGTACTCGGACTTCTCATGCAGCGTCGCTTCGAGAAACGCGCTCAGGTACACGCGCGCAATGCGCCGCTGGTCCTCTGGAGGCAGCAGCGGCTTCAGGTTCAGGAACCAGCCGATGGGATACCCGGCGTCGCTGCGCCCCCACACGGTGTTGAACTGCCCGTGGTTGGCGCGCTCGATGTACAGCTCGGCCTTGAACCAGTCGCCGCCGTTGGGATAGCGCACGCGGTCGAACTGCGCGCTGCCCATGAAGCTTGAAACGTCGGCGTCGCTCGCGCCTTGGAGGGTGAAGTAATGGACGTTCTCGACCACCCGCGGCTGCCCGGCGGGCTTGTACTGCCCGTCGACCGGCGCGATGGCCACCAGGCTGCGAATCGGAAATCCGTAGTCGAAGCGAATCGCCGCGTCGTCGGGATAGTGCGTCAGGCGATTGAACAGCGCGGCCGTCGCCACTGCTTCCCCGCCCCGCGAGTGACCCAGCAGCGCGATCCGGTCGAAGTCGATGGCCACGCCCAGCGGGTTGCGCGGATCGCGGCTCCAGTCGCGCCAGAGCTTGAGATGCTCGAGCAGCATCCAGCCGCGCACGGCCTGCTGCTTCGGCGGATCGTGGAACAGGCCGCTGTTCAGAAAGTTCTCGTCGATGGTGGCGAGGATGAAGCCGCGGCTGGCCAGCAGTTCGCCCAGGTAGCGGTAGCCGGGGTCCGAGAACTCGGCCATGCCGTGGTTCCCGTGCACGATCAGCGCCAGCGGAAACGGACCCGGACCTTCGGGCAGCCACACGGTCGCGTTGCGCGGCAGGCGGTCCATGTCGTAGCCCCAGTAGTAGCGGCGCACCTTCCGCTTCCAGCCCTTGAAGTCCTTGAAGAAGCGTGCGGCGTCGACCGCGGTAGTCGCCACGTCCGGCGCGTTGTACTCCGGGCGCCGGGGATTCGCGCCCTTGGTCCCGTAGGTGAGCTTGCGGAAGCGGAAGGGACCGGGCTCGCCGGGATTCGCCGCCGTGAGCGGCGCCGGGATCAGGCCGCCGGCGGCGGACTTACGTGGCTCGGCGGAATATCCTTCGATGGCGAGGAAGACCACGATCGCCGCGAGGACGGTCAGCGAAAGTACCCCGAGCAGCGCAGTGACGGCGATTTTCTTCTTTGCCGCCGAGCGCAGCGTGCCGCTACGCCAAGTGGCGATCACGCCGCCGAGGATCCCGGCGGCCAGACACACCGCAGGTCCCAGCGCCACCCCCAACGGCAGGAACGCACCAACGTAGATCAGCACGCAGCCGAAGATGATCCCGGCGGCGAGCCGCGGCAGCCTCCGCAGGATGGTGAGCAGCAGCGGCACGATCGCCAGCGCGACGAGCATCAGGACGGCGGCGGCGGCGAGCGTGAACAGCAGGTCCGCCCACCAGCCGAACCCGAGTTCCATGTAACGCGCGGCCACCGCAAGGGCCGGGATCAGCGCGAGCACGCAGCCCCACACGGCGCCCGCGCGAACTTCCGGACCGGGCCGCAAGTCCGCCCAGATCCGTGCGCCCCAGGATGTCAGTCGGCGCCAGAGGTCGCGGAGTCGGGGCGGCAGGAAGTTCGGCACCGAGCAAGGATAGCGAAAAGGCCGCCGGTTAGCGGGGCTTGGGCGGCGCCGGCGGCAACGTCCCGCCCTCGGCCAGGATCTTCATGTTGTCGAGCGCGCGCGTGAACAGCGCCGTCTTCTGCGCCTTATCCTTTTCGCGGGCGGCGTCATCGGCCAGCATCGAGTTGTCGAACACCAGCGTGTAGACCAGTTTCGACGTGGTCGCGGTCACCGGCCGGGCCTCCAGCGTCCCGTGGTAAAGGTTGTACGGCCGGCCCGCGCGCACCGGCTGCGTGTAGGTGTAGGACAGCTCGGTGCGGCCTACCAGGATCTCGTCGGCGACGGAGCGGATCGCACCCACTTCGCCATCCTTGCCGGAGACGATGGTGCAGGGGATCCGGAACCACTCGCCGATGTCGCAGTACTTGCCGATGCGCTTCCAGACGTCGGCCGCGGCGCGGTTGATTTCTTTCTCGAGCTGGATCGTGATGTACGTCGGCTTCTCGACCACGGGGCTCATCCCCGGCGTCGCGGGGGCTTGTGCCTGGGCCAGCGATGCCAGCAGGACGACGGCGCTGCAGGTCCCGAATCTCAGAATTTGCATGAGGGGCATGCTATCACAGGGATCGGCGTTATTTGCCACGACCACGCGGCGTGATCACGGCGTCACGGCAGCCGGATCTGCAGCTCCGCCGCCGTGGATCCCGCCGGCAGCCGGGCCGCCGCCGAGTTGACATTCACGGCGCGGTCGCCTTTGTACCACTGCGCGCTGATCCAGTATTCGACGCCCTGCAACGAGGCAGAACAGGCAGAACGGGGGCATCCCCCACCATCCCCCGAACTTCGGGGTCACGACTGTCAACCCCTTCTGTTGCAACATTATGCAGTTGTTTCTCGAAACCGAGAACTAGCCTCACACCCGTACTGAGCCGGATTCTCCCGGTCGGAGGATCGCGCTGCTTTCGCTTCTTCCTCAGCCCGAAGCGGGTCGCGCGCAGGGCGAAATTCGCCCTGCAACCGGACCGCAAGGAACGCTCTGCTTCGTCGTGGGCCCCGAGTCGCGAACTCGGACATGGACCACCGTGCAAGATCTCGCACCCCTCGTAGGGCCCGGTTTGATTGACGTTCGTTTGGTGGCGCTCGAATTCGCGATCCGTCCGCGCCCGGACCTCGCAGGACTTCGCAGGTTCTGTTCTCCGGCGCGCTGGACGTGCGGCCGCATTCGCAAGGCCACCCAGATGCAGAGCCGCCGGTCCCCTTGAACAGGGCGCGTGACGGGCGGAAGCACTCATTCCGTGAGCGCGGCGAGGGAATGCTCGGTAACTGGCTCAGGAGCTGAGTGAGGCGAGTTAGCACCTGCGCCGAACCGGCGTTATGCCATTCAATAACAGCAACTTGGCGAGATCGACGCGGCAGTTCGGGGGATGCCCGGGGATGCCCCCGTTCTGGATCTGGATGCCCCCGTTCTGGGTCTAGGGGTTATGCGCCAAGAACGCGCTGCATCAGGACGATGTCACGGTAGCCGGAGCTCCAATTCCGCCGCTGCGGATCCCACCGGCAGCCGGACCGCAGCCGAGTTGACATTCAGGGTGCGATCGCCCTTGTACCACTGCGCACTAATCCAGTATTCGAAGCCCTGCAACAGCGCCAGTTCCACGACACCCGACTCGGAGGAACCGTCGCCCGCGGCGAGCCCGCCGAGCTTCGCGAACACTTTCACCGTGCCCGGCACGGGGCTCCCGTCGGCTTGCCGCACTCGCACGCGGACCGGCCGCTTCGGAATGGGCGGCGTCAGCCGGATCGCGATACCGGATCGTTCGTCATGGGGCCCCAGGCGCACCGTTACCGCCGTGCGCCGGAACGGACGCGCCGCACTGGGAGCCTCGGTCAGATTTACCCCCACCTCGAACGTTGCGGCAGGAACATCGCGGAACTCGAAGCTGCCATCGGGACGCGATTCGCTCCAGGTCAGCAGCCGGGCCTCCGGCAACCTCGGGAGCAGCCCGACGCGCACCCCACCCGCAGGCGCGCCGCGGTGGTCCAGCACGCGCCCGCGCACCATCCCGTTCGACCGCAAGCCCAGACTGCGCATCGCGCAACCACCGGGATCGATCTTTACGCGCGCTCCCGGCAACGGCCACCAGGGTTGCCGTTCCTTCTCCAGCTCGTACTCTCCGGGCGGGACTCCACGCAGCGCATACCGGCCGTCCGCGGCCGACAACGCGCGGTACGTCCCGCCCGCGCCGCGCAGGGTCACTTGCGCCGCCGCCAGCGGTACCGTTTGCTGGATGAGGAGCGGCAGCGACGGCTTGAAGTTCTGCACGACACTCCCGAACACGCGCGTCTCGGGGAGACCCTTGGCGCGGTCCCGCAGCCACTCGATGTCGTCCGCGGAGTTCTCGATCCGGTCCGTGCCGGAACAAGCGCCAGATGCGAAGACGGGGAGTTGGCCGCGCCCGGGCCAGGTGTCCGGACGGGGCAACGGCGTCGCGCGGAATAGGTACGCAGCCCCAGGCTTGAACTCGGCAGCAAATCCCCCGCCCGACTCCGCGAACACCATCACTTCCCGCGTATTCCCGGGCAGGCCGCGGAAGGCCTCAGCGACGCGCACCAGGTACATCCGGGCGGCGCGCCCGGTGCGCTCGCTGATCACCGTACCGGAGAAGATCGCCGGGGTCTGCGGGAAGACCTCGCAAACCGGAGCCCCAGCCGAAGCACCACACGTGGACGCTTGGAGAAGCGCCGCGCCCGCGAGCAGCAACATCCACCGCATCTTTCTACGTTACCGCCGCCGGCGCGGCCGAAGCGCTAGAGTGAGGGGCATGCTTGCCCGCTTCCTGTTCGCTCTCCCGCTGCTCGCCGCCGCGCAGACCACGACGCTGCCTAGCGAAACTCCCGCGCAGTTTACGCCCCGCACGGCGACCTTTGACCACGACCGGCGCGAGGTCATGATCCCGATGCGGGACGGCGTGAAGCTGCGCACGGTGATCCTGGTTCCGAAGGGCGCGCGCCGCGCGCCGATCCTCCTGACGCGCACCCCTTATGACGCAAGGGCCCTGACGTCGCACCTCGACAGCTCGCGGATTGGTCCGGTACTGTGGGGCTACGACAACGCAGTGGAGGTGATCGTCGAGGGCGGTTACATCCGGGTGGTGCAGGACGTCCGCGGCAAGTACGGGTCCGAGGGCGACTACGTGATGAACCGGCCGCTGCGGGGTCCGCGCAATCCCACCAGCGTCGACCACGCGACGGACACCTACGACACCATCGACTGGCTGGTGAAGAATCTTCCCGAGACCAACGGCCGCGTGGGCATCCTGGGCATTTCCTACGACGGCTTTCTGCCGCTGATGGCGCTGTTCAACCCCCACCCGGCGCTGAAGGTCTCGGTGCCGATGAACCCGATGGTCGACGGCTGGCGCGGCGACGACTGGTTCCACAACGGCGCGTTCCGCCAGCAGATGATGCCGTACATCCATGACCAGCAGGCCACGCGCGGCAACGACGTCAAGTGGTGGACCAGCCACCACGACGATTACGACATGTTCCTGCAGGCGGGGTCCGCGGGGGAACTGGGCCGCCAGCGCGGTCTGGAGCAGCTCGGTTTCTGGCAGAAGATCACCGAGCACCCGGCGTACGATTCGTTCTGGCAGGATCAGGCGGTGGACCGGCTGCTGGCGGCCGCGCCCCTGCAAGTGCCCGTGATGCTGGTGCACAGCCTGTGGGACCAGGAGGACATCTACGGCGCGCCGGCGGTCTACAAAGCCCTGGAACCCAAGGACGCCGCCAACGACAAGGTGTTCCTGGTGATGGGTCCGTGGTATCACGGCCAGCAGATCGGCGACGGCAGCGCGCTGGGCGCCATCCGTTTCGACAGCGACACGGGACTCTACTTCCGCCGCAAGATCCTGCGGCCGTTTCTGGACCAGTTCCTGAAAGACGACGCGCCGCCGTCCGGCGTCGCGCCGGTGACGGCGTTCGAGACCGGCACGAACGAGTGGCGCCGGATGGACGCCTGGCCGCCGAAGTCCGGCGTCCCCGAAAAGCGGCTGTATCTCAATCCGGGCTTGAAGCTGGGCTTCACGCCGCCCCAGAACGGGGCCGCCTTCGAGGAGTACATCTCCGATCCGGCAAAGCCGGTGCCGTACCGCGCGCGACCCATCCGTCCCGTCGGCTCCGACGGCGACCGCACCTGGCCGCGCTGGCTGGTGGACGACCA
>CAYYID010000101.1:0-14686 GCA_964471915.1 uncultured Solibacteraceae bacterium | reverse complement strand
AACCGGCACGATGCGGTGCGGGACGCCGAGCGCCCGCGCCACGACGGCGGCGTCCGCGCTTTCGTCGTCCGGCTCGCCGGGGGCGCCGACCGTGTAAGCCTGCACCGGCGCGTTAAGCTGTCCGAGCGCCCAGCAGATCAGCGTCGAATCGATGCCGGCGCTGAGCAGCGAGCCGACGGGCACGTCGGCCACCAGCCGCAGCCGGACGCTTTCGAGCAGCAGGCGCTCGGTTTCCTCGACGGCTTCCTCGAAGGTGATCTTCGCCTGCTCGTCAATCGGGGGCAGATCCCAATAGCGGCGCTCGCGGACTTCCCCGCCCCGCCATTCGAGCACGGCCGCCGGCGGCAGCTTCTTCAGGCCCGCGTAGATGCTGCGCTCATCCGTGACGAAGCCGAACTCGAGGAACTCGAGGGCCGCCTGCGGATCCAGCCCGTTGGTGAACCCGGCGTCCGCCAGCGCGGCGAAGGTGGACGCGAAGGCGATGCCGCGCTCGCCGGCACAGTAGACCAGGGGCTTGACGCCCAGGCGGTCGCGCGCCAACGTCAAAGTGCGGCGCGGCTCGTCCCAGATGGCGAAGGCAAACATCCCGCGCAGGCGCGGCAGCAGCCGGTCGATCCCCCAGGCGCGGTAGCCTTCCACCAGCACCTCGGTATCGCACTCGGAACGGAACTTGCGGCCGGCCTTTTCCAGGTCGGCCCGGATCTCGCGGAAGTTGTAGATGCAGCCGTTGAAGACGATGCCGACCTCGCCGTCCGGCGAGAGCATGGGCTGGGAGCCGGCGGCGCTGAGGTCGATGATGGAAAGCCGGCGGTGGCCGAGCGCGACGCCGGGCCAGGTGGAGAGTCCCTCGCCGTCGGGTCCGCGGCGCGCCATCGCGGGCAGCGCCGCGCGGACTACGGCCGCGGCGTCTTCGCCGCGCAGGGATACAAATCCGGCCAGTCCGCACATGCAGTTTTCAGTATCCCATGCGCTCTACGGAAGCCGCCGGTAGAAGGCCTGGTTGGCGAACGAGTAGTCGCGGCTGGAGCGCAGGCCGAGGATCCAGTTGCGCCAGCCGGCGGGTAGCTTCTGCAGCAGGTCCCCGCGCCAGGACACGGCCGCGGCGGGCGCCGGGCTCGCGCCGGCGCTCTGCTCCCAGGCGACGGTGTAATCGCTTTGCAGCGGCGGCGTCGCGAACGGCTCGACATGCCGGTCCTTGCGGGCGACCAGCAGCATCATCACCGGACGCTCCGAGAGCAGCCCGACGCGCTTGCGGACATCCTTGGGGTCCGCGACCTCGAAAACTCGGCGGTACGGGGTCAGTTCCACCCAGGGCGACGCCGCTTCGAGGAAGTAGCAGGAAGGCCGCGCGAAACCGTTCTCCGGCGACAGCACGCGGTAGAACAGCTCGGGACTGAACTGGTAAAAGCCGTGGCCGCAGAGGTTGTTGGCCGGCGTCGAGAGAAACAGCAGGCCGCCGGGCTTCACCAGCTTCATGACGTTCGCCATCGCCACCGGGAAGTTGAAGATGTGCTCCAGCGAGCCCGCTTCCAGCACCGCATCGAACTGCGCGTGGTGCCGCTCCGGCAACGGAGTGTTCATGTCGTGGACAATCGTGGCGCCCTCGTAATCCGAGTAGTCGACGGTGTCGAGCTGCTCGACGCCGAGAAACTCGCGGCAGAAGCGATCCAGGTACTCGCCGAAGCGGTAGCCGGCGAGCGGTTCGGCGACCGGCGGCGCGGGATGCCGGCGGTAATCCGCGCGGAGCGCCTCGACTTCGCCGGGATGCAGAAACAACTGCTGGTGCGCGATCGAAGCCATGCGCGTGAACGGCGTCCCGGCCAGGCGCGCCTCCCACATGCGGCGCACCTCCTGGTAAGTGATCCCCATACGCTTCGAGTATACGGTGCGGCGTGCTACGCTCGTTCGAGTTTCGACCTCATATGGCGGAAGCAACGGTTGCACCAGCGCATCCCGGGACGCAGTTCGTAGGCCGGATCTTTCGGATCCTCGGGTTGGTGTATGGACTGCCGGCGCTCGGCGGGACCTTGTACTTCGGCAGCCTCGCGCTGGCCGCGCGGCGCGCCGCGGCGCCCGAGGCCCCAAAGCCGGCTGCGCCGGACAATTCGCTTATTGGCCTTCTCGAATCGGGACTCCGGACGTTCACCGCGGGGGCGGAACTGCTGGGCGGCCTCGCCGATGTGATCGTCGTGGTGCTGGCGGTGTTGTCGCTCGCGGTGCTACTGACCTCGCTAGCCGTGTATCTCACCGGCCGGGGGCTGAGCGCGGGCCGGCTGTGGGCGCGGCTGGCCGCCTGGCTCATGCTCCTGGCCGGCGCCGGACTGGCCGCGCTGTCGGCCATCGCGTTCGACGGCATGCCGCGCTTGGTGGCGCTGGTGACGGTGGCGGCATCGGCCAGCCTCATGTGGATGCTGCGCCGGCCCCGCCCGAACTGAGTCGGCTGGCTCGGGAATTCGCCTTACTGCCAGTTGCGGCGGCACCCGTTAAGATGGTTCTGGAAGGAGTCCTCCGACAAATGTCCCCCAGAATGTTTTGTGCGCTCGTCCTCACCGGCCTCCCGCTGGCTGCGGACTTCAGCTACACCGAGACGTCCAGGATGACCGGCGGCGCGGCGGCGCGCATGGCCGGCATGTTCTCCCGGGAGGCGCGGGAGCCCCAGGTCTCCACGCACTACTACAAAGGGAACCGCTCGGCGCGCGTGAACGCCAAGAACGCCACCATCATCGACCTGGACAAAGAGAGCTTCACGAACATCGACTTCGAGAAGCGGACCTACTCCGTCATGACCTTCGCCCAGATGCGCGAGCAGATGGAAAAGGCCATGGCGCAGATGCAGGGGCGCAAGGGCGAGCAGCCGAACGTGCAGATGAACGTCAAGGTCAGCGAAACCGGCCAGTCGCGGGCGATTGCGGGCCTGAACACCCGCGAAGTGGTGCTCGCGTTCGAGCTGCAGAACGCCGAGCAGCGCGGCGGACTCACCACCGAAATGCGCCTGTGGCTCGCCAAGGACGTTCCGGGCTACGGCGAAGTGAAGGAGTTCCAGAAGCGCATGGGGCTCAAGATGGCGCAGAACGTGGACATGTCCCGCTACGCGGCGCTCGGCGGCATGGTCAACCAGGGCAACATGCAGCAACTGGCCGCGGAAGCCGGCAAGCTGGAAGGCATGGCGGTATTGACGGTGACGGTAATGAAGGGCTCGGGCGCGGAAGGAGCACCCGAGGGCCAGGCGCAGCCGCAGCAGCCGCGGCCGTCGTCAGGTGAGATGGTGGGCGGCGCGCTCGGCGGAGGCATCGGGCGCGGCCTCGGCGGGATGCTCGGACGCCGGAACAAGAAGGACGACGCGGGAAGCCAGCCCCCGCCGCAGCAACAGGCGCCTGCGCAGCAGCCGACCCCCGGGTCTCTGATGGAGATGCAGTCGGAAATGTCGGGGTTCTCGAACGGGCCGGTGGACGCCGCGAAGTTCGAGGTGCCGGCCGGCTTCAAGCAAGTGGAACAGCGCGGCTTCGGCCGGTAGTTCCCCCGCCGGGAGAAGCTCTGAAAAAAGTGCGGACGCAGGGCCAAAGCCCCCCACAACAGAAAAGGCCGGCCCCCGTTAGGAGCCGGCCTTTCTTTCCGTAGGTAACCCGGTTACTCGCTATCCGGACGCCGCTTCTTGCGGTTCCGCTTGCGGGCCAGCGCCTCTTTCGTGCGCCGCTTTTCGCCCGGCTTCAGATAGAACGAGTGCCGCTTGATCTCTTTGATAATGTCTTCCTGCTGCACCTTACGCTTGAACCGCCGCAGTGCGCTTTCGAGCGACTCTCCGTCCTGGAGATTCACTTCAGCCAATGAAAACTCACCCCCTCACTCTTTTCTATGATAGACGGGGAGACTACCCTATTGCAAAGAGTCCTGACCGTACTCTTGGCCGGCGGCGCGGGCGAGCGCCTGTTCCCGCTCACCGCCCAGACCGCGAAACCCGCCGTCCCCTTCGGCGGGATCTACCGGATCATCGACTTCACCCTCTCCAACTGTATCAACTCGAGCCTGCGCAAGATCTTCATCCTCACCCAGTACAAAGCTCTGGAACTGAACCGCCACATCCGCCAGGGCTGGAGCGTGGTGGCCAGCGAACTCGGCGAGTTCATCGAAGTGATCCCGCCCATGAAGCGGATCCACGCGGACTGGTACCTCGGCACCGCCGACGCCGTGTACCAGAACATCCAGAGCATCCGCGCCGAGAACTGCCCGCTCACGCTGATCCTCTCGGCGGACCACATCTACAAGATGGACTACCGCGAGATGGTCACGTGGCACGACAGCCGCCGCGCGGACCTCACCATCGCGACCATCCAGCTTCCGGCCGAAGAGGCGCCCCGCTTCGGCGTCTGTGAGATCAACACCGGCTACCGGATCCGTGGCTTTCAGGAAAAGCCGCCGGAAGCCGAAGCCGCCCGCTCCATCTTCGAGCCCGGAAAGATCTCGGCCTCGATGGGCATCTATCTGTTCAACACCAACGTGCTGCTGGCGGCGCTGGAGGCCGACGCGCAGGCCCCGGAGTCCTCCCACGACTTCGGCAAGGACATCCTGCCGCGGCTGATCCACACCGCGGACGTGACGGCGTACGATTTTCACGATTTGAACGATAAGCGTTCGCGGTACTGGCGCGACGTCGGCACCCTCGACGCCTACTTCGAGGCCAATCTCGACCTCGTCGCCGTGACGCCCGAGTTCAACCTCTATGACGCTTACTGGCCGGTGCGGACCCACATGCCCCAGCAGCCGCCCGCGAAGTTCGTCTTCGCCGAGGCCGACCGCCGCATGGGCGTGGCGCTGGATTCGATCGTGTCTCCGGGGTGCATTATCTCTGGCGCGCGCGTGAACCGCAGCGTGCTCTCGCCCGGCAGCCGGGTGCACAGCTACTCCACTCTGGAAGAAGCTATTGTGCTGCCGCATGCCGAAGTGGGCGCGGGCAGCCACCTGCGCCGCACCATCGTTCCGGCCGGGGTGGTGCTGCCGCCGGCGACAGTGCTGGGCTTCGACGCCGCGGCCGACCGGGCGCGGGGCTGCACCGTGACCCCGAACGGCGTGGTGGTGGCCCCGGCCGACTTCGAGTCGCTGCTGGTAGGAGCGGCCGGCGCCGCGCCGGACGGCTCCGGGTAACTTGCGTCAGTTCTTGCCGAATCTACGCGATCCTAGATAGGGAAGGTGTATGCTCACTGTCCGTATCTCGCTGGCTTGCCTTGCCGCCGCGGCAGGGCTGTCGGCGCAGTCCGTTGTTACCCGTTACGCCGGCCGCGACTGGCTGTTCAATTTCGAGGGCAAAGCCGCTACCGCGGTGCCGTTCTCGAAGCAGATCCGCCGCGCGGCGGTGGACGCGCAGGGCAACTTCTACCTCGCGGATCCATACAACTACCAGGTCTTCAAGATCGACCGGGCCGGCCGGATCACGGTCGTGGCGGGCACCGGGATCGCGGCATACTCGGGCGACGGCGGGCCGGCCACCAGCGCATCGCTGTTGTCCCCCGGCTCCGTGGTGGTGGCGCCGGACGGCACGCTTTACATCGCCGACAACGTCCGCGTGCGGCGCGTCTCGCCCCAGGGAATCATCACCACCATCGCCGGCACCGCCACGGGCGGGTTTGCGGGCGACGGCGGCCCGGCCCTCCAGGCCCGGTTCTCCAGCATCTCCGGGCTGGCGCTGGACAGCGCGGGCAATCTTTTCGTTTGCGACCGTTTCAACGACCGGATCCGCATAGTGACCCCGGACGGCCTCATCCGCACGGTGGCCGGCAACGGCCAGCGCAACTCGGCCGGCGACGGCGGTCCCGCGACACAGGCGGGCCTGCAGGAGCCGTTCGACATCGCCGTGGATCCCGCGGGGAACCTGTACATCGCCCAGACCACCGCCAGCCGCATCCGCCGCGTGGCGCGGGACCTCACCATCTCCACCGTGACGGGCGACGGCACCAACGGATTCACCGGCGACGGCGGGCCGGCCAGCCGCGCGCGCGTCAGCGTGCCGTCGGGCATCGCGGTAGACGCCGCCGGCGTCCTGTACATTGCCGACCTCGGCAACCGGCGCATCCGCACCGTGGGCGCCGACGGCGTCATCCGCACCGTGGCGGGCAATGGCCAGACGCTTACCGCCGGGGACGGCGGCGCGCCGCTCAACGCCTCGTTCATTTTCCCTCACGACATCGCCGTGCGGGCCGACGGCAGCGTGGTGGTGGTGGACCAGGCCGCAGGACTGCTCCGCGAGTTCACGCCGGGGCGGACGATTGCGACCATCGGCGGCAACGGCAACTTCCGGCGCAGCCCGGACCAGGCCACGACCAGCGATCTGTTCCTCTTCAAGCCGCAGCACCTTTCCTTTGACCAGAGCGGCGGCCTGGTGATCGCGGACACCCAGAACGCCTTCGTGTGGCGCATCGCGCCCGATGGCGCGGTGCGGCGGCTGGCCGGCATCGGCGTGAACGGCAACGGCGCGGACGGGCCGGCCACCGAGGTGCTGGCGGTTCCCCAGGGCGTCACCCTTTCCCCGCAGGGCGAGGTGGTGATCGCCGACGGCAGCAACCAGGTGCGGCGGATCCGGGCGGATGGCCGCATCGAGCGGATCGCCGGGCAGATCAATGTCTTCGATAGCCGGGGCGACAACGGCCCCGCCACCAGCGCGGGGATCAACAGCCCGTCGGGAGTCGCCTACGACGCCGCGGGCAACCTCTACATCGCGGAGTTTAACGGACACCGCGTGCGCCGCGTCACGCCGGCGGGCGTCATCTCGACCTTCGCGGGCAACGGTGAGGCCCGCTCGGCCGGCGACGGGGGCCTCGCCACCGCGGCCTCCGTCTTCTTCCCGCGCGCCGTCGCGGTGGACACCGCCGGGAATGTCTACATCGGCGAATTCAACGGCTGCCGGATCCGCCGGGTTACCCCCGCCGGAGTGATCACGGCGTTCGCCGGAAACGGCGCCTGCGGCTTCGCGGGCGATGGCGGTCCCGCGGCCCAGGGCCGTGTCGGAGCCGTCTCCGCCATGACTTTCGATCCCGCCGGCAACCTGTTCTTCACCGAGGTTTCCACCGACCGGATCCGCCGCGTTTCGCGCGACGGGATCCTTTCCACGGTCGCGGGGAACGGGCGGCGCGGCTTCACGGGCGACGGCGGGCCGGCGCTGGAAGCGTCTTTCAACGCTCCGTTCGGCCTGGCCTTCGACCGCAACGGCAACCTGTACGTTTCCGACTCGAACAACGACCGGGTCCGCGTGCTCCCCGTGGGCGCCACCAGCTTTTCCGCCACTCCGACTTCCTTCGCGTTCACGGGCGCCGCGGGTGGCGAGCGCTCGCAGCCGCAGTTCCTGCTGCTGCGCGGGCTGTTCGCAAACAGCCCCATCGAAGGCATCCCGTACACGCTCACCCTGCCCTCCTGGCTGGAAGTCGAAAGCGTCACCGGAGTGATGCCCGCGCGCGTGGCCCTGCGCCTGAATCCCTCGCAACAGAGCGCGGGGGCGCTCACGGGATCCGTCCGCGTCACCGTGCCGGGCGCGCTGCCCGGGTCGCTGGACATCCCGGTGACGGCGAATCTCACGGAGCGGCAGCCGGGGCGGCTGGGCGTCGACGCGACCACGCTCACCTTCGGCGCCCTGCAGGGCACGCCGCAACTGCGGCGGCGGCTGGTGGCGTTCAACACCGGCTCCGGCCGCCTGGACCTCAACCTGCGTCTGACGGGCGGCCCGTTCAGCCTGGTGGCGAACCGCGGCTCGGCGACGCCGAGCGATCCGGCCGAGTTCCTGGTCGACGCGAACACCGAGACGCTCGCCCCCGGCACCTACCGCAGCAACGTCACCGTCGAAGCGTCGAATGGCGAGAGCCGCAACATAGCGCTGAATCTGACCGTGTCGCCGGCGCAGCCCTCGCTGTTGCTCTCGCAGACCGGCTTGTCGTTCCAGGTGACGGCGGGAGGCGGCAAGCCGCTCACCCGGTTCGTCTCCATCCTGAATAGCGGCGCAGGAGCCTTGAACTGGTCGGCCACGGCGCGGACGTTCTCTGGATCCGGGTGGCTGCGCGCGGGCCAGGCGTCGGGCTCGATCACCGACCCGCTCGCGGCGGGCTCCCGTTTGCCCGTCGAAGTGGAAACGGCGGGGCTCGCGCCCGGCACTTACTACGGCGACGTGCGCATCGAGGCGCCCGGCGCGGTGAATTCGCCGCAGACCGTGGGCGTGGTGCTCACGGTTCTCGAAACCGGCGGCAATCCGGGCGTCGAAGTGGAGCCGCAGGCGCTGGTGTTCGTCGCGCCGGCCGGCTCTACACCGGCCGCGCAGTCACTGCAGATCAACTACCCGGCCAACTCCGGGATCTCTTATTCGGGAGCGGTCCTGTACTTCGCCGGACCGGACAACTACCTCACCAGCGCGCCGCTGCAGGGGACTTTGGACCCGGCCGAGGCGGCGCGGATCGTCGTGCAGCCGGACTTCGCAGACCTGACGCCCGGCGTCGCCCGCGCCGTCCTGTTGCTGGGCTTCGGCGACGGCACGTCCCGCGTCATCCCGGTGGTGACCATCGCCACGCCGCCCGCCCCGGCCGACGCGAAGTCGCAGGCCCGGGAGGCGTTCGGCGGTTGCGCGCAAACCGGCCTGCGCATGGAATCCCCCACTTTGACGCAGCCGAACTTCACGGCGCGCATCGGCCAGCCGCAGCGCGTGGAGATCCGGGTGTTCGACGCCTGCGGCAATCCCCTGGTGCGGGATCGCAATCTCTCGCCGGTGGTGCAGGCCGGATTCTCGAACCGCGACCCCCGGCTGGACCTGCAGCACACCAGCGACGGCCTGTGGACGGCGACGTGGACGCCGCAGAACGGCTCCGGCGCGGTGACGCTCGACATAACGGCGCTCGCCACCAGCGGCTCGCGCTTTTACCAGGGCCAGGTGAGCTTCTCGGGCACGCTGCAACCTGCCGCGGGCGCGCCGCGCATCGCCTCCGGCGCCGTGGTGAACGCCGCCAGCGGCGAAGCGGCGGTGGTCTCGCCCGGCGGTTACATCTCGCTCTACGGCGTCGAGCTCGGCGAAGGCGCGGCCGCCGCGCAGAGCATCCCCTTGCCCGTTTCCATCGGCTCCACGCAGGTGATTCTCTCCGGCCGGGCGCTGCCGCTGTCGTTCGCGGGACCGGGTCAGGTGAACGCGCTGGTGCCCTACGATCTATCGGTGAACACGCAGCACCAGGTGTCGGTGCGCCGCGGATCCACGTCGTCGAGTCCGGAGGCGGTGACGGTGGCGCCGGCGCAACCCGCGATCTACACGTTGAATCAGACCGGGCGCGGCGCCGGAGTCATCGTCGACGGCCTCACGAACGCCGTCATCACGCCGCAGCGTCCGGCGCGGCGCGGCGACGTGCTGGTGATCTACGCGAACGGGCTCGGCGCGGTGAGTCCGCCGGTGGCGCTCGGTGCGGCCGCACCGCTCGCCGGACCCCTGTCGCGCGTCGTCGCGCCGGTCAGCGTCCGGATCGGCGGGGTGGACGCGCGCGTGGACTTCGCGGGCCTCGCGCCGGGTTTTCCCGGTCTGTACCAGTTGAACGTAGTGGTGCCGGGGACAGCGCCGGCGGGCGACGAGGTACCGGTAACGATCGAGACCAACGGGCAGACCAGCCCTCCGGTCACCCTGGCGATCCGGTAAGCCCTGCTTACAGGATGCTGGTTTCCGTGTACGTCCCGAAGACTTCACGGAACGCGTCGCAGATCTCGCCGAGCGTGGCGTAGTTGCGCACGCAGTCGAGGATCAGGGGCATCGTGTTCTCGGTGCCGCGCGCGCCTTCCCGCAGCCGGTCGAGCGACCGCGCCACGGCTTCGTTGTCGCGCCGCCGGCGCAGGCTCTCGAGCTTGGCCCGCTGCGCTTTCTCCGCCGCTTCGCCGATCTGCAGCAGCGGAATCGGGTCCGACTTCTCTTCCACGAACTTGTTCACGCCGACGATGATGGCGTCCTTGGTCTCCACCGCCTGCTGGTACTCGAAGCTCGCGTTGGCGATCTCGGTCTGCGGGTACCCGCGTTCGATGGCCGGGATCATGCCGCCCATTTCGTCGATCTTGCGGATGTAGTCCAGCGCCTGCCGCTCCACTTCATGCGTCAGCCGCTCGAGGTAGTAGCTGCCGCCGAACGGATCCGCCACGCTGGTGACGCCCGATTCGTGGGCGATGATCTGCTGCGTCCGCAGCGCCAGCGTCACGGCCTCTTCGCTGGGCAGCGCATAGGCC
The DNA here is from genome assembly GCA_964471915.1 of uncultured Solibacteraceae bacterium. Lineage (GTDB taxonomy): Bacteria > Acidobacteriota > Terriglobia > Bryobacterales > Bryobacteraceae > JAIEPW01. The sequence continues at coordinate 4,468 of CAYYID010000101.1, read as the reverse complement.
TCGTCGAGCGAGTTCGTGTGCAGGCTCTGGCAACCGCCCATCACCGCGGCCAGCGCCTGGATCGCCGTGCGCACCACGTTGTTATACGGCTGCTGCCAGGTCAGTGAGCAGCCGGCGGTCTGCGCGTGGAAGCGCAGCTTCCAGCTCCGCTCGTCCTGCGCGCCGTAGCGGTTCACCATCGCTTCCGCCCAGATCTTGCGGGCGGCGCGGAACTTGGCGATCTCTTCGAAGAAGTCGTTGTGCGAATTGAAGAAGAAGCTCAACCGCGGCGCGAAGCTGTCCACCGGCAGGCCGCGCTCAATCGCCCAATCGACGTACTCCAGGCCGTCGCGCAGGGTGAACGCCAGCTCCTGCACCGCCGTCGAGCCGGCCTCGCGGATGTGATACCCGGAAATCGACACGGGATTGAACTTCGGCGTGTGCTGGGTCGCGAACTCGATCGAATCCGTCACCAGCCGCATCGACGGCTTCGGCGGATAGATGTACTCCTTCTGCGCGATGAACTCTTTCAGGATGTCGTTCTGCAGCGTCCCGCCGACCTTCGTCCAGTCCGCGCCCTGCTTCTCGGCGACCACCAGGTACATGGCCCAGATGATCGAGGCCGGCGAGTTGATCGTCATCGAGACCGTGACGTCGCCGAGCGGGATGCCCGCGAACAGGGTCTCCATGTCCTCCAGCGAGCTGATCGCCACGCCGCACTTGCCCACTTCGCCCACCGACGTCGGATGATCCGCGTCGAAGCCCATCAGCGTCGGCAGGTCGAAGGCCACCGAAAGGCCCATCTGCCCCTGGCTCAGCAGGTAATGGTAACGCTGGTTCGTTTCCTCGGGCGTGGCGAAGCCGGCGAACTGCCGCATGGTCCAGAGCTTGCCGCGATACATCGTCTCGTGGATCCCGCGCGTGTACGGGAACGCTCCCGGCGCGCCCGTGGCCGGAAGTCCGGCGGCGTGCTCAGGAGTATAAACGGCTTCGAGCGGAATCCCGCCGAGGGTCTGAAAAGTCTTCGGGGGAGCGGCGAGCTTGGTGCCCATTCTTTGATCTTACATCGATCCCGCGCGGGCTTCGCTCGCCGCCGCCCGCTGCAGCCGGTGCTCTTCCTCCCAAGCCGCGCCGCACCAGATGGCGCCGAGAGACACCGCCAGCCAGAACAGCCCCAGCAGCAGCCTGCGGAACCTCTCGGTGACGGTAGGCAACTGGCGCACCTCGAAGGTGTCGACCCCGAGAATCTTCGCGGCCGCCACCGCGATCCGCGTCGCGTCCTCCTCGCGCGGGTGATAGCTCGACACGTCGATCTGCCGGCCACCCACCGTCTCGACGCCGGCCGCGTAATGGCGCTCCAGTTCCGTGCCCTCGTCGTAGACCTCCACCTTGCGCAGGTAGCAATGGCTCACCGACGCGCGTTGGGTCCACCGCGGCAGGCGGACCGGCACCGGCCACACCACCTCCCACAGGCGCCGCGGCGTAATCACCACCGTGCGGCGGTTGGCGAGGCAGGCGAGCACCCAGTAGCAGGCGACCCCGTACAACGGAATCACCATGCGCACCGTCGGCCCGTCTTCGGGGTGCAGCCAGCTATAGGCTCCGACGCCTCCGAAGACGATCGCGAGCACGATGCCGTAGACTCCCCAGGGCAGCGGGAGCCAGCGCGTAGTGATGCGCAGCGGCGGGACGTTATCCACGGTCACGCCACCCCGCCGCCGGTGCTTGCGCCGCAGCGGCGCACCTGAGGGCGAAAAGAAAAGCAGCGCTCGTTTCACGGGTCTGGCGGTCAGCATACCACCACGACCGCGACTTACTTGCCCCGCTCATTCCCCCACAAATCGATGTGCAGCCGCGGCGAGTAGCGGTACTCGAACCGCTTGCACGCTTCGACGATCCACTCCGCCCGCTCGAAGATCTTCTGCGAGTCCGTACCCTCCGGCATCAGCAGCACTCGCGAAGGGTCGGCCCCGAGTTCCTTCACCATGGGGACCAGCTCATCGAAATCGCCGGGATCCGACACCACGAACTTGAGCTGGTACGAATAGTTCGCCATCAACTGCTTGAGCACGTCGGGCTGATACCGCAGCCGGTCATGCTGCGCGGCCCACTTGCCGCCCTCCCGCCGCACCGGCGTGGAGTTGGCGAGCTTGGGGCTGATGCTCATCAGGTCGCAGACCACCGGAGCGAACACCGTGCCGGCGGTCTCGATCGTGATGTGCGTATCGATCATTTCCTTGAGCTTGTGCGTGAACGCGACAATGTCCTCGGCAATCATCGGTTCGCCGCCCGTGATCACAACGTGTTTGGGCCACTGGCGCCGGATTTCGGCCAGGATACGGCCCAGCTCGTAGTCCTCGCCTTCCGGCTTCCACGAAGCGTACGGCGTGTCGCACCACACGCACCGCAGGTTGCAGCCGCTGGTGCGGACGAAAAGCGACGGCACGCCCGCCAGCGTCCCCTCGCCCTGAATCGAATAAAACGTCTCGGCGATCTTCATGAACTTGCCTCCAGCGGATCGGCGAGGCCGGCCTCCGCGAAGCCGCGGCGGCGCAGCAGGCACGAATCGCAATGGCCGCAGGGCCGCCCGCCCTCGACGGGATCATAGCAGCTATGCGTCAGCGCCAGATCCAGGCCCAGGTCTACCGCCAGCCGCACGATCTGCGCCTTCGACAACTCCAGCAGCGGCGCCTGGATCCGCAACCGCTGACGTCCCTCGACGCCGGCCTTCGTGGCGAGATTGGCCATCTCTTCGTAAGCGCGCAAAAACTCGGGCCGGCAGTCCGGATAACCCGAATAATCGACGGCGTTGACGCCCACGAACACGTCCTCCGCGCCCAGCGTCTCGGCCCACGCCAGCGCCAGCGACAGAAAAATGGTGTTGCGCGCCGGGACATAGGTCACCGGAATGCCGGGAGCCAGCGAGTCCTTCGGCACCGCGATGTCGGCGGTAAGCGCGGAGCCGCCGAAGGCGCGCAGGTCAAGGCGGATCACCTGGTGGGCGGCGACCCCCAGCGACGCGGCCACCCGCGCCGCGGCATCCAACTCGGCCCGGTGGCGCTGGCCGTAGTCGATCGTCAGCGCGTAGCACCGGAAGCCGTTGCGCCGCGCCACGGCCAGGCAGGTGGAGGAGTCGAGTCCTCCGCTGAGCAGGCACACGGCGGGCTTCATTTGGGGAGCTTCAGGCTCAGGAAGAAGCCGATGACCGGATAGACGATCAGGGAGCTGAGCGCGATCTGCAGCGAATGATGGTCGGCGATCCAGCCCGTGAGCGGAATGAAGATCAAGCCGGCCATACCCCAAGCAAAGCCCATCATCAGGGCCGACACGGTGCCGGACTGCGACGGCACCAGTTCCTGAGCCATGAAGACGTTCACGGGGATCGTGAACAGCAGAATCAGGCCGCCGAACACCAGTGAGAAGATCGACAGCGGGCCGGTGGTCCAGAAGAACAGCCCGAGGAACGGCACCGCGCCGATCATGGAGCCGATGATGATGCGGCGTCCGCCGAACTTATCGGCGAGGTGGCCGCCGACGAAGCCGCCCAGCGCGCCGCAGGAAAGGTAGGCCGACAGCGTCAGGCTGGCGTCGATCAGCGAGAAGCCGCGTTCCCGCGTCAGGTACAGCGTCAGAAACTGGCCGAAGGTGATCTGCACGGCGGAGCGCAGGAAAACGCAGAAATAGAGGATCGTCAGCGGCTGCCACACCGCGCGCAGCGGGGCGAGGTCGAAACCGCCCTGCCGGCGCGCGTGCAGCGGCTGTTCGGGCAGGTACGCGATCATCAGCAGCGTCGCCAGCACGCCCGGAATGGCCCCCAGGTACGTGTGCGGCATGCCGAGCTTCGCGATCAATGTGGAAAAGTACGTGGGTCCGGCGGCCAGGCCCAGCGTGCCGGCGGAAATGAACACTGCCATCCAGCGCCCGCGGTTCGCGGTGACGCCCAGCGTGGCGCGCGCGGAGGCCTGCGGATGGAAGGACGCGATGCCGGCGCCGCCCAGGAACACGCAGAGCATGGCGGTCCAGTAGCCGGACGCCAGCCCGACGGCGGAAATAAAGATCCCGGCGACGGCCGGCGCCAGCACGGAGAACATCCGCGAGTGGAAGCGGTCCGAAAGATAACCGTACAAGGGCTGCGTGAAGGAACCGGAGAAGGTCATCATCGCGCCGAGGAAGCCGGCTTCGGTCAGCGACAGCGAGAGCTTCTGCACCAGCACGGGCTGGAAGGCTCCGAGGGCGCTCGAATAGAGGTCGATGAAGAAATGGGCGACGCAGTAGAGCGTCAGCGCGAACATCCCGCCGCGCACGCGGGGCGCGGTGAGAACGGCGGCTTTCGCTTCGAGGATCGAGGGCTCGCTACTCATCGGGCCTAGGAACAGGATCGCACAGGAGGCGCGCCGTTACGTCCGTGTGGCGTGGAACGGATTGAAGTCGCTCTCGCGGTCGTAGACGTCCACGCCCTCGTACCGCTTGAGGAAATTGACGATGCCAT
>CAYYID010000100.1:0-14915 GCA_964471915.1 uncultured Solibacteraceae bacterium | reverse complement strand
ATAGCCACAGATAGTACTAGAGAACCTCCTTTTCTCTCGCAAGCCACCAGCGTGGCCCTGGGCTCTCGGAGGGTCCGGGACCACGCTGGCTTTTTTCGTTTGTGAGGCCGGTGGGTCAGAAGTCTACACTTCCGTGAAGTGGGATCTTCCGAAAGCCGCAGAAAGGGGATAGTATCCCGGGGCAAGTTGTTGTAAAATCACAGGCAAAGGAACCGGGGAGAGGTGGCCTCGAACTTGCAAGGTATCTTGCAAGCGGTGGTGTCTAAAGAACCTGAGACGCTACCGGGGTCTGCGACAGTCGGTGCGGGAGTTAAAGGACCAACTCGTCGGCGCGCTACTGGTGATCCTGACGTCTGCGGCGGTGGTGGCCGCGGCGCTGAATCTCCAGCAACAGAACCGTTTTCACCAGCCGGATGATGGAGTTACCTGGGTCGACGAGGTGGAAGCCGACGGCGCGGCGCACGTAGTCGCCCGGCACGTCGCCGTCGACAGCGCGGCCGAACATGCCGGTATCCGTCTCGGGGACCGGCTGCTGACCATCGAAGGCCGGAAGGTGGATACGGCGGCCCACGCCGTCGAGTACGTCACGCGCCTGGGTTCGTGGAAGACCGCCCGGTACCGCGTGGCGCGCGGGGCGGCGCTCTTCGAGACCAATGTGATCGTCAGCGAGGGCGAACCCGACCTCTCGCTATGGGTCCAGTATGTCGTGGGCGCGGCGTATCTGGGCATCGGGCTGTTCGTGTACTTCCGCCGCGGCAACGCCCCGAAGGCTCTGCACTTCTATCTGCTGTGCCTGGTTTCGTTCATTCTTTCGACGTTCCACTACACGGGCAAGCTCAACAACTTCGACAAGGTCATCTACTGGGGCAACGTCGCCGCGGGCGCGGTCGCGCCCGCGATCTTCTTCCACTTCACCCTGGTGTTTCCCGAGCGGTTCGCGTGGATCAAGCGGCGCGGCGCGGCGGCGCTGGTGTACCTGCCGGCCATCGTCCTGGTGAGCCTGTACGCCGGATTCGGGCTGGGGATCCTGCGCAGCGCGGCGCCGCTGGTGGAAACGCGCTGGATGCTGGACCGCGTGTGGCTGGCGCACCTGACGGTGCTGTACCTGGCGGGGACGGCGGCGGTGACGCTGTCGCTGCGGCGCGCCGAGGATCCGGTCGAGCGGCGGCAGTTGACGTTCCTGCGCAACGGGGCGCTGTTCGGCGTGGTGCCGTTCGCGGTGCTGTACGCGATTCCCTATGTCGCCGGATCGGCTCCCGCGGCGTGGATGAAGCTCAGCGTCGTGTCGCTGGTGCTGGTCCCGCTCACCTGGGCCTACGCGATCCTCCGCTACCGGCTGATGGACGTCGACATCATTTTCCAGCAGGGCTACGTGTATACGCTGGCCACGCTGGCGGTGCTGAGCGTGTTCTTCGGCATGCTCTTCGCGCTCTCGAAGACCGGCGAGGTGAGCGCGGCGGCGCTGGTCGCGATCCTGCTCATCGCGACCTTCGTCTTTCAGCCGATCCGCAAGTGGATGCAGGAGCAGCTGGATCGCTACTACTTCTACCGCGACCGCTATGACTACCGCCGCACGCTGGTGGAGTTCGCCCGCGAGTTGAGCGCGCAGACCGAGCTGGACCCGATGCTGGAGAGCGTGGCCGAGCGGCTGATCCGCACGCTGTCGCTCCGGCAGGTGGCGCTGTTTCTCGGCGAGGATCCGGAAGGGTTCCGCCTGCACATGCTCTGGACCGCCCAGGGCCGGCAGGAAGCCGTGCCACGCCGGCTGGACCTGAGCTTCCTCACCGTGAAGCCGCATGGCCCGTACCTGTTCTTCGAGCGGACGCGCAATCCGCTGGACGTCATGTCGCGGGACCTCACCAGCCCGGTCCGGGACTCGATCGCGCAACTCGACCTCACCTATTACCTGCCGTGCGCGGTCCGCGGGCGCACCATCGCCTACCTGGGCGTCAGCCGCACCGATGATGGCGATTTCCTGTCCAGCGACGACGTCGAGTTGCTGGTGACGCTCTCCGGCTACGTCGGCATCGCCATCGACAACGCGCTGCTGTACCGGTCCCTGAAGCAGAAGGCGGAGGAGTTCGAACGGCTGAAGGAGTTTTCCGAGAACATCGTCGAGTCGATCAACGTTGGCATCCTGGCGGCGGATCTGGACGACCGGGTGGAGAGCTGGAACTCGCAGATGGAGCGCCTGCTGGGAATTGAGCGTCACGCGGCGGTGGGCCGCCGGCTGGCGGAGCTGCTGCCCGGCGAACTCATGGACCGCCTGCGGCAGTTGCGCGGCGAGCGCGGGATCCACAACATCTACAAGCAGCCGTTGCGCCTGGCGGACCGCGAAGAAGTGACGGTGAACGTCGCTATCGCGCCGCTGGTGGCGCGCGACGGCGACGAGATCGGCCGCCTGATCATCTTCGACGACGTCACGGACCGCGCGGAACTCGAGAAGCGCCTGGTGCAGGCCGACAAGCTGAGTTCCATCGGCCTGCTGGCGGCGGGCGTGGCGCACGAAGTGAACACGCCGCTGGCGGTGATCTCCACCTACGCGCAGATGCTGGCCAAGCAGGTGACCGGCGACGACCAGAAGTCGAAACTCCTGGACAAGATCGCGCGGCAGACGTTCCGGGCGAGCGAGATTGTCAATTCGCTGCTGAACTTCTCGCGCGTGGCGCCCACCGAGTTCGTGGAAGTGGACCTGAACAAAGTGGTGCGCGAGACGGCCACGCTGGTGGAGCATCAGTTGCAGAAGGCGCGGGTGAGCGTGGCGTACGACCTCATGGATCCGCTGCCGGTGCTGCGCGGCTCCCACGGCAAGCTGCAGCAGGTGTTCCTGAACCTGATCCTGAACGCGCGCGATGCGATGGAGAACGGCGGCACGCTCCGGCTGCGCTCGTGGCTGGAAGGCGCCGCGATCCGGGTGGAAGTGGCGGACACCGGCATCGGGATTGCGCCGGAGAACCTGACGCGGATTTTCGATCCCTTCTACACCACCAAGGGCGCGAAGAAGGGCACCGGGCTCGGCCTGTCGGTGACCTACGGCATCGTGCAGGAACACGGCGGCGAGATCGAGGTGGACAGCGAGCTGGGGCGGGGCACGCGCTTCCGCATCGAGTTCCCGCTGGGCCGAACCGGCGGTCGCGCAGCCGCACCCGTGCTGCAGGGCGCGGCGGAGACTGCCGGCGCCGCCGTGAACACGGTACCCTAGGAGCATTCGCCCCCTCCCCATGCCCGAACGCCTGGTTCCCGAAACCGCCTTGCCGCCCAAGACGCGCGGACGCATCCTCGTGATCGACGACGAGGCGGATATCCGCGAGGGCCTGGAGGCGCTGCTCGAAAGCGAAGGCTACCAGGTCGACCTGGCCGGCAACGCGCAGGAAGGCGTCGGCCGGATGCTGGGCTCCGCCTACGACCTGGTGCTGCTCGACATGATGATGCCGGACCGCAGCGGCATGGACCTGCTGGAGGAGATCCGCGCGCGCGATACCGAGACGCCCGTGTTTCTGATCACGGCCTACGGGTCGATCGACGTGGCGATCGACGCGCTGAAACGCGGCGCGACGGATTACTTCTCGAAGCCCTGGAACAACGAGAAGCTGATCCGCGAGATCGACCGCGTGATCGGCAAGCGGCAACTGGAGCGCGAGAACCTGCAGCTCAAGCGGGCGCTGAAGCAGCGGTCGAGCTTTCCGAACATCGTCGGCAAGAGCGAGCGCATGCTGCGCGTCTTCGACCTGGTGACGCAGGTGGCGCCGAGCCGCGCCACGGTGCTGATCACCGGCGAGACCGGCACCGGCAAGGAGCTGATCGCCAACGCGATCCACGCCTATTCGGCGCGCGCCGACCAGCCGTTCGTGCCGTTCAACACCGGCAGCGTGCCGCCGGACCTGATCGAATCGACGCTCTTCGGGCACATCAAGGGTGCGTTCACCTCCGCGGTGGCGTCGCGCAAGGGCTATTTCGAAGTCGCCGACCGCGGCACCATCTTTTTCGACGAGATCGGCACCATCACGCCGGAAGTGCAGGCGAAGCTGCTGCGCGTGATCCAGGAGCGGGAGTTCATGCCGGTGGGCGCTTCGGAGGCGGTGCGCGTGGACGTGCGGATCATCGCCGCGACGAACGTCGACCTCCGCAAATGGGTGGAAGAGGGCAAGTTCCGCGAGGATCTCTACTACCGCCTCAACGTGATCCACCTGGCCCTGCCGCCGCTGCGGGAGCGCAAGGAAGACATCCCTCTGCTAATCGAGCACTTCTTTCACAAGTACACGCAGGAGAACGGCAAGTTCGTCGGACGGCTGAAGTTCGACGCGGAAGCGATGCAGATCCTGATGGACCACGGCTGGCCGGGCAACGTGCGCGAGTTGGAGAACGTCGTGGAGCGCGCCGTGGTGCTGGCGACATCGGACACGGTGGGCGCCGACGTGCTGCCGGAGCACCTGCTGCATCCGAGCGGCATGGCGATCCGCCGCGACGAGCACGGGGAACTGGCGCCGGACGCGTCGCTGTTCGAGATCGTGGCGGACTTCGAGCGCCGGAAGATCCTGGACCAGTTGGAGAAGTCCGGCGGCAGCCAGACGGAAGCGGCGCAGGCGCTGCGGATCCCGCTGTCGACGCTGAACCAGAAGATCAAGCGACTGAACATCGACGTGAAGCGCAAGGCCGGGGCGTAGGCGGCCTCAGTTCTTGCTGTTCTCGCGGCCCGTCAATGGCTTGATCGCCTTGCCGCCGCACACGCCCACCCCGGTGTTCAGCAGCGCGTTCAGGAAGTTGTACAGCACCGCATAGACCATCTGCTCGCTCACCGGCGTCTTGTTCGGCAGCCGGAAATCGGCCGGCAGTTCCTTGGAAATCTGCAGCCGGATGGCGTGCGGCGAAGGGCGGCCCTGCCGGTCGGTGAGGTTGGCGAGCGCGATGGGGGTCTGCAGCACGCTGCCGCTGAGCCCGTCCACGTAGAACTGGCAGCGCGAGAACCAGCCGATGTTGGCCGGATCGGCGGCGTCGAACAGCAGCAGGGGCGCCTGGCGGTCGGCGGCTTTCAACTCCAGCCGGATGACGCGCGGCTGGTCCTCCATCGTGAACTCGAAGCCCGCCTGCTTGGCGATGTTCTCCAGGAACTCGGGGTCGAGTTCCAGCATCACCAGCTTGTGGCGTCCGGCTTGAAGATACTGCACGATTCCCAGTGTAGCCTGATCATGTGGGGGCGCGAATCGCGCGTTGCCAGGAGGAGACTGACATGGGACTCAACGAACGGCGCAAGATGCAGGAACTGCAGGACGTCACCCTGCCGGAGCGGGTGAAAGAGATCGAGGAAATCTGCGGCGCGCCGATCCCCTATGAAGTGGATTGGGCGAGCTTCCCCGACTTCGCGTCGCTGAATTTTCTGGACAACCTCTCCTGCCACCGGTTGAACATGGCGCTCCGCCCGATCTGCCACGACGCGATGGGCAAGCAGGCCGTGCGCGAAGGATTGAAGCTGGTGAAACTGAAGAACGTCGCGGCGAAGGAGCAGGTGGCGATGACCTTCGCCGGCGGGGTGCTGGAGATGCACTGCGCGTATGCGCTGGGCGCCGAAGGCATGATCAGCGACCACGAAATCCGGAAGCTGCTCGAAGAGAAGTTGTAGGAGTCCCAACCGGACCACCCGGCGGCCCGTTCCTCACCCCTCCCCGAACATCGGGAGCTGCCGCTCGTCCGTCCGGGGACCCGCCTTCGCCGGCTTCCGCAGCGGGCTGCCAATCACCCCCAGCACCTGGCAATCCAGAAGCGCCGCGCGCGGGACAAAGATCTTTTGATTCATGAAGTTCGGGTCGTTCGGCGTGATCGTTACCCCGTACGGCTCAAAAGCCAGCAGGTTGTTCGCCACCAGACCTTCCAGTTGGTCGCCGTTCCGGAACACCAGCCGTAGCCAAAGTCCCGGGTTCTTGGGGCGGCTCTGGAACACCCGGTGCTCCCGCCAGCTTTCCCCGGCATCGAAATCTCTAACAAAAGAAACGACTTCGACCTCCGGATAGGGCAGCACCAGAACCTGTCCGGCGGTGCTCAGGAACTCGATCCCCTCTGGCAGCAGGTAGCTTTGCGGATTCACGAACCCCGCCAGCGGCTCGCGCTCGCGGCGCGACACGATCACCTTTTTGTTTGTGGATCCGGCCAAACCCTATGAGTCCTGGAGAGTTTTTCTTCCAAACAAATTCGCGATTATTGTATCATTGGCAGGATGAATCGCGGCCGCAGCTCCGGGACGACCGTCAGCGGTCCGCCCCCGCCGTCGGCCGGGCCGCCCTCCCCGTTGCAGGTCCAGGTGCGGGCATTCCTCGAATTCTGCCGTGTGGAGAAGGGTTTAGCGCCCAACTCCCTCGCCGCCTACCGCCGGGATCTGGCCCGTTTCGCCGCCGCCCAGCCCGGCTGGCCGCCCAAGGTCGCCAACCTCCAGGCCTACGCCAGGGAGCTCGACGAGTCCGGCCTGAACCCCCGGTCCATCGCCCGGCACCTGACCACCCTGCGCAATTTTTCCCAGTTCCTGCTGCGCGAGGGGCTGACCACGGAGGACCCCTCTACTTTCCTCACCCTCCCCAAGCAGTGGTCCACCCTGCCGAAGTACCTCTCCCTCGACGAGGTGAACCGGCTGCTGGCCGCCCCCGCCGGTGGCACCCCCCGCGAACTGCGCGACCGGGCGATGCTCGAGTTCCTGTACGCCACCGGACTCCGGGTTTCGGAGCTCTGCGCCCTGCCGCTCGCCAACCTCGATCTCAGCTCCGGCGTGGTCCGCGTCACCGGTAAGGGCCGGAAGCAGCGCCTGGTCCCGGTGGGGCGCTCCGCGATTGCGGCCGTCGAGACCTACCTGCGCGAGGGTCGCGGAGCGTTGCTCCGCGCCCGTCCTTCGTCGTTTCTGTTCGTTACCGCCCGGGGCGGCAAGCTGTCCCGGCAGGGTTTCTGGAAGCTCTTGCGGGAGTACGGCAAGCGCGCCCGGATCGTTCCCCATCTCACGCCCCATGTGGTGCGGCATAGTTTCGCCACGCACCTGGTGGAGGGCGGCGCCGATCTGCGCAGCGTGCAGTTGATGCTCGGCCATGCCGACATCGGCACCACGCAGATCTATACCCATGTCCTGCGATCCCGGCTGCGCGGCGTCGTGGATCAGCACCATCCCCGCGCCTGACCGGACGCGGGCCGCGGTTTCGTGGAGGATGCGAGCGTAAGCGATGAGCGACTACATGTTCATGCTGGAAAACCACCTGAGCGCCGATCAGCGGCGCGCGGTGGCGGAGGTGCAGGCCGCGGCGGCTCTCGCCCATGTCAACCTGTTCCTTACCGGAGGAGCGCTCCGGGATATGCTCGCCGGCTTCCCCATCCGCGATCTCGATTTCCGGGTGGAAGGCAATGCCGTCAAGGTGGCCAAGCTGCTCGCCCAGAGCAAGGCCGCCGAGATCGTCTCCACCGATGACGTCCGGAAGTCCGTGGAACTGCGCTTCGCCACCGGCGTGACCGCCGAAATCTCCATGACCCGCCAGGAAAAGTATCCCAAGCCGGGCGGCAAGCCGCAGGTGACCGCGGCCTCCATCCACGAGGATCTGCGCGGCCGGGACTTTACCATCAACTCTATCGCCCTGTCCCTGAACGCGAACTCCAAGGGACTGCTGCTGGACCCGGCCAACGGCATCTCCGACATCGAGCGGCGCGAGCTGCGCGCCAACCACAACTACGTCTTCTACGACGACCCGGCGCGCCTGTTGCGCCTGGTGCGCTTCCGCGTCCGGCTCGGCTACACCGTCGAGGAGCGCACCCAGATGCAGTTCGACAATGCGCGCGAAGCCGGCATGCTCGACAAGATCCCCGCTGCCGCGCTCGCCGCCGAGATGCACGCCTACGCCGAGGAGCCGAACAGCGCCGAACTGCTCGAAGCGCTCGAACGCGAGCGGCTGCTGCCCCTCTTCTCGCCGGCCCTCAACGGACCCAAGCTGAACCTCTCCGCGTTCCAGAAGCTCCAGAAGGCCCGCCAGATGCTGCCCTTCGGCGTGCCGGTCCCCACCCGGAACCTGCCCCTGTTCCTGCACGTGCTGTTCGAGAAGCTGAACGCCAAGGAGCGCGCGGCGCTGGCCAAGGCCGTGTCGCTGAGCAAGGCCGATCTGAACTCGGTCGGCAAGCTGGTGGCCGCCGCCAAGAAGGGCGAGCGCGACCTCAAGAGCGCGAAGCTCACCAAGCCGTCGCATATCTACACCGCCGCCGGCGCCATCCCCGGCGAAGTGCTGCTCTACCTGCTGCTTTATTCCAGCCAGCGCGTGGTGCAGGACCGCATCAAGAACTACTTCCAGAAGTACCTGCTGACGGCCACCGAGGTCACCGACAAAGACGTCGAGGCTGCCGGGGTCGCGCCCGGGTCGCCCAAGTTCGCCAAGGCGAAGCAGGCGCTGATCCTGCAGAAACTCGACGCGCGCCCCAAGAAGCTGCCGCCCCCGCCGGAGCCGCCACCACCCCCGCCGCCGCCGTCGCCGTTCGGCCGCCGCAGCTAGGGTAGCGCCGTCAGGGCAGGGAAGCCGCATCACTTCCGGATGCGGATCACCAGCTCCGGCCCCGTCATCAGCACCGAGCCCGCGCCTCCGGTGCAGTTGAGGCACTCGTCCCCGCGGCTGCGGAACCATAAGTACATTTCGTGGCGGTCCAGCGAGTTGATCGCGTCGCTATCCGGCTCCCAGTACGTGGTGAAGTTGGCGTCCAGCCGCCGGTAGTGAAGCGTCGTTTCGCCCGTCCGCGCCGCCAGCCCGCGCAGCATCCGCGCCGGCACGTGCTCCAACACCCAGAAGTACGGCGACTGCCGCACGGGGATGCTCGCCTTCACCGCCTTGCCCCACCCGCCGAAGTCCGAATAGGGCCGCGAGAAGTAGCCGTTGGCGGCGTAGGGCGTCACGTTCCAGGCCGGCAGCAGAAACACCACCGCGCCGTTGCGCATCACCCGGCGCAACTCGCGGAGCGCCTGCTCCGGGTTCGGGACATGCTCCAGCACCCAGATGCTCCAGCCGCCCGCGAAGCTGTTGTCCGGGAACGGCATGGCGGTCGCCGAGCCGAGGACGAATTTCTTGTGATACAACCCGGCCACCGTGGCCGAGATATCGAGCCCGGTGTAATCGCGCGCGACATCCTGCAGGTAGCCCCGGCCGGAGCCGACTTCGAGCACCGGCTGCTCCTCCAGGTGGTGTTCGCGGACGAAGGCCGCCACGCGCTCCTCGATCCGCTCCTGTAGCGCGGCCGTCCGGGCGATGCGGGTGTACCGGGCTTCGTATTCGGGGTCCTGGGCGTCCGCCGGACGCTGGTACGCCTCTGCGTAATACCGCCGGTTTTTCTCGATCTCCTCCGCGGTCAGCGGACGGTCGGTGTCCCACGGAAACAGGGCCAGGACGAGGGCGCAGGGCAGCCCCGCGAGAATCGCCAGCAGCGTGTACAGCCGGCGCCGCCAGCGGGAACGGGCGCGGGAAGCAGCAGGAGCGGCGGGCGCGGGAGATCCGGCCATCGCCGCAAATGATACCACCCGGCCGGGCCCGGCCGTTACCCGGCGCGGCGCGGCAGGAACACGAGGTTCGACCGCCCGGTGGAGCGCAGCCACCGCTGGTCGTCCTTCACGTCGTACATGTTCTTATCGGCCGCGGCCAGCAGTTCCTCGGCTTTCTGCCCATCCGACGGGAAGAACGCCACGCCGAAGCTCGCATCCAGCACCGCTTCATGGCAAACGCCCTCGCCGATCGTCACCACCATTTCCCGCAGTTGCTCCAGCCGCGTCTGGATGTTCTTGCGCGTCATGCCGTAGAGCACCAGCGCGAACTCGTCGCCACCCATGCGGGCTACGTAGTCGTACTCGCGGCAGGAGTCGCGGAAGCCCTGGCCCAGTGCCCGCAGCAGATCGTTGCCCATCAGGTGCCCGAACCGGTCGTTCACCTGCTTGAAGCCGTCCAGATCGCAGACCACCACCGCCAGTTGCGCGTCCAGGCACCGGCTGAGCGCCAATTCCCGCTCCAGGTGCCGGGCCAGCGACTGCGCGTTCGGCAGGCCCGTGAGGAAGTCCGTTACCGAGGAGGTCTCCGCTTGCTGGAACTTGAGGCCCTTCTCGACCGCGACGGCGAGTTTCGGCGCCACGGCGTCCACCACGCGGAGGCTCTCGCCGGAGAACGCCTCTGGCGTGCGGCTGTAGAGCGTAATGGCGCCCCGCAGGTCGCCCGCCACCAGCGGCACCGACAGCGCAGAAGCAAATGCGCCCGGACGCGAGGCCGGCGGCAGATGGCCGAATTCCAAGCCCGGATCGCCGTTCAGGATCGGCTTGTTGTTCGCCGCCACCCAGCCCGACAGCCCCGTGCCGACCGCCGGCTGGAGCGACGCGTACACCGAAAGATGGCCGCCACACACGTGGCGCGGCACCAGCACCCCGCCCTCCTGAACGAACAGCACCATGGTGTCGAAATTCACGAGTTGCTTCAGGGCTTTTTCCGCCAACTGGCAGGATTCGCGCAGGTCCAGGCTGTTGCTGAGCTTGTGCGTTACCTCGAAGATCGCCTGGGCTTCCTGACGGGCGGAGTCGATCGACATCAGGAACCGGCCGGAGGGATCGAAGCCGGCGCCCGGCGCGGATCCGCGTTCCACTTTCGCGTTGCGAGGTGCGGGGCGCACCCGCTGTTGCACCGCTTTTTCCCATTCTACGTGATGCTTGCGGATCAGCTCCACCACCCGCGGATCGAAATGGTTGCCGCTCAACGCCACCAATTGCTGCACCGCCCGCTCCAGCGGCATGGCGTCGCGGTACGGCCGGTGCGACAGCAGGGCGTCAAAGCAGTCCGCCGCGGCAAGAATACGCGCGGCGGCGGGGATCTCCTCGCCCTGCAGCCCGTCGGGATAGCCCGACCCGTCCCAATGCTCGTGGTGCGCCCGCACGATCGGCGCGACCGGATACGGGAACTGCACATGATCGAGGATGTCGGCGCCGATGCCCGGGTGGATCTTCACCTTGTCGTACTCTTCCGGCGTCAGGCGGCCCTGCTTGGCGCGGATGTGTTCCGGCACCGCGAGCTTGCCGATGTCGTAGAGCAGCGAAGCCGCGCGCAGCGCCTCGCGCTGGGTGTCCGGAAGGGCCAGCGCCTCGGCCAGCTTCTCGCAGTAGAACTGGACCCGCCGCAGGTGGCTGCTCGAGCCTTCGTCGCGCGTCTCGATGGCCAGCGCCAGGGCCTCGATGGTGCGGTGGTGCAGCGAACTCAGCCGCTCCGTATGGTCGTGCTGCAGGCTCAGGCGATCCAGGTACAGGCGGTAGGAATAGTAGATCCCGAAGGTCACCGGGATCACGATCAGCGTCTTGATCCAATCCAGGTGCGTCGATGGGAACCGCAGCGACGCGGCGACCGCGGCCGCCACCAGGTACGCCGGATAGGACCACAAGTGGCAAGCCTGCCAGGCTCGCCGGCGGCCGTCTTTCTCCGTGACGGCGTAGACCAGCGCCAGCGGCACGTGGTTGGCCAGCAGGCAGGCCGTGGCGGCCAGCACCAGCCGCACCGATGGCTCGAACCCCGAAATGCCGAACAACGAAGTGTGGAACACCACTTGGGCCACCAGCACTCCGGTCCAGGTGCTCAGCAGCGTGGAAAGCAGGGCCAGGGTCGCGGCGTCGTCATCCGCCCGCCGCCGCCGCGCTGGCAGCACCGACTGGATCAGGATCACCGAACCGGTGATCTGCAGCATTTCCCGCAAGTTCAGTTGGTTCAGCGCCACCACGATGAACACGAAGCCCATCGACAGGTGCTGTGCAGGCACCGGGCTGGGCACGCGCAACGCGAACGCCACCCACGCGAACGCCAGAAAGCAAAGGTACGAAAAAGGATCGCGGAACTCCCAATCCCCGCGCTGCGTCGACAACGATGTTGCCGTCAGGATCAGAACACTGACGAGATGTAGCGTAACCCGAAGCGACATGATTTGCCGCTCCTACAACACGCCGGGTGCCATTCGCTAACTGCTTGAGGACAAAAAGCAAACGATCCCGAACGGGACAAAGTGTCCCGCCGGGATCGGAGGTCTGCGCGACATTCTGACTGAAGCCGTCCGCCGCGTGGTTCTGGAGCGCGGCGGCTTCGAGTCCTACTGCCCGCCGGTCAGCCGGCCGAGTGTCCGCTGCTTCATCGCGTTCCGGATCGCCTCGTCCCGCTTCTTCTGCAGCTCCGCGCGCAACAACGCCGTGTCCTTGGCGTCGGCCGGTACCGCGATCAGCGACATGGAGCCCATCTCGTCGAACGAGCCCTCGCCCCACTGGACGCGCTTGGGCGGCGACTGCGGGTTCCGCGGGTTCTGCTCCGAATTGTCGTAGGTCAGCTCCACTTCGACCTTCGTGCCCTTGGGCAGAATGAAGGACTTCTCGAAGTAATACTGATCCTGCCAGGCGAAGTCCCAGTCGTTGATGGCGAGCACGGTCTTGGTCTCGCCGGAGGGCAGCGTCGCGGTGAGGTGCATCGTCTTGGCGATGTAGTGCGCGTGCGCGCCCGCGCCGAAGACCTCGATGTCGGCGGGCAGGGTGAACGAGTCCTTGATCTTGTAGTTCCGCTCGCCGGCCGGGATGTCGAGCCCCGCGCCCACGCCGAACAGCGCCGGCACCTGCACGCCGGTGAGCATTCGCTCCGGCTTTTTGTCGGTGAGGTAGATGCCGATGGTGGTCTGCTCGCGCTCCGCTTTGCCGGTGGGGTGGAAATGCGTCTGGATCATGAGGTCCGCGCCCTTGGGCAGGGGATGGGCCAGGCCCTCGGGAAGGAACCGCGGGCTGGCGCCGACGGCCCAGCCGCCGATGCCGCCGCCGGCCGCGACCCGGGCCGAACTCATCCCGCTGAAGCCGGGCTTGCCGTCCTTGCCGTCGAGCTTGCGGGCGGCCTGCGTGGTGTCGAGGAAGTACAGAACGTGGTGCACCACGCGGCGCGCCGACGGGCGCAGCTCGATGGCCTTGATCCACTTGTCCTCGGGCAGAGCGATGGGCAGCGAGAAGTTCCGGTAGATGTCCGGACCGTCCGCCGGCACTTCGAAGGCCTGGTTCATGGTGAGCACCAGGTCCGGCTTGCCGAGCTGCCAGCCTTCGGGGAACTTGGGCAGCTCGGGGAGCTTGGCCTTGGGTCCCTCGGGCATGCCGGCTTTCACCCAGGCGGCGAAGGTGGCGATCTGCTCGTCGCTCAGGCGCCGCTCGTCGCGGAACGCGGCGTAGCCCTGGTCGGCGTGCCACGGCGGCATCACGCGGTTCTTGGTGACGGCGGCGATCAGCGCGCCGCGCTTCTTCACGTCGTCATAGTTCAACAGCGTGAACGGAGCGGCTTCGCCCGGCCGGTGGCAGCCGGTGCAGTTTTTGAAGACGATCGGCGCGATGTGCTCGGTGAAGTTCGGAGCCGCCGCGAACGATGACACACACAGTCCCAGGACGAGCGTAAGCTTGGTCATGTTCATGGATAGAAACCATTTTCCCTCAGAAAAGTTCAAGGTGTACTGTAGGGATTTGTAAAGCAGGAGCGGGGAGGAGTCATGATCCTGGTCACAGGTTCGGTGGTGGCGCGCGAGGATACGTTCGAGGAACTGTTGCGGCTCAGCCAGGAGCACGTTCGCCGGTCGCGCGCGGAGCCGGGCTGCGTTTCGCACGCGGTGTACCGGGATCCGGAGCAGCCGCTGCGGTTGTTTTTCTTCGAGGAGTGGGCGGACCGGGCGGCGCTGGAGGCGCACTTCGCGGTACCAGAGTCCGGCGCGTTCGTGCGGGGGGTCCGGGGGTTGGCGGCGGCGCGGCCGGAGATGCGGGTCTGGGAGGCGCAAGAAGGTTGACAAAGTCAAGGATCGAAGGTTGACATTGTCAACCTTTTTCGGCTTAGACCCCTGGGGACCGTCGCGTCTGCCTCGCAACAGCGCCCCGTGCCCGCCACCTCGCTCGCGACGTTGCCCGCGGCGTTGTAGCGGTCCACCGGCCGCCGATGGCCAAGCTTTCCGTTTTCCCTAAAGCACCTTAGCAAGCTCCGCCAAAACCAAGTCCCCGTAGTCCGGATCCTTGATGGAAAATTCGCCCTTCTTGATGCGAGCGTTGATGTTCAGAAAGACCTGCGATTCCTGATCACCGTCTCCAAAGAAGAGCTTGAGTGCCGTCCAATGCCCAAGCCGTTTGACGTCGAACCCACCACCACTGACACGCGATAGGTTGTCTCCGATGTTGGCATACGCGAACGTTACGCTTCTCTTGTCCTGAGGAAGCACAGGCATCGTTTTCGCTTCGAGCGCCCGTTTAAGATCGGCAAGCAGGACACTTGAGTCTGATCCTTGCTCTGGTAGCAGTTTGCCTTCGCCGAACTTGAAGGTGATACCCAAACCCGTGTCAGTCGACGCGGACTTCGCGGGCCCTAATTCAATACGGAATCTGGCGACCTTTTCACGAGACTTGTAGATCCCCATCCATCGCTGCGAGTCCGGTCCGCTTTGTAGCGGCACCAAGTCAAAAGCGACTGACGACTCGTCCGGCACGTAGGGCTCGACCGCTTGGTCATGCAAACGCCTACAGGCGGAGGTCAATATTGAGACAGCGGCCAGTACGAAGATCAACGAGTGTCGAATCATCTCTGGACCAGATTGTGGCAGAAACTGGAAAGTCTTCCCGTGGCCGACTGCCAGGTGCCGGCGGGAAAGGCCGGCACCTGCGCCAGCGCGAGCCCGGCCGCCGCGAGGCAGAGCGGGAATCGTTGCAGTGCTCGGGTCATGCGAGCCTCTTTCGCCTGCAAGGACGGTACCACGGCCCGCCGGGTGGTTCAAGGGCGGGGCCCGGCGGAGGGTGCATTGTCGCTCCCCTTGCGAGCCCGGACTAACGGGGGATCGCTTCGACTCCCCATTCAGGGTTCTTGAGAGTGATCACACAACTCGGACGGATGTAGGGAGCCCGCGGAACTCGA
>CAYYID010000099.1:0-14981 GCA_964471915.1 uncultured Solibacteraceae bacterium | reverse complement strand
AGCCGCTCCCGAACGCCTCGTATCGATCCTTGCCGTAAGCGATGGTGTCCGAGACACAGCCAGCCAGCGTCCAAGGTAAGCCCTGGCTGCAAGAATTGCTACGCCGAGGCGAGATCGAAGCGATTCCCCGATCAAGGAAAGTGGGGCCCCACGGAGCCGCGGATACGCACGAGCTGGGACTACTGGCAGCAGCCACACAAGTGGAACAAGGCTGCCAAGGCGACGGGTGAACGCCGCCGCGTCTTCTGCGCCTCACTCTCCGATGTCTTCGACGACCATCCGAGCATCGCTCCCGAGTGGCGGGACCACCTGTGGCGCATGATCGAGGAGACCGACAACCTCGACTGGCTTCTCCTGACCAAGCGGCCCGAGAACATCCTGAAGCTGTGGCCGTGGGGACATCATCCGCCCGCGAATGTGTGGATCGGAACGACTGCCGAGAATGAGGAGTACGCCGAAAAGCGAATCACGCTTCTGCTAGAGATAGACGCCGTGGTGCGGTTCGTGAGCTACGAACCGGCACTCGGCCCGGTGAGGTGGGAGCCGTGGATGCGGGGACTCGGAGAACTGCCGGAGCGTGGAATCGACTGGCTCATCGTCGGCGGCGAGAGCGGGCACGGCGCGCGACCCTTCGACGTTGAGTGTGCGCATGACGCGATCGCGGCGGGAGAGAAGTACGGAGTCCCTGTGTTCGTGAAGCAACTAGGGGCACGACCGCAGCGCCTTATCTCCATCGGCGCGGCGCTGGAACTGGAAGGGTTCACCGGGAGAAAGCCGGATCAAGCGGAGCCGATGCGCTTGAAAGCCAAGAAGGGCGGCGACATGGCGGAGTGGCCCGTGTGGGCGAGGGTCCGGCAGATTCCAGGAGTATGACCCGCGCCGCCCTGGAGCGCATCCTTGCCGAGCAGCGCGAAGCCGCCGCGTACCTGCTGGTCCGGGCGACCAGGGCGCGGCGCTGTGGCTCGCGGATTGGGTCGCGGAGGAGCTGGAGATTTTGCTGATGGAGGAGCACACGGAGGCGTGACGCACCAGCCGCTCACCGTTCGGGATATCATCTCGGGCCTGGAGGATCCCATGGCCCGATTCCAAAACCCGCGCATTGAGCGGCGCGCCGACGTTGCGCGCCCGTACTGGTTCATTCGCGCGTCCGTCCCGCACGTGCAGCCGGATGGGTCGATCATCCGGCGCCGGACGCGCATCGTGCTCGCCCACTGCGACGAGCGCAAGCTCACGCGCTCGGAACTGGAGCGGCGCAAGGCGGCCGCGCTCGCCCCGGTCAATGACGGGCGCAGCATGGTCGTCTCACAGATCAGGTTCCGCGACCTGGCCGAGAAGTACACGGACGCGCGGCTCCCGCTGCTGTCGCCGGCCGCGCAGGGGCGCAATCGCTCGCTGCTCGAAACCCACCTGCTCCCGGCGTTCGGCGACCTGCGGCTCTGCGAGATCGACGCGGCGACGATCCAGGCGTGGCTCTTGACGCTCGACGGCCTGTCCTGGTGGACCCTGCACTCTCTCAAGGGGCTGCTGTCGTCGATCTTCGGGGCGGCGACGAAGTGGCGGCTGTGGAGCGGCGAGAACCCCTGCAACGGCGTCGAGATCGGGCGCAAGACCGAGAAGCGCGCGCGGAAGCGGCTCAGCCGCGAGGACCTGCAGCGCTTCCTCGCGGCGCTGCCCGCGACCAGGACATGCTCGGTGCCCGTGGCGCGGCAGCTCGCGATAACCGCGATCGTCACGGGCTGCCGGATCTCGGAACTGCTCGGGCTCCAGGTCGGCGACGTCGACGGCCGCGCGGGCGTAATCGAGATTCGGCGCAAGCTCTACCGGGGGTCGCTCGGCGCACCTAAGACCGAGGGCAGCGCGCGGCGACTGCACGTCGGCACGCTCGCGCTCGACCTGCTGGCACTGGCGTCCGGTCGCGGCCACGACGCCCACATCTTCGTGCGGCCCGACGGCGACCTGTTCGACGACCGGGAGTTGCAGCGGGAGGTGTGGCGGCCGGCAGCGATCGCGGCGGGGATCTACGTCGAGGGGTTCGGGATGCGCTG
Organism: uncultured Solibacteraceae bacterium; assembly: GCA_964471915.1. Lineage (GTDB taxonomy): Bacteria > Acidobacteriota > Terriglobia > Bryobacterales > Bryobacteraceae > JAIEPW01. The sequence continues at coordinate 12,936 of CAYYID010000099.1, read as the reverse complement.
GTTTCGCCGCCTCGGGATCTCGCTACGCCAGGAAGCGGGCGCTACGCCGATCGAGGCGATGCGGGCGGCAGGGCATACGCGCGTGGACACGACGATGCTCTACACGGTCACGGATGGCGAGCGCCAGGCGGCGCAGAGCGCTGCGGTGCTCGACGCGGTGATGGGAGAGCCGAAAGGGAGGGCGAGTTGACATGACAGGAGGGCCTAGCGATGGGATGTGACTTTGAAATCGGGGGCGATGGCGAGGAGTTCGACCATTACGAAATCGGCATCGCGGTATCGTGCGGCGAAACGCTCCGTTGCTGCGAGTGCAGCATCACCATCCAGCCCGGCCAGGACTACGAAAAGGTAATAGCTAGCTTCGCGGGCGATGGCCGGGTGTCTCACGTCTACAGCACATGCCTCTCGTGCGCAGAAATCGCCGAAGCTTTTGTCGGCGATATCCGCATCCATGGTGGACTGTGGGAGGCGATGGCGGAAGCTTCAGAAGAAACCCCAATCACCACGGCCTGTTACGGCAAGCTTAAAAGCGCAGCGGCCAAGCGCGCACTTCAGAGATTCGCCGCTGAGCGAATGGCCCTGGACCTGGCGGCGGAGAAGAAGGGGAGGGCGAGTTGACATGGAACAGCCGATCGTGAAGCCTTCCGCTTGCCGGATGTGCCAAGCGAAGGACCAGCGTATCGCCGCGCTTCAGCGCGAGATCGAATCGCTGACCGCCGCGTTGGAGGCCATCCGAAAGTGGAACAGCAAGGAGTTCGATTCCGTCGTGGTGTTCGCTGTCCATAGCTGGATCGACGGCGGGATGCAGGGGAGGGTGCCGTGGCCCGACAGTCCGTTCTTCGCGGAGTGGGCTGCGGAGCGAGGGTTCGTGAACGAGAGCGGATTTATCGGGAGGGCGAGTTGAAAATGCTCAGGGGAAAAAAACTGAACTAATGACAGGCCAAGCCACGTTTTCGGAGGACGGGACGCGCCGTTTCGAGTTAGTTCGAGATTGGCGTGATGAGATCGGAGCACTGGACAGGACAGTGTTGTTTGTAATGCTCAACCCGTCCAAGGCGGGCGCCGTAAGCGACGACCCCACAGTTCGCAAAGTTGTCGGTTTTGCCCGTCGCTGGGGTTACGGTCGGGCAGTTGGAGTGAATCTGAATCCCATCGTGAGCACGGACCCTTGGGATCTACCGTACTGGAATGGAATCGACTGTCACAATCTGGAGGTTATCCAGCGGTGGATTGGCGTAGCCGACTTGGTTGTCGCCGCCTGGGGTAGCCAGCCAAGGGCGCTGGGCCGGAAAATTGGCCTCACTGAACTGATTTACGCATTTCGCGGGATCGCGCCCGTTGCGGTGCACTGCATCGGGGTTACTCGCTCCGGCGACCCACTGCACCCGTCGCGCGCTCCATACACGGCCGCTCCCGAACTTTGGGCGGAACCTTGACGATCATGATGGGGCGGTTGGTCGAGGAAGGGAACGGGCGATTGATGCGCAAACCGAACGGCGAGAATGACGCGATTGAACTGCGGCGAGCGGTGCCGCGCTTGGCGATTCACGCGGCGAAGGCTGCCGCCGCAATGGAAAAATGCCGGGCCGCAGCAGCAGCCCTAGCGGGCACCCTTCGAACCTCACTAGCTGACCGCAGGTCCAAAGAAATCCAAAGTGGCCCAGAAATGGCCCGGAGTAAGCGCGGCGAAAGCCGTAAGTGATTGATTCGATGGTGGACCTGGACGGATTCGAACCGACGACCTCTTCCATGCCATGGAAGCGCGCTCCCAACTGCGCCACAGGCCCACTTCTCTTGTGATAATACCACGGCCTATACTGGGAGGCCATGGCCAAGGTCCTCGTTCTCTACAACCCGCCCGCCGACCCGGCGGCCTTCGACAAGTACTACTTCGAAACCCACATGCCGCTCGCGAGCAAGCTCCCCGGGCTCCGCAAGGTGACCCTCAGCCAGGGACCCATCGCGCCCATCATGGGCGCGGCGCCGCACCTCGTCGCCGAGCTCGAGTTCGACTCCCTGGCGGCCATCCAGGCCGCGCTGCAGTCGCCCGAGGGCCAGGCGACCGCCGCCGACATCGGCAATTACGCCTCCGGCGGAGCCACCATCCTCATGTTCGACACCCGCGAGGCGTGAGGCTCGCCGCTTCGCAACCGCTCTGGGATTTCGCCGTCGAAGTTTACGCGCGGCCCGGCGTCCGCGAGCTCTGCCTGCGCCTCCAGGACGAGCATGGCCTGGACGTCGATGTCCTGCTCGCCGCGGCGTGGGCCGCGCACCAGGGACTCCGCCTGGACGCCGCGGCCGCGCGTGCTCTCGACGAAGCCGCCCGCCCGGTGCGCGAGCGCTTCACGATCCCCATCCGCGCACTGCGCCGCGCCGCCGCGCACGATCCAGAGCTGAAACAGCACCTGCTCGCCGCCGAACTACGCGCCGAGCGCCTCGCGATCCAGGCGCTCCACACGGCCCTGCCGCGTGTTTCCACCCCAGGCGCTAATGTCGCGGAGAACCTCGCCGCCTGCGCGCCCGGAAACCCGCTCGCCCTCGACCTCGCGACCCTGCTCGCCGGGCGGTGATATCATCGGCGGTCGCCTATGCGACTTCCCGCCCTGCTCCTCCTCACCGTCGCCGCCTTCGCCCAGGCGCCCAAGCCCCCCGAGCTTACCGCCGCCGACCTCGAAGTCTTCCTGGACGGCCTGGTGCCCGCCACCATCCAGCGCGAGGACATCGCCGGCCTGGTGATCTCCGTCGTCAAGGACGGCCAGGTGCTGTTCGCGAAGGGCTACGGCTACGGCGACGTGGCGAAGAAGCTGCCCGTCACCCCCGACGGCACGCTGTTCCGCCCCGGCTCCATCTCCAAGCTCTTTACCTGGACCGCCGTCATGCAACAGGTGGAGGCCGGCAAGCTCGATCTCGACAAGGACCTCAACACCTATCTCGACTTTGCCATCGCCGCCAAATTCGACAAGCCCATCACGCTCCGCCACCTGCTCACCCACACGCCCGGCTTCGAGGAAGCAATCAAGGAGCTGTTCGTCAAGGACGCCAAGGACCTGCGCCCGCTGCGCGACTATCTGATCGCGCACCAGCCGGCCCGCGCGTTTGCGCCCGGCACCACGCCCGCGTACTCCAACTACGGGACCGCCCTGGCGGGTTACATCGTCGAGCGCGTCTCCGGCCTCGGCTTCGAGGACTACATCGACCGCAAGATCCTCGGCCCGCTCGGCATGGCGCGCTCCACCTTCCGCCAGCCCGTCCCGGACGCCATGAAGAATCTGCCGCAGGCCGGCTACAACCTGGGCTCGGACGCCGCCAAGCCCTTCGAGGTCGTCCAGGCGTTCCCGGCCGGCAGCATGTCCGTCACCGCGCTCGACATGACCCACTTCATGCGCGCGCATTTGAACTACGGTGAGTACAACGGCCAGCGGATCCTCACCGAGGCCACCGCGAAGCAGATGTACACGCGGCAGGCCGGCTGGCCCGAGACGCTCGACGCCATGGCGCTCGGCTTCTACGAGACTTCGCGCAACGGCCTGCGGATCCTCAGCCACGGCGGCGACACCGCGTGGATGCACAGCGACCTGCACCTCATCCACGAAAAGAACGTCGGGTTCTTCATGTCGCAGAACAGCCGCGGACGCGGGCAGATCGGCATCCGCGACCTGGTCTGGAACAGCCTGCTGGACCGCTACTTCCCTTACACGCCGCCGCCGGTTACCGCCGCCGCCACCGCCAAGGCCGACGCCGCCCTCGTCGCCGGCCGCTACCTCTCCAGCCGCAGTGGCTTCGAGAGTCTGTTCCGCATCACGAATCTCGCCGGGCAAACCGAGGTGACCGCCAACGCGGACGGCACCATCCAGACCGGCAGCAAGGGCTGGAACGGCAAGCCCAAGAAGTATCAGGAAGTCGGCCCGCTGCTGTATCAGGAGATCGGCGGGCAGGGACGCATCGCCTTCGTGAAGTACGCCGCGGGACGCCTGCGCGCCACGCCGGGGTTCGCCGCCTTCACGCTGCTCAAGGCCGGCCCGCTGGAGGATCAGAACCTGTGGTTCGTCATCGGCGGCTACGCCCTCGCGGTGTTCGTCTTCGCCCTGCTCGCCTGGCCCATCGGCGCGTGGATCCGCCGCCACTACGGACGCCCGCTGGCGCTCTCGGCCGAGAGCCGCCGCTGGCGCCTGATCGCGCTGCTGGCCGCCGCGGCCAACCTGGTGTTCCTCGGCATCGTCGCGACGCTCTTTGCCGGCGCCGTGGATCCGTCGGTCTTCTCGCCGGCGCTCGACGGCCGCCTTCGCCTCGCCCAGGCCTGCGGGTGGCTCGGCGTCCTCGGCGCGGTGGCGGCCCATTGGGGCATGATCCGCCGTTTTTCCGACCGCGAGGCCAACTGGATGGGACGCCTCGCCGCCGTGGGCCTGGCCGTCGCCCTCGCCGGCTTCTCCCTCACCGCCTGGTATTGGAACCTGCTGAGCTTCAGCCTCAAGTACTGACGCCCGTGTGCCAAAATAGCGGGTTATGCCCTTTTCGCTCTCGGGGAAGACTGCCCTGGTTACCGGAGCCGGCCGCGGTATCGGCCAGGCCACCGCGCGCAAGCTCGCCGCCTCCGGCGCCGCGGTGATGATCAACGATCTCGACAAGGACGCGCTCTTCGAGACCGCGCAGGCCATCGCCGAGGCGGGCGGCAACGTCAAAGCCATGCCCGGCGACGTAACCGCCGCCGACTTCCCACAGAAGCTGGTCGACGCCACGCTCAAGGGTTTCGGCTCCGTCGACATCCTGGTCAACAACGCGGGCTATACCTGGGACAACGTCATCCAGAAGACCACCGACGAGCAGTTCCAGGCCATGCTCGACATCCATGTCGTCGCGCCCTTCCGCCTCCTGCGCGCCGCCTCCGGCTGGCTCCGCGAGCAGGCCAAGAAGGAAATCAGCGAAGGCGTCCGCGTGATGCGCAAAGTGGTCAACGTTACGTCCGTATCCGGCACCGATGGCAACGCCGGCCAGTCCGGCTACTCGTCGGGCAAGGCCGCCATTGTCGGGCTCACCAAGACCATCGCCAAGGAGTGGGGCCGCTACAACGTCAACGTCAACGCGGTCGGCTTTTCGATGATCGAGACCCGCCTCATGCAGCCGCTCGGCGGCGAGGACTCGAAGATCAAAGTGAAGGGTCACGAGATCCCCGTCGGCGTGCAGCCCGCGCTGCTCGACGCCGTGGAGCGGTTCGTCCCGCTGCGCCGCATGGGATCCATCGAGGAGGCTGCGGGGCCGATCCTGTTCTTTTGCTCGCCGCTGTCCGACTACGTCACTGGCGAGTGCCTGATCTGCGGCGGCGGCGCCCGGTCCTAGGAGCGGAACGCCACTTTGGCCCCCGGCCTACACTACGCGCGCGGCTCGCTTGTCTGCGGTCTTGGACCCCCGCCTACCGGCCGGGGCTCAGTGGCGCGCGGGAACCGGCACGCTGTACCGACGAGCACATGGGCAACCCGTCAGCCCCCGCCGGCAGGCGGGGGGGGCGAAGTCCGCGCCTGCTGTTGTGGGGCTCGCCCCGCGTGCGGACTTACATTCTTGGTAACGCTCCGCACCCTGGCGAGTATCAGGATCAATGGGCTTTCTCCAGGACCTTCGCTACGGCCTCCGCGTCTTGACCTCGAATCGCGGCTTCGCCCTTGCCGCGCTCCTCTGTCTCGCGCTCGGCATCGGCGCCACCACCGCCATCTTCTCGGTAACCTACGCGGTCGTCCTCAAACCGCTCCCGTTCCGCCAGCCGGACCAGTTGGTGCGCCTCTACACTGAATGGCCCACTTGGCCGAAAGCGCCGATGAAGCGCTTCTGGACCTCCCCGCCCGAGTTCGATGAGCTGAAGCGCGAACTGCAGTCCTGGCAGGCGCTCGAGGCCTGGTCCACCGGCGGAGCCAACCTCTCCGGCGGCGGCGCGGCCGAGCCCGCCCGCATTACCATCGCCAGCGTCACCGGCAACCTGATCCCCATGCTCGGGGTTGCGCCCGTTCTCGGACGCTCCATCTCTCCCGAGGACGACATCCCCGACGCCCCGCGCGTCGCCCTCATCTCCCACGGCCTCTTCCAGCGCGCCTACGGCAGCGATCGCGGCGTCATCGGCCGCGAAATTCAGGTGAACGGCCGGGCCGCCAAAGTCATCGGCGTGATGCCTCCCGAGTTCCGCTTCCCGCCCGGCGAAACCGATCCCGCCGAACTCTGGACGCCCCTGCAACTCGGCCCCCCGAATCCCCAGCGCCGCGGCAACCACTTCCTCAGCCTGCTCGGCCGCCTGAAAGACGGGACCTCTCTGACGCAGGCCACCCAGGAACTCGACCGCTACACGCGCATCAGCGGGGAGCGCGCCTCGAACAACAACCACGTCTTCAATCCCAAGACCCATACGCTGGCCGCCTACGGCCTGCACGACGAAGTCACCGGCAACGTCAAACGCGCCATCTGGATGCTGCTGGGCGCCGCCGGCTTCCTGTTGCTGATCGCCTGCGTCAACGTCGCCAACCTGCTGCTCGCCCGCGCCGAGTCCCGCCAGCGCGAAATCGCCGTGCGCCAGGCCGTCGGCGCCGGATCCTGGCGTTTGCTGCGCCAGTTCCTCGCCGAAGGGATTCTGCTCTCCACCGCGGGAGCGGTGCTCGGCGTTGCCCTCGCCTGGGGTCTGCTGCGCGCCCTGGTCGCCGCCGGCGCCGAGAGCATCCCGCGCGCGGCCGAAGTCGGCCTGGATCCCCGGGTCCTGCTGGCGACCCTCGCCGTCACCCTCTTCACCGGCATCGTCTTCGGTATCGCCCCCATGGCGCACCTCGCGCTCCGCAACCTCCACGATTCTCTGAAGAACGCCGCCGGACGCACGACCTCCGGGGTCACCGCGGCCCTGTTCCGCAACGGCATGGTGGTCTCGCAACTCGCCCTCGCGCTGGTGCTGCTGATCGGCACCGGGCTGATGGTCCGAGCGTTCTGGAAGTTGCTGGCCGTCGACGCGGGCATTGACCCGTCCAACGTTCTCACGCTGCGCGTCGCGCTGCCGCCCACTTCCTACAGCGACAGCAAGGCCACCACGCCCTTCTGGAACCGGCTGGAGGAGCGCGTCCGTTCCCTGCCCGGCGTCAGCGCCGCCGCCATCGCCGAAGCCCTGCCGCCCCTCATGCAGCTCGACGCCAACGACACCCAGATCGAGAACTTCGTGATGAAACCCGACGGCCCCATCCAGAACATCGATTATTGGACCGTCGTCGGCAACCAGTACTTCGAGGTCCTGCGCCTGAAGCTCGTCGAAGGCCGCACCTTCAACGGCTCCGATGGACCCGGCTCGAACCCGGTGCTCGTCATCAACAAAACCATGGCCGAAACCTACTGGCCCGGACAAAGCGCCATCGGCCGCCGCGTCCGGCCCGGCTTCCAGGACCCCTGGTTTACCGTGGTCGGCGTCGTCGGCGACACCAAGAACTCCGGCCTCGACAAGCCCTCCGGCACCGAAATGTACTTCGCCAACGCGCAGCTCTTCGGCACGCCTTTTGCCCAGCGCGCGGCCTATCTCACCGCGCGCACCCAGGGCGACCCGCTGGCGCTCGCCGCCGCCGTGCGCGCCGAGATCCGCCAGATGGATCCCGCCCTGCCCGTCTCCGCCGTCCGCACCATGGAGCAGGTTCTGCAGCGCACCCAGTCCCGTCCCCGCTTCCTCACGCTGCTGCTCAGTTCGCTATCCGCCGTGGCGCTCGCGCTCGCGGCGCTGGGCGTATACGGCGTTATCTCTTACTCCGTCGCCCGCCGGACGAACGAATTCGGCATCCGCATGGCCCTGGGGGCGCAAAGCGCCGACGTGCTGCGCCGCGTGCTCCGCGAAGGGCTGACGCTCGGTATCATCGGCCTCGCCTGCGGCGTCGCCGGCGCCGCGCTCCTCACCCGCTTCCTCGCGGAACTGCTGTTCGGCGTCAGCCCGACGGATCCGGTAACCTACGCCGCCATGGCCGGAATGCTCTTCCTCGTCACGGCACTCGCCTGCCTCGCGCCCGCGTTTCGCGCGACGCGGGTCGATCCCCTCGTGGCGCTCCGCTACGATTGAACGGCCAGCGGAGTGGTACCTCCAGTACTTTTTCGTTGCCGGGGTGGTGTCCCCTCGCAACAATTTCCGGTATGCTCCAAGGTGCGTTGTTGTCTGCACTCATCTTGGAGGACCGAACCGTGAAGTCCGTAATGTCCGTCGTGGCTCTGCTGGCCTCCGCCGCCGTGGCGACCGCCGGGCCCGTTGTCGTGGCGACCAGCAACGCTACCACGCTGGTCAACGCCATCGTTGGCCCAGGAATCACGGTCGTGGGCACGCCGACGTACACCGGCTCCGCCAACCAGTCCGGCACGTTTACAAACGGCGGCAACCTCGGCTTCGCCTCCGGCATCGTACTCACCACCGGCAACGCCACCGCCATCAGCGGCTCGAACGGCAGCGGCGTGGAGACCCTCGGCGGCAACGTAAACAACGGCCAGTTCAGCGCCGCCGACAATCTCAGCGTCGACCTCGGCGCAAGCGGCAGCCCGGGCGACCTCGTGGAGCTGTTCTTCCAGTTCCAGTTCGGCGATGGCTCCACGGGCGGCGACCTCTTCTTCAAGTATGTCTTCGCTTCCGAGGAATTCCTGAACTACGTCGGCAGCCAGTTCAACGATACCTTCCAGCTCCTGCTCGACGGCAAGAACATCGCCCTGCTCGCAAACGGCCTGAACGTCTCCGTCAACAACGTCAACCCGAACTCGAATCCCAGCCAGTACGTCAACAACGTCAACAACACGAACGGGATTCCGAACTTCCAGGTCGATATCAAGTTCGACGGACTCACCGTGGTATTGACGGCAAAGGCGCTGGGTCTCGCGCCCGGCGTCCACACCATGAAGTTCGTGCTCGCCGATGTCGGCGACGGCCTGCTCGACGCCGGCGTCTTCATCCAGGCCGGCACTTTCAACAACCAGGACACCCCGGATGTCCCCGAACCCGCGACGCTGGTGCTGACCGGGCTGGGACTGGCCGGCGCCGCCGCGCTCCGCCGCCGCCGCTAAACCAGATTGCCGACTTCGGCTCGCCGCCCGCACCGGACCTGTTCGCGCTAAGCTTGGCCCTATGGATCCGCTCCTCTCCTGGCGCGACGAATTTCCGATTCTCGCGAACACCGTTCACCTCATCAACCACTCCCTCGGCGCCATGCCGAAACGCACCCGGACGCGCCTCGACGAGTTCGCCGCCACCTGGGAGACCCGCGGCGTCCGCGCCTGGGAAGAAGGCTGGTGGGAAATGCCCGTCACCGTGGGCAACCTGGTGGGCCGCCTCATCGGCGCGGGCGAGGGCGAAACCGTCATGCACCAGAACGTCGCCGTGGCGCAGTCCCTCGTGCTCTCATGCTTCGACTGGACCGCCCGCCGCAACAAGCTGGTCACCGACGCGCTGAATTTCCCCTCGAACCTGTACCAGTACCACGCCGCGCCCGGCATGCGCGTCGTGAAGGTCCCCTCGGACGATGGCATCCGCACGCCGCTCGAGAAACTCCTCGCGGCGATCGACGAGGAGACCGCGCTGGTCGTCGTCTCGCATGTGATCTTCCGCAGCTCCGCCATCCAGGACGTGCGCGCCATCGTCGAAAAGGCCCACCGCGTGGGCGCGCTGGTTTGCGACGACGTCTACCAGGCCGCTGGCGTGCTCCCGGTCGATGTCCGCGCCCTCGGGGTCGACTTCGCCACCGGCGGCTCCGTGAAATGGCTGTGCGGCGGTCCCGGAGCTGGCTTCCTCTACGTGCGCCGGGACTTGTGGCCGTCCTTGAAGCCCTGGGCCACGGGCTGGATGGCGCACCGCGAGCCCTTCGCCTTCTCGAACGAGCCCATCGAGTACGCCGCCGACGCCTACCGCTTCCTGAACGGGACGCCCGGCATCCCGTCGCTCTACTCCGCGATGTCCGGCTACGAGATCATCGGCGAGGTCGGTGTGGAGCGTATCCGCGAGAAGTCGGTCCGCCAGACCGGGCGCGTCATCGCGCTCGCTGACGCCGCGGGCTACCGCGTCAACTCGCCGCGCGATGCCCGGGAGCGCGGCGGCAGCGTCATCGTCGATGTGCCGCACGGCTACGAGATCACGAAGGAGCTGGCCCGCCGCGACTTCCTGGTCGACTTCCGCCCCGGCGCCGGCATCCGCATCGGACCCCACTTCTACAACACGGATGAGGAGATCGACGCGCTCTTCGCCGAGATCGCGAAAGTCCGCGAGAGCCTGCCCGTCGCCGTGGGGTAACAGGGGAGGTGACACTTGAGCGACTGGGCGGCGATCCTCGCAGGCTGAAGTCTGGGCTCTTCGGGTTGCTCTGCGTCGCGGGCCTCCTGGCCTGGATCTTCTCCGACTGCATCATGTACAAGGTCTGGCACGCCGCCGACGCCAAGGTGAAGGAAAACGCACGGCGGGCCGAGCGGGAAGAACGAGAGCGTGGCGGCTAATTCGTAATCTGCCCAGCATCTCCCAGCGGTTTCCGATGCGCCTCGGTCGGTTCCCCAGGCGATCTCGCGGCTACTCGTGTTAGCGGGCCGACCGCGGGTTGCCGCGCTGCGTATCGCGAATCCGATCGATCTTTTCGGGGGCAGTTCGGGGCAGTTCGGGGCAGTTCGGGGCAGTTCGGGGGCATCCCCCACCATCCCCCGAACTCCCGGACCCCAGCCTCTAACTCGAAACAATCCAACCACTTACGCAGAATCTGAAAACCGGCAAACTCGCCTCACTCCCGCCCTGAGCCAAGTTCTCCCTACGTCGCCCCGCCCCCCTCACCAAACCCCCGGTCAATCGGCCCTCCCGCAATACAGGGGCATCCCCGGGCATCCCCCATACTTCGGCGCGCTCCCCCGCAACTACCTCGCAATCCATCACTTACACGCGCGCCGCGCCGTTCGCGAAATGGCCGCCGCCGAATGGCGCCGCGCCCGTGTCCGCGACTACATCGCCCGCACCGTCAACGCCGCGATCGCGCCCCTGGCCGCCGAACACCCGGAGGCCGATGCCGTCGAACTCCAGCGCCTCGCCTGGCTCGCGCTGCTCGAGGGCGACGCCGGGTTCCGCCAGTTCCTCCGCTTCGAAACCCGGCTCGAGCGCCAGTACGAACGCGCCCTCCGCGACCTCAAGACCGCGCCGCCGGAAGTTCCGAACGAACCCGAGCCCGCCCCGCCGCGCGCCGCGCGCAGCGCCGCGTGCCCCTGCGGCTCCGGCAAGAAGTCCCCGCGTTGCTGCGGCGCGGAGGCCGCGCCGGTGCTGTCCCGGGTCCCGCTGACGCCCGGCCGCGATAGCGCGGCGGCAGGGCCCGTGCGCGACGCCGGCAAGCCCTACGGATAAGATGGGGGGCTTCCCGCGCTCGCGCCCGCTTCGATCAGCGCGTCGCCCGTGGCATCCAGGTTATCCGCCGCATCCTGGAGATCGTCGGCGAAGTTCCGCAACCCCTCGCGCATCTGCGGCACATAGTCCAACAGTTCGGTGAGCGACGTCTTCATTTCCTGCAGGCTGCCGCGCAGGTCGGAGACCTGGTCCGCCATGTTTCCGAAGAAGCCCGCGGCCGTGAGGAAGGGCTTGGTGTTGTCAATCGTGATGCCGGTTACCACGCGGACGGACCCAACCGGCGTCGGGATACTGGTGGTGCTGAACTCGATCTTCGGCACCTTGATGCCGTCCAGCGCGTCGTGAACCGAGGTGAGCGCGGTCTGAACCGGCGACAGGATATTGCGAATCGCGTTCAGACCGGTGCGCATCGCTTCCGTCGTCTTGACCAGCCGGTGGTTGGAGTTCAAGTTATTGGCGAAGAAACGCACGCGCTTCGAGGCGGATTGCATCCGCCCGGCGGTCTGTTTCTGCTTCTGGCCGGCCTGGATCAGCTTGGCGCCGGCCTGGGACTTGGGTGGAGCGGGGGGCGGGGGGAACATGGTTTCGTCTTTCGGTTTCAGATCTCTCTGTCCGAATAGGCGGAAAAACGTGAAGACGGGGCTCAGCGGAACGTCACCTGCTCCGGCATCAGATGCGGCAGCAGGTTGAACGAATCGAGGGTGAAGCGATCGCGCGAGTAGACGAACTCGGTCAATGACGTGTTGCGCACGCGCCAGTTCACATCGAGAAACGCGCGCGGCGGCGCCCCCAGCGCGCGGCGCACGCACAACCCGATGGGACCTCCCGAGGTGAACACGGCCACCCGCTTCGACCCCGAGTCCTCCATCAGGCGCCGCACGGCGCGCGTCACCCGCGCCTCGAAGTCGTGGAACGGCTCGATGCCCGGCACCGCGATCCGCTCCTCCTGCCAGGCCGCCATCGCGACCTCGAACATCCGCTGGAAGTAGCGGTTCTGCTCCGGCGTGCCCCGCATCTTGTCGAACTCCGCGCGCTGCGCGGCGAACCGCTCGTCCGCTTCCGCCAGCGCGGGCGCCAGCTTGTGCAGCACGCCGTCGGCGTCGTACTCGTTCCAGTCGCCCGCAACGATCGCCTCCGGCCATGCCGGGCACGCCTGCCGCGCCAGTTGCTCCGTTTGCCGGTGCCGCGTCAGCGAACCCGAGTGGATCTCGTCGAACGTCACGCCCGCGCGCGCCCAATACTCGCCGAGCGCGCGCGACTGCTCCTCGCCCGCCGCGGAAAGGCGGTCGGAGTCCTTCTGGAACGGCCGGGCCTGCCCGTGCCGCACCAGGACCAGCGTGCTCATTCCTAAACGCTCGCCGCGGCGGCCGCGGCGTACTTCTCGAGTTCCAGCTTCGCGATCGACTCCATGTGGACTTCGTCCGGCCCGTCGGCCAGCCGCAGCGTCCGCGCGCTCGACCACGCCGACGCGAGGTGCGTGTCCTGGCACACGCCCGCCGCGCCGTGCGCCTGCAGCGCCCGGTCGATCACGTTCAGCGCCATGTTCGGCGCCAGCACCTTGATCATCGCGATCTCGGCTTTCGCCACCGTGTTGC
>CAYYID010000098.1:0-15087 GCA_964471915.1 uncultured Solibacteraceae bacterium | reverse complement strand
GTTCCTGAATGATAACCGTCTTGCCGACGCCGGCGCCGCCGAACAGGCCGATCTTGCCGCCCTTGAGGTACGGCTCCAGCAGGTCGATCACCTTGATGCCCGTCTCGAAGGGCTGCAGTTCGGTCGACTGCTCGTCGAAGGACGGCGCGGAGCGGTGGATCGGGTAGCGCTGCGCGGTGTTCACCGGACCCATGGCGTCCACCGGGCTGCCAATGACATTGAGCACGCGGCCCAGCGTCTCCTTGCCCACCGGCACGGTGACGGGACCGCCGAGGCTCTCGGCTTTCATGCCGCGCACCAGGCCGTCGGTCGGCTCCAGCGCGATGGTCCGCACCCGGCTCTCGCCGATGTGCTGCGCCACCTCGCACACAATGTTCACCGGCGTCTCCACGGTGAAGCCCTCGCTGGTAATCCGGATCGCCGTGTTGATCTCGGGGATCTGCCCCTCCGGGAACTGGATATCCACGGCCGGTCCGGCCACCTGAATCACTTTTCCGACTGCTGCGGTCGACATAACGTTTGGCTCCAATGTAGGCGGCGCTAGTCGAGCGCCGACGCTCCGCTCACGATTTCGATGATCTCGCGGGTGATCGTCGCCTGACGCACCCGGTTCATGTACAAAGTCAGCTTGTCGATCAGATCCCGCGCGTTGGCGGTGGCCGCGTCCATCGCGGTCATGCGCGCGGCGTGCTCGGCGGCGTTCGACTCGAGCAGCGCCTTGTAGATCTGGGTTTCGACGTACTTCGGCAGCAGCGCGCCCAGCAACTCGGCAGGCGGCTGCTCATAGATGTAATCCACGGTCTCGGCGCCCTGCGGGACGTCGATGGGCAGCAGGCGCGTCTGGGTCAGCTTCGGCGCCAGCACGCTCTTGAACTCGTTGACAAAGAGGTACACGGCATCGATCTCGCCCTTGGTGTAGCGGTCGATGATGCGATGCGCGATCGCCTGCGCTTCGGCGAGCGGCACGCCCTGGCCGAAACCGGTGTGTTCGCCGGTCACCTTGTAGGGGCGGCGGCGGAAGTAGTCGACCGTCTTGCGGCCGATGGACTCCACTTCGATGTCCACGTCGCGCTTCTCTTCGGTGATGAACCGGCCGGCCAGCTTCAGCAGGTTGGAGTTAAAGGCGCCGGCCAGGCCGCGGTCCGAAGCGATCACAATCATCTGGATTCGCTTTTCGGGCCGGGTTTCGAGCAACGGATGCGTGTCGCCGCCGTCGCCGGAGGCGGCGGCCGCCGCCACGCCCGCCAGCATCTTGGTCAACGTCTGCGAATAGGGACGCGCCGCCAGCACGCGATCCTGGGCGCGGCGCAAACGCGCCGCCGAGACCATTTTCATGGCCTTGGTGATCTGCTGCGTGTTCTTAACCGACCGGATGCGCCGGCGGATGTCGATTAAGCTCGGCATGGGTTACTTCTTCAGGCCGTGCTTGGCGGCGAATTGTTCCTTGAACTCGCCGACCACCTTCTTGAGATCACCGGTCATCGCGTCGTCCAGCGTCTTCTTCTCGCGGATCGCGCTCAACAACCCGGCGTACTTGTTGTCGACGAACTGGAACAGCTCGGTTTCGAAGGCGCGGCAGTCGGTCACCGGCAGGTCGTCCAGGAAGCCGTTGGTGCCGGCCCAGATGATCAGCACCTGCTTTTCGACCGGGAGCGGCGAGAACTGCGGCTGCTTCAGAATCTCGGTCAGGCGCGCGCCGCGGGTCAACTGCTGCTGCGACGCCTTGTCGAGGTCGCTGGCGAACATGGCGAACGCGGCCAGCGCGCGGTACTGCGCAAGGTCGAGACGGAGCGAACCGGCCACCTGCCGCATCGCCTTGATCTGGGCGCTGCCGCCCACGCGGCTGACCGAGAGACCCACGTTGATGGCGGGACGCACGTTCGAGTTGAACAGGTCGCTTTCGAGGTAGATCTGGCCGTCGGTGATCGAAATCACGTTGGTCGGGATGTAGGCCGAAACGTCGCCCGCCTGCGTCTCGATAAACGGCAGGGCGGTCAGTGAACCGCCGCCCTTCTCCTTGGAGAGTTTCGCGGCGCGCTCCAGCAGCCGGCTGTGGAGATAGAACACGTCGCCCGGGAAGGCTTCGCGGCCCGGCGGACGGCGCAGCAGCAGCGAGATCTCGCGGTACGCCGCGGCGTGCTTGGAAAGGTCGTCGTAGACGCAGAGGGCGTGGCCGCCCTTATCGCGGAAGTACTCGCCCATGGCGCAGCCCGCATAGGGCGCCAGGTACTGCATCGGGGCGGGATCCGACGCCGTGGCGGCCACGACGATCGTGTACTCCATGGCGCCGTACTCCTCGAGCGTCTTCACCACCTGCGCCACGGTCGACCGCTTTTGGCCGATCGCGACGTAGATGCAGATCATGTTCTGGCCCTTTTGGTTGATGATCGTGTCCAGCGCGACGGTGGTTTTGCCCGTCTGCCGGTCGCCGATGATCAACTCGCGCTGGCCGCGCCCGATCGGCACCATGCCGTCGATCGCCTTAATGCCGGTCTGCACCGGCTCCTTCACGGGCTGGCGGTCCACCACGCCGGGCGCGATGCGCTCCACGGCCAGGTAGTTGGTGGTGTTGATGGGACCCTTGCCGTCGATCGGCTGGCCGATCGCGTTCACCACGCGGCCCACCATCGCTTCGCCCACCGGCACCGACATGATGCGGCCGGTCCGGCGCACCTCGTCGCCTTCCTTGATGCCCTCGTAGTCGCCCAGCAGCACGGCGCCCACCTGATCCTCTTCCAGGTTGAGGGCGATGCCCGCCACCCCGCCCGGAAACTCGATCAGCTCGCCGGCCATCACCTTCTCGAGGCCGTACACGCGCGCAATGCCGTCGCCGACCGAGATCACCGAACCGGTCTCGGCGACGTTCACCGCCTGGCCGTAGTTCTCGATCTCCTCGCGCAGCAGGCGCGAAATTTCATCCGCTCGAATCTGAGCCATAGTCGTTGTATCCCCGCTCGGACCGCGGCGCTTCCGTCGAGCCGCGGCGCCTGACCTAACCCTGCGCCGCCAGCCTCCGCTGTAACTGCGCCAACTGGCCCTTCAAAGAGCCGTCGTAAACCGTGGAACCCACCTTGGCCACAATGCCGCCGATCAGCGAGGCGTCCTGCACGAACTTCAGCCGCGCCTTCTTGCCGCTCAGCAGCGACAACTGCGTTTCGATCGTCTGGCGCTGGGAGTCGGTGAGCGGCAGCGGCGAAGCCACCTCGGCCGTCACGGCGCCGGTCCGCCGGTCGAACTCCTCTTCCATCGCTACCAGAATTTCGTCCAGCTCCAGAATGCGCTTCCGGTCGATCAGGACGTTCAGGAAGTTCACCGCCTTGGCGGGAATCCCGATCTGCGCGGCGATCCGCGCGGTTACGGCCCGCTTCTTGGCGGCGCGCACCGCCGGGGAAGCCAACACGCCGCGCAGGTCCGCCGCGCCGCGCACCGTCTCCGAGAACAAGCGTAGCTTGCCGATCACGTCGCCGGCCTGCAAGCCCGCGCCGGGACGCACCATCACGTCCACCATGGCCTGGGCAAAACGAATCGCGACCGCCGAAGGCATACTAGTTCTGCAACCTCTTCGTTTCGAGCGTCCCGACGAAGCGGCTGACCAGTTCCGCCTGCGTCTCCGGGGTCATGCGGGCCTGGATCCGGCCGGCGGCCAGCTTTACCGCCAGTTCCGCGGCTTCGGCGCGCAGGGAAGCGCTCGCCGCCCGGGTGGCCGCCGCGATCTCCTGCTCCGCGTTGCTCTGGATCTTCGCCAGCGCCGCCCGCGTTTCCACCTGCAGCCGCTCGCCTTCGGCCGTGATCTCCGCCTTGGCGCCGTCGCGCAGCGCGGCAAGTTCGGCATCCAGCTTCCCGAGCCGGGACTCCATTTGCGCCAGCCGCGCCTCGGCGTCCTTCTTGAGCGCCGCGGCTTCGGTAATGCCTCTCTGGATCTCCTCGGTGCGGGACCGGAAGAACGGCGGCAGGTTCTTGGCCAGCAAGTAGCCGAGCCCGCCCGCCAGCAGCACGAAGTTCGCCCATTTCCACCAGATCATGGGATCGCCGTGCTCTTCGCCGTGGCCGCCCTCGGCCTTGGCATGTTCGCCGCCCTTGGCAGCTTCCGCCGGCGCGTGCTCCTGGGCAAGCAGCAGGCCGGCGCCGCACGCCAGCGCGAGCAGCAACTTTCTCATCTGCCCCTCCCGGCCAGCATCGACTGGGCGATTTCGTCGGCCAGGCGCTCGCTTTCGGCCGTCAGGGACTGGCGCGCCGCCGCGGCATCCGTCTCGATCTGCTTGCGGCCTTCTTCCACCAGAGTCGCGGCGGCGGCGCGCGCGTCTTCGATCTGCGCCGCCTGCTCCGCCAGCCACTTCTTGCGCAATTCCTCTTGCTCGCGATACGCCGCCAGACGCGCTTCCCGCAGCGCGGCGTCGAACTCCACCGCTTTCTTCTCGGCCCGGTGGATGGCCTCTTCGGCCGCCTTGCGCGCCCCCGCCGTTAGTTCCTCACGCTGCTTCAGCATGCGTTCCAGCGGGCCGAACAGCATGGCCTTCAGGAAAAAGAACAGGAACAGGAGAAAAACGATGGTGGGGATCGATTTCAGCAGAATCCCACCGAGGGCCTGAAGGGTTTGTTCCATCGATTTCGGCTTGGGTAGCGAGCAGGAGAAGGGCCAGGGGAAGATCCTTCTCGAAATAGAGAAGCTATCACATTCGGCCCACCCGAAGCAACCTTGCGACCGCCCGCGGGTGCGGGGAATAAAACCGCCCCGGCGCGGCATCTTGACGTCAGAGAGGCTGAACTGGGGCCGCGGACTGGGCCCGAAAAGTTATGCCGGCAATCTTGACGGATTTCGAGTCAGCGGCGATGCCCCACTTGACGGACATCTACCGCTCGGCGTGCAGCATGACCGGCAACGCCACGGATGGTCAGGACCTCGCCCAGGAAGTCTACCTGGAGGCCTGGAAGTCGTTCCACCGTTTCGAGTTAGGGACGAATTGCCGGGCCTGGCTGTTCAAAATCCTGTTCCACCGGCTGCACCACTTCCGCCGCAAGGCGTACCGCTATCAGACGCTGCCGGACGAGTCGGTGCTGGAACAGACGCTGGCGGCGCCGGCGCCGCTGCCGGACAAGCTGACGGACCAGGAAATCCTGGGGGCCCTGGATCGCTTATCGCCGACGTTCCGGGAGGTACTACTCCTGGCCGATGTCCAGGATTTCTCCTATAAGGAAATCGCGGAGACCCTCGGCATCCCGATTGGCACGGTGATGTCACGGCTGAGCCGGGCGAGGATGCAGTTGCGGGCGGACCTGGGCGGAACGGCGGCCGGCTACGGGATCGGGAAAAAGGACCAAAGTGCATGAATGTCATTGACCTCGGACAGCGCAAGTGCGAGCAGGTGCGGGAGCAACTGGATCCGTACTTGAGCAACGAACTGCTGGTGGAAACCAGCCGCACGGTCGCGCAGCATCTGGAAACGTGCGCCGCCTGCGCGGCCGAGTTCCAGCAGCGGCGCGATTTGCGGGACGCCCTGCGCCGCGCGGTGGCGAGCCAGGCGGTGCCGGCCGGTTTCGAGGATCGGCTGCGGCAGGAGTTGCGCGCGGCGGCGGCGCCCGCGCGGTGGACCCGCTGGGGAGCCATTGCCGCGGCGCTGGTGCTGGCCGCCGCCGGCGTAGCGGGCGGCGTCCAGGTGCGGGAGCGTTACGTGGCCGCCCAGGCCACGAACGAGCAATTGCTGAAGGTCGGCCTGGGCAACCACGTGCACTGCGCGCTGCACTACGAGCCGGCGCAGGCTCCCGCGGAGGCCGAGATGCGCGAGGCGCTCGGAGAGGAGTACTTCCCGCTGCTGGGAGCCGTCCGTTCGAAACTCGGGGACTTCGAGGTCAAGCAGGCGCACCGCTGTTCGGCTTACAAGCGGCGCTTCGTGCACCTGATCCTGCGGCGCGGCGAGCAACTCGTTTCGCTCAGCCTCACCCGCCGCGAGGCGGGGGACGATTTCGCGGAATCGCTGCTGATCCCGACCCTGAAGGCTGCCGGGGTGGTGATGCACAACGCCAACCTGGAGAACCTCGAGATCACGGGATTCGCAGTGCCGGGGCACTTGGCGTACGTGACGTCGAACCTGCCGGCGGCGGGAAATCAGGACCTGGCACGCCAGATCGCCGGCGCGTTGCGGGAAGTTGCCGCCAAGGCGCCGAACGCCTGATCTACTTTTTCACCACCAGCGTCGAAGCCAGCAGGTCGTGCAAGGCCTGCTTCTTTTCGGTGAAGCCGGCCATGATGAACCCGATGTTCATGATCATGCCGGAAAGGATCTTGCCGAAGAAACGGCCCGTTGCTTTGCCAAAGCTGATGCGGTTGCCTTCCAGATCCGTCACCTTCAGCCCGAGGACTTTCTTGCCGACGGTCGCTTGCCACGACGAGCTTTCCGAGTAGGAGAAGTACAGCCACTGCCCGATGACCGCGGCCACGATGAAGCCGAAGTAAAGGGAAATCAGGGCCATGATCGCCGCGGGATTCGGATCCCCGCCGGCCGCGGTGAGCCCCGCGCCCAGCCCGAGCGCCAGAATCAGCGGAATCGCAATCGCCATCACCACGGCGCCGACCACGAACGAGTCGATCAGGTAGGCGACGAACCGCAGCCAGAATCCGGCATACTGCACTGCCGGAGCCGGCGTGAAGCTCTGGCTTTGTCCATACACCGCGGGAGGCGCGCCGAATCCCTGCGGGGCGAGCGAATACCCGGGCTGGGGAGCGGGAGCGGCCGCGTAGGGCGCTCCGGCCGGGGATCCGCAGGCATTGCAGAACTTCGCCGTGTCCAACATCTGGGCGCCGCACCGGTTACAGAACATAAGTGAGGGTCAGTATACTCCCGTTTCTCCCCGGCCCACGGGCCTGGGGCCCGCCGCCGGCCGTTCGAAGGCTACGCGGCGGCCATCGCTGGACACCGTCACCAGCCCGCCCCGATCGGTCCGCAGCACCGCGATCCGCCGCTCCTCGAGCCGCCGCAGGACCTCCGGGCTCGGATGCCGGAACAGGTTTCCGTCCCCCACCGAGAGGATGGCAAACGCCGGACGCGCGGCATCGAGCAGCGCGTCCGTGGAAGAGGTGCGCGCGCCATGGTGCGGGACCTTCAGCACGATGGCGGGCGGCCAGGCGATCCTGGCTTCGGCGCGGCGCTCGAGATCGCCGGTGAGCAGGAAACGGGTCTCGCCGTACCGAATCGCCAGCACCAGCGAGCGATCGTTCTCGCTGCCGCCGGTGGCGGCTTCGGGCCACAGCGCCTCGATCTCGGCTCCGCCGAGAGAGCGCCGGTCGCCCTGCGTCAGCGGAACCACGCGCACGCCGTTGCGGCGCGCGGCGGCGAGCACCGGATCCCAAACCGCGCCGGATACCGGACCGCCGGTCCACAGTTCCCGAGGCTGGAAGTTGTCGAGGATCGCGGCCAGCCCGCCGGTGTGATCTTCGTGTCCGTGCGTGGCGGCGACGGCGTCCAGCCGGCGGCGGCGCTGGGTCCACAAATACGGCGAGACGACATCTTCACCCAGGTCCAGGCGCGGGGGGCGGCGGTCGCGAAACACGGGGAGCCCGCCGCCGTCCACCAGCAGCGCGCCCCCGGCGGGGAAGTCCACCAGCAGGCTGTCGCCCTGGCCGACGTCAATCGCCGTCAGGGTCAGCTTGCCGCGCGGGGCATCCGCCGCGGGCCAGAACAGCAGGAGCGCGCAACCAGTCACCGCGGGAGGCAGGACGATCGCGCGCCGGAATCCCAGCCGCAGTCCGGCGGCCAGCCAGACCGCGGCGAGCAGAAACCCAAGCGCGATCCCGAGCTCCGGATCGGGCACGCGCCACGCAGGCTCACGCGCAGCGTGCCACGCCACCACCGCCGCCGAGGCCTGCAGCAGCCCGGCGCAGGCCGCGCCCAGGAACTGCCAGCCGGTGAGGATCGCCACGAATCCCAGCGGGATCAGCACGGTGATGAACGGCACCAGCAGCACGTTAGCAGACAGGCCGGTGAACGACACGCGGTGGAAGTAGTAGATCATGGGCAGCGCCAGCGCCAGTTGAATAGCGGCGGAGACCAGGAACGTTTCGAGAAAGAGAAAGATCGCGCCGAAAAGGACCCGCAGCACCCGGAGCCCCCACCGCTGCGGCAGCCGCAGCGCGAACTCGAGCGTTTCGGCCACCAAACGCAGTTCCAGCCGGAACGCCGCCGCCCGGGGCTCCAGGTGCAGGTCCATCCGCTGGTCAGGAAGATTCCGCAAACCCCGGTGCAACGGCCCTGCCGCTGCCTCCATCCACGGGATCCCGATCGCGCCGAGCGCCGCCACCGCCAGGAACGACAACTGGAAACTGGCCTCGAACAGTTGCTGGGGATCCACCGCCAGGAACAGGATCACGATCGCGGCCAGGATGTTCAGGATCCGGGTGCGGCGGAAGAAGAACCGCGCAGCCAGGTAGAGTGTCAGACCGGCCGCCGCGCGGACCACCGGTGTGGACCCGCCCGACACCAGCGCGTACGCCCAGCCGGTCGCAGCTGTCAGCGACAGCGCGGCCAGTTCTCCGATAGGAAGCCACCGCAAAATGAAAAGCAGCACCCCGGCGAGCACCGTCAGGTGCATGCCGGAGATCACCAGCGCGTGGTACGTGCCGGTCCGCCGGAACCCCTCGGTCCAGAGCCGATCCACCGCGCCGGACTCGCCGACCAGCGCCGCCGCCAGCATGGCTTCGGAGTACGGATCGCGGCCCCACAGCGACCGGGCGTTCTCGAGCGCCTGGGTCCGCCAGCCCTGGATCACGCGGGCGAGCCCGGATCCGCAGGCGCCGTCCAGCCGCCGCAGGGGAGCGTCCGCGCGGGCCGTCGCCACCCAGAACACGTCGCACCGGGCCAGAAAACCGGCGTAGTCGAAAGCGCCGGGATTCCGGAAGTTCCGCGGCTTGCGGACCTTCGCCTCCAGTTCGATGCGCTCGCCGTAGCGCAGCACAGGCAAGGCTTCGCCGTCGCGCGCCCACAGCGACACCCGGGCGCGCGCCCGCGGCTCCAGTTCCAGGACGAACTGCTCCCGCCCCGGCGCAAGAGAACTCGGCTCCACCACACACCCGGCCAGCACCAGTGTCTCGCCTTGCTCCGCATCGAGTTCCGGAGGTGGAGGCGGGCGGTGCAGGCGCTCAGTGAGCACGCCGCCGCAGGTCCAGGCCAACAACCACGGCGCCAGCCGGACGCGGGTCTTCGGAATCGCCAGCGCCAGGAAGGCCAGGGCGAGCCCCGCCGCTTCGCCCGCGCCGAACTCGACGGCGGACGACAACGCCACGCCCGCCGCAAGAGCGAGCGACGGCAACAGGAGCGGCTCCCGCAAGGCCATTCCTTCAAGAAGTGGCCGCGGCGGACTTTTTCTCTCAGTCTTTGCGCCGGATCCTGCGAATGGCGACCGGCGGCGTCAGCCGTTGCGCCTCGCACGGGGACATCTGGATCTTCCTCACCACGTCCATGCCCTTGGTCACCCGGCCGAAGGCCGCGAATCCCTGCCCGTCGGGGTTCCGCGCGCCGGTGTAGTCGAGCGACGGCTGGTCCCCGATGCAGATGAAGAAGTCCGCCACCGCCGAGTCGGGCGTGGTCCGCGCCATGGAGATGACGCCGTCCTTGTGGGTGAGCTTCGATTGCAGCGTCCGCTCGATCGGAATCGGCGGATACAGCTTCGCGTCCGCCCGGGGGCCGGCCTGGATCACCTCGATCTTGACGTCGTTATTCGGCTGGTTGTCCATTTTCACCGTGCGGTGGAAGCGCCCGCCGTCGTAGGCGCCCTCCTGGGCGTAACGCAGAAAGTTCTCGCAGGTGATGGGGGTCTTCGCGGGTTCCAGCACCACTTCGATGTTGCCGAACTCAGTTTCGATGAGCACGGGGACGGGCGCGAGCGCTTTCTGCTGCATGGCTATGCAGCCATCATATCTTTGATGGAGATCGCCACCAGGGCCAGCGTGAGGCCGATCATCAGCGCTACCGCCGTCCAGGCGATGGCGTTGTAGAAGCTCGAATTCGTCCAGTCCTTCATCACGCGCTTCTTGTTGACCAGCAGGGTCATGAAGATCAGTACGAACGGCAGCAGCATGCCGTTGATCACCTGCGAGAGCAGGATCATGCGCACCAGGGGGAACCCGGGGATCAGGATCACGCCCGCCCCGAACACGATCAGCAGCGTGTACAGCCAGTAGAAGATCGGCGCTTCGCCGAACTTCTTGTTCACGCCGGACTCGAACCCCAGGCCCTCGCACACGGTGTACGAAGTGGAAAGCGGCAGAATGCAGGCGGCGAACAGCGAGGCGTTGAACAGCCCCACGGCGAACAGCAGGGAGGCGTAAGGGCCAAAGGGGCTGAGGCCGCGCGCCGCGTCGGCGGCGTCCCGGATGTCGCGGGGTCCGGCCGAGTAAATCGCCCCGGCGCACGCCACGATGATGAAGAACGCGATGACGCTCATCACGATGCAGCCGACGATCACCTCGATCCGGCTCTCTTTGTATTCCTTCGCGGTGACGCCCTTTTCGACCACCGCGGCCTGGAGATAGAACTGCATCCACGGGGCGATGGAGGTGCCGACCATGCCGATCACCATGCTCAGGTACCCGCTGTCGAAGATCAGCCGCGGGCGGACGCTGTCGATCGCCGCCTGCTTCCAGTCCGGCCCCACCAGAAGCCCGGACGCGATGTACGAGATGTAGACCACGCAGGCGAAGAGAAAAATCTTCTCGATGCGCTCGTAGGATCCCTTCACGACCAGTAGCCACACCGCCATCGCGCCGAGGGGCACCGAGACGTAGCGGCTGACGCCGAACAACTCCAGGGAACTGGCGATGCCGGCGAAGTTCGCCATCACGTTCGTGATGTTCGCCGCCACCAGCGCGGCCATCATCAGGAACGTGGTGCGGAGGCCGAACTCCTCGCGGATGAGGTCCGACAGGCCCTTCTCGGTCACCGCGCCCATGCGCGAGCACATCTCCTGGGTGACGATCAGCAGCAGCGTGATGGGGATGAGGGTCCACAGCGGCAGGTAGCCGTACTTCGCCCCAGCCTGCGAGTAGGTATAGATGCCGCCCGCGTCGTTGTCCACCACGGCAGTGATGAACCCCGGCCCGATCACCGAGAAGAAGACGGCGAGATGGTAGCGGAAGCGGCGCAGCATCGGGTTACTTCTGGCGCAGCAGCGCGATCACCTCATCGGCAGTCACCGCGCCCGCCAGCTTGCCGTCGTCGTCGACGACGGGCAGGGCGAGCAGGTTGTACTTGTCGAACAGCTCCGTGACGCGGCTCTCGTCGTCGCCGGCCTTCACCGCCACCAGCAGCTCATGCTTCAGCTCCCGGAGCGGAGTGTCGCCGCCGGTGACGAACAGCCGCGCCAGCGGCACCGAGGCGGTCAGCCGCTCCTCGGCGTCGATGAGGAACAGGGTGTTGAGCGCCTCCAGCACATCCTCGTTGCCGCGCAGGGCGAGCACGGCGTCGGCGACGGTGGCGTTGTCGTGGAGCGCGATGTAGTTGGTGTCCATCATCGCGCCCGCGGTGCCGGCGTCGAACTCCATCAATTCGGCGACCTCGGCCTTCGGCTCCACGTCCATCTCCTCGAGGATCTCCTTCGAGGCTGCTTCTTCCATCTCCCCGAGCACCGCCGCGGCGTCGTGGGCCGACATCTCCTCGATGATCTCGGCCGCCTTCTCGGTCTCCAGGGATTCGAGGATGCTCGCCTGCATCTCGGGGTCGACTTCGGAGAGCGTGTCCGCGGCCACTTCGCTGTCGATGGTCTCGAAGATCGCCTCGCGATCCTCCGGGCCCAGCTCCTCGACGATGTCGGCGAGGTCCGCCGGGTGCATGTCTTCGAGCAGCTTGTTCGAGATGTTCAGGCGCAGCCGCCGCTGGGGATCCGGCTCCAGAATGTTGCAGAACTCCCAGCGGATCGAGTTCGGTGTCACCGGCGCCTGCAGCCGGCGGATCAGCCGCCGCGGCAGCACGCCCTGCGCCAGCCGCCGGAAAATGCTCCGGATCCCGATGTCCACTTCGAGCACCCGCAACTCGGCGTGGCCGTTCTGCCGCAGTTCGAAAGTGACGTCGTTCACCCGGACCACCTTGCGCCCTTGCGCGTCGATGATCTGCTGGTCCAGCAGGTCGCGCACCATGCGCAGCATGTACTCGTCGGAGTGGTATGGCGTGAGCTGTTCGTCTTTGAGATAGATCCCGTTCAGCGAAATCGACCGGACC
The DNA here is from genome assembly GCA_964471915.1 of uncultured Solibacteraceae bacterium. Lineage (GTDB taxonomy): Bacteria > Acidobacteriota > Terriglobia > Bryobacterales > Bryobacteraceae > JAIEPW01. The sequence goes on along the minus strand of CAYYID010000098.1, from coordinate 2,884 downwards.
TGATCGAAGCGGACGGTGAGCCACGCGCCTCCGGCGGCCACCAGGAAGCGGTCTACGCGGCGGGGATCCACGACGGGCACGAGCGCGGCGTCTTTGACCACACCGATGCGCCGCCGCCGCAGGTCATGGACCCGGAGGCCGAGAAGCTCGGTGAGGTAAAGCAGCTCCTGACTCGCCATCGACGTTTACTGCCAGTGCCCATAGAGGGGACGAACGGATTCCCGTTCCTACTATCCCGCAGGCGCGGCGCCGGAAGCAAGGATTTTGCGCCCCCCGCGGCAGGTCTGCGAAACTGTCTTGACGAGGATGAGACACGCGTCCCTGCAAGGTAAACTCGGCCCGTGTGCAGGACAGCGCCACGGCCGCCGATGGAGGGCATATGGGTGATGTGATCTGGTCGGCGCCGGAAGACTACCGGCAGAGCTGGAAGAATAGTTGCTGGGCGGCCGTGCTCCACGTCTTCTGTAAGGGGACCCCCGGACGCCCCAAACTGACCGAGAAGGAAATCGCCGATTTCTACGATTCCGAGACCAACCGGACCTGGACGTTCGCGGACGGCACCATCAAACCCGAGGGCTTCCAGAAACTGCTGACCGAGGCCCGCTTCGGCATGAAAACCGAACAATGGGACCCCGACACCTTTACCGGTAAGCCGGACCACCTGGCGCAGAAACTGGGCAGCGGCTGGGTGATTCTCGGGTACCATGAGCCAAAGATCAGCGGCGGCCACGCCTGCCTGGTCTACGGGATCAAGGGGAACAAAGTGCATTATCTGAACCCGGACGCCTCCAGCGGCGGCCTGCTGAAGGACGACATCTCCTACTTCAAGGGCAAGCTCAAGAACGGCAAGATGATCGTGGCTTGGCGCGCCTGGTAAGGGCGACCGCCCCCCCGGGGCTATAATAAAGATGTCCCGGTACGCAATGGTCTCTCCCGAAGTTCGTGTCTCCAAAGTAGCCGAAGCTGATTTTCCGACCCGTTTCGGGCATTTCCGGATCTGCGGATTCGCCTGCCGCACCAGTTCGGGCGAGGTGGAAGAGCTGGTGGCGCTGGTGATGGGGGACCTCGACGGCGCGCCCCCGCTGGTGCGCATCCACTCCGAGTGCCTCACCGGAGACGTGTTCCACAGCTTGCGTTGCGATTGCCGCGCGCAACTCGAACTGGCGCTCGAGTTGATCGGCGCCGAAGGCCGCGGCGTCCTGGTCTACGAGCGCAAGGAGGGCCGCGGCATCGGCCTCCTGAACAAGCTCCGCGCCTATCAACTTCAGGACGAGGGCGCCGACACCGTCGAGGCAAACGAGCGCCTGGGATTCGAGGCGGACCTGCGGGATTATGAGTTCCCCGCCGAGATCCTGCGCCAGTTGGGCGCGGCCAGCGTGCGGCTCCTGTCGAACAATCCCGAGAAGATCGAGGCGCTGGAGCGCGCCGGACTGCAGGTCACCGAGCGTGTTCCGTGCCAGCCGGGGATCGAGCATGCCGGCGAGTACCTGAAAACCAAGCGCGAGAAGCTAGGCCACCTGCTCTAGGTGCGCTGGCCCGTGCCTTGCCGCTGCCGTCCAGCGTGGGCTTCGGGCAGGGCTGGATGTGCTACCTTTGAATTGATTCTAGCCTTTGGCAGTACGCTCGCCCCTCAATTCAGGCGACGCCGAGCCCAAAGGCTTTTTAGCGTATGCCTACAGCCATTCTGGTTGATGGAAGCTACTTCATCAAGCGCTACCGCAGGCTGATCGGCCTGCCGCACCTTCATTACGATGCGAAAACGGTTGCGAGGGATCTCTTCACCTGGTGCCTGAAGCACTTGGACGACAAAGATCTCGGCCGTCGGGAACTTTACCGGATCTTCTTCTACGACTGTCCGCCGCTCACCAAGAAAGCCCACAATCCTGTTTCACGCCGCCCGGTCGACTTCTCCAAAACCGCCGAAGCCACGTTCCGCTTCGAGTTGCACGCCCAGCTAAAGAAGCAGCGCAAAGTAGCTCTACGCCTGGGAAAGCTGTCGGATCATGCTCACTGGGCAATCCGCCCCGAACCAACCAAGGACCTCCTTGCCGGTAAGCGAACGATCGCGCAGCTTATTGAGTCCGACGTGCATTATGACGTTCGTCAGAAGGGCGTCGACATGCGCATCGGTCTCGACATCGCGTCGCTCGCTTTCAAGCGGCAGGCTGACCAACTGATCTTGATTGCCGGCGATTCGGATTTCGTTCCGGCCGCCAAACTGGCGCGGCGCGAAGGAATCGATTTCATCCTCGATCCGATGTGGCAACCGATTCCCGAAGATCTGCATGAGCACATCGACGGTCTTCGTTCCACTTGCCCCCCGCCTGCGGCCGCTTCCCCGACCGCGGAGTAAGAGGCGCAGGCGCCTCGGCGAGCGGCGCCGCCGCAACCGGCTTCCTTCTCGCGGGCGCCCTCGGCTGTCGCTCGCGGTACCATGGTAACTGGGAATTTTTATGCTCGATCCGATTCTGGCTAAGATCTTCGGCACCAAGAACGATCGCGAGATCAAGGCCATGAGCCCCCTCCGCGACGCCATCAACGCCCTCGAATACGACCTGCAACAACTGAGCGATGCGGAACTGGCGGCCAAGACCCCCTACTTCCGCGAAAGACTCGCTCAGGGCGCCACCCTCGACGACATCCTGGTCGAAGCCTTCGCGGTCTGCCGCGAAGCGGGACGCCGCGTGCTCGGCATGCGGCACTACGACGTGCAGTTGTTCGGCGGCATCGTGCTCCACCGCGGCAAGATCGCCGAAATGAAGACCGGCGAAGGCAAGACCCTCGTCGCCACGCTCCCCGTCTACCTCAATGCTCTCGAAGGCAAGGGCGTCCACGTCGTCACCGTCAACGACTACCTCGCCAAGCGCGACTCCGAGTGGATGGG
>CAYYID010000097.1:0-15487 GCA_964471915.1 uncultured Solibacteraceae bacterium | reverse complement strand
CGCCGGCGCAGCCGGCGCGGACCAACGGCGCGGAGCGGCCCGGCTCACCCTTCGCCTCCAAGCTGCAGGCAGCCATGCGAACCGAATGAAGAAGCCGCCCGCGCAACGCGAAATCCCGCCGCCCCTCGAAGTGGAGTGCCTCAAGGCGCTATGGGAACTGGGCCACGGCAACGTGAAGGACGTCCGCGAGGTGCTGACGCGGAGCCGGAACCTGGCCTACACCACGGTGATGACGGTGCTCGACCGGCTGACCAAGCGCGGCGGCGTCAGCCGGAAGAAGGTAGGGCGTTCGTTCGTGTACGCGCCGGCCGTGTCGCAGGAAACGCTGCGCGCGCTGGCCGTGAAGGAATTCGTGGACCGGTTCTTCGACGGTTCGCCGGAAGCGCTGATCGCGTTTCTCAAGAAGTCACCGGCCGGTGCGGACCTGCGCTCCGCCGAGGACGGGCAACTGGACCCCACGCTGCTCTAAGGAAACGGACACCCGGACATGACGGCACGGATTTTCGCCAAACTGATCATGGCGGTGCTGCTGGTCCTGGTGGTCGCGCTCAGCGCGGTGGACTACCTGGCTAGCCGGCGCGTGGAAGAAACCTACCACCGGACGCTGGAACGGGAGCTGTTCCAGAAGGGGCGCATGCTGGCGCTGGAACTGGAGAGCGGACGCGAGCCGTCGTTCCAGGGCCTGGCGAAGGCGGCGGGTGTCCGGCTCACCTGGATCGCGCCCGGCGGGCGGGTGCTGCAGGACTCCGAGGCCAATCCCGCGCACATGGCGAATCATAAGGACCGGCCCGAAGTGGCCGAAGCGCTGGCCGGGCGCGAAGGCTCCCGGGTGCGGCTGAGCGACACTTTGCGCGTGAACTTCCTGTACGCGGCGGTGCCCGCGGCCGGCGGTGGCGCCATCCGCCTGGCCGTGCCGCTGTCGCAAGTGGAAGGCCAGGTGAACGTCATCCGCGGCCAGTTGCTGACCTCCACCGCGATTGCCTTCCTGCCCGCGATCCTGCTGGCCGCGCTATTTGCCCGCTACGTATCGCGCCGCCTGGGCCAGATCATCGGCTACGCCGCCGAGCTGGCGAACGGGAACTTCCGCGCCCGCCTCGATTTCCGCAGCCCGGACGAACTCGGCATCCTGAGCAGCAAGCTCAACGACACGGGCGAGAAACTCCAGCACATGTTCGAGCAGTTGCAGCACGAACAGATCGAGCTGGAAAAAGTGGAACGGATCCGGAAGGATTTCGTGATCAACGTCTCGCATGAGCTCCGGACACCCCTCGCCTCCATCCAGGGCTACACCGAGACGCTGCTCGACGGCGCCCTTACCGACGAGCGCCACAACGTCAAGTTCCTCACCATCATCAAGCAGAACGCGGAACGCCTCACGCGGCTCACCGCGGATCTGTTGACGCTGTCGCGGATCGAGCTGAAGACCCAGCAGTTCCAGTTCCTGGGCTACTACGTCAACCGCCTGCTCGAGGACAACGCGGACTCCATGCGCCCCCTGGCCGACAAAAAGAACATCCAGATCCGCATCGAGCCCGCCGACCCGAAGCAGGAGGTCTTCTGCGACGCCGAAGCCCTGCACCAGATCCTCTCGAACCTGCTCGACAACGCGCTGAAGTACACGCCCGAGGGCGGCGAGATCGTCATCGGCGCCCTGCCCGTGCCGGGCGAGGACCGGGTCCGCATCTGGGTGCGCGACACCGGCGCGGGTATCCCGGCCGAGGATCTGCCCCGGCTCTTCGAGCGCTTCTACCGCGTGGACAAGGCCCGCAGCCGGGAATTGGGCGGCACCGGCCTCGGCCTGGCGATTGTGAAGCACCTGGTCCGCTCCCACGGCGGCGAAGTACACGTGGATAGCGTTCTCGGGAAGGGATCCACGTTCTCGTTCACCCTGCCGGTCCAGGAAGTGGATCTGCAGCACTCCGCCGCTGTTCAACAAGAGTTGACCCGCTCGTAATCAATCAGTAACACGTCTTTTGTTACAATCGCGGGCGGATATGAAAAAAATCGTTCTGATCGAGGATGACGCGGACCTTTACGCGTTGCTCAAGTATAACCTTGAAAAAGAAGGATTTATCATGGCGGGGTCGCAGACCGGCAAAGGGGCCATCGAGCTCTGCCGGCGGGAGCGCCCGGACCTGATCATCCTCGACATCATGTTGCCCGATTCCGACGGCCTGGATATCTGCAAAGGCATCCGCCAGACTGCGGAGTTGGCGCACATCCCGGTGATCTTTCTGACGGCGCGAGCGTCGGAAACGGACCGGATCGTGGGCCTGGAACTGGGCGCGAACGACTACATTGTAAAGCCGTTCTTTGTCCGGGAGCTGATTGCGCGGATCAAGATCCATTTCCGCGGCCAAAGCGCCCCCGCCAAGGTGCTGAAGTCCGGCCTCCTGGAACTCGACAAGAACTCCTGCCGCGTCCGGCTGGAGGGCGAGGACGTCTCGCTCACAGCCACCGAGTTCCGGCTGCTCGAGTTCCTGATGAGCCGCCCAGGGGTGGTCTTCAGCCGGGAGCAGTTGCTGGACGCGGTCTGGGGGCACGACCGGGCGGTGACCGATCGCACCGTGGATGTCTATATCCTCCGCCTCCGCCAGAAGATCGAGGCTTCGGCGAACGCTCCGAGCTTCATCCGCAGTGTCCGCGGCTTTGGCTATAGCTTCAGTCCGGAAGCCCAGCCGGCCCAGGCCAGCGCCTGAATTTTCGCTTGACATAACTCAAGAGTTATATAACTCTTGAGCTATTGAACCTCGACACCACCTTCGCCGCGCTTGCCGACCCCACCCGCCGGGCGATTCTCGCCCGTCTGGCGGAAGGCGAGACGTCGGTGATGGAACTCGCCGAACCGTTTGCCATGAGCCAGCCCGCCGTCTCCAAGCACCTCCGGGTGCTGGAGCAGGCCGGGTTGATCACGCGGCGCATCGAAGGTTCGAAGCGGCCCTGCCGGCTCGCGCCGGAGGGTCTTTCCGCAATCGACCAGTGGCTCGGCATGATGCGCCGGGCGCTGGAAACCAACTACTCCCGGCTGGACCAGTTGTTGTCCCGGCCGGAGCCCACCCGAAAGGACAACCCGTGAGCAAACTGACCCTGCAGATCGAGGGCGACACCCACGTCGTCGTCACCCGGCGGTTCGCCGCCCCGCCGGAGGCCGTGTACCGCGCGCATATCGAACCCGAGCTGGTCCGGCAGTGGATGCTCGGGCCGGAAGGCTGGACCATGCCGGTGTGCCTCTGTGACGCGCGGCCCGGCGGACAGATCCGCTACGAATGGTCGAAGGGAGCGGGCCGCGGGTTTCACCTCACCGGCGAATTCCTGGTGCTGGAGCCCTTCCGGCGGATCGTCCACGTGGAGCGGATGCACCTGCCGGATCCGACGCCCGACAACCACATCGAGACGATTTTCGAGGCGGACGGCGCCGGCACCCTCATGACGATGCGCATGACGTTGCCGGACGCGAAGACGCGCGACGCCGTGCTCGCGACGGGCATGGAGCACGGGATGGAAGCCAGCTACGCGCGGCTGGAGAAGATCATCTAGAGAGACGCACCCGGGGCCGGAACTGCGGCCGGCGATCTCACTGTGGAGCGCCCTTGCACAGCGGTGCGTTCTGGCTCGCGCGTGCGATAAGATGCGCGCGAAGTAACGGAAGGAGATTCCCACATGCGGCGGATCCTGGCAGCAGCGGCAGTGATGGCGGTGGCGGCGGCGGTGTACGTCGTGGCGCAACCCCCCAGTCTGGACGAACGGATTCAGCGGCTGAAAGCCGAAGTCGAGCAGTCCCCGACCACGGACGCGAACTTCATCGCCCGGGCGCGGGTGCTCGAGGACTGGGCGGACCGCCTGGTGGCGCAGAAGAAGTTCCGCGCGGCGCAGGATCTGATGTCGATGTCGGTGCGCGGCGCGCGCGGGCTCCGCAACGTCACCCCGGACGAGGGCGTGAAGAACTGGGTGAAGCGGCTGACCTTCTACGAGGCGAACGGCGACATAACCGGCGTGATGCGGCGCGTCGATCAGAACAAGCTGGTGGCCGGCGATTACACGACGGTGGTGTTTGAGTACACGGTCGGCGAGATCGAGATCGGCACGGGCGGGATGTTGCGGATCGGGCAGAAGTTCATTTCGAACCGGCCCCGCCTGCAGTCGATCGACGCCGGGGCGGATTCCTACACCACGTTCCGGGTGGAGGGGTCGCAGGCTCGCGTGCAGACCACGGTCAGCAACTGGAACGGCGTGTTCGGCAGCATCTTCGGCGCGCCGCCTTGTCCGGCGCTGCGCGTGGTCTCGGGGACCCTCAAACGCGGCGATAAGGTGATCATCACTATCGGCGACACCTCGGCGGGTTCGGGAAAAGGCTACCGGCCGCTGCCGCGCGACGCCGACGAATACGAGTTCATGCTCGAGATGGACCGCGGCGACGGGCTCTTCGTCGAGGCGGCCGTGGCCTCGACGAAGATTCTGGGCGACGAAGCGGCGCTGATCAACGCGGTTGCGCCCAGCGTGGTGGCGGTCAACGAGCCTTTCGCGGTGCGGCTGCGGATCGAGGACCAGTATCTGAACCCGGCGCAGTTCGAAGGCGGAACGTTTGACGTCCTGCTCAACGGCGCAAAGGTGGGTTCGATCAACGTGGCGAGCGGCCGGTACACCGGCAAAGCCGAGGGGATCAAAATCGCCGCCGAGGGCGCTTACAAGTTCGAGGTCCGCAGCACCGACGGGCGTTTCCGGTGTGCCTCGAATCCGGTGCTGGCGGAGAAGGACCCGAAGCAGCGCATCTACTGGGGCGAGCTTCACGGACACTCGGGCTGGGAGGAAGGTACGGGGTCGGTGCCGGGGTACTACGAGTTCGCTCGGGACGTGGCTTTCCTGGATTTCGGGTCGCTGACCGGGCACGATGCGTTCCTGGCCGGGCCGGGCTGGCAGGAGATCCGGCGCGAAACCGAGAAGGCCAACAAAGCGGGGGAGTTCGTCGCCTACATGGGCTACGAATGGACGCAGAGCGTGGATAAGGGCGGGCACCACAACGTCTTCTTCAAGACCGACAAGGGCCGCTACGTGCAGACCCGCGAGGCGCCGTCGCCGAAGCAGCTCTACGCGAAGCTCCGGGAAGTGGACTCGCCGGATAACGTACTGATCATTCCGCACGCGCACGAAGCCGGCGACTGGACCGTGAACGACCCGGACATGGAACGGCTCATCGAAGTGTATTCCGGACACGGCAGCTTCGAGTATTTCGGCCAGCGCTTCATGCGGCGCGGCTTCCGCGTGGGCGTCATTGCGGCGAGCGACGACCACTCCGGGCATCCGGGATACGCGCCGGCGCTGGTCGCCACGCGCGGCGGGCTGGCGGCGGTGTACTCGCCGCAACTGGACCGCGACGGCATCTGGAAGGGCATGAAGGACCGGGCGACCTACGCAACTTCCGGCAAGCGTCCGGTGGTGAAGATGACGCTCGACGGCAAACTGCCGGGCGATGCGGCGCCGGCGGGCGGGATCCCCACCATCAACGCGCGGGCGCTCGCCAGTTCGGCGATCGACCGCATCGACGTCATGCGGAACGGCGAAGTGGAGTACTCCAAGGAGTTCCTGACGCCGGCGGCCGGCGAGGCGGGAGCGATCCAGCTGATGTTCTTCTCGCCCACCGAGACGCCGGGCGAGTCCGTGCAAACGCCGCAGGGCTCGGTGTATTGGGGCGTGTGGGCGACGGTCACGGGAGCGAAGATCGAATCCGTGCAGCCGCTGGGCCTGGACGCCTTCAGCGATGTGTTTGGCCAGGTGGACGAACGGACGGTTTACTATCAGGGCAAGACGCGCGGGGACTTCGACGGGCTGCTGCTGAAGCTGGCCGGGGCGGGCGCGGACGCGAAGGTCACGCTGCGGTTCTCGGAGTTGCACCAGGACCAGAGCGGGACCGGCGTCGGCCGGGGCGTAAACTGGTCGAGCGGGATCCCGAGCCGGGCCAAGGTGGCCGAGGTCAGCTTCGGAGTGAGCGAAGTAGCGACAAAGAAGCTGAAGTTCGACGTGAGGCCGTGGGCGACCGCGTTCGCGCGCAAGGTTTCGGCGAGGCGGCCGTGGGACGGGTCGTTCACTTACAAGCCCGCGAAGGCGCCGGCGGCGAATGACTACTTCTATCTGCGGCTGACCGAGATCGATGGCGAGACCGCGTGGTCCAGCCCGGTGTGGATCGGCGCCAAGCAGTAGAGTTCGTCGAGTAGTGACTCGAAGGAGACGCCGCGGGGCGGTTCCCAGACGCGGGACGTGCAGGCTACGGTCACCTGCTTGTCGCCCGCGGCGTACACGCCGGTGAGGGATTGCGCGCAGCGCTCCGCGATGTGCGCGGCCTCGGTGGGCGGAACGTCGACGAGCAGCACGAAGCGATCGCCCCACCGCCAGCAAGCAGTCTCGGGTTCCAGCGCGGCGCGGAGCCGGCGTTCCAGTTCGCGGGTTACGCCGCCGAGCGCCGAGTCGCCGAACTGCCGCCGGAGCTTAGCTAGTGGCAACATCTCGAGCAGCGCGACGGCGTAGCGCGGCGCCCTCCCGTGACGCGCCTGGAGCGCATCGCAGAGCGTCGGCGGCAGCGGGCGACGGCCGGCGTCCTCCGCCGGCCCCGGAGCCTCCGGAACTTCGCGCGGCAACCTCGAGGCGAAGGCACGCAGTTCTTCGGCCAGCCGCTCGCGAACTTCGATGAGTTGCGCCTTCGACGGATTCGGTCCCAGCATGCCGGCGAGCAACGCCAGGTGCCGGCGGTGCGCTTCGAGAAGATCCGCCGGACCGCGCGAGTGCTCGGCGACGCCGAGGATCGCCGCGCGGTAGGCGTGGAGAGCCTCGTCGATAACTTCCCGGAGCGCGTGAACAGCGGCGATATGCTCGGTCAGCGGCACCGGCGGCGCTTCCGAACGGCGCGGCCAGCGAAACGGGATGAATTGCAGCACCTTGTGGTCCTTTTTCCTCGGGCGATGGACACAACCAGAAAGTGCTTATCGGCAATGGTGGACAGTTCTTGATCGGGGTCTAAAACGGCTTGACGTTGCGCAACATCTGCGCCGAGTTCTGGCCGTTCGGCATGCTGATCGAGTGGACGATCCGCCACTGCGAGTCCACCGCGCCGACGTACAGCGCCCTCTCGCGTTCCGCGCCCATAAGCAGTACGGAAAAACCCCGGTCCGGATAGGCCAGCAGCCGGTACTGCAGCTCGCCCTGGCCGGCGCGCCAACGCTCCGCGGCCGGTTGCCCCAACTTATTGACTACCGAGAAGTAATCGTCGTTGTACGTCAACGGCAGTTCGGACTGGACCACCGTCGAGTACAGCACCCGGTTCCCGGCGGTGCGGAAGAACACCACCGCCACGATGCACAGCACGATTCCCAGCGCGATCGCCGAGAGCAGGAACCGGCCCACCCGGTTTTCGGCCTGGCCTTCCAGCCGGATGCCGACCACCGGCGCAGCCTGCGGCTCCGGCGTACCTGACGGACGCGGCCCCTCGTTCACCGCGCGCGGCATTTCGAGGATCCGCCGCTCGTAGGGCACCACCGAGCCCAGGCGGAACTGCAATTCCCGGTTCAGCCCCACCACCACCACCGGCTCGCCGATCTTCGACACCTCGCCCAGGAACCGCCGGGGGACCCAGATCTCCTCGCCGGACTTGGTGTTCGCCACCAGGATTTCGGACCAGGAGCCTTTGCGATAGAGCCATTCGTTGTGGTCCAGGCCGAGAATCGACGGATAGAAGGCAAAGGGGCGGTCCCCCAGGTCTTCGATCGCGAGCGGCATGGCGCGGTCCGGCACTGCCTGTTATTGTAAGCCGCGCGGCAGGCGTGGATTTACGGCGCGGTTTCCGGAGAGAAACCCGGCCGTTCGGCCACTACTTTGGCAGAGACCGGAACATGCCTTCTTGGTGGCGGTGGCTCGTGGGATGCGTGCTGGCGGGACCGGCCCTGGCGGGACCGACCTACCTGGCATTCCGGGACCGCTGGGTGGACTGGCCGCAGGAAACCGAGGTCGCCCGGCCGCCCGAGGCGCTCGGGTTCGAGGAACCGGAATTGCCGGTCATCGCGCCGCGTATGCTGTTGTGGGCGCTGGACCGCGCCGTCTCCCTGGACAACCAGGGCGGGGCCTCGGCGGCCCGGTTTGGCTTTCGGGTGACACCCCCACCGCCGGTCTGGGTGCTGCCGCCAGGCTGGTGGCGCGAGCACGGTCCGCCGGCCGCGGATGTCGCGACGCCGGAACCGGCCGCCGGGATCCTCGCCGCCGCAGGCCTGGCGCTGCTCATAGGTCGAGCGTGGCGGCATGCGCGGCGATCTCGTCCACGGACGGCGTCACCGGGGATCCGAGATCTTCGGGCGCGCGGGCGTCCAGCGCCGCGAGCAGCGCCAGCTTGGCGAGCGCGTACGGCTCCGCACCGGCCAGGGGCCGGTGCGCGGCCCCCCAGGTCCGCAGGACGCCATCCTCCAGCCGGACCGGGATGCGCCGGTAGGTTTCGCGGTCGGCGGTAACGGCGAAGACGTACTCGACAGTGGTGTCCAGCCGCCGAAAGCCCTCGTAGACGTACTGATAGACGTAGCCGGTCGCGGCGGAATAGGACTTGAGTCGGCGGACCGCGGGAGCGCCTTGGAGCGGGGTCACGGCTATCCTGAATCTAGCATGCAAGGCGGTGTCGGCCTCGGGCTGGAGCTGTTTTCGCGCGGCGAGTATTTCGCGGCGCACGAAGCCTGGGAAGCCGAATGGACCGGCGAATCCGGAGAGCGGCGCCGCTTCCTCCAGGGGCTGATCCACGTTGCGGTGGCTCTGTACCACGACCAGCGGGCCAATCCCACCGGAGCCCTGCGGCAGATGCGGAAGGCCGCCGCGAAGCTCGCGGCGGCGGGCGCCATGCGCGATGGAATCGATGTCGCGGCCGCCGCCGCGGCCGCGGCGGTTTGGGTGGCCGAGGCGGAGCGCGGCGGCCGTCCCGCGCCCGTGCGGATCCGAACGGTCATGCCACAATGAAGATCTGCGCACCGTTTTTCTGATCTCGAGCCTGTGGGCCCTGGCGCTCCGGGGCCAACCGCCGGCCCCTGCGAAGATCGCCGTGGCCTGCACTGCCGACGACATCCAGGCGCTCGGGCTGTCCTGCAGCGCGGAGGAACCGTGCCCGGTGTTCGTGGAGTTCGCCGCGGTTGACGGTACCGGCGACAAGGTGATCCTCGCCGGGAACTTGCACACAGCCAACGTCACGCTATCCACTCTGTTATTGCTCAGCAACGACGCCGGCGCGACGTGGACCGAGCCGCATCCGCGCATCAAGCACGCCTCGTTCGACCACGCGCAGGTCATGGGCTTCGACGCCGCCTGGGCGGGCGGACAGGTGCTGTTCCCCTTGCCCCGAGATCCCTTTGTCCTGTCCACCGAGGATGGAGGCAAGACCTGGCAGCGGCGGACCTTCGCCGAGGAAGGTCCGCTGGGGGCGTTGGATCAGATGTGGTTCGAGTCCCGGACGAATGGCCAGGCGGTGATCAAGACTTCGCAACGCTATCAGCTATTCGCGACCCAAACCGGCGGGTCGAGCTGGACGCCGGTTGAGATCAAGGCTTCGCCGATCCGGCTGAAGCAGGAGCGTCCGGAGCCGGCGTGGCGCACGCGGGCGGACGGCCCGTCGAAGACGATACGCGTCGAGCGCCGCGACGGGACCCGCTGGGTGACGGCGGCGGTGTTCCCCGTGCAGGCTGGCGTCTGCAAGCCGGAGCCGGAGCCCAATCCTGGAGAGCCCAACCCATGACGGCGCACGCCGTGGAACTCGAGCTGTTCCGGCAGTTGCTGACGTCGATCGCCGAGGAGATGGGCGTGGTGCTGCGGCGGACGTCCTATTCGGCGAACATCAAGGAGCGCCGCGATTATTCCTGCGCCGTTTACGATGCGCAGGGCAGGACCGTCGCCATGGGCGACCATATGCCCGTGCACCTCGGCGCCATGCCGCTCTCCGTGGAGCACGTCCGCAAGGCGCTCGAGCTTGCGCCCGGCGATGTCGCGATCGTCAACGATCCCTTCCAGGGCGGCACGCACCTTCCCGATATCACCGCCGTGGCGCCGGTCTTCCTCGCGGGCTCCGCCAAACCCGCGTTCTTCCTGGCGAACCGGGCGCACCATGCCGATGTTGGCGGCATGAGCCCCGGCTCGATGCCGCTGGCGCGCGAGATCTACCAGGAGGGCATTCGCATTCCGCCGGTCAAACTGGTGCGCGGCGGAAAGATGGACGCCGAGATCCTGTCGCTGGTGCTGAAGAACGTCCGGACGCCGGAGGAGCGCGAAGGCGACCTGCGCGCGCAACTGGCGGCGATCCACCGCGGCGAGGTCCGGCTGCGGCAGTTGACGGCGCGGCGCGGCTTGCCGGAGGTCCACCGGATGATGGAGGAACTGCTCCAGTACAGCGAGCGCATGATGCGCGCCGCCATTCGCGCGCTGCCCGCGGGGCGCTACCAGTTCGAGGACGCGCTCGATTCGGACGGCATCACGCCGGAGCCGGTGCGCATCGCGGTCACCATCACCATCCGCGGAGGCGAGGCGACGGTGGATTTCACCGGGTCGAGCCCGCAGGCGGCTGGTCCCGTCAACGCCAACTATGCCGTCGCGGTGGCGGCGACCATGTACTGCTTCCGGTGCCTGATCCGCGAAGAAGTGCCGTTTACCGCCGGGATCCTGCGGCCCATCCGCGTGATTGCCCCGGAGCGGACGGTGGTGAACGCAGGTCCACCGGCGGCGATGGCCGCGGGCAACGTCGAAACGTCGCAACGGATCACCGACGTGGTGCTGGGGGCGCTGGCGCAGGCTGCGCCGGACCGGGTCCCCGCGGCGAGCAGCGGCACGATGAACAATGTCACCTTCGGCGGCTGGGACCTAGCGCGCGACCGCGCGTTTGCGTACTACGAGACGATCGCCGGCGGCATGGGCGCGTCCTCGGCCGGCCCGGGATGGAGCGCGATCCACACGCACATGACCAATAGCTGGAACACGCCGGTGGAAGCGTTCGAGCATCAGTATCCGCTGCGGATCCGGAGCTACCGGGTACGGCGCGGGTCGGGCGGCACTGGGGCGGCGCGCGGCGGCGCGGGGATCCTGCGCGAGTACGAGTTCCTGACGGACGCCGAGGTGACGCTGCTGGCCGATCGCCGCGCTCGGGGTCCCTACGGATTAAACGGCGGCGCCGCCGGCGCTCCCGGTGCGAACTGGCTGAAGCGGAGCGGGCGGCGTATGCGGCAGTCGGCGAAAACCCGCTTCGAGGTGCGGGCCGGCGACGTGGTCGCCATCGAATCGCCGGGCGGCGGCGGCTGGGGACAGTGAACCCGCGACGCATAGTCGTGCGGGCCACCAACTGGCTTGGCGACGCGGTGATGTCGATACCGGCCCTGCGCGCGCTGCGCGGCCACTTCCCGGACGCGCGAATCGCAATCTTGGGACGCGGCTGGGCGGCGGACCTCTACGCCGGGGAGCCCTTCTGCGACGAGTTTCTCGAATACCGCGACCGGCTGAGCGCGGTGCGTTTGCTGCGCGCCGGGCGTTTCGACCTGGCCCTGCTGCTGCCGAACTCATTCGACTCCGCACTGACGCCCTGGCTCGCCCGGGTCGCGCGGCGCGTGGGCTATGCCCGGGACGGGCGGAGCGCGTTGCTGACGGACTCCGTCGCGCGGCCCCGCTCCGGCGAGATCCCGGAACACGAGCGGTTCTACTACCTGGAACTCCTGCGGCGCGCTGGCTGGCTCGCGGCACTGCCCGCGGATCCGGATGTCCGGCTCTCGCGTGCGGCGGCGCTGCGTGCCCGGGGGCGGGAGCGGTTTGCGGCGCGCGGCTGGCGGGAGCCGGTGACCGGCGTGAGCCCCGGCGCGGCTTACGGCGGCGCCAAGCGCTGGCTGCCGGAGCGCTTCGCCGAAGCGGCGCGGCGCATCGCGCGCGGCGGTCCGGTGGCGGTGTTCGGGTCCCGCGAGGAGCGCGGTCTGTGTGACGAGGTCGCGCGGGCCATCGGCTCCGCGCACAACTTCGCCGGGGAGACGCGCCTCGGTGAGTTTCTGGAGCTGGCGGCGGCCTGCCGGGTGCTGCTCACCAACGACTCCGGCGCGATGCACGTCGCCACCGCCGTGGGTACGCCCAGCGTGACTGTCTTCGGGCCGACAAACGAGCGCGCCACCGGGCCGGCGGGCGCGCTGGCGCGCATCGTCCGCGAGCCGGTGGAGTGCAGCCCGTGCGGCAAGCGCGAGTGCCCGATCGACCACCGGTGCATGACCCGGATCAGCGCCGAACGGGTGGCGGAGGCGGCGCAAGAGGTGCTCGGGCGATAGCGATGGAGCGCATCCTCGTGATCCGCATGAGCGCGTTCGGCGACGTCCTCCACGCGCTTCCCGCCGTGGCGTCGCTGCGGCGCGGCTATCCAGGGGCGCGGCTGAGCTGGCTACTCCGCCCCGAGTGGGCTCCGCTCGTCGCCGGGAATCCGGCGGTGGACGAAGTGATCGCGGCGCCGCGGCGGTCGCTCGGCGTGTTCGCGAGCCTGCGGCGGAAGAAGTTCGATCTCGTCGTCGACTTCCAGGGGCTGATCCAGTCGGCGATCCTGGGACGCGCCGCCGCGTCCGGCGGCTACTTCGGGTTCGCGGAGCCGCGCGAGAGCCTGGCGGCCGCACTCTACCGCACCAAGGTGTCCCCGGACGCGGCGCACGTCGTGGATCGCAATCTCGAACTGGCGTACGCGGCGGGCGGGCAGAAGGGCGAAGCGGCGTTCCCGTTGCCGGCCGGAGTTCCCGAAGGACGGCTGCCGGAACGCTTCGTGCTGGCGTGTCCGTTCGCGGGATGGGGATCGAAGCAGTGGCCGCTCGAGCACTTCGCCGCGCTTGCCGGGAAGCTCGCGGAGGAGGGCCTGCCCCTGGTGCTGAACGGAGCGCCCGGCGCGGCCGAACGCCTGGCGGCCGTGCCCGGCGCGGTGGTGCACACTTCGGCGATCCCGGGGTTGCTCGACGCGACGAGGCGCGCGGCGGCGGTGGTAGGTGTCGACAGCGGGCCGCTGCACCTGGCCGCGGCGCTCGCGAAGCCCGGGGTCGCGATCTTCGGACCCACCGATCCGGCGCGCAACGGTCCCTACGGCGGTACGATCCGGGTGTTGCGCGCCACCGGCGCGGAGACGACCTACCGGCGGGAGGCCGCGCCCAGCGCGAGCATGTGCACCATTACCGTGGAGGAGGTGTGGGCCGCGCTGCGGCCGCAGCTATGATGTTCCCCAAGGCCTATGCGGATTTCGTCGCGCGGCTGCGCGTGCCGAGCGGCTTCCTGCTGGTGGCGGCCTTCGCCTGGCTGGCCGCGCCAACGAGGGAGTCGCTGGTTCCGGGCTTGGCGATCGCCGCGCTCGGCTTGTGGCTGCGCGGCTGGGCGGCCGGGCATCTGAACAAGAACCGGAAGCTCGCCGAGAGCGGTCCGTATGCGTTCGTGCGGAACCCGCTCTATCTGGGCACGCTCACAGCGGCTCTGGGACTCGCGATCGCCGCGCGGCGCTGGGAACTCGGCGTGCTGTTCGCCGTCGTGTTTCTGGGCGTGTACTTGCCCGTAATCGCGAACGAGGAGTCACACCTGCGGACGCTGTTTCCCGACTACGCCGATTACTGCCGCCGCGTGCCAGCGCTGGTGCCCCGCTGGAATCCGGGGCGCAACCGCGCTCCGTTCCAATGGGCGCTTTACATGCAGAACGAGGAGTATCAAGCGCTGCTCGGGTTCCTGGCGGGCGTGGCGTGGCTGGTGTGGCGCTCCCTACTCTAGGGACCGGTGTCCTTGCCGCGCGCGTCACGCGCGCGGCCCTGATCGGCGCCGTCCGGATTTGCCTCTCCCGGCGCAACTGTGATACGAGTAGTCGCGCAAAAGGAGTGACGGCGAGGATGAAACGAATCGGACTTCCCGTGATGGCCGCCCTGCTGGCGGCCGGCTGCGCCAGCGGACCCCAGGCGCCCGAAAAGGGCACTCCCGCGTTCTACTGGTCCGCGGCGCGTGAGAATTTTTCCAAGAGCGACTGGCTCAAGACGGCCGACAACCTCAGCTCGTTGACGAAATCGTCCAACGAGTACTCGAAGCGGGCGATCGCCTGGAACCTGGCCCTGACGGCGGGCATGGCGTCCGGCTACGCCGAACTCGCCGATGCCTTCGAGATCGGCGGGCGCGTGAACAAAGCCAACCCGGGTCCGTTCCGCAAGCAGATGAACGACTACCGCACCATGGCGAGCCGCATGGCGCTGAGCCTCGCGGAACAGGTGGGCCGCATCGACAAGGACCTGGCAGGCGACAAGGTCCCGCTCGACTTCCCGTTTCCGACTGGTACCGTAGCGCCCTCGCCGGTGATCGGCAAGGTGCAGACCGGCATCCTGCCCGCGGCGGGCGAGACCGAAGCGGCCGAGAAAAAGACGCTGGAGAAGAACATCCTCGAGGCCGTGAGCGCCGCTGCCGGCGCGGGTGACTCCGCCAAAGCGCGCGAAATGATGAAGGGGGGCGCGGTGGAAACCCCCGCCCCGGCGTATCGCATGGCGATCGCGAAGGCGCTGGCGACCGCGGCAGGACAGTACGCCTCGACGAAGCTCGATCAGCCCGACAAGATGAAGGCGATCGCCGAAATGGCGCAGAACCTGATGAAGGGTGCGCCGGATTCGAAGGAAGCGAAAGAGCTGAACGACAAGATCGCGGCGATGCTGAAGAAGAAAGCGGCATAACCTGGTTTGAGCCCGGATGCCTTCGCGGCTTCCTTGCCGGAGAAGAGGACGTCACTCGAAGCGAGGTCGGCGTACAGAGACACTACGGCTGTGGAAGTTCGCAAGGGCGCCGGATCGATGGTGCGCATCGATCCGGCGGGTGCAGTTTCTTGTCGCGGGTTTTGGCTTACTAGCGCGGCGTTGCGTGCCGCCGTTCGGCCTCACCCGCGATCTCCGTTAGCTCTTGAGTAGTGATCTCCGAAGCCAACGAGAAAGACGACTCGACAAGATCCGGATCTTGTTCCCTCAATTGGAGAGAACACCGTTTTGCTACGAACCCCCAGTCCGAGGCCAGACATCTGCTTTGCTACGGCAGCGTCCCCGACGAGGGGAGTACTTCCGGGCACGAACCGGCGAACGCGGATGGCCATCCACGACTGATTTGTAGCACGGGGGTGCAAGAAATCCGGCACGTGGATTTTGGTAAGTGTTTGAAACAAGAGGGCATCTGGATGTCGCGGGGGCTGTGAATCAAAATCGGGCCCGGCGGAGCAGGCCGGACAGAGAGGATGAAAACGGCTTCTGGTACCACGTTCAGCGCATTCAGAGATGCGTTGCGCGCATCGGCTTCAGCACACCTTAGAGCCCCTTCCCGAGGCCTACCCGTCGAGAGCTTAAGTCATTGAGCAGAATCGAGAAACCTCCATGGGTTTTCTAGGGATCGGTTGGGGGCTTGCCACGGACTTTGCCCCCCGCTTACCGGCGGGGGCTCACGGTTGGTCGCGGGGGTTCCGGGGCGGTTTTTGGGGTCC
>CAYYID010000096.1:0-15823 GCA_964471915.1 uncultured Solibacteraceae bacterium | reverse complement strand
GGCATTCGGTGGAGGAGCTGTCGGCCATGACGGGCATGAACGAGAACACCATCAAAGTGAAGCTGTTCCGGACCCGGCAGAAGCTGTTGAAGGCGGCCAAGCGCCTGGGCCAGTTCGCGCGGGCGTAGGTTTTTGATAGGATGGCAGGGCCGAAGCGGGCAGCGTGCAGATCCGCAAAAGAGCCCGAAAAGGGCGGCGTTTGAGGGAAGGTTGTCATGGATGAGTTCGTAAAGGACCACCTCGAGGAGTACCTGGCGGGGTCGGCGAGCGCGGAGGTCAAGGCGGAGGTCGAAAGCCGCCTGGGCCCGGACGCGAACGCGCTGGAGTCCCTATCGGCCGGGATCCGGACGCTGCGCGCCCCGGAGACGCCGGAGCTGACGCCGGGTTTCTATGCCCGGGTGCTGGAGCGGATCGAAGCGCAGCGGGGTTCGGCCTGGTACGCGGTGTTCGAGTCGGTGTTCGCGCGCCGGATGGCGTTCGCGTCGTTTGCGCTGGTGGTGCTGTTGGGGGGATTGCTGCTGTCGCGGGAGCCGGCGGAGTCGCCGGAGGTGTTCGCCAGCACGCCGGTGATCGTGAATGAGGACGGAATCGCGCCGGTCTTGAACGGCGGCCTCTCGGAGATCCACCAGGGGAACGCCGATGCGGTGCTGGTCAACCTGGCAGCGTATTCGGAGCAGTAACCCACTCATGCACGGCGGCGAGCGTAACCCGTGGCAGAATCCGAAGGTGCTGACCACGCTGCTGCTGGTCTTCGCCTCCGGAGCCATCGCCGGGGCTCTTACCATGCGGCTCGGCCTGTACGTCCGCAACGCTTCCGCCAAGAGTCCCGCGGTGGCGAGCCTCAATCCAGACAACGTCCAGTTGTTTCTGCAGCGCTACCGCGACGAACTGAACCTCACGCCCGACCAGACGGCCAAGGTGAGGGCGGTTCTGAACGATTACCTGATGTACTACAAGACCCTCGACGAGCAGCTTGAAGAGATCCGCCTGCAGCTCGACGACGTGCGCGCCACGGGCAAGAGCCGCATCGTCGAGATCCTGACGCCGGAGCAGCAGAAGAAGTTCGAGAAGATCTCGGGCGAACTGCGCTTGAAGTAACTCCGCCCTTAGCCGAAGTGCACGAGGAAATAGTTCTTCTTGCCCGTGCGCAGCACCAGCGTCCGGCTGGTGGCAAGGTCGCCTGACCCGAGCGCCGCATCGGCCGTCACCCGCCGGTTATTGACGTACACGCCGCCGCTCGCGATCAGCCGCACCGCCTCGCCCTTGGACTTGCACGCACCCGCGGCAGCCAGCGCCTGCGAGAGCTTCACGGTGCCGAGGTCCCCCGCGGCCAGAGTCGTCGAAGGAACGTCGGAAAAGATCGAACCCAGTTCCGCCTCCGTCAGGCCCGAAAACTCCTTGCCGAACAGGATCTCCGAAGCCCGCGTGGCCTCGGCCAGACCCTCCGCGCCATGCACCGCCTCGGTCATCCGCGCCGCCAGCAGCTTCTGCGGTTCGCGCTTCTCGGGTGATTCGGCGCAAACTGCGGCGATCCCCGCGAGGCTCTCGAAGGTGAAGAGCTTCAAATAGCGCTCCACGTCGCGGTCATCCGTCTGCATCCAGAATTGATAGAACTGATACGGACTCGTCCGCGCGGCGTCCAGCCACACCGCGTTGCCCGCCGACTTGCCGAACTTCTCGCCGCTCGCCGTGCTCAACAGCGGCAGCGTCAGCCCGTACGCCTCGCCGCCGCGAACCTTGCGGATCAGATCCGTGCCCGCCGTGATATTGCCCCACTGATCGGTGCCGCCGGCCTGCACCCTGCACCCGTGGGTGTCGTAAAGATGCAGGAAGTCGTAGGCCTGCAGCAGCATGTAGCTGAACTCGGTGTAGGAGATCCCGTGCTCGCGGTCCTCGAGCCGCCGCCGCACGCTCTCCTTCGCGATCATGTAGTTCACCGTGAAGTGCTTGCCCACCAGGCGCAGCCAGTCGAGATGCGACAGCGGCGCGATCCAGTCGTAATTGTTAAGCACCAGCGCGGCGTTCGAGCCTTCGAAGCTCACGAAGCGCGAGAGCTGTTGCTTCAGGGCGCGAACGTTCTGCTCCACGATCTCGGGCGTCAGCAGGACGCGTTCGCTGGAGCGGCCACTCGGATCGCCGATCATGCCCGTCGCGCCGCCCACCAGCGCGATCGGCCGGTGGCCCATCCGCTGCAACCGCCCGAGAAAGACCGCCGGCAGCAAGTGCCCGACGTGCAGGCTGTCGGCCGTCGGATCGAAGCCGATGTAGATAGTCGCTCCCGGCGAGGCGAGCAAGTGGTCGAGTTCGGCCTCGTGGGTGACCTGCTCCACGAGTCCGCGCGCGCGGAGTTCGGCAAGGGGTGAAGACATCGGAAGTCTTCAGGATACCGCGCCCTCGCTAGAGCGCCACGCAGCAGGTGGACCGCTTCATTTGCGTCACCTGGGCGTCTGTGAGCGACGGCAGGCTCGCCGTGCTTCCCGAAGTGAACAGCAGGTTGTCCGTGCTCGCTTCGTGTACGGGCCGGAAGGACGAGCCGAGCAACACGTGCCCCACTTCGTGACCGGTGCTGAACTGGTTTCCGTGCGCCGCCACGATGCAAGCGGGCCGGTTCGGCGCGTGCCCGCCGCAGCCCCGGATCGAGGCCGAGAATCGCCGCACGTAACAAACCAGGATGTCGCTCGCGGGCAACCGGCCCGCGAGATTCTGGACGTCGGCATACTCGCCGGAAGTGATGTTCCAGGCGCAACTGCCGTCCACGGTCTGCAGCCGGTCGGCTTCCTCGTCGGAGAGGCCGAGCGAGGCGCCGGACGCGAAGTCGATGCGGATCCCGTACTGGGCGTAAACGCGCTGCGTGGAGCGGAAGATCGTGTCGAATGGCACGTCGGTGAGCGTCAAGCTGCGGAAGTGCAACCGCACGCGGTGCGTGTACACGGGCTCCACCGGGCCGAACGGGATGTAGATCAGGCCGGGCGAATCGCTCGCATCGAAGCGGTAGTTGTTGCCGTCGGCGCTTTGCCGGCAGCCAACGTACTCCCTGAGCAGGAAGTTCACCATGCGGCACTTGGTCTGGAAGTTGCGCTCTGCCCGCACCACAGGAAAGTTGAACTCGATCAAAGCCCACGCCGTCAGGCCGTTGGCGCGAGCGACGGATTCCCAACTGTCGCCGGTGCGGACCCGGTAGGCGGTCCCGGAATCCGGCGGAAAATGAACGGTCTGCGTGGGTCTGGTTTCGAGCATGGCACGGACTCCTTCGCAAGCTTCCGCGCGGAAACCAGCGCTACCGGCTCACTGCGGAATCACCGGCAGCACGATATGCGACGCCCGCCGCGCGTCCACGTAAACCGTGTTCTCTGCGACCTTCCACCGCCGGTTCCCGTTCAACGGCTCCCCGGTGTTCGGATTCACGTCGAAGCGCGGAAAATTGCTGCTCGAAACGTCCACCCGGATCCGGTGCCCCTTTTGGAACACCAGCGACGTCGGGTACATCTCGATCGTGAACTCATAGGGCGTTCCCGGCTTCAGCAACTCCGCCTTGCCGGGACCGTTGCGGTAACGTCCACGCACGATGCTGTCGCCGACGCTGAGGTCCACGCCTGCCGGAAAGTCCCGGTTCGGCGGGTAGACGTCGATCAGCTTTGCCGTGAAGTCGGTGTCTTCCGCATCCGAGGACCCCCACAGCTTCACCACGACGCGTCCAGTGACTTCGACGTCCTGGTCGAGCGGGGCCGTCTGGAACACCAGCACGTCGTTGCGGGCCGAAAGCGGTTTCGTGTCCGTGCACAGCCAGAAGTTCGGGCGGCAGCGCTGGTCCGCGGCGCCCTGGAACATCAGCTTGCCTTGTGAAGACACGTTGCCGCCCAGCGTCGGCACCGGATTGCGGGGATCAAACAGGTACCGGAGCGGCGCGACCTCGCCCGCCGGCTTGCGCGGCGCGAGCGTCCCGTCCGCGTGCAGATAGTAAGGGGTGTATTTCGTCCGGGCGAGCGGCCATTCCTGTTCCTCGCGCCACTTCCCGCCGACGAACAGCCGCCCCTCGGGGGTCTTGCGGCCGTCGCCGCCGCCCATCACATAGATCCGGACCGGCGGCTCGCGATCCACGCCGTTCTCCGTGCCCTTCAGCCAGCGGTCGAACCAGCGGAGTTGGAACGCCGGCAGGTCGAGCGCGGCATCGGGCGTGAACTGCGCCTCGCCCGCGTAGCTCAGGCGCTCCGAGCTGTGGATCCACGGTCCGACGATCAGCCGCTGCAGGCTCTTCTTCGCCTTGCCGAGTTCGGGGTAGTTCAGGTTCGCCACCGGGGTCCCCCAGCTGTCGTACCAGCCGGTGACGTGATAGGCCGGCACGTCCAGGTATTCCTCCAGATGATCCACGACGCTCGAACCGTGGTTCTTCCAGAAGCCATCGTAGTCGCCGTGCTGCATCGCCTCGATCAGCCACGCCTCGTATTCGGGCGCGAACTTCAGCGGCGTGGTCCCCGCGCGGAGCGGCAGGCTGCGGACATATTCCTGCACCCGCTCGCCCATGTCCGCGAGCGCCGCCGCCGCGGCGGGATTTCCGGTAGCGGCGCGGAGCGCCGCGGGCATCGCGTTCTCCGACCCCGCCGCATTGCCGAGCGTCACCACCCAGTTGAACCAGCGCAGCTCGAACGCGCCGTTGTGGCGCATGCCGTACCGGCCGAAGTTCGACATGGCGTTGCGCGGGATCAGGGCCTTCACGTGCGGCGCCCGGCCGATCGCCAGCGCGTGCTGCGTAGCCCCGAGGTACGAGGACCCGTAGCTCCCGATGCCGCCGGTGAACCAATCCTGCTCGCCGATCCATTTGGCGGTATCGAAGCCGTCCCGCGGGTCGTCGCGAATCGGCACCCAGTGGCCCTCGGACTTGTAGCGCCCGCGCACGTCCTGCACGACGACGACATAGCCCGCGGCGGCGAAGCGCCGTGCTTCGGCGGCGCCGGCGTCTTTGTTGTACGGCGTCCGCGCCAGCAGCGCCGGGTACTTGCCGGACGCGGCGGGCAGATAGACGTCCGCCGCGAGGCGGACGCCGTCCCGCATGGGGACCATCACGTCCTTGGAGATCCGGAGATCGGCTTGCGCGAACAGCGCCGCCGCCGGCACAACTAAAAGGATTGCCCGCATGGTCCAGACGGTATCACACGGGCCCGCACAGATTTACTTGCCCAGGTTGTACTTCCGTAGGATCTCCCGCACCCGGTCCACCGGCAGCGCCTCGATCTTCCCGCCCACCGGGGTCGCCTGCAGCAGCGAGTTGTATACCGCCTCTTCGGTGGCCTCCAGCGCGGCTTCGAACAGCGGGGAGACGGCTTCCGGGGGCAGGATTCGCCGCGGCGGCGCGGAGCGGTCGAAGGCCCTCACCCGGACCTCCGGCGACGTGGAGAACGCGATCCCGAAATCGCCGCTGCCGTTCGAGTAGTTGGACCCCGTCCGCGCCAGCCCGAACACGGCCCGCGCGGCCAGGCGCTTCAGATCCCGGGCGTCGAGCGGGGCGTCCGTCGCCACCACGATCATGCAGGACCCGTCGCCCGGGGCGAAGCTGTACTTACCCAGTTCCTTACCCACCGGCGCTCCGCCCATCGTAAGCACGCCGCCGTAGTTCGACTGCACCAGCACCCCGACCGAGTAGCCGCCGAACCGCGCGGGAATCGCGCGTGACGAAGTCCCAATGCCGCCCTTCCAGCCGAAGGCGATGGTCCCGGTGCCGGCGCCCACACTGCCCTCGGTCACCGGACCTTCTTTGGCTGCGCGGATCGCCTCCAGAAAATGCTCGCGCTTCAGGTGCAAACCCCGGATGTCGTTAAGTCCGCCGTCGTTGGTCTCGCCCACCAGCGCATTCACACTCATTACGCGCTCGTTGCCCGGCAGGGCCAGCGTATACGCGACGGCGGCCTCGATGCCGGTCCCCACTGCCAGCGTGTTCGTCAGCAGGACCGGCGTCTCGATCTGCCCCAGTTCGTCCACTTGTGTCGACCCGGCGAGCTTGCCGAAAGCGTTGCCGACGAACACCGCGCCGGCGACTTTGTCCTGGAAGAGATTGCCGCCGTGCGGCAGGATGGCGGTGACGCCGGTGCGGATGCGGTCTCCTTCGCGCAGCGTAAAGTGGCCGACGCGCACGCCGGCGACATCCGTGATCGCATTGAGGGGCCCCGGCGGGAAGACGCCGGGTGCGAGCCCGAGGTCGCGCGCCCGGGGTTTCTCAGCGCAGAGACACACGGCCGTCGCCAGAAACAAGAGCGTGCGAGTCATCAAAGCAATGTACCCGATCTGTCGCCAGGGACGCTCCGCCGCGGGCGGCGGACCAGCTTCAGGCCGCCTGCAGTTCCCGCGAGAAGAACGCGTCCACGATCTCGAGGATCCGCGCGGTGTCCTGCGCCTGGTAGATCTCCACGCGCAGCTTCGCCCCGTTGCGGACCCCGTGCGTAAAGTACGTCGCGAACTGCTTCATCTTGCCCACCGCGTCCGGCGCGTCCTGCTCCTGGAGCAGCGAGTAATAACGCCGCATGATCTCGTAGCGCGCGCTCTCCGGCGGCGTGACGTAGCTGCCCGTCGCCAGGTAGTCGGCGATCTGCTGGAAGATCCACGGATTGTAGGACGCCGCCCGGCCCACCATCACCGCGTCGCAGCCGGTTTCGCGGTGCATGCGGACCGCGTCCTCCGGCGTGATGACGTCGCCGTTGCCGATCACCGGGATCTTCACGGCGTCTTTAACCGCGGCAATGCGGTTCCAGTCGGCCTTGCCGGAGTACCCCTGTTCCCGCGTGCGCGGATGCAGCGCGACGGCCTGCAGGCCGCTGTTCTCGGCGAGCCTGGCCATCTCGACCATCACCAGTTCCCGGTCGTTCCAGCCGGCGCGGAATTTCATCGTGAGCGGGATGCCGATAGCGGCGCGGACCTTCTCGAGGATCTCCTGCACCAGCGGCAGGTCGCGGAGCAGACCCGACCCTCCGTTGCACTTCACCACTTTGTTCACCGGGCAGCCGAAGTTGATGTCGACGATGTCGAAGCCGAGGTCCTCGCAGACTTTGGCGGCGTCGGCCATGACGGCCGGGTCGGAGCCGAACAACTGCGCGGAGATCGGGCGCTCTTCCGGCTCGAAGACCAGATACCGGAACGTGCGGGTCATCCTCTTCGCTTTCAACGACTTGACGACGCCGTGCGAGCTCGTGAACTCGGTCATCATCAGGCCGCAGCCGCCCTGGGACCGAATCAGGCGGCGGAAGCACGTGTCCGTGACGCCGGCCATGGGCGCCAGCACGGTGGCCGGCGCGATGGCGACGCCGCCGATGTGGAAATTCGAGGGGAACTGCATGACAACACAACTATTGTAACGTCGGCGGGTTTCGAGCAGCGAGGCCGGCAAGGTGAAACGGATCGCACGCGGGACACATCAAACCTTCTCTAGGGAAGGAGCGCGAGCGGACATGAATGCCAAAGTGCTGCTGGGATTCTTTGCAGGCGGCGCCGTTGTCGGCGTGCTGATGTTCTTCGTGATGCGCCCGGCCGCGCCGCAGGCCGCCCCTCCGGTGGTAACCGCGCAGGCCGAAGCGCCGGTAGCCGAGCCTCCGGTGCCGCCGCCCCTTCCGGCCGCGAAGCCTCTGGCGGCGGCGCCGGCCCAGGAAGAGAAGCCGGCGCCACGTCGACCGGTAGATAGGAAGGCCCCCCCGCCGGCGTCCGCCCAAGCGGTCGCCAAGACGATCCCGGCCAAGCCGGTCCCTGCCGAACCGGCGACGGAACCGGTTAGGACCGCCGAGCCCGAGTACAAGTCGAATCCGGCGCTGGACCACGTCCGCTCGCAGCGCGTGCCGCCGCCCCCGGACGAGGCGGAGCAGCGCGTCGCAGCGGCACCGGCTGCGCCGGTTCCACCGCGCAAGCCCAACACCGTAACCCTGAAGGACGGAACCCTCTTTAACGTGCGCCTGGCTGAAACGCTGTCGAGCGAGCGACAGGCGAACGGCGACACCTTCTGGGCCACGCTGGACGAGCCGGTCGCCGCCGACGGGTTCGTGATCGCGGAGCGGGGTGCCCGCGTGGAAGGCAAGGTGATCAACGCCGTGCGAGCGGGCCGCGTGAAGGGAACCGCCGAGCTATCGCTGCAGTTGACGCGGCTGCGGACCGCCGACGGCCAGAACGTCGACATCAAGACGGTGACGTTCACCAAGGAAGGTCCGAAGTCGGTGAAGGAAGACGCGGTTAAGGTCGGCGTCGGCAGCGCGATCGGCGCGGCGATTGGCGCCATTGCCGGCGGCGGCCGGGGCGCGGCGATTGGCGCGGCCACGGGCGGCGCGGCGGGCGGCGGCTATGTATTGACGCAGCGCGGCAAGCCCGCGGAACTGCCGGTGGAGACGCGGCTGAGCTTCCGGCTGGAAGTCCCGCTCACCCTCACGGAGCGGGTGAAGTAGCGACCACGCGGAGCACCCCGGCGCCGAGCGAGAAGTCGGACCCGCTCTCGTCGTACAGACGCACGTCCGCGAAGCCCGCTCCGGTGAGCAGCCCGCACAACTCCGCGACGGTGTAGATCCGGTACGAGGCGGCGCGTTTCTCCTCTTGGACGCCGCGGTGTAGCGTGTACTCGGCGTCCAGGCGTCCGCTCGACGGATCGAACCGGCGCCGGACTTCGATCTTGATACCGGCTACTTCAGCGGCCATGGACTCGCGAAAGCGCGGAAACAGCGTCTCGGCGAGCATCTGGATTTCGAGCGCGAACCGGCCCCCGGGAGCCAGCGCGCGGCAGGCAGCGGTCAAAAAGTCGCGATTGCCCTGCTCGTCCAGATACCCGAAGCTGTCGCCCCAGCAATAGGCGGCGTCAAAGGCTGCGCGGGGAAGGACCCGCATGTCGCCCTCCCGCCAGTCGAGGTGCGGTGCGCGGCGGCGGGCTTCGGCGATCAGCCCCGGAGAGATGTCAATGCCGGTCACCTGGTAGCCGCGCGCGGCCAGCTCGATCGCAACACGCCCCTCGCCGCACGGCACGTCCAGGATCCGCGAGCCGGGCTGCAGCGCGCAGGCTCGCTCAAGAAACGCCGCATCCTCGCGAGCCTTGCCGGGAGGCACCAGAGCCTTCCACAGCTCCAGGTTCAGCCCCGAGAAGTGATCGCGCCACCATTCGCTCATGAAGGTTACCGCGTGAAACCGACCTCGCCCTTCCAGGCCTCCAGAGTGTTATACACGATCGGGCAGTAGGTTGCCCGGTCGATGAACTGCCACATACGGGTTTCGATGGATCCGGCGCCCCGCACGGTGTGCGGGAAGTCAATGCAGGACGCGGGGCGCGCCTCGTAAACCAGGCACTCGTTGCCGCTCAGGAACACGCAGCCCGCGCCTTCGGTCCGCTTGAGGATGCGGCCCTCGTCGGGGTCCTCCACGGTGTACTCGGCTTTGAACTTCGCGGGGGTAATGCGCAGAAACTTCGCGAGCTTCTCCACGTCCCGCTCGATGATCTTGGCGGTGGCCACCCGGCAGCAGTTGGCGCACTGCAGGCAGTCGATCTGCCCTTCCACTTCTTCGGCCAGTCGCCGCAGCTTGCGGTCGGCGAAGTTGTGGGACTTCAGGTGCTTGCGGAAGCGTTCGTTTTCCGGGCGGGCCTTGTCGCCGAGGCGGCGGATTTGCACCAGGTCCGTGAGCATGTGTACCTGTAGGGTGACACAAGATTCGGGCTACAATCGAGCGCATGAACTCCTCGCGCCGCGGTTTCTTCGGATTGGCCTCCCTCGGGTGGTTCGCCTTCGCCGAGAAACTGCGCGCCGAAAAGGACCCGGCCAGCGAGAATTTCTGGCGCATGCTCCGGGCCCAGTTTCCGCTCGAGGACGGCCTGCTGTATCTGAACGCCGCCAACATCGCCCCGGCGTCCCGCGCCGTGCTCGACCGCCAGCAGCACTACTGGCGCGACTTCGAGAGCAATCCCTCGTTCCAGAACCGCGAGAAATTCGAGCCGCTGCGCGAGCGCGCGCGCGCCAAGACCGCGAAGCTGCTCCACTGCACCGCCGACGAGATCGCGCTACTGCGCAACACGTCCGAAGGCTCGAACCTGATCGTGAACGGCTTGGACCTGAAGCCGGGCGACGAGATCGTGATCGCGGAGCACAATCATCCGTGTAACAACGAAGCCTGGACCGAGCGCGCGAAGCGGCACGGCTGGGTGGTGCGGAGCCTGCCGGTCGAGGCCCCGGCGCGCAGCCGCCAGGCGCTGGTCGACCAGGTGAGCGCTGCGCTGACACCGCGCACGAAAGTGGTGGCGCTCACGCATGTCACCAACGTCAGCGGACTCCGTTATCCCGTCGAGGCCATCAGCGCGCTCACCCGCGCGAAAGGCATCTGGCTGCACGTCGACGGCGCGCAGACGTTCGGGGCGATGCAAGTGGACGTGCAGGCGCTCGGTTGCGATTCCTACTGCGGCTCCGCGCACAAGTGGCTGATGGGGCCCCTCGAAGCCGGCGTCCTGTATGTCCGCAAGGAGCGTTTGGCAGAAGTGGCCCCGTCGATCATCTCCGCGGGCTGGTCGCCGAAGCTGGTGGGCGCGCGGCGGCTGGACATCACCGGCCAGCGCGACGACGCGCGGGGTCCGGCGCTGGAGGCAGCGCTGGACTTTGTGGACCTGCTCGGCATCGAAACGATCGAGCAGCGGGTGCGGACGCTTGCCACGGAGCTGAAACAGCAGTTCGCGGCGATCTCCGGCGTGCGCATCGTCACCAACCGCGAGCTGGAACTGAGCGGCGGCATCGTCAAGATCTCGACGGGCGAGAAGTCTTGCGACGCCCATTACGAAAGGCTGTGGCGCGAACGGCGTCTCGCCATCTCGCACACTTCGGCGGGGCCGAACCACGGGTTGCGCTTCGCGCCGCATATTTACAACACGCGCGAGGATCTGGAGCGCGCCGCGCGCGCGGTGAAAGGGCTCTTCGCCTGATGGCCGACGAGATCTATCTTTCGTACTGGCTGCGCGACCCGGGTCAGGGTCTGACGCAGTTCGAGCGGCTACTGCGGCGATTCCCCTTCTCCCGCCTGGCCGTGCGGCCGGCGGCGCTGCGGCTCTACGCTCTGGAACCCGCCGAGCCGCCTCAGGCCGAGTACGTGATCGAGGCTCCACCCGATCCGGCCGCCGTTCTCACCCTGGCGTTGGAAATGGCCCACTCCGACGTATGCTTCGAGCTGGAAGCCGATTGGGACTTGCTGCAGTGGGACGGCGAGTGGAAACTGGCGCCCTCCCGCGTCACGTTGGTGTGTTTCGGCCCAGAGTTCGACAACCCGGTGGGCGACCACCTGCGCCTGGAACTGGGGCGCGACGGGCTCTACTTGCCCGATCCCGACGTGGCGGGTTCGCCCCGCGCCGCGCAGGCCAATCTGCGCAGTGTTGTGCAGTTGACGCGCGACCTCGATGCCTCGCTCGAAGCTCGTGAGCGGCGCCTGTGGAATGAATCCGGCGAGAACCTGGCGGACCTGCTGATCGCCCGCGCCTAAGCCGCGCTACGCGCCCGCTCCGGAGGTCCGCGTGGCGATCCGCTGCAGCGCCTCGGCCAGCATCTTCGGCAGGTACGGTTTTTGCAGCACTTCGATCTGCCGTTTCGTCGCCGCGGGCAGCGCCTCCGCGCTGTACGGATAGCCGCTCGAGATGATCACCGGCTGCGTGGGCACCGCGGCGAGCATCTGCCGCACCATCTCGTCGCCCGAAATGCCCGGCAGCGTCAGATCCGCGATCACGGCATCGAAGCCCTCCGCGGCGAAACGGACCAGCCCTTCTTCGCCCGAAGCGGCGACCGTCACTTCATGACCCAGACGCTCCAAAAAGGACGCGAGCAGCTTCGAAAGCGAGACTTCGTCGTCCACCAGGAGGATCTTCACCGCAGGTCACCAAAGCGAAAGCGGAATGTCACCCGGGCTGAAGGCGAGCCCGAAACTCAGGCGCTGGGAGGTCCGGCGGAAAGCCGCCTGGTCCGTGAGGACGCGGCGCAGGTCGTAGCGCGACGAAGCGTGCAGGCTGCGGAACAGCCGGTAACTGATGCCCCCGCCGATTAAGCCCTGCGCGATGGGGTTGAAGTCCGCACCCAGGCTGGTCATGCGGCCGTAGTTGCCCGAAGCCGTCAAGCTCAGCCGCCGGGACCCCTGATAGCTGAACCCGCCCGTGCCGCTTTCCGCCAGGCTGGTGAGGAAGATACCGTTGCCCGGCATCACGCTCCGGTCGTAGCCCACGGTGACGCCGTACCGCTTGAAGTTTCCGGCGAGGTTCGCGCGAAAGCTCGAAAGCGTAACCGTGCGGTCGAAGACCCGGATCACCGAATCTTGCCCGAGCAACGCCGCGATCGCCGGGTCGAGCGAAGCCGTCTGCAGGCCGATCGTGCGCGCCCGGCCGAGTCCGGCCTGCAGGTCCAGACTCCAGCGCCGTCCGAGAGTCCGGCGGTAGTTCCCGGAGAAGCCGTGCACGTCCGCCTCACCGAAGGCATTCGGAAAGTCGAAGTGCATGAAATAATAGCCTCCGCCGATCTGCGTGTTCCGCGAAAGCCGGTAACCAAACTGGGCCTGAACGGAGTAGCCATTCACATCCGCCAGGGCCTTGGAGACGCGCTGCACGGTGAAGCCGGAGCCGCTCATTGAGATGCTCCACCGCGGGTTGAACTGATACACCGCCGTCGTGGTGTTCTGCAGGAAGTACGTCCGGTTATCGAACACGAACGTCGTCGGCCCGCCGATCAGCGGACTCCCGATCGCTCCGGTGCCCGCCGCGCCACCGAAGAACCCGATGCCGCGATTGGTGGTCCCCGCGCTCAACTGGGTATCGATCTGCCACTGCCGGTTGAACTGATGCGCGACACCCAGGCTCAAGCTTTGGATGAAGCCGTTCAAGAAAACGTTGTTGCCATATCGCGAATACGCGCCCGAGTAGTCCACGCCCACCACGGTCCGCCGCCAGCTCCTGCCCCCGTACAGCCCGACGGTGATCTCGCCGCCCACCAGCGTGCCCAAATTGGCGATCTGCCCGTTCTCGTCCACTTGCAGCGGGACGAAACCGTTGTCGTAGTTGGCCTGAGCCTGGGCGAAGAAGCGCAGGTTCGCCAACTGCCCGCCCCGGCGTCCGATCCCGGACGCGTTCCGGCTCAGCACGCCCGGTCCGCCGTAACCGCCTCCGCCGCCGCCCGCGCCGCCGGGCATCTGCGCGCTGGCAGTAGCCGCCAGGCACAGGCCAAGCAGAACAGCTTTTCGGTTCCGATCCCAAAACACGAGGTTCGAGTTTCCTCCGTTCCTTCTATCGCCCGAACCGGCTCCCCGGATTAGGGCATCCGCCGGAGCTACACTGAAATTCAAAGATAGCAGACCGTCCCCCCTGAAAGGACTCGACGCCGTGCGGCATTCCCCGAGCGAGAGCCAAAACCATGCGACGCATCATTCCCCTCTTCTGCCCCTTCCTCGCGACCCTTATGGCCGCTGAACTGCCCGTCCGCGAGGTGATCCTCTACAAGAACGGCGTCGGCTACTTCGCCCGCGCCGGCGAACTCAAGGCCGGCGAGTCCGCCCGCCTGGACTTCAAGGCCGCCGAAATGGACGACGTCCTCAAGTCGCTCACCGTCAACGATCTCTCGGGCGGCAAGATCGCCGGCTTGCGCTACGACTCGGCCGAGCCCCTCAACCGCAAGCTCGCCGAGTTCCCCTTCGCCGTCGGCGGCGCCCAGTCCCTGGCCGCGTTTCTGGACCAGCTCAAAGGCTCCCGCGTGGAGCTCCGCTCCGGCGCCGAGAACGTCGCCGGCCTCATCGTCAGCGCCCGCTCCGTCCCCGGCGATGACAAGCGCCGCGAGATCGAGCAGGTGGTGCTGCTGGTCGACTCCGGGGACCTGCGCACCCTCGACCTCTCGGCCGTCAGCGCCGTCCGCTTCGCCGAAAACGAGAAGCAGCAGCTCCTGCGCGACTACCTCACCGTCCTCGAGAAGTCTCGCGCCCAGGACAAGCGCAGCGTCTACATCGACTCCACTGACCAGCGCTCCCGCCAGATCGCGGCCGCCTACATGACCCCCGCGCCCGTTTGGAAGTCCAGTTACCGCCTGGTCTTCGGCGCCGCCGACACCACGCTCGAAGGCTGGGCCATCGTCGACAACACCACCGGCGAGGACTGGACCAACGTCAGGCTCGCCGTCGTCTCCGGCCGGCCCGTGTCGTTCATCTCGAAGCTCTTCGAGCCGCGCTATGTCGCCCGCCGCACCGCCGAACTGGCCGAGGCCGGCGCCGTCGGACCCGTCGTCTTCGAGGGCGGCATCGAGAGCGACCGGCGCGCCGCGGCGGGATTCGCGGCCGCCATGCCCGCCGCCGCCCCGCCCGCCCTGGCGAGCGCCATGCGCGACGAAGTCCGCAACGTCGGGAAGCTCCGCGCCGAGCGCAAGGCCGAAAGCTTCGACATGCCCCGCGAGAGCAGCATCGCCGCCACCGCCGCCGGCCGCGACCTCGGCGAGCTCTTCGAGTACCGCTTCGACGCCCCCGTCACCGTCAAGCGCGGCCAGTCCGTCATGCTCCCCTTCGTCCAGCAGAAGCTGACCTCGCGCAAGCTGCTCATCTACCGCGAGGAGTTCGGCCAGAACCCCATGTCCGCCGCCGAACTCACCAACTCCACCGGCAAAACCCTCGACGGCGGACCCCTCACCGTCTTCGACCAGAACACCTACGCCGGCGAAGCGCTCATGGAGACCCTCAAAACCGGCGACAAACGCCTCATCAGCTACGCCGTCGACCTCGGCGCGCGCATCACCACCAACATCGACTCCCGCGACGACCTCGTGCGCGAGATCCACGTCCGGCGCGGCGTCCTCAGCACCAAAACCGCCAACGTCGAAACCAAGGTCTTCACCATGAAGAATGTGGACCAGAAGCCCAAGACCATCGTCATCGAGCACCCGCTGCGCCCCGAGTACAAGCTGACCAACGTCAAGGCCACCGAAACTACTTCCTCCCACCATCGCTTCGAGGTGAAACTCGCGGCGGCGGCCACCGAAAAATTCACGGTCACCGAGGAGTACGTCTACGAGCAGTCCAACGCCGTCTCCAGCTACACGCCCGACGCGCTGTTCCAGTTCACCCAGAACAAGGCGCTCTCCGCCCAGGGCAAGCAGCAGCTCGACGCCGTGCTCGCCAAGAAGCGGGAAGTCGCGACCAACGACAACCAGGTGGCCGACGCGGACCGCCGCCTCGCCGACCTTGCCAAGGATCAGGAGCGCATCCGCCAGAACATCTACTCGCTGAACAACGTCGCCGGCCAGCAGCAGCAGGTGCAGAAGTACGCCGCGCAACTGGCCGACACCGAAACCCGCATCGCCGCCCTGCGCGACCAGGCCAGCGAACTGCGCAAGAAGAAGATGGCGCTCGAGGGCGAACTCAAGGCGCTCATCGACCGGCTGGACTTCTGAGATAGAACCGTGGATCGGGGCCGCGCGCGTCAGCAAGCGGCCCGCTCCACCCAGGCCCCCAGCGCCAACAGGGCCGCGCGCGTCAGCAAGCGGCAAGCGCCACCCGGCCCCGTGTACACCGGCGGGGGTCAAAGCCCGGGCGCGTCGTGGGTCGTCGGGGTCGTCGGGCCAGACTGGTACGGTCGCATTGTCCCAAACCAACCGGGAACGGTCGACCCGGCCCCGCCGCGCTCCTGCCGAGGGTCCTTACGTCAATGAAATCAACTCGATAGCAGTACCCGCTGCCGCCTCAGGCATGGCCGGCCCGTGAACCGCGAGCGCGTGGCCCGAACGCACCGCACCGATAAACGCCTTTCGGAACAACGGTTTGCGTCGCACCCGCGCGGTGCCAGGTCGACCCGTCCCCGCCGGCATGGGACAGTGCGACCGTGCCAGTC
>CAYYID010000095.1:0-15957 GCA_964471915.1 uncultured Solibacteraceae bacterium | reverse complement strand
GGCCACGACGCACGGCACGCCGCGGAGCGTCGCTTTCTGCCCAAGCGCGTCCGCCTGGCCGCCGAAGCGTTGCCGCCAGTAGCGGTGGGACAAGAGCACGGGCACGGCTTCGGCCGCGGCCGGGAAACCGCCGGCGAGCGGCGTGACGCCGAACGTGGTCAGATACTCGGGCGAAACCGCCGCCGCCACCACGCGTTCGGTACCGCCGCTGGTGAATCCGGTGCTGAACTCGTAGCTCGCGCCCACGGCCGCGAAGGACCCGCCTTCCCGCGCCAGCAACTCCGGGAACGCGGGCACGAAGTTGCTCCGCGGCCCCAGCCGCGGCCGGAGGAGCACCGCGCGCACCAGACTCTCCGGGTCGCGCACCGGGAGCGGCTTCAGCAGCAGCGCGTTCGCGAAAGTGAAGGTCACCGCGGCCGCGGCCATCCCGGCCCCCAGCAGCCACACCGCAGCCAGGGCGAACCAGGGATGGGCGCGCAGGTTGCGTAGAATCGATCGCCAATCGGTCCGGTTCGGCACGCGATAGAGTCTACCGCAGGCGGCGCGCGCCGTTACCCGGCGACGCCGGACTCGAGGCGGTTCATCAGCCAGCCTTTGGCGAAGCGCCAGTCGTTGCGCACCGTCGCGGGCGACACGCCGAGCGCTTCCGCCGTCTCTTCCTCGGTGAGCCCCGCGAAGAACCGCAGGTCTACGACGCGCGCCGTGCGCTCGTCGAGCTTTTCCAGCTCATCGAGCGCGGTGTTGACGTCGAGCAGATCCAGGGAGGCGCGGCCCAGTTCCGGGCTCAGCGCCAGCAGGGTGAGAGTCGCATCGGCGTCGCGCTTCTGCGCGTTGCGCTTGCGGGCGTGGTCCACCAGGATCCGCCGCATCTGCCGCGAGGCCACGGCGAGAAAGTGCACGCGATCCTGATAGGCGACGCTCGCGCCGGTCGAGAGCTTGAGGAACGCCTCGTGAAGCAGGGCCGTGGGTTGCAGCGTGTGCTCGCGCCGCTCTCCCGCGAAGATGCGGTCCGCAATGCGATGCAGGTCCTGGTATAGACTCTCGAAGAGTTTTTCGCGGGCGGCGGCATCGCCCGCCGCCGATTGGCGCAGCAGATGTGTGATCTCGGTCCAGGTTTCCACCGCAACAAAGTTTAGCGGGTTTCGGATCCGGCTGCGCTCTTGCTAATAGAACCGGGAGCTGAGCGACCGGCATAGGACATATGAGCCCTGAACGATACCAGCAAGTCCGCGAGCTTTTTGATGCGGTGGCCGGACTGGATCCCGCCGCGCGCGACGCCCGGCTGCGCGACGCCGAGCCCGAGATCCGCCTCGAAGTGAAGCGCCTGCTCAAAGCCAGCGACCGCGGGGCGTGGCTCGACGCGCCCGGCGTCGTCGAGACGCGGCCCGCCTCCCCCGAACGCTGGGAGGGCCGCCGCCTCGGCCCCTACGAACTGCTCAGCGAGATCGGCCAGGGCGGCATGGGCATCGTGTACCTCGCCCGCCGCGCTGACGGGGCGTTTCAGAAACAGGTCGCCGTCAAGATCATCCGCCAGGACCTCGCCACGCCCTCGTTCCTCGCCCGCTTCCAGCGCGAGCGCGAGATCCTCGCCCGGCTCGAGCACCCCAACATCGCGCGGCTGCTGGATGGAGGAACCACCCCGAACGGCCTCGCTTATCTGGTGATGGAGTACATCCAGGGCGAGCCGCTGCTCGAGTACGCCGATTCCCGCAGTCTGCCCTACGACGCGCGGCTGGGTCTGCTTTCCGAAATCGCCGCGGCCGTCGATTACGCGCACGAGCAGGGCGTGATCCACCGCGACCTGAAACCCTCGAACATCTTCGTCGACCGCCGCGGCCACGTGAAGCTGCTCGATTTCGGCATCGCGGCCTGGCAGCAGCGGCCCGCGGCGGAAACCGAGATTGCGCCGACGATCGCGCTTTCGCCCGCGTACGCCAGCCCCGAGCAAGCGCGCGGCGAGCACACCACGCGCGCCACCGATATCTACTCCTTCGGCATGGTCGCCTATGAGTTGCTCACGGGGCTGCTTCCCCTGCCTCTCAAGGGACTTCCGCTGCCGGACGTCCTCACCGCGATTGCGGAGCGTTCACCGCAGGCGGCGAGCGCGGCCGCGAGCGCATCGCAGGATCCGAGGCCGGCCGCCCTGGCGGCGGCTCGCGGGCTCGCGGGCGCGGCATTCGTCGAGCGCCTGGAACTCACCGCCGACGCGCCCCTCGCGCGGGCATTGGCAAAACGTCCGGAGGAGCGTCCGGAGAGCGCAGTGGCGCTGGTCCGCGAACTGGCCGCGCCACCGGTGCCGCCGGAGCCGCGCTGGCGGCTCGTGGCATCGCAAGTGGCCGGCACGTGGGGCGAACTGGCAGTATTTGCCGCCCTGCTGCCCGCGCTCGCCGCCGCTGGGCTGGTGGGACCCAAGCCGCTCGCCTGGGCCGTCTGGGGCGGCGTCGTGGCGCTCGCCGCCCTCCGCCGCACCGGCTGGATCGATTTCGGCGGCACTGCGGTCGTAGCGGCGGGCGGCTTTCTGGCGGTTTCGGCGGGCTTACTCGCTCACTATCGCTTCGGGTCTGCCACGATTTGGGCTGGACTGGTTCTTGCCGGCATGGGTGCCGCCTGGTATGGCCGTGCCGCCCGTCGCCTCGGCGATCTCTTGTTGATCTCGAAGCCAGATCTCTGGAGGGTCGCTATCTTTCCCATCCTGTCGATCATTCTTATCGCAATGCCGTCTCGGCAAAGCTCCGGATCAGAGAGCGTCATCCCGATCCTCATGTTCCTTGCGGCTGTGCCAGGCCTTCTGCCGTTCCAGGTCCGAACCAGCGGCGTGGTCGCCGGACTTTCGGCGCTTCCGTGGCGGGAACTCGCAGGCTACCGTTGGCTAAGCCAGGGAATTCTCGAACTGCGCCGGCACCGGCCTGCCTTCGGCGGTCAGATCCTGAAGGTCTCGGTGCAAGGTGTCGACCGGACACGGATCGAGGAACTGCTCGACGAATGGATCGTCAACGAGCGGCCCGAACGTGAGATGTTCACCCTGCTCGAAGACAACCGCTAGCGCTAGGAGAACTCGACCACCAGGACCGTGACGTCATCGGCGGGCGGCGCGCCCTGGGTGTGCGATTCGAGGGCACCGAGGATCATGCGGTGCAGTTCCGCGTGGTCGAGCCGCGCGAAGTCCTTGATCAACTGGCGCAGGCGGCCGGAATCGAAGCTCTGGCCCTGCGGATCGGTGGCGTCCGTCAGGCCGTCGCTGTAGATCACCACTTTATCGCCGGGTTCCATGGCGAATTCCAGGATCTGGAACGGGGTCCCTTCCAGCATCCCCACGGGCATGCCGGTGGACTGCAGCGACTTGATGCGGCCGTCGCGGCGCACCAGGAAGGGCGCGCAGTGCCCGGCGTTGGCCCACCGCAGCGTGCCGTTGCCGAGGAACTCGCCGTAGAACACGGTGGCGTACTTTTCGCCGCGGGCGCGTTCGATCAGGAACTGGTTGACCTGCTCGAACATGCGCTGGACGTCCCCGGGTCCGCCGCCCGCCATGAGGAACGCCCCCTGCAGCAGCGAGGCGAGCAGCGCGGAGCTGACTCCCTTGCCGGAGACGTCGGCCGCCACTACCGCCCAGGCGTCGCCCGAGAGGCGCCGGACGTCGTAGTAGTCGCCGCCTACTTGCGCGCTGGGAATGCTGGATCCGGTGGCGCGGAACCAGCCCTCGGTGGGAAGCGCGGGCGGCAGCAGGCCCTGCTGGATGGTGCGCGCGATGGCCAGCTCATCCTCGAGCTTGTGCTTGGTGCGCTCTTCCTCCAGCAGGCGCGCATTCTCGAGAATGGTGGAGGTTTCGAGCGCCAGCGTCTGCAGCAGCTCGCGGTTGCCGCTGGAGAGGTCCGCGCCGACCGCCCGGGAATCCATGTAGATAAGGCCGACGGTGTTGTCGTTGCCGCCGTAATGGGTGTCCTCGGTACGCGTGACGTTCATCCGCACCAGCGGGATGCAGATGGCCGAGCGGAGCGCGAGGTCGGCGATGGTGCCGGTGACGCTGGCGGTGAGCTGCTCGTCCTCGAAGCTCATGGAAAGCATTTCCCGGCGGTGCGTAAGGGCGTGGTGGATGAGGTTGCGGGGCACCCGCAGCTCGTTTTCGCTGAGGGTGCGGCCCTGCTTGTCGCGGGCGACCGAGATGTTCAGCTCGTCGCCGTTGCGGAGCATGAGGAAGCCGCGCTCGGAGCCGGTGACCGCCAGCGCGGCATCCACCACCGCGGTCAGCACCTCGTCGATCGACAGCGAACTCTGCAGCGCGCGGGCGACCTCAACCAGCGCGCGGAGCTTGCCGAGATTGTTGTGGCCGCTGCGGTGCGGGTCCGAGGCGGACTGCACCTGATCGATGATCTTCTGCAGCTCGTCGCCGTCCAGCGTGAAGATCAGCTTGTACGATTCGTTCACGCCGAACTCGACGCGGTCCGAGTTGTGCAGCACGTGGCGGGCGACCTTGACGCCATTGATCCACAGGCCGTGGCGGCTCTCCAGGTCCTCGATGACGAAACGGCCGTCGTGTTCCACCACGCGGGCGTGGGCGCGGGAGATCCGGTTGTCGCGGAGCACGAGCTGGTTATCGGAATGACGCCCGATTTGGAACGGCAGGGGCGCCAGCGGGACGCGCGTCCGGACGCCCGACGGGTTGATCACGATGAAGGTGGCCGCGGACGCGTTCTCCGGCATAGCGGAGTTTGATTCTAGCGCTTTCGGGCGTGGTGGTGCGCCGGCAGGGGCGGCGCCGCGGCAGCCGCCTGTTCCTGGGCCCGCAGCACCTTGCAGTGCGCGCAGTAGCCGCCGATCTCGGTGCGCGTCACCGCGATCTCGAAACCGAAATGGCTCTCCACCTGCCGCCGCAGCTTCTGCAGCGTCTCGCCGAAGAACTCCTCCACGCGCCCGCAGCGCAGGCAGATAACGTGCGCGTGTTCCTGCTTGGCCCGCGTTTCGTAATAGTGCTGCTCGCCGGACCAGTGCATCAGGTCCAGTTCGTCGACCAGGCCGCCCTTCTTCAGCAGTTTCAGGGTGCGGTAGACGGTGACGCGGTTGAGCTTGGGGTCCTTTTCCTTGGCGAGGAGGAAAAGACTCTCGGCGTCGAGGTGCTTGCCGGATTTGTCGAGCAGTTCGAGGAGAATCTGGCGCTGGCGCGTGAGCCGCACGCCGCGCTCCTTCAGAGAGTCTTTGATCGCCGCGATCGCCATGCGTTCCCCAACACCGAGCGTAACACAACGCCACCACGCGGAAGCCCAAAAGGAGCCCCTGATACAATCGTGGTTCATGTTTCGCAAGGTACTGGTGGCGAACCGCGGCGAAATCGCCGTGCGGGTGATCCGGGGGCTGCGGGAGGCGGGGATCGCGAGCGTCGCGGTGTACTCCGAGGCGGACCGGGCGTCGCTCGCGGTGCAACTGGCGGACGAGGCGGTGCCGATCGGTCCGGCGGCGTCCGCGGAGAGCTACCTGCGGGCGGAAAAGATCATCGCCGCGGCGCGGGAGACGGGGGCCGAGGCGGTCCACCCGGGTTACGGATTTCTGAGCGAGAACGCGGAATTCGCGCAGGCGTGCCGCGACGCCGGCATCGTCTTCATCGGGCCGCCGGCGGAAGCCATCGAACAGATGGGCTCGAAGACCGCGGCGCGGCGGCTGGCGATCGCCGCCGGGGCTCCGGTGGTGCCCGGCACCGAGGATCCGGTGAGCGATATCGCGGCGGCGCAGGACGTCGCGGCCGGGGTCGGCTATCCGGTGCTGATCAAAGCGGCAGCGGGTGGCGGCGGCAAGGGAATGCGGCGCGTGGACCGCCCCGAAGACCTCGAGGGCGCCATCCGCGACGCGGCATCCGAAGCCACGCGGTCGTTCAAGAGCGGCGAGGTGTACATCGAGAAACTGGTCACTAAGCCGCGGCACATCGAGATTCAGATTCTGGGCGACCAGCACGGCAACTTGATCCATCTCGGCGAGCGAGAATGTTCGATCCAGCGACGGCACCAGAAGGTCATCGAGGAGTGCCCATCGCCTTTGGTCGCCGCGCGGGCGGGGATGCGCGAGGCGATGGGCGCGGCCGCGCTGAAGATCGCCCGCGCGGCGGGCTACTACAACGCCGGCACGCTGGAGTTCCTGGCCGACGACCAGGGCAATTTCTATTTCCTCGAGATGAACACGCGGCTGCAGGTGGAGCATCCGGTGACGGAACTGGTGACGGGGCTCGACCTGGTGCAATGGCAGTTGCGGATCGCCGCGGGCGAGAAGCTGACCCTGCGGCAGGAGGACATCTCCTGGCGGGGCTGGGCGATGGAATGCCGCGTGTACGCCGAGGATCCCGAGCAGAACTTCTTCCCGTCGCCGGGGCGGATTGAGCACCTGGCCGAGCCGGGCGGTCCCGGCGTGCGGGTGGATTCGGGCGTATACGAGGGCTGGACGGTGCCGCTGGAGTACGATCCGCTGCTGGCGAAGCTGGTCGCCTGGAGCGAGACCCGTGACGGCGCAGCGGACCGGCTACGGGGGGCGCTGAGCGAGTATCGCGTGGAGGGCATCCGCACGAACCTGGCGTTCTTCCGCGAGATTCTGGGCGACGCGCGATTCCGCTCCGGCGATCTCGACACGGGGTTCATCGACGACTGGTTCCGGCGGCGCGCGCCGGCAGCGCCGCCGGGTGCGGAGATCCACACAGCGGCGGCGATCGCGGCGGCGCTGGAAGCCGCGCGGCATCAGCCGGCAATGGCCGCGGCGAATGGAGAATCGGGCAGCCGGTGGACGGCGGCTGGCCAGCGGAGCCTATACCGATGAAACGCGTGATCGAACTGGACGGCCAATCGCAACCGCTCGAGCTGGACGCCGACGGCAGTTTCTCGTTTGGCGGCCTGCGCGGGCGCGCGCACATCCTGGAGGTGGAGCGCGGGACGTACTCGATCCTGATCGGCTCCCGCAGCTACCGCGTGCGGGTGGGTGCGAACGGCGCGGGCGCGTGGGCGGTGCGCCTGTGCGGTCACGACGTGACGGTCGGGGTCCACGATCCGCGGGGCGCGGTGAAGCGCCAGAGCGGCGGCGGGGCCGAAGGCAAACGCAAGATCGCCACGTCGATGCCCGGTAAGGTAGTCCGGCTGCTAGTGGCCCCGGGCGATACGGTGACCGAGGGCCAAGGTCTCGTCGTGGTCGAGGCGATGAAGATGCAGAACGAAATCAAGGCGCCGCGGGACGGGAAGGTCGCCGAGGTGAAGGCGGTCGAAGGCGCCACGGTCGCCGCGGGCGAGCCGCTTCTGATTCTCGAGTGACGATCCGCTACACTTGAGGTCGATGACGCCCCGCGCGGCTGAACAGGTGTGCGAAAAGTGCGGCGGATCCGGCTGGCGGATTGTCGAGAAAGACTCGCTTTCCGCGGCCGAGCGCTGCGATTGCCAGGCGCAAACGCGCGTGGCGTCGGTGGAGCGGCACGCCACGATCCCCCCGCTGTACGAGAACGCCTCGCTCGATAACTTTCTGGTGCCGAACGATAATCCGGTGGCCCGCAAGGGCCTCGGCGAGGTGTTGCTCGGGGTCCGCGCGTTCGTGCGGGACTTCCCGGCCGGCGAAAAGCCCGGGCTCCTGTTCATCGGCGACCCGGGGACCGGCAAGACGCACCTGGCCGCCGCCGCCCTGCGCGCCCTGATCGCCCGCGGCCACGAGGGCATTTTCTTCGACTACCAGAACCTGCTGGACCGGATCCGCTCCGGCTACGATTCGCTCTCCGGCCAGAGCGACCGCGAAGCATACCGGACCGCGCTCGACACCGAGATCCTGCTGCTGGACGACCTGGGCGCGCACCGGGTGACCGAGTGGGTGGAGGATACGGTCACCGCGATCATCACCTATCGCTGCAACAACCGGAAGCCGCTGATCGCGACGACCAACCTGCCGGACCTCGACATCACGGGCAAGGCCGTGGAGTACGTCACGCCGGGCGGCACGCCGGTCGGCAAGAAGACGCTGGCCGAAGTGCTGGGGATGCGCGCCCGGTCCCGCCTGTTCGAGATGTGCAAGGTGATCCGGATGCCCGCGGTCGAGGACTTCCGGATGCGCAAGCACCGCGCCGTGTGACCGGGCGGAGGCGCCGTCGCGGTTGCAATTGCGTAAACAAACCCCGTAACATTTCTTTATGTTACGAATCGCTTTGGCCGTGTTGTTGTCGTGTGTCTACGCGTTCGCGCAGGGCACGACGTCCCGCGTGGTCGGACTGGTGCAGGATTCCACCGGCGCCGTCGTTCCCAACGCAAAGGTGAAACTCACCAACGAGGGCACCAACGTCAGCTTCCAGACCGCCACCAGCTCCGCCGGCACGTACCAGTTCGAAGCCGTGCAGATCGGCGTGTACTCGGTGGAAGTGGAAGCGGCGGGCTTCAAGAAGTTCCTTACTAAGGGCAACCAGTTGACCATCGGCAATCCGATGGCCGTCAACGCGACCCTCGCCGTCGGCCAGGTGGCCGAGGTGATGGAGGTGTCCGGCTCGGCCGAAGTGGTACAGACCCAGCAGTCGAGCAACCTCGGACCGCTGATCAACCAGCGCACGATGCTCGAGATGCCCATCGTCGCCACGCGGCGCCGCGATCCTACTTCGATCCTGGCGGTGCTGCCGGGCATGAATAACGGCGGCAACACCGGCGGCGGCGGCCATATGAACGGCGCGCGCGACCGCGCCTGGAACTTCACCCTCGACGGCATCGACATGAACGAAGTCTCGGCGGGCGGCGGCATCGGCAACAACCCGATCCGCGTCAACCCGGACTCGGTGGCCGAAATGAAGATCGTCAGCTCGAACCCGTCGGCGGAGTTCGGCCGCAACTCGGGCGCGCAGGTGTCGATGGTTACGCGCTCGGGCACCAACGAAGTACACGGTAACGCCTTCTGGTTCTACCGGACCCCGGGCCTCAACGCCAACCGCTGGCAGGACAACTTCAACGGCCTGGGCCGGAACAAGTTCATCCAGCACATCTTCGGCGGCTCGGTCGGCGGGCCGGTGATCAAGAACAAGCTGTTCTACTTCGCCAACTGGCAGGAACTGCGCGCCACGCAAGCCATCACGCAGACGGCGACGGTGCTGACCCAGCAGGCGCGCCAGGGGATCTTCCGCTACGCGACCTCGGGGCGCAATCTCCCCGCGGGCGTCCCTGGCGCTTCCGTGGACTTCGGCGGCAACGCCGTGGTGCCGGTCGGCTCCTACAACGCCGTCGCCAGCGATCCGCTGCGCCGCGGCCTCGACCGCACGGTCGCCAACGAGATCTCCCAAACGCCCCTGCCCAATCGCTTCGACGTCGGCGACGGACTGAACACGGCCGGCTTCGTCTTCCGGCCGATCGAGACCG
Source organism: uncultured Solibacteraceae bacterium (assembly GCA_964471915.1). Lineage (GTDB taxonomy): Bacteria > Acidobacteriota > Terriglobia > Bryobacterales > Bryobacteraceae > JAIEPW01. Next base: position 6,619 of record CAYYID010000095.1, on the reverse strand, counting down.
AGCGCCAGCGCGACCTGACGTTCAAGGGCGACTATGTCATCAACGACCGCAACACGGTCTACGGCCGCGTCTACTGGGGCTTCCAGGACACGCAGTGCGATAGCGTCAACGGAGGACTGCCGCGCGTGCCCGGCGCCCCCTGCCTGGTGACCACCACGCGCGACCCGCTGAACCTGGCCTTCAACTGGCGCACTACGCCGTCGGCGACCATTACCAACGAGCTGGTGGTCGGCATCTCGAAGTTCAAGTTCGGCTTCCCGAACCCGGTCCAGGACATCACGCGCAACACGCTCGACACCGCGCTGATCACGATTCCGAACGCGTACACCTTCGGCAACGCGCGGGAACTGCGCACGTACCAGTTCGTCGACAATCTCTCCTGGTTCCGCGGCAAGCACGCCTTCAAATTCGGCATCAACTTCCGCTTCGTGCAGCACCTGGACGAGCGCGGGTCCATCGGGGGCCAGAATTCTGCCCCGCTGGTCAACTTCTCCACCGCCATTAACGCCGTGGATCCGGTGGCCTTCGGCTTCCCCACCGCGGGCTTGAACACCCAGTTCGACCGCGGCCGCCTGGAAACCTACGTGAACCTGATGCTCGGGCGGGTGGGCAACTACTCGCAGGGCTTCGTCGCCGACGGCGGCAGCTTCCGCAAGGGCCTGTTCGAGTTCGATTCGCGCTTCTACGAGTACGACTTCTATTTCCAGGACACCTGGCGGCTGGCCAAGAACTTCACGCTTGACTTCGGCCTGCGCCTCGACGCCCGCGGCCATGGCGTCTCCGGCGATCCCAATAACCGGATCCTCGTGCCGAACCTCGTGCCGGTGGCGGGCGCGACGCCCTCCAACAGCCTCGCCTGGTCCCCCGGCCGTCCGTACCGCGGCGACTGGAACAACTTCGGTCCGTCGATCGGCTTCGCCTGGGATCCGTTCGAAAGCGGTAAGACCTCGATCCGCGCCAACTACCGGCTGGCCTATGACCGCATTCCGACGTTCCTGATCAGCTCGTTCGTCCTGCCGAACATGCCCGGCTCGACGCTCGGCGTAGTGAACTCGGCGTTCGGCGCGGGCGGCGGCCGCCTGGCCGACCTGCAGCCGCTGACGCCCACCAGCACCCCGGCCGCGCTGGCGCGGCCCATTCCTTTCTCGAACAACTCGAACACAGTGCTGGACCCGAATATCCAGACGCCGCAGACCAACATGTGGAGCTTCTCCATCCAGCGCGAAGTGGCCAAGAAAATCGTCCTCGAAGCCTCCTACATCGGACGACGCGCGCACAACCTGCTGGGCGGCTACGACGCCAACCAGGCGGCGCTGCGCTCCACCGGCTTCCTGGATGCCTTCCGCACGGTGCAGCAGGGCGGGGACAGCGCCCTGATGAACCGGATCTTCTCCGCGGACTCGCGGCTGCGTCCCGGCGAGACCGGGTCCCAGTTCGTGCGCCGCACTTTCCCGAGCGAACTTTCGCTGAATAGCGCCGGCGCCGTGGCGAACGCCATCGCCCGCCGCCAGCAGGGCGCCACCAACCTCACCGAAGCCTCGGGCCTCGGACCGTTCTTCCTCATGCCGTTCCCGCAGTTCTCGAACGGCATGTTCGTGATCGATTCGAACGACTTCTCCACCTACCACGCGCTGCAGGTCACCATGGACAAGCGTTTCGGGAACGGCGCGACCATCCAGGTGAATTACACGCTGGCCAAGTCGCTCGACTCGCGGTCCTTCGATCCGACGTTCACCCTGGCCGGAACCGGCTCGACGCTGACCGCGGCAAACACCCCGGTGGACATTTACAACCGCAAGCTGAATTACGGCTTTTCGGACTTCGACCGGCGGCACTCGCTCGGCACGAATTTCGTGTGGGAGCTGCCCTTCGGCCAGGGCAAGTGGATCGCGGGCAACGCCAGCGGCTTCTGGCAGCGCGTCATCGGCGGCTGGCAGGTGTCGGGCCTGATGCGCTACACCTCGGGCCGGCCGTTCAGCGTCTTCGCCGGCACGCTGGCGTTCAACAGCGTCGTGGGGTCGTTCGCCAATTGCAACGCGTGCGACCGGTCGCTGGGCACGGTGCGCGAGGAAGGCGGCTTCAAGTGGTACTTCGATCCGTCGGAGCGCGGCAAGTTCTCGCAGGTGGCGCTGGGCGAACTCGGCGGCGGCGGACGCAACGTCTTCCGCGGCCCCGGGTTCTTCAACCTGGACTTCAGCCTGAATAAGCGGATCCTGATCCGCGAGCGGATGAACATCGAGCTCCGGGCGGACTTCTCGAATTTCACGAACACGCCGTCTTTCAGCATTCCGACCACCACACTGACTGCGACGACGTTCGGCCGCATCGGCGCTTCGCTCGACAGCGGCCCGCGGCAGACGATGCTCGGGATGAAGTTCAACTTCTAACCGGGACCGGGCAGTAGAAAGCCCCCGCCGTTTCGCGACGGCGGGGGCTTTTTCGTTGCTCGCCGGCCGGCGGCTTACTTCATCGGCTCATCGGCGCTGCCGCCGTAAATCGACGGGACCTTGCCGCCCATCGGCCGCAGATAGGACGAGAGCTGCCCGCGGTGGTGCGCCTCGTGCATCAGCATGAAGCTGATGTAGCCGACGCCCGGGTTCTCCCAGGTGTAGAACTTCACGGGTTTGGCGAGCTGCTCGTCGGTCAGCGCCTCCAGGCCGGTCATGATCTCGGCGTTGGTCTTGTCGAACCACTCGAGCAGCGCGGCGGTGTTGTCGAACTTCGGCACCTCGCCGCGGCTGAACTCGCCCTTCAGAATCCCGCCGAGGAAGAAGCAGTGCGCGCTCAGGATGTGGCTGGCCAGCTCCATGGCGGGCATGCACTTGTCGCTGGGGCGGTAGTCGCCCTGGTCTTCGGGCATGGCGGCGACCACCTTGCGGGTGGTCTTGGTTTCGGACTTCAGTGCGGCAGCAGAAAGTTGAAGAGTACGCGGGCGTTCTCAGGCGTCATGCGGGAAAAAGGATCCTCCGAGGATCACGGTAGCACAGGGACCCGGAACGCAAAAACGGCGCGCCCGGGAGGGGCGCGCCGTTCGCATTCGAGAGAGGGAAAGCAGGTCAGTTGCCGCGGCCGCCGCCCGAGGAAGCTCCCCGGCCCGCACCGCCGCCGCCCATCGAGCCACGGCCGCCGCCGCCGGCGCCGCCGATCGCCGCGCCGCCACCACCACCGCCGCCGGAGATCACGGCGCCGCGGGATCCGGTGTTGTAGCCGAGGCCCGGGTTATAGGAAAGACCGCCGCCGCCGCCGAAGCCCGGGTTGGTGGCGACGATGGTGGGCCGGAACAGGTACGAATAGGCATAGAACGGCGAGTAGAAATACGTGCCGAACGGCGTGATGACGTAGCCGCGTCCCGCGGGGATGAACGTGAACATCCCGAACCAGGGATTGAAGTACCAGCGGTCCCAGCCGCCGTTGTTGAACGAGGACGCGACACCCGACCGCTGCGCGGAACGCGCGCTGGCGACGTTCGTATAGGCGATCCGCTCACTGCGCCGCGACGCCCACCGGTACAGCGCATCGCCCGCCTTGGTGTCGAATTTGGTCACCAGGGGCACCGCGGTCAACTGAACCTCCTGGGCCCGCTTCAGGACTTGGTTCAGGTCGCCCGCCGCCAGCCGCGCTTCGCCGCCATAGACGCGGATGCGGGCCGGATCGGCCGCCAGGTTCACGCGGTACAGGCCGCCCTTCAGGATCCGGAGGCTGTTGGAACCGGTCACCAGCGTGACGGCGTTCCCTTCCAGGATCTCGGCGGCTTCCACCAGGGCGTCTCCGCTCAGCACTTCCACCCGCGTGTCGCTGAGCTTCGAGGAGAGCATCCGGATGGAACTTTTCTCGCCCAGGCGGAGGAACACGCCCGGGGTGAGGAGGATCTCAACCCGGCCTTCGCCGGTTTCGAGCACCTGGCCTTCCTTCACTTCGGGGAACTCAGTGATCCGCGCTTCCGCCGCCTTGCCTTCGATCCGCACTTCGCCTTCGGTGTAGTGCACCAATCCGGCCTTGGCCGAAATGACGTTCTGCGCCCAGGCCGAAGCGGCCAGGGTCGCGGCGAGCAGGGTGCAGCGGACCGTGTACATGTGGATTCCCCCAGTCAGATGGTCTCAGTACGGAAGATGCGTGTCAACGGGGTCCGGTTTCCGGCCCGGCCAAGAAAAAGTGGGCAGGGCCCCTTGCGGGAACCCTGCCCAAAGCACTCGACCGGAGAAATAGCCCGTTTATTCGTCAGCCGCCGCGGTCGAAACCGGCAGAATGACGACGTTGGAAAGTTTGCCGTTCACGCGGACCGAAACCGAAACCATGTTGCCTGCGGGCAACGTGTTCGGAACGCGGAATTGAAACGTCTGGGTACCCACCAGGCCGGAGGCGGCGCCGGCGAAGACCGGATCCACGACCACGTCGCCCACCAGCACCTCCACTTTGTCGACGAGGCGGTACTGGCTGCCGTCCTGGACCTGGAAGCCGTCGACGGCGGTCCGGTTGTAGGGCCCGAGGCCGTTGCCGTAAATGCGGATCAGTTCGTTGCGGCGCGCCGGGCGCTGGGGATTGATCTCCTCGCCGCCTTCGCGCTGGGCCAGTGCGTACAGCCGCCGGTCCGTGTGCTGGAAGCTATACAATCCAGGGGCGTTACGGACCACAGTGAAGCGGCCGGTGACGTCGCCCTGCAATAGGCGGCGCACCCGGAGCGTCTGCTCGCCCTCCGGAAGGTCCGAGGGAAGCTGGGCGTTGATCTGTTGCGGCGACACGAACAGCAGCGGCAGCCACCGGTCGTTGATATCCACGGTGATGCCCTGCAGCACCTGGGCCAGCGGATTCGGGCGGCCGACTTCGAGCGCCGGGGCGAGATTCTCGCCAAAGATCGAAATTATGGATCCCGGCGCCACGTTCGGCTCCGGCGTGTCGCCCACCGCGTTGCGGATACCGGCCGGCTTGATCACCGGAACGACGTCCACCAGCGCGATCACGACCTTCGCGATGTTCACGTTCACCGTGCCTTCGGGCACGCTGCCGGCGAGATCCACATCCCACTTGCGGAAGCGGAAGCCTTCCCGCGCGGTGAAGCTCACCCGCACGGCCGTGCCCACGGGATAGAAGCCGTCGGCGGCCGGAGGCTCCAGGCGGAAGCTGCCCCCGTCCGGAGGATCGGTCAGCGTGATCACGCGGAACGAGGAGCGGTAGTTGGCCGTGAAAGCCGTACCCTCCTGGGTGAACCGGTAGCTCAGCACTCGCGTCGCCGCGCTGCTCCAGTTGACGAAGTCCAGGCGCTGCGTGTCGGACACGGGCTGGCTCATCGGGGCGATAAACTGGACCTCGGTGCCCTGCGGCCGGTCGATCGTGCACGGCGCCTTGCATTCGGAGCCGTCCACGACGACGTTCAGGCCCGGCGGCACAGTCTGAATGGTCACCTGACCGAGCAATTCAAAGCGCGCCGAGATCTCAAAGCCGGAGTCCGGCGTGTTCGGAACCGTAATCTCCTGGGTACGCGACCCGCCGTTCGACCAGCCGAGGAAGCGGTACTTCCGGCCCCGGTAATCGACCAGTTCGGGCGCCGAGAGGGTCTGCTTGGTGTTGGGAGCCCAGACGAAATTCGTATTGGTGGTGTCCTTGCCGTTAATCACCAGCTTCAGGCCGGCGGGCTCGGTGCGCACGCTGGTGCGGACGCCCCGCACGAAGCGAGCTACGATCTCGAGCGGCGTCACCACGTTGTCGTCGGCGACGAAGGTCGCGTCCTGCCCCAAGCCGTTGGACCAGGAGTCGAACACCCAGTCCGCGCGGCCGTTGCGGTCTACCTGGGGCGTCGGGACGCTCACCCGGTTGGTCGAGCCGGGACGCAGATCGAATTCTCCGAAGCACAGCGGACGGATGCCGAGCGGCGCGCCTGGGGGCAGCCGCAAGTAGTCGGGTTCGCACTCCGCGATGCCGGACTGGGGCGTAACCGGCGGCAGGTCGATGATCCGGCCGCTCGCGGAAGTCGGTACCGTGGATCCGTTCACGGTGACTTGCAGCCCGGGCGGGTCGGTGCGGAAGCGGGCTCGTTTGGCGCGCTGGAAGTGCGCCGCCAGCACGAACGGTTGATCCACTTTGATGGTCGAAAGGAAAGCATCCGGCGTCAATCCGTTATAGGACCACCCGTTGAAGACGAAGCCGGGCAATGGGAAGGCGTTCAGGACGTAGTCGCCTCCTTGCAGGTACATGCGCTGGTTGCCGCTCAGATAGCAGGCGCTGCCCAGGTACACGATGCCGGCCAGATACTGGTCGGGCGCCACTTCTCCCGGAGCCTGCGCGAGGGCGCCGCACTGCACCGGGTTCAGGCCGTCGATCTGCGGATTCCCCAGCAACTGGAGATTCACGCGATACCAGACAGTAATGGTGGCGAACAGCGAGGTAATCGAGGGACTCGCGGTGACGGTTTGAACCAGCGCGGAGGCCGGCGACAGCGTGCCGCCCGTGACCTCCCAGCCGTTGAAATAGTATTGATAATTCAGGTCCAGGCTGAGCTGGTACGTCTGCGGAGCATTGTCCTCCGGCCGGATGTAGACGGGGAACTCCACGATGTGCTTGCTGCCGACGGGCCAGGTGAACGTGGTGGTCTTCTGATAGAGCTGGCCATCCACATAGAATCGCG
>CAYYID010000094.1:0-17553 GCA_964471915.1 uncultured Solibacteraceae bacterium | reverse complement strand
CCGCCCACCGCGCCGAAATAGTAGGTCTCGGGCTGGGAGGTGACACCCGCCACCGCCACGGCGCGGCCGCCGCGGAAGGGACCGATGCTGCGCCACCGCAGGTCTTTCAGGTACGGATCCGAGGGCCTCTGCGGTTGGCCGAACAGAGCGGCGGAAGCGAACAGGAGGGCAAGGAAGCGTCTCATAGCCTCGCCATCGTAACAGAGATCCGCGGCGGCGGACGGTCCCGGCACCGGCCGCCTTCGAATCGCGAATCGTTCCCCCGGCGCGTGCATCCAAGCGGTCATGAAACGCACCGCATCCGCCGTCTGGAACGGCGACATCAAATCCGGCAAGGGCGCCATCAGCACCGCCAGCGGCGTCCTGGCGAACACCCAGTACTCCTTCGCCACGCGCTTCGCCGAAGGCATCGGCACCAACCCCGAAGAACTCCTGGCGGCGGCTCACGCCGGCTGTTTCGCCATGGCGCTCTCGCTGATCCTCGGCAACGCCGGGTTCACGCCCGAGAGCATCGACGCCAGGGCCACGGTGTCGCTCGAAAAGACGGACACCGGCTTCGCCATCACCGCCAGCCACCTCGACGTCGCCGCCAAGGTCCCCGGCGCCACCGCCGCGGACTTCGAGAAGGCGGCGCAGGACGCCAAGACCAACTGCCCGGTCTCCAAAGCGCTCAACGTGCAGCTCTCGCTTAGCGCTACGCTCGCGGGCTAATCCATCGCTAGAACAATTGCTCGCTAAAATGTTCTTTTCGGTTGACAGCCGCCCGGGCCGCTCTTATGATTGGGACATCACTGAGAAAGGAGGTGGTCCAGTCTAAATGAGTACCTGTAGTGACTGTAGTCCTAAGACCAAGCGTGAGGTGACCGACTCTTAAGTCAGTCGCTGCTCTAAACGTTCAGGCCTCGTTTCAGTGACGAGACCGCCGCTCCGGCTTCGGAGGTCGGTTCGTCTCACGCGAGATCTTCGGAGATCCCCGGGCTGCGGCCCGGGGATTTCTGTTTTTGCTATACTTGCGGGAGTAGTCTCGCGAAAGGAACCCCCGTCCAGTCATGAAAGCCGGCATCCACCCCGCTTACAACGAAATCAGCGTCATTTGCGCGTGCGGTAATTCGTTCCGGACCCGGAGCACGCACAAGGGCGATATCCGCGTGGAAATCTGCTCGAGCTGCCACCCCTTCTTCACCGGCCGGCAGAAGCTGGTCGACACCGAAGGCCGCGTGGACCGCTTCCAGAAGAAGATGGCGAAGTCGCAGTCGATTCAGGCGCAGCGCGCCGCCGACGCGACGAAGAAGAACGCCGTCCAGTAGGCGGCTTCAGCGCCCCCACAGGCGCCGGTTCACCAGTTCCGCGGCGCCCCAGGCCGCTACGGCTCCCCCCAGCACCGCTCCCCACAATGGCGTGGGAAGCGGCGTGGCGCCCACGGCGGCCGGAAACCAAGTCCCAATCCAGATCTGCAGACCGACGCCCATGCCGACGGCGGCGTGGAGCCACCGGTTCGTTTCCGGCAGCTCTCCCGTGTGCCGGGCCGGATAGGCGAACAGCAACTGGCCGGCGGCCAGCAGATGGAACACCGCGGTCCGCGACGTCTCGAGGGAATAGCCGAGCCGCGGCAGGATCCCCAGAAGCGCCAGCGCGAACAAGGCCTTCAGCGTACCGGCGATGAGGATAAAGCGGCGCGACTCCGCATCCAGCAACTGGGCCTCCGGCGTGCGCGGACGCTGCCGCATCAGTCCCGGATTCCGGTCCAGCACCAGCGCGACGGCCGGCAGTCCGTCGGTGACCAGGTTGATCCAGAGAATCTGCACCGCGGTCAGCGGCAGCACCAGGGCGCCCGCCGCGTCCCGCAATCCGAGCCACGCGGCCAGGGCGGCGCCCACCGCCACCACGAGCACCTCCGACAGGTTGGTTGAGAACAGGAAGCGGATGAACTTCTGGATGTTCTCGTAAATGCCGCGGCCTTCCTCCACGGCATTGACGATGGTGGCGAAGTTGTCATCAAGCAGCACCAGGTCCGCCACTTCGCGGGCGACATCCGATCCGCGCTGACCCATGGCCACCCCGACGTCCGATTTCTTGAGCGCGGCGGCATCGTTTACTCCGTCGCCGGTCATGGCGACGATCTCGCCGCGCTGCTGCAGAAGTTCCACGAGCCGCAGCTTGTGGTGCGGCTCCACCCGGGCAAAGACATGAATCCCGGCGGCGGCACTGGCCGCGGCCGCCGCGGCCATCCGTTCAAACTCGTCGCCGGTGACCACCCGCCCGGCCGGAATGCCGACCCGCCGCGCCACGGCCAGCGCGGTGGCCGGATGGTCTCCGGTCAGCATCATCACACGGATGCCGGCGGCGCGGCAGCGCTCCACGGCCGCGGCCACCTCCGGCCGGGGCGGATCCCAGAACAGCGCCAGGCCGAGGAACTCCAGGCCGTCCTCGGCCTCGCCGGCGGCGCGCGCCGCCGCGAGTACCCGTGTCCCTTCGGCGGCGCACGCTGCGGCGCGCGCCTCCCAACGCGCCCGTTCGGCGGCGGTGAGGCGGCTGCGCGCCAGCAGGACCTCCGGCGCGCCCTTGAGATAGCTCTGGACGCCGCCGCTGGCCGCCACGGTCGCCCGCATGAATCGAGCGCCGCTATCGAAGCTCCGTTCGGAAGTACGCGGCCGCGAACGCCGGTGAGCCGGCACATCCCAGCCGCGAGCCCGGGCGAAGTCGAGGATGGCCACATCCAGCGGGTCCCCGGTGGCTCCCTCCGCATCGTTGGCCAGCAGCAGGGCCTCCAACAGCCCCTCTTCGCCCGCCGCCGGTTCCAGCCGCTGCAGTTCCAGGCGGTTTCCGGTGATGGTGCCGGTCTTGTCGGTCGCGATCACCGTGACGGAGCCCAGCGCTTCGACGGCGGCCAGCCGCCGTACCACTGCCTTGCGCCGCGCCATGCGCTCAACGCCGAGCGCCAGGGCGAGGGTCAGCACCGCGGGCAGCCCCTCGGGCACGGCCGCCACCGCCAGGGCCACTGCGAACAGGATCACCGGACCCGCCTGGTCCATGCCTTCGGAAGCCAGACCGGCGGCCACCAGCAGCGTGGCGATGGCCAGCACGGCGAGGGCGACGCGCCGTCCGAATACGCGGATCCGCTTTTCGAGGGGCGTGGCCTCCTGGCGGACTCCGGCCAGCAGGCCGGCCAGGCGACCGAGGGAACTGCGGGCTCCCGTGGCGGTGACTTCCAGCACCGCTTTGCCCCGCACGGCCAGGGTCCCGCCGGCCAGCGGATCGCCGGGTGACTTCTCGACCGGCAGGCTTTCGCCCGTGAGGATGGACTCGTCCACGGCCAGAGCGGCGCCCGCCAATTGGCCGTCGGCGGGGATGCGGTCGCCCGCCTCGATCCGGACCGCGTCGCCGGGCACGATGGCGGCGGCCGGGAGTTGCACCCACGCACCGTCCCGCCGCGCCCAGACCCGCGGCGCGCCGAGCGCCTTCAGACGCCGCAACGCGGACTCGGCCTTGCTCTCCTGCCAGACGCCCAACCCTGCGTTCAACAGCAGGATCAGGCCGATCACCGCGGATTCGAGGGGCACGCCGTCCGGCTCCCGCCACCACAGGATCAGGTCCACCGCGAGGGCGAACAGGAGGATGTAGATCAGGGGGCTCGCGAACTGCCGGACGAAGCGGCGTGCCAGCGAGGGGGGCCGCGCCTCCGGAAGCGCATTGGGACCGTGACGCTCCAGCAGCGCCGCGGCCTGCGCGGAGTTCAGACCCGGAGACATCGGGTTACCCCGGTCAGCGACGTTCTTGTTTCTCGCGCTGCTGCCGCTGCCGCTCGCGCTCTTCCCGCATGCGCGCGTACTCCGCCTGCTGCTCGGCCGATAGGATCGCGTTCACCCGGGCGACCTGCTCCTGCCGGATCTGCTGCATCTTCGGCTCCACCGAATCGCGCGTTTCCTTGTAACGGCTGCGCGTCTCGTCCAGGATCGCCACCAGCTTCTGTTCCTGCTCCGGCGTGATCTTCACCCGGGTGCGCATTTCCGACAGGTACTTCTGGCGATACTCTTCCGGACTCCGGGGTCCCGAAGCGCTTACCGGACTCACCGTGTACAGCCGGTGCCCGAAGGCGCCCACCACCAGTCCGCTCAGGAACACCAGCGCGACGTAAACGCCGATGGCTGCCTTGGAGAGGTTCATTTGCCCTCGTTTTCGTGCACCAGTTCCTGATACAGCGCCCGTTCGGAAAGGTTGTCCGCCGCCTGCAGCACGTCGACATAGGTCGCCGAGTAGACTTCCTGGTTCTGGTAGCGCGGAATCAGCACGGCCCCCATCAGCAGCGCCGCCGCTGCCGCGGACACCACCAGCGCCGCCGCCAGCCGCTGCAGCGCCACCACCCCGGACCGCCGCGCTTCGATCTTCCGCCACAACCCGGGCATGAAGCCGGCCGAGCCGTCCACGTCGGGACACGCCGCCCGGTACTCCTCCAGCCAACCCCGCACTCTGCCGTCGAACTCTTCCATAAGGCCTAACCCTTCGCTTCCGCCACTTCGGACTTCCCGAACGCCCGTAACACCCGCTGCCGCGCCCGGAACAGGCGGACCTTCAGCGCATTCTCGTTCACGCCGTAGATCTTCTCCAGTTCCTTCAACGACAGCCCTTCCACTTCCTTTAACGTTAGCAGCAACCGGTCTTCCGCGGAGACCTGGCTCAGCAACTCCTGCACGAACTCCCGGATCTGCGTCCGGCGCTTCTCTTCCGTGCCCAGCTTGCCGCCCGCCGCCGCATCCGCCATTACCACCTGCTGCTCGCTCAAGTCCGACATCCGGGACTCGTTACGCCGCTTCTGCTTACGCAGATAGTCGTAGCACGCGTTCACCGTCAGCCGGTACAGCCACGGCTCAAACACCTCTGGAGTCCGCAACTGATCCAGCGAATAGTACAGCCGGAGGAACACTTCCTGGCCGACATCCTCCACATCCTCGGGACGGCCGATCAAGCGTGAAATCGTACCCAGGATCCGTTTCCGGTAGGCCTGGACCACCTGGTTAAAGGCGACATCGTCGCCCGACCGCGCCCGCTGAATCAGTTCAAACTCGACCAGCATTCGGCTCCATCGACCTCGGCTGGTCCCGCACAAGCGCCTTCTCGCGCCTGCAGTTGAGGCGAACCGGCCAAATGTCAGGTTACTAGGCCGGTCTCCTCAAAGCAAAAGCGTTTGACTGGTGATGTCTGCCGTCCCGCGTCCCGCCACGGCTCACGCCGCGCGGTCCCCCCGCGGGCGGTTCGCTTCCGCCCGGCACGGCCGCTTGGCCGGAGCGCCGCCCAAAGCCTTCATTTCCGACTCCAGCAGGGCCTGGTAGGTCTCCAGCGAGGCGATCAATCGGTCGACAGCAGCACGGCGCTGACGCAGCCGCTGCAGGTTCCTCAGAATGGCGTCCGAGGAGGGGGAGGTTTTCGGTCTCGGCATAATACCTTATGTACTTCTAAAGTACTAGTAGGCGTATTACAACCCCCCTCACTGGGGGGTCTATGTTCGCAGTGTCTTTGCCCCACACGGCGGCTTCCGCGCCCCTTTCGGCCGCCCATGCTAAACTCGAATCTCCCCCTCGAAAGCTCTCTTTCATGGATTTTCTCAGCGGTCTCAATCCGCCACAACGCCAGGCGGTGGAACACGGCGAAGGGCCGTTGCTCCTCTTGGCCGGCGCGGGGAGCGGCAAAACCCGGGTGATCACCCACCGCATCGCCCACCTGATCGCGGCGCACCGCGTGCCGGGACCCGCCGTCGTGGCCGTCACATTCACCAATAAGGCCGCCGGAGAAATGCGGGAACGTGTCTCCAAATTATTGGAAGGAAAGACGTTACTGGGCCTGCCCGAAGTCTGTACCTTCCATTCCTACTGTGTCCGCCTACTCCGCCGCGAGGGGACCCCGCTCGCCGAAGTCCGCCCCGGCTTCACCCCCCGCTTCAACATTTACGACGCCGACGACCAGTTGGCGCTGCTCAAGCAGGTCTACAAGAGCCTCGGTCTGGACGAGAAGTTCATGCCCCACCGGACCGCCCTCTCCCGGATCAGCCACGCCAAGAGCCAGCACACCACGCCGGCCGAGCTGCTGAGCGGCGCCAAGGACCCCATTACCCAGCGCCTCGCTTCCGTGTACGAGCGTTACGAAGCCGGCCTCCGCCAGGGCAGCGCGCTCGACTTCGATGACCTGCTGCTCGAAAGCGTCCGCCTGCTGCGGCACTCGGCCGTCGTCCGCGACCGCATCAACCAGCGCGTCGAGTTCCTCATGGTGGACGAGTATCAGGACACCAACCGCAGCCAGTACGAGCTGATGCGCCTGATTTCGCGCGGCCGCGACAACGTCTGCGTCGTCGGCGACGAGGACCAGTCCATTTATGGCTGGCGCGGCGCCGACATCCGCAACATCCTCGACTTCGAGAAGGACTACCCGAACGCCGTCACCATCCGCCTGGAGCAGAACTACCGCTCCACCAAGACCATCCTCGAAGCCGCCAGTTCGGTGGTTTCCAATAACAAGGAACGCAAGGGCAAGTGGCTGTGGACCGATTCCGGCGACGGCGAGCGGGTCGGCTACTACGAAGCGCTGGACGGCGAGAACGAAGCTCTCTGGATCGCCGACACCATCGAGAAGCAGTTCCGGCGGGACCCCAGAACGCGCGTCGCGGTCCTCTACCGGACCAACTCGCAATCCCGGCAAATCGAAGAGGCCCTGCGGCGGCACGGACGCAAGTACCTGGTCGTGGGCGGCTTCAGCTTCTACCAGCGCGCCGAAGTAAAGGACGCGCTTTCCTACCTGAAAGCCCTGGCCAGCCCGCAGGATTCGATCGCGCTGCAGCGCATCATCAACACCCCGGCGCGAGGCATCGGCAAGACCACCCTGGAACAGGTCGAGTTGTTCGCCCTGGAGCACGAACTCAGCCTCTGGAGCGCGCTCGAGCAGATGCTCGACGCGCAACGTTTCTCGGGCCGCGCCGAGGCCGCGCTCGCCGCCTTCCGCCGGATGATGGAGGAACTGCGCGCCGGCCTGGACCGGCGCCCCGTGGCGGAGACGCTCGAGGCGATCCTCGAACGCACCGGCTACCGCAAGATGCTCGCCGATGACGAGTCCCCCGAGGCGGAGAGCCGCCTGGAGAACTTGCGAGAACTGCTCAACGCCGCTGCCGAAGCCGCCGAGCGCGGCGAGACGATCGCGGACTTCCTGGACCACGCAGCGCTAGTCGCTGAGTCCGATTCCCTCGACGAAAAGGCCGCGGTTTCGCTGCTCACGGTCCACAACGCCAAGGGCCTCGAGTTTCCGGTGGTGTTCGTCGCCGGCCTGGAGGAGGGGCTGTTTCCCCACAGCCGCTCGCTGAATACCGAGTCCATGCTCGAAGAAGAGCGGCGGTTACTGTACGTGGGCATGACCCGGGCCCAGCAGAAGCTGTACCTCAGCTCCGCCCGCTACCGCCGGCGCTTTGGCGGCGGGCCGCCGGAGCCGAGCCTCCGCTCGCGGTTCCTCAAGGAAGTGCCGCCCGCGCTCCTGGAGCGCCTCAGCCCGCCGCGCGGCATCGAGGCCGCGGAGGGCGAGGTGGACCTCTCCGCCGAGCAGTCCGAAGTCCGGGAAACGGTGAAGAAGAATCTCTTCACCGGAAAGACATATAATTCTATTGAGAACATCCAGCAGTACTTCGCGGAGCGGGGGATGCCTGTGCCGCGGGGATTGGACCAGGACCCGGTCCGCCGTACGCCGGCTCCCGCTCCGTTGCCTGCCGCGGCCAAACCCGCGGCGCGGCCTGCTGGTCCGGCGGGAGCTGCTTCCCACAAGCGGTTTCGCGCGGGCACGACCATCGAGCATCCGAAGTACGGCCGCGGCACCATTTTGCGGCGGGAAGGCGACGGCGAAGACGCCAAGCTGACCATCAGTTTTCCCGGATACGGGCTGAAGAAGATTCTGGAGAAGTTTTTAGGCTAATGAACACGAAGACGATTACCGACAAGGTGGAACGCAAGAAGGCGAAGCGCAAGGCGCGGAAGGCCGCTCCGGCCCAGAAGAAGCGCGCCTCCGACGTGGCGCGCGGGTCCCAGAAGCGCAAGGTCAAAAAGATGGTGAAGGGCCAGCGCAAGCGCTAGGGCCGGCTTCCCAGCCAGGATTTGCAGCCGCCGGGCGGTCCGCCGCCCGGCGTGATCACCTTTTCCCCCCGTTCGCACACTTCCTGAGTGAAGGGGTGCGTACGAAATGCTGGTAAGAGAACCGAAGAAGAAACCCGCGAGCTTTCCGCCGGTCGGGTTTGCCGCCTCCCACCGCGTGAAGACGGGCGAGGGCTTCAAGAAGATCGCCGAGAAGTACCACCGCGCGGACCTCTGGGATCTTATTTTCTACAACTTCCAGACCACGGAACCGCGCGAGATCAACTGGTACCTCCAGGAATGGGTCGGCTGCACCGCCAGCGCCGACGGCAAGAACTACAGCTTCTCGGACTTCGACGACCCGGGCCGCATCTACATCCCGCCCCCGTGGTGGCGGCCCGGCGGCGGCACCCTGCCTCCCCTGGCCGGAGAGAGCGTCAAAGCGAAGTACGAGGTCCTGGCGATCCTGTCCAGTTGGCCGCTAAACAAGATCAACTTTACCTACCGGACCCAGCCGCTCTGGAAGGGCAGCTACACCACCATCTCGAACGCCATCATCGATAACCTTATCCGTGTGGCGATCGACCCGCATATGGGCACTGCGGGCGCCTACGATAGCGGCACCAACGTCCTCTACTTCCGCGATCTCAATTTCGGGAGCATCGAGCGCATGGCCCTGGTGGTGCATGAGGCGACGCACGCCATCCTGGACCGCCGCGGCGCGGACCTGTACATTCACGAATCGGAAACCGCCGCGTACCTTGCCCAGGCCATTTACGTGCTCGAGTACCACGGCAAGGACGAGGTCCTGACCGATCCGGACCCGCAGGTGGAGCACATCTTCGATGTCAGCCGCACCGTGGCCCTGGAACTCGACAAGGGCAAAAAGATCGGCGAACTGGGCATCGAGGTCCAGGCTCTCGAGAACGCGGTGATCCTGAGCGATCTCTACAAGAAGGACGCCTGGAAGAAGGCCGGCTTCAACGGGCTTTACTGAACTCGAGGAAGTACTGGTGCGGCAGGAAGCCGTGGGACTTCGTCAGGGCGAAGCCCGCGGCGGCCAGTTCCTGCTTCACTTGCTCCTCGGAGAGCTTCATGCCGGGCGGGGGCCCCACCGGCAGCGGCTTCTTGTAGAAGTCCACGATCACGATCCGGCCGCCGGGCTTCAGCGCCTGGGCGAGCTTCGCGTAGTAGGCAGGCCGCTGGTCGATGTGGTGGAGCACGTCGCAGATGAAGATCATGTCCACGGACGCGGCGGGCAGCTTCGGGTCATCGGGCTTGGCGTGGACGGTTTCGATCTTCTCGCCCGCGGCCCGCTGCAGCAGCCCGGCGTCGATGTCTACGGCGTAAACCTTGGCGGCGTGCCGGGCGAACCGGCGGCTGAAGTAGCCGGACCCCGCGCCGATATCGGCCACGGCGTCGGTGGACTTCAAGGCCAGCGCCTGCAGCACCTCGTGGGGCTTCTGCCAGGCGTCGCGACTCGGGTCCTCGAGGACCTTGGCGTACTCAGCGGCGGAGCGCGGCGGATGGTGCTGGTGCTCCACCTGGGCCAGCAGCGCCATCGGGGTGAGGGACAGGACGAGGGCGACAGACAGCGTTCGCATGCTTCTATCCTGCCAGAAGCATGAGCCTTCCAACTGGGCCGCGAGCGTCAGCGAGCGGCAAGCCCCCGTTGCAGCCAACGGCAAACCGCTCAAGTTCCCGCCGCGCCCACCGATAAGGCCGTCATGGGCATCGCCCCGATTGCGTTTTCCGGACTCAGCCAGTACTCGGCGGACTTCAAGACCATCCTGGACCGCACGGTGCGGATCGCGTCGTTTCCGCTGACGGCGTTGCAGAACGAGAACGCGGACGTACTGGCGCGCAAGACGCAGCTCGGGTCGCTGCGGTCGGCGGTGGAAGCGTTTGCGGCGAGTTTCGCGAGCCTCACGCAAACCGCGGAGAACCGGGCCCTGGCGGCCTCCAGCTCGAACGCTTCCGTGGTGAGCGTGACGAACACGGGGGCGGCCGCGGCCGCGACCTACACGATCAACTCGGTGACGTCGTTGGCGCGAGCCGCGAGCGAGCGGACAGCCTCGGGCTACGACCCAACTGACACCGTGTCGGCCTCGGGGTCGGTGCGGCTGAAGGTGGGGAGCGAGAACTACGATCTGACGCTCGCGCCCGACAAGAACAATCTGGCCGGACTGCGCGACGCGATCAATAACCTGAACGCCGGCGTCTCGGCGAGCATCCTGACCACGGGAGCGGCCACGGATCCCAACTATCTGGTGCTGACGGCGAACAACCTGGGCGCGACGACGCTGGAGCTGCGCGAGGATCCCGGCGGCGCGAACACGAACCTGCTGACCGCCACCAACCAGGGTTCCGACGCCGTGTTCCAGTTCAACGGCATCGAAGTCCGGAAGCAGACCAACACCATCAACGGGCTGGTGGGCGGGCTGACCTTCACCTTGCAGGCGGAGAGCCCGGCGGCGGTGACGCTCAGTCTGGCGACGAGCCGGACCACGCTGAGCAACGCCCTCGGAGACTTCGTCGAGAGCTACAACGGCGTGCGCGAAGCCGTGAACGCGCAGATCGGCGAGAACGCCGGGCTGCTGAGCGGGGACTTCGTGGTCCGCGACATCCAGGACGCCCTTCGTGCGGTCACCTCGTACGGTGGAACCGGCGCCCTCCGGAGCCTCGCCGAACTCGGGGTCACCTTCGGCTCCGACGGCCAGGCGAAGTTCGACACCGCCACGTTCCAGAGCCTTTCCGATACGCGGGTGAACGACGCTTTCGAGTTCCTTGGCTCGGCCAGCTCGGGGCTCGGCCAGTTCACCGGGCGGTTCACGCAACTAACCGATCCCGTGACCGGCTTGATCGAGGTCCAGCTCAACGCCTACGACCAGTCCGACCAGCGTCTGCAGGATCAGATCGGCGTGCTGACGGAACGCGTCACGGCGCTGCAAACCAGCGTCAACGAGCGCCTCCAGGCTTACGACGCGGTGCTGGCGCAGCTCGAAAGCCAGCAGGCGGTAGTCGGCGCGAGCATCGAGAGCCTCCGCCTCGCGCTGTTCGGAAAGCGGGAATCGTGAGCGGGGCCACGCACCTCCATCGCGCTACGGAAGCCACTGCGCGCCTCGAACGCGAGCTGGATTCCCTCGCCACCGCCGCGGACCTCGCCGCGCTGCTCCACGCCCTCCGCGCCGCGACAGACGCCCGGCGGATCGTGCTTTCCAGCCTCGCCGAATCCGCCGAGGATCCCACGCCCGAGTACCTCGCGGGACTCGAATCGCTGGCCGCCCGCGGCCAGGCCGCCATCACGCGCCTGGCCGCGGAACGTGACCGGACCGTGCGGGAACTCGCCACGGCGCGCCAGTTGCTGCAGGGACTTTCTGCTCAAACCGGCGCCGCGCGGCAGGTCGACTGCTCCGGCTGAGCGCGTCACGACTGAGGCCCCCTCAAAACCACGGCAGCAGGTACCCCTGCTCCCCCACCGGACCCCCGAGTCCCTTCTTCAAAACCGCCCGCTGGTGCTCGTCCAGATCCTCATGTGTCAGGAACCGGTCCGGTTTCCCGGGGCCGTCTCGTTGCCGCGCTCAGGCATGGCCGGCCGACAACCGCGAGCGCCGGGTCCGTACGCACCGAACCGACGAACGCCTTTCGGAACCACCGTTTTCGTCGCACCCGGGCGGTGCCAGGTCGACCCGTGCCCGCCGTTGTGGGGACAGTGCGACGGTGCTAGTCTGGCCCCCGGAAGGAAGCGCGGCTGAACGCTTTCTGGTCCACGCGTCTCGCCAACCGGATGTCCGAGCGGCCGCCACTTGAGCAAGTATTTCGGACTTCCTCCGCGCGGTCCGGCAACCAGGCCTGCCGTCGTTAATGCGAACGCCAACTATAAGTCCCGCAGACGTTATGCTTTAGGAAGCAATGCGATTGTGATCGCTGCATGCATTACAATGTCTTTCCCCGCCTCAAGCGCGAGGCGGATTTGGGTGATGAGCAGCTATGCCAAACGGTGCGAGGAGAGAAACAGCAGAACAACCAGCGCCGAACATCAGTGCTGATTTCCTGACGGGCAGCACCGAAACTGGCCTGGACCGAATCCGCACGCGGCTTCTCGACCTCACCAACCGCAATAAGCTTCTCAACTTTCGCCATTCGCCGGCGTCGTGCCTGCGGGTTGTTGATGTGCCCATCGGCTCCGTGTTCCGGCGACTGCGCGACAACGAAAAGCTTGCGTTTCTGCCCGTCCCCGAGCCGGAGGTCGAACGCAGCGAAGCGCCGCCCGCGAAGGACTATGCCGACGAGCTCGGCTGGAACACGTCGTTCGACCTCCGCACTGACGATGACAGCGCCCAGGCCCTTCCGGTGCTCCTCTATCATGAAGATCTCGACATCGTAAGCCGCAAAATCGCGAGCGCCGCCAAGACGGCCATCGAGGAATCCGGCGCGAACATGCTGTACCTCGTGTTCGGATTCCTGGAGTGGTACGAATCTGATGACTCAAAACAGCCGCATCTCGCGCCGCTGGTCGTTCTGCCGGTTACCATTGAGCGCGCGGGCCTCAAGGGCAGGGCCGTCGAAACCGTCCTGGAGTATTCCGGCGAGGACGTGGAGACCAATCTGTCTCTCGTCGAAAAGATGCGCCGCGACTTCGGGCTGGAAGTACCGGCGTTTGAGGACGAAGATTCGCCAGAGATCTATTTCGCGAAATTTGCCGACATCTTCAAGCTGAAGAAGAGCTGGTCCATCCGGCGGCACATCACCCTCGCGCTACTCAGTTTCGGCAAACTCCTGATGTACCGGGACCTTGACCCCAAGACATGGCCCCTAGGTCAGAGTATCGCCAAGCACCCGCTGGTCCGCGAGTTGTTTGAGGGTACGAAGAAACCGGATTGCGCTCTCGCCGAAGAGTATCCCATCGATGATCCCGAACTGGTAAAGGACGTTCCGCATCTTATCCGGGACGCCGACAGTTCTCAGCACAGCGCACTAGTGCACGCACTTCGCGGCCAGAACCTGGTTATTGAAGGCCCGCCGGGGACCGGCAAGTCGCAGACCATCACGAACCTGATCGCGGCGGCTCTCGCCAAAGGCAGGACCGTCCTCTTCGTCGCCGAGAAGCTCGCCGCGCTTGAAGTTGTCCGCCGCCGTATGGATGATGCGGGGCTCGGCATGTTCTGCCTAGAAGTCCACAGCCATAAGACAAAAAAAGGCGCAATGCTCACGGACCTTGCGCAGCGCTACAAGCGGCGCGGTACGTTCAAAGAGCCCCGTGACCTTGACAGGCATCTTTCCGTCGTCGAGGAGAAGAAGCGGCTTCTGACGCAATACGCATCGTTGGTCAACAAGACCATCGAACCCTTCAAGGCCACGGTATTTGAGATCCTGTGGGCGCGCGACCGTTACGGGCAGGATATTTCAGGCCGACTGGGTGTTCTCGGCCAGGTCATCCTGCCGGCCGTCGTGCAGTTCACCCGGATACAGTTCACTCAGGCCGAGCACTTCCTGTCCGTCTATGCGCAGCATCTGACGGCCGTGCTTGCCCCGGGTGATGCGATAGACCGGCATCCCTGGGCATGGATCGGCAAACCCCTGCAATTCGAGGATGAGGATCGGGCGTTCGACCTCCTGAATGAGTTTCTCGCCACTGTCCGCAAGGCGGACGAATGCTGCCAACGTCTGCATGAAGTCGCCGGAATTACCTTGACCCGCACGCCGCGCGGCCTTGAACATGCCGCCCACACGCTGGCACTGCTGCCGCAGTCGGGAGGGGTGATCATCGAGGAACTGCTGACCCCGTGCCGTTCCGCCGCAACCCGGCAGAAGCTTACGGTGTTCGCCGGGCATGTCGAAACGTTCCGCAGCGGCTTTGACAAGGTTTTTGCCGCCACCGGCAACGTTAACCCGCTTCTCGACGCCCAGACCGCAAGTGAGCTCTCCGAAGCGCTCGAATGCCTCCGCCAATGGGGCCTGGAAGGATACTCCGTTGCCGGGATCAGGGAACTCTTAGGCGCCAGTGCCGAGACGGCGAAACTCCTCGGCGAAGCGCATTCCTCCTTCCGTGTGCTGCTCACGGTCGTCGGCTGCGACGTGCCCGTCACGCTGTCGAGCGCCGCGTTATTGCTGGAGACCGTCCGCATCGTCGATAGTGCGCCGTTTGAACGGCTTCACCTTCGCCTGCCCGCATTCGAACAGGAGCACGCCCGACCGATGCTGCAAGCGGCGCAGATGGAAGCCCAGGCGCTCAGGGAGGCAGAAGCATCGCTTCGAAAAGATTTCGATCTGGGGTCGCTGGCAGGGACGCACACTCCGTCGCAGTTGCTCCAGTGCGCCACCGTCCTGGATGAGGCTTCCTTATGGCGGCGGATGTTCGGCAGCGACTATCGCCAAGCCCTCAAAACGTATGGCCGTATCGCCCGTGGAAACAAGAAGGCCCCGCGCGGGCAGATGAGTACCGCGCTCAGAACGGTTGCGGAGTATGTGCAGAAGCGGACCCAGTTTGACAATCATGTCGCGTACCGTGAGATGCTCGGAATTCATTTCCAGGGCGTCCTGAGTCCTTGGGATGATTTGCAGGCGGTACTCGTCTGGTACGAGCAGACCTTGGTTGCCCTACCGGAGCACCATACCCACTCGGAGCCGTTCCGCCGACTGGTGTTTGCCGCCAGGGCCGAGCACCTCAGGGCGATCAAAGCCAGTCTGACGCCGACCCAGGAACATCGCGAAGCGCTTCAGCAGACTGTGTCGCGCGTCATCGAGTTCACCCGCACCTTACCCGGTCAGCGCTCCCTCCTGGTGTCGGGATCATTTGACGAGATTCTGGCTTGCCTGCAGAAACTGGCACGCGAAGTGGGCAACGCCCTGAGGAGCTTCGATCGCTCTGCCATTGCTGACGACGTGGTGTTACGCGACGTGAAAGACATCCTGGCAGCGGCGGAGCAGTGCCGTGATGCGATTTCCGCCGTTGAGGGTGCAACTGACGTGCCGGAACTCGTCGGGGGCGCATACCGCGGCGTCAATACCGACGCTGGACCGCTAAGACACACGGTCCGGTTTGCTGAATCGATCGCCTCCGGCAGGCTGCCGCAAAGAACGGCGGAATGGCTCTTATGTCCCGAATATGGCAGCCGCCTCGTTGATCTCCGAACGTGGCTCGGTGGTGCTAACGAATGCGCAACGCGGTTTCGTGTCCTGACAGAAGATCTGGCCGCCTTGTCGGAAGCAGCCTCATGGACTGCCAGTGCCGACAATCCATGGGACACGCTGCAGACGCTCGCCGAAAACGCACTACAGTGCCGTGAAGAACTGGGCCCATGGAATCATTTTCTTCGGCAACGAATTAAGAGCAAGGAAAGCGGCCTCGAGAAACTGACGGGCCTGGCGGAGGCGCGCACGCTGAAGCCGCAGGAGCTTGTGCCTTCGTTTCGCTTCGCCTTTTACAACACGCTGGCCCGCAGCGTATTCGCAAATCACGCAGAGCTTTCGCAGGTAACGGGTCTTACCCAAGAACAACTGCAGCGTCAGTTCGCGGAGGCGGATCGGGAATCCATCCGGCTCTACAGCGAGCGGGTGGCCGCGATTATTGATCAACGCCAGGTCCCCTACGGAAACCAGAGCGGCCCGGTGCGTACCTGGACCGAGATGGCGCTTATCACGAACGAAATCAACAAGCAAAAGCGCCACATCCCCATCCGCCAGCTGATACAGCGCTCCGCTAACGCGCTGTTGGCGCTCAAGCCCTGTTTCATGATGGGGCCGTTGTCCGTTGCCCAGTACCTGGCACCCGGCCAGCTCAAATTCGACCTCGTCGTGATGGACGAAGCCTCCCAGCTCAAGCCAGAAGACGCCATCGGCGCGGTCGCCCGTGGCGGACAGATTGTAATCGTTGGCGATCCGAAGCAGCTTCCGCCGACCAGCTTCTTCCAGCGGGTATCCGTCGATGTCGAGGATGACAGAGCTGACGACACCCGCACGGCGGTCGAGGAAGGGGAGAGCATTCTCGATGTCGCGAGTACGTTGTTTCAGCCGGTACGGCGGCTGCGCTGGCACTATCGATCGCGCCATCACAGCCTGATAGCGTTCTCAAACAACGAGTTCTACCAGAAGCACCTCATCATCTTCCCGTCCGCATATCACGATGACCCTTCGCTCGGGGTGAAGCATCACTTCATTCCAGACGGCATCTTCGAAAACAGCCGGAATCCCCGTGAAGCGGCCGTCGTCGTCGAAGCGGTGCTGGAACATATGCGTCAGCATCCCGACGAATCCCTCGGTGTCGTAACGCTCAACTTTGAACAACGGGAGCTGGTCGAGGAGTTGCTTGACCAGCGGCTCAGGAACGATCCGGCCGCCATCGCCTACCAGGAGAAGATGACGGGCGGGCAGGAGTCCCTGTTCGTCAAGAATCTTGAAAACGTCCAGGGCGATGAACGCGACGTTGTTTTCATTTCGACCACCTACGGTGCCGATGCGCGCGGGAATCAATACCAGCGTTTCGGCCCGATCAACGGCCCGAGCGGCCATCGCCGCCTCAACGTGCTCTTCACCCGCTCCAAGAAGCGAACCGTCGTCTTCAGCTCTCTCGATCCTGAACGCATCCAAACAACCGCCAACAGCCCTTGGGGTGTCCGCGCACTGAAACAATACCTGATCTTCGCCCGTACCGGAATCCTCCAACAGGCCGATGACGGAACGGACCAGACCACGAACGACTTCGAGCTTTCCGTAGGAGCCGTCCTCAAGGAAAAGGGCTACGAGATTGTTCCGCAGGTTGGTGTGGCGGGCTTTTTTATCGACCTCGGCGTCAAGCATCCGGCAAGAGCAGGCGCTTTCCTGCTTGGCATTGAATGCGATGGGGCGAGCTATCACTCTGGCCGGTCGGCGCGCGATCGCGATCGCCTGCGGCAGGAAATCCTCCAAAACCTTGGCTGGAAGATTCACCGTGTCTGGTCCACCGACTGGTTCAAGAATAGGGACAGCGAGATCAATAGGATGCTCCGACATATTGAGGGCCTTCTTGAGAATGATCCGACCTACAAGCTGGAAAAGCAGAAGATCGCAAGATTGGAAGCCTTGCGCCAGCGATTGGTTAGGCTGCGCGACGAGGAAATAGTGCCGACTTTCCCAAACGCTCCCGCTGAAAAGAGCTTGCTGCGCAAAGAAATGCTGGAGGAGTTCATCGAAAAGAAACCCACATCACGGGATGAGTGGTTCCGCAGAATTCCACAGCACTTTCGCGAATCCGTCGACCCGAAGCAGGTGGGAAAATACCTCGACCGCGTCCTGGCCATCATTGAGGAATACGACGATCACCAGTAAGGGCCGAAGGGCGGCCGACAGGCCGACAGGGACAACCCGAAGCGACCACTTCGCGTTTTCGCAACTCATTCATAACACGGCAGATCCATCCCTGACCCGGACCTCCCGTCGCCAACCCGATCCGCTAACCCCTTTCCCTGCAACAACGCCC
>CAYYID010000093.1:0-17943 GCA_964471915.1 uncultured Solibacteraceae bacterium | reverse complement strand
CGTCTCGGGGCGCGTGGTGGCGATGGTGACGTGGCCCTGGCCGTTCGCCAGCGGATAGCGGATGTGCCAGAGCTGGCCGTTGGTCTCCTCGTGCACGGTTTCCAAATCCGACAGCGCGGTCTGGCAGCGCGGGCACCAGTTCACCATGTACTCGCCGCGGTAGATCAGCCCCTTCTCGTAAAGGCGCACGAAGGCTTCGCGCACGGCGCGGGACAGTCCTTCGTCCATGGTGAAACGGTTGCGGGACCAGTCCACGCTCATGCCGGCGCGCTTCATCTGGTCGAGGATGCGGCCGCCGTAGAGTTCCTTCCACTTCCAGACACGCTCAATGAACTGCTCGCGGCCGAGCTGATGGCGGGAGGTGCCCTCCTCGGCGAGTTGCCGCTCCACCAGCATCTGCGTCGCGATGCCCGCGTGATCGGTGCCGGGCAGCCACAGCGTCACCTGGCCGGACATGCGGTGCCAGCGCACGAAGCAGTCGATGATCGAGTGCTCGAACATGTGGCCCATGTGCAGGGAGCCGGTGACGTTGGGCGGCGGAATGACAAGCGAGAACATCTCGCCCGCGCCGTCCACGGGGGCATGATAGAGTCCGGTTTCCACCCACCAGGTGGCCCAGCGGGACTCCACCTCGCGGGGTTCGTAAGCTTTCGCCAGTTGCATGGGGAACTTTCATTCTATCAATCCGTCCTTTCCGAGTCCCTGTTACCGGGGACCGGAAGGCCGGTACCTGTATCTGATGCGAACCCTCACCCTGCTCGGTATGCTCCTGGCCCCGACTCTGCACAGCGCGACCTTCACTGCCGCGGAAGCCGCCCTCTGGCGCGAGGACCTGAAGTATCTGGCGGAGCGCTTTGTTGCCACGCATCGCGATCCGTTTCATAAGCTTAGCCGCGAACGCTTCCAGCGGATGGTCGCCGACCTGGACGCGAAGCTGCCGTCCCTCGACCGCGACCACGCGGTGGTCGGATTCGCGCGGATTCTCGCCGCGGCCGGAGACGGGCATACCCATCTCATCGAGATGGGCGGGCCCGGGCCCCGGCTGCCGGTCGAGTTCTACTGGTTCGCGGACGGACTCTTCGTGAGCCGGGCTGCGGATCCCGAGCTCGCCGGCGCCAAGGTGGTCCGGTTGGGAAATGCCACTCCGGACAAGCTGGCCGGCCTGGTCGAAGGGATCATCTCGTCGGAGAATGTGATGCGAGTCAGGGCCGCCGGGCCGTTCTACCTGCGGTCCGTTTCGATCCTGCGGGGACTGGACGTGATCGGGGAGGGCGCGGACGTCCCGGCGGTGTTCGAGAAAGCGGGCCGCCGGTTCGAGGCGACGCTGCGCCCGAATGCGGGCGCGGCAGCGCACGACATGCGGACGGGGCCCGTCCCCCTGTATCAGAAAGCGAACGGGACGCATTGGTTCGAGTTCGTGCCGGAATCCAAGTTGCTGTACGTGAAGCTCGACGCGATCCAGAATCCAACCGGGGATACGTTCGGCGGGTTCGTGGCGAAAGCGATCGCCGAAGCGCGTCGCCGCCAGGCGGAGAAGCTGGTGCTGGACCTGCGCGACAACGGCGGCGGCAACAACGGCTTGAACCGCCCGGCGATCCGGGAACTGATCCGCGCCGCCGAGTATGACCAGCCCGGCAAGCTATTCGTGATTGTGGGCCGGGAAACGTTTTCGGCTGCGATGAACCTTGCCAACCTGCTGGAGCTATATACCAATGCCGTCTTCGTGGGCGAGCCCACCGGCAGCAGCCCGAACCACTACGGCGACGCGGTGCGCATGAAGCTCCCGCGCAGCGGGATCGCGTTCCGCGTTTCGACCCTGTGGTGGCAGGATCAGGATCCGCGCGACCGGCGGCCCTGGATCGGACCCCACATCGCAGCGGAGCAGACCTCGGCCGAGTACGCGCGCGGCGAGGATCCGGCGCTGGCCGCGATCCTGCGCTACCGGCCGGCGCCGGACTTGCGGGCAGGCTTGCAGGAACTTGGCGGCAAAGGCGACTGGCAAGGTGCCCGCCGCGCGGTGCTCGCTTACGCGCGGAACCCCGTCAACAAGTACCGGCCGCTCGAAAGCCTGCTCAATAACGCCGGCTATGGCTTCCTCGGCCGCGGGGACACGGCCTCGGCCCTCGAGATCTTCCGCATCAATAGCGAGGTGTATCCGGAGTCGGCCAACGTCTGGGACAGTCTCGCGGAGGGCTATGAACGGGCCGGGAAGCGCGAACTCGCCATCGAGAGCTACCAGAAGGTTCTCCAGATCGATCCCGCGCATCGAGGCGCGAAGGCGGCGCTCGACCGCTTGCGTGCTTCCCTTCCGTAGGGCGCGGTAGGATGGTGGGTCTCAAACGGAGGCCCCAGAATGCGCTTGTTGCTCGCTCTCGCTGCCACCTCGTTACTCGCGGGGCAAAGCGTCGATCCCAAGTTCTTCCAGGCCCTACAGTGGAAGAACATCGGACCGAACCGCGGCGGGCGGTCCATCGCCGGCGCGGGCAGCGCGCAGCGCCGGTTCGAATACTACTTCGGTGCCGTCGGCGGCGGATTGTGGAAGACCACCGACGGCGGCACGACGTGGAAGCCGGTCACCGACGGGCAGATCACCAGCTCGTCCGTAGGCGCGGTGGCGGTGGCGCCGTCGAATCCGGACGTCGTCTACATCGGCATGGGCGAGACGCCGCTGCGCGGCAACATCATGCAGGGCGACGGCGTGTACCGTTCGACCGACGCGGGCAAGACCTGGAAGCACCTGGGTCTCAAGGACACCCAGGCGATCGGACGGATCCGCGTGCATCCGCAGAATCCGGACATCGTGTGGGTAGCGGCGTTCGGGCATCCGGCGGGTCCGAACGCGGAGCGCGGGGTGTTCAAGAGCGAGGACGGCGGCAAGACCTGGCGGAGGGTGCTGTACCGGAACGACCGCGCCGGCGCGGTAGATCTGACGCTCGACTCGAAGCGCCCCGAGGTGCTGTACGCGTCGCTGTGGGAGGCGTACCGCAAGCCGTGGCAGATGTCGAGCGGTGGCGAGGGCAGCGGGCTGTTCAAGTCCACGGACGGCGGAGAGACGTGGAAGGAAATCACCCGCGCCGAGGGCTTGCCGCAGAAAGGCGTAATTGGCAAGATCGGCGTGAGCGTGTCGGGCGCGGATGGAGAGCGCGTCTACGCCATCGTGGAGCATGACGACGGCGGATTGTTCCGCTCCGAGAACGGCGGGACCTCGTGGACGCGGGTGAGCGACGACCGGCGGCTGCGGCAGCGCGCGTTCTACTACTCGCGGGTGATTGCGGATCCGGCGGACCGCGATACCGTGTACGTGCTCAATACGAGTTTCTTCAAGTCCACGGACGGCGGCAAGACCTACAAGACGATCCGCGTGCCGCACGGCGACAACCATGACCTCTGGATCGCACCGAACGACCCTAAGCGCATGGTCAACTCGAACGATGGCGGCGGCAACGTGTCGTTCAACGGCGGCGAGACCTGGACGGAGCAGAACTTCCCGACGGCGCAGCTCTACCACGTTACGACCACGAAGGACTTCCCGTATCACGTGTGCGGAGCGCAGCAGGACAACACGACGCTGTGCGTGCCGAGCGACGCGGCGCGGCACCTGCGGGATCCGCGGAGCCGCGCGGGCAGCTGGCTGTATGCGGTGGGCGGCGGCGAGAGCGGGTACATCGCGCCGCATCCCACCAAGCCGCACCTGTTCTACGCCGGCAGCCAGGGCGCACTGCTGACGCGCTACGACCGGCGCAGCGGGCACACGCGCGACATTCAGGTGTATCCGCGGTTCTTTTCGGGCGAGCCCGCGCGGGACCTGCCGGAGCGCTGGCAGTGGACGTTCCCGATCGTGTTTTCGCCGTTCGATGCGAATGTCCTGTACACGTCGTCGCAGCATCTGTGGCGGACGACGAACGACGGCTTGAGCTGGGAGCGGATCTCGCCGGACCTGACGCGCGCGGCGCCGGAGACGCTGGGCGATTCCGGAGGTCCGATCACGAAGGACCAGAACGGCCCGGAGATTTACGCGACGATCTTCACGATTGCGCCGTCGCGGCACGATGCGAAGACGATTTGGACGGGGTCCGACGACGGGCTGGTCCACATCACGCGCGACGCGGGAAAGACCTGGAAGAAGATCACGCCGCCGGATCTGCCGGAGTTCAGCCGCGTGTCGATCGTCGAGGCGTCGCCGCACAAGCCGGGGACGGCGTACCTGGCGGCGAAGCGGTATCAGTTGGAGGATCGCGCGCCGTACCTGTATCGCACGCACGATTACGGGGCGACGTGGCAGAAGATCGTGAACGGGATCGCGGCGGACGATTTTGCGCATGTGATCCGCGAGGATCCCAAGCGCGCGGGCCTGCTGTACGCGGGCACGGAGCACGGCGTGTGGGTGTCGTTCGACGACGGCGACCACTGGCAGAAGCTGTCGTTGAACCTGCCGGATACGCAGATTGCGGACCTGGTGGTGGAGGAGAACGACCTGGTGATCGGGACCCACGGGCGCAGCTTCTACGTCCTCGAAGACATCGGGATTCTGCGGCAGATGTCGGCGGAGGTGCAAACGAGCGCGGCACACCTGTTCGCGCCGCGGAAGGCGCATCGCGGGGTGAACCAGGCGGCGATCGACTATTACCTGAAGTCCGCGGCGGACAACGTAACGATCGAGATCCTCGATGCGAAGGGCGCGGTGGTCCGCACGTTCACGGGCACGCCCGAGGACGATAAGAAGAAGCCCGAGGACGCGGACGCGGATCCGGATTTCGGGCCGGCGCCGCCGGTGCGTCCGGTGCCGCGCAAGGCGGGGACGAACCGCTATCTGTGGGACCTGCGGTATCCGGGGGCGAAGACTTTCGAAGGGATGATCCTATGGAGCGCGCGCGCGGAGCAGGGGCCGCTGGCGGTGCCGGGGAGCTATCAGGTCCGGCTGACGGCGAACGGTGTGGCGCAGACGCGGAGCTTCACGGTGGAGCGGGATCCGCGGCTGGAGGGCGTGACGCAGCAGCACCTGGAGGAGCAGTTCACGCTGGCGATGAACGTGCGCGACCGAACCAGCGAGGCGAACGAGATCGTGATTCGCATTCGCGACATCCAGAAGCAACTCGAGGAGCGGCGCAAGCAGACCGGGGACTCCGGGCTGGGCGCGATGTTCGCAGCTAAGCTGAGCGAGATCGAGGCGGACGTGTATCAGGTGCGGAACCGCTCGAACCAGGATCCGTTGAATTTTCCGATCAAGCTGAATAACCGGCTGGCGGCGCTGCGGCGGTCGATTGAGACGGGCGATGGCAAGCCGACGGCGGGGTCGTATCAGGTGTTTCGGGAATTGTCGGCGGAGCTGGCCAAGCACCAGGCGCGGCTGAAGGAAGCGCTGGCGAGGGACTTCGCGGAACTGAACCGGGCGATCGAGGCGAAGAGCGGGAGGCGGATCGAGTAGGTCGTCCAGACTTAAGGCAGCTTGAAGACCGCGTACTCCAGCTCCTCGAGCCCGCCGTCGAAGAAATGGTCCCGCGCCGGAATCGCAAGCAACTGCTTCGGATCCGGCAGCGCCGCGATTACCGGCTCCAGATCCGCCAGCGGACCGAACTCGTCGTTCGTGCTCTGGAAGAAGTAGCGCGGCACCGTGCAGCCTTCGAGGTACTCGCGGTCCGGATAGATGGTCGGGAACCCGGCGGCGATCACGCGCCGCGCGCCGCTGTTCGCGCAGCCGATCTTCAGCGCGATGCGGCTGCCGAAGCTGAACCCGGCGAGCGTGAACGGCAGGTCCGGATACCGGAGCCGCAACTCCGCGAGCGCGACCCGCGCGTCGTCCACTTCGCCCACGCCGTTGTCGTAGACGCCCTCGCTCAGGTTCACGCCGCGGTAGTTGAAGCGCAGCACCACGCAGCCGGCATGACGCAGGCCGCGCGCGATCCGGTGCACCACTTTGTTGTGCATCGTCCCGCCGTGCCGCGGGTGAGGATGGCAGACCAGCGCCGCTTCTTGCGGCGCGGCGTCCTCGGGCTCCTCCAGCAACGCCTCCAGGCGGCCGGCCGGTCCGGCCAGAAACAGCGATTCGATCTTGCGGGGCATCAGTTCGAGCGGTAGTTGGTGAACTGCATGTCGATGCCGAAGTCCTGCCCGCGGAGCATGGCGATCACCTCTTGCAGCGAGTCGCGATCCTTGCCGGAGACCCGCACGAAGTCGCCCTGAATCGAGGCTTGCACCTTCTTCTTCGAGTCCTTGATCACCTTCACGATCTCTTTCGCCTTCTCGGTGGAAATGCCCTGCTGCAGCGTGATCTCCTGGCGCACGCTGGAACTGGCCGCCGGCGTGATGGTCCCGTAGGTCAGGCCCTTCAGCGGCACGTTGCGCTTCACCAGCTTGGTCTGCAGGATGTCGTTCACGGCTTTGAGCTTGAACTCATCCTTCGAGTGCAGGGTGATCTTCTGGTCTTTCTCGTTGAGTTCGATGTTCGAATGCGAGTCCTTTAGGTCGTAGCGGGTGATGATCTCTTTCATCGCCTGCTGGATGGCGTTGACCACTTCGGGAAGTTCGATTTTCGAAACGATGTCGAAGGAGTTATCGGGCATGGGTACCTCCTATTGTGCCAGCCGCGCCCCGCCAACGGCCAGCGGCTCACAGTTTCTGAAACTCGCGGACCGTCAGCTCGCTTTCCACGCCCCCGGTGTGCAGGATGCCCGCCGGCTCGAAAAGCAGGATATGGACCTCCTCCGCCGCGACGGGACGGTGCTCGACGCCCTTCGGCACAATCAGGAACTCGCCCTCGCGGACCTCGACGCTGCGGTCCCGGAAGTCCATGCGGAAGCCGCCGTGGAGCACCAGAAAGAGCTCGTCCTCGTGCTCGTGGGCATGCCAGACGAACTCGCCCTGGAACTTGGCCAGCTTCACGTGCTGCCCGTTCAACTCGCCGACGATCCGCGGATTCCAGTGGTCCGAAAACAGGCCGAGCTTGGCGCGCAGGTTGACGGGTTCCATGGCTTTGAGTCTAGCGCGGGTTACTCGAAGTAGCCGTAGACCGAGCCGCGGGCGCGCGCCAGCCGGGCGGAGGCCACCTGGCCGTCGTAGCGCGCGCGGATCGCCTGCTCCTCCGCTTCGGCGAGGGAGCCTTGGGCGGCGACGACATCAAGGTTCGTCGTAAGCCCCGCGCCGAAGCGCAGCCGGGCCAGTTCCAGCGACTCCTTCGCCGCCGCGGCCGCGCGCGTGGCGGCCTCCAGCGCGCGGCGCGCGGCCTCCGCCTCGATCGCCGCCTGCTCGGCCTCCTGCGCGACCTGCAAGCGCTGCTGGCGGACGGCCTGTTCGGCCTGGCCCTTGCGCGCCACGGCCTCGCGAATGCCGCTCTCGATGCGCCCGCTGGTCCACACCGGCACCGTCAGCGTCGCGCCGACGTTCCAGGTCGAGAGACTCCGGTCCGGACCCGCGCCGCTGACGCCGAAGGATCCCTCGAACCCGAGGCGCGGCCACCGCTCACGCTGCGCGCGGCGCACTTCAGCCGCGGCAGCGGCGACCCGCGAGGCGGCGGCATCCAGTTCGGCGCGCCCGCCGAGTGCTTCCTGGCGGGCTTCCGCGGCGGTCGCGAGCTTGAGCTTTGGCGGTTGCGGATCCGCCAGCGCCAGCTCCGCGGCGTCCTCGATCCCGATAGTGCGTTTCAGCAGCGACACCAGCACGTCGCGCTCCCGCCGCGCTTCGATCAGCCGGACCCGCTCGGATTCCTGCTGTTCCTCCGCGCGCGCGGCGTCCAGCTTGCTGGCCGTGCCGGCGGACTCCCGGTCGCGGGTTTGCGCCAGCACCGCGGCCGCCGTTTCCAGCCGCGCTTCCGCCGCCCGGATCCGGGAGCCGGCCTGGAACGCCTGCAGATACAGCACCAGCACCGCCAGCCGCGTGGTTTCGCGCACTGCCTCTTCGTCCTTGCGGCTGGCCGCCACCGTCAGCCGCGCAGCCCGGATCTGCTCCACCAGCGGCGCGTCCAGCACCGTCTGCCGCACCGTCGGCCGGGCGTCGAACGTCCGGAACGGGCCGATCCGCGACGGCGCGCCCGGGAAGATCAGCCCAAGGCCCTGCAGGTTGATGGTCTGGTAAGCGCCGGCCACCCGCGCCTCCACCTGCGGGCCGTAGGCGGACCGCGCGGCTTGGGTGCGCGCTTCGTTTTCGACGATCCGGAGCCGCGCGAGCTGCACGTCCGGGTTGAGCTGGTCCGCCTGTTCCAGCGCCTGCCGTAGATCGAGAGGCCGCTGGGCGTTGAGGCACACGCCGAGCGTCAGTACCGCGAGTACCGTTCTCATGGGGTTCTCCTGTTGCTTTCGAATGCCGGCTTACTTGGTCTGGATGTACGAGTCCACCCGCAGGCCCACCGGCAGACGTACCGCCGGATCGAGGTCCACCAGCGTCTCGAGGATCTTCTTGTCGACGCGCTCGGTGGGTTCGTCGGTCCGGACGTTCTTGCGGCCGAGGATCTCGCCGATGCGGGCCACCCGGCCCACGAACTTCTGGTCGCCATAGGCTTCCGCCTTCACGAAGACCTCCTGGCCCACGCGCACCTTGGCGACGTCGGTCTCGTCCACGTCCACGCGCACGCGCAGCCGCGCGGTGTCGCCCAGCGTCACCACCGCCTGCTCGCCGGCGCGGACGCTTTCGCCCGCGCGCAGGTGCCGGCGCAGCACCACGCCGTCCACCGGCGCGCGGAGGAACGTCTTCTCCAACTGCGCCTGGGCTTCGTCCACCCGCGCGCGGGCCGCCGCGAGTTCGGCCGCCGCGCGCCGGCGCTCGTCTTCCCGCGCGTCAGCCTTCACGAACGCGGACCGCTCCCGGATGGCTTCCAGGCGCGCCGCCGCCACGCGCTGCTCGCGCTCGGCGCTGTCAAACTCGGTGCGCGAAATGGCGCCCCGCAGCAGCAGGCCGCGCCGCCGCTCCAGTTCGGCGCGGGCGTTCTCCAGCACCGCCTCAGCCTCGCGTACCTGAGCTTCGCTCTCCCGCCGCTCCTCGGCGCGCGCCCCGTTCACGATCCGGTCGAGCGCCGCAGCCCGCTCGGCTACTGCCGCCTCGGCGATCGCCACGCGCGCCGCGAAGTCCGTGTTCACCAGCGTCGCCATCACCTGGCCCCGGCGCACCCGCGTGCCCTCCTCCACCGGAACCGCCGCTAGCCGGCCGTCCAGCTCGGCCGCTATCTTGATTTCCTCGCTCACGGGCTCCACGCGCCCCGCGCCCACCACGTACGGAGTCGGCTGCGTCTTCGCGAGCACCGTCTGCGGACTCCGCTCGAACGCCGGGCGGAGCGTCCAGCCCAACAGCGCGGCCGCCGCCAGAACTCCCAGAACTGCGATGCGGTACTTTTTCATGGTTCGTCTCCTGTGCCTGGATTCCTACGCTGCCACCGTTTCGCGCGACTGCCGGGTCACGCGGCCGTCTTCCAGTTCCACGATGCGGTGCGCGTAGTGCAGCACCCGCGAGTCGTGGGTCACGATCGCCACCGTCCGGCCCCGGTCCCGGGCCAGTCCGGCGAGCAGTTCCATCACGGTTTGTCCGCTGGCCGAATCGAGCGCGGCCGTCGGCTCGTCGGCGAGGATCACCCGCGGATCGCCGGCCAGCGCCCGCGCAATGGCGACCCGCTGCTTCTGCCCGCCGCTCAAGTCCGCCGGAAAACTGCCGGCTTTGTTCGCCAGGCCGACGCGCTCCAGCAGATCTGCCGCCTTGCGCCGGGCCTCCGCGCCGCGGATGCCCATCAAGCCCAGGCCGATCTCCACGTTCTCCCGCGCCGTTAGGGCGGGGAACAGGTTGAAACCCTGGAACACGAAGCCGAAGTTCTCCAGACGGACCTTCGGCAGCTCGCGTTCGCGGAGGCTGGTCAGCTCCCGGCCGTCCAGCTTCACGCTGCCTTCGGTCGCCTTGAGGATGCAGCCCAGGATCGAGAGCAGCGTTGTCTTGCCGGATCCGGACGGACCCATCAACAGCGTCACTTCGCCTTCCGGGATGTCCAGCGTCGCGCCGTTCAGCGCGCGAAACGCCGCCGCCCCTTCGCCATACACCTTGGTCAGTTCGCGGATCTCAATCATGGCTTTGGCTCCTAGGCTTTGAAGACCAGCGCGGGATCGATCTGCGTCGCCTTGCGGATGGAAAGCACCGAAGCGGCGACGCACATGCCGACGGAGATCGCGAAGATGCCCAGGGCGACCGGCGGCGGCAGGCTGATGGGCGCCTGGCCCTTCTCCGCGCCTTTGACGACGAAGTACGAAACGAACATCGCCAGCGCGTAGCCCATCACCGCCGCGAGCACCGCCTGCTGGATGATCACGTTGTAGATGTAGGCGTTCGAGGCGCCCATGGCTTTGAGCGTCCCGAACTCGCGAAGGTGATCCACGGTGGCGGAGTAGATGGTCTGCGCGACCACGACGACGCCGACCAACAGCCCCAGCACCGCGCCCATCAGGGTGGTGACGCCCGCTCCGGTGCCGAACACCCAGTAGCGCTGGGTCTTGCGGTGGATCTCCGCGTTCGTGTAGACGTCGTTGCCGGGCAGCGCCGTTTGCAGTGCGGTCTTTACCGCTGCGACGCTGGCGCCGGGTTCCACGCGCACCAGCAGATACAGCGTCTCGTCGGCGGCCATGAGGGCGCGGCCGACGTAGTTCTGCGAGTTCTTGAACGAGGTGTAGATGTAAGGCGCCGTCGTAAATGACCGGATCCCGCTGGTGAAGCCCACCACCTGAGCTCGCCGCCCGTTGATCTCTACCGTATCGCCGAGCTGCCGGACGCCGAGCTTGGTCTTGTACAGCTCGTCGATGATCACCGTGTCTTCGCGGCGCAGTTCGTTGACGTCGCCGGCCACCAGGTTCCAGGGTCCGCCCATCCCGCCGTCCAGGTCGAAGCCGACGATCTGCGCGGACTCGGTGGCCCCGGTGGGCAGCTTCCAGTTCACGAACTGGATGTTCTGCTTGACGGCTTTGGCGACGCCGGGCACTGCCAGCACCTGGTACCGCCGGGACTCCGGGATCACCGCACCGCCGTTCACGTGCGGGATCTTCGGCGCCGTGATCCAGAGGTCCGCGCCGGCGCGTTCGACGACGTTGGCGCTGGTGTCCAGGAAGTTCAGGAACAGCCCGAACTGGACCACGATCAGCACCAGGGCGAAGATGATGCCGGTCAGGGTCACGGCCAGGCGGGTCTTGTCATGGAAGAGGTTCTTCCAGGCCAGGGGGTGCATCGCATCGTCCTCCTTTGCGCGAACTGAACAGTGTTCACTGAACATTGTTCACCAATAGGACGATGATCAGCAAGGAGAAGGTTCGAGTTTTTTTGCTGCGGTCCAGAAAACCCGGGACAGTTCCGGGTGCCCCGGGTTTTCTGGCGCGTAACCTATTGCATTAGATAGACTTCAGCTCAGAAACCGGAAGACCCGGAACTGTCACTGGTTTCGGCTTGGCTGCGCGTAGAAACCCGGGACAGTTCCGGGTGCCCCGGGTTTTATGGCGCGTAACCTATTGCTTTGGATAGACTTCAGCTCAGAAACCGGAAAACCCGGAACTGTCCCGGGTTTCGGGGTCTCGGGTTTCGGACTACTTGGGCTGCGGATAATCGTAGAGCATCGGCGGGTTCCGATCCAGCAGGCGAGCGTAAACATACAACTGACCCCGGTGGTGCCAGTGCTCGTCATATGCGAATGTGAAGAACTGCCAGCCGGGGAACGTCCCATACGGCGCCTCCACCGGCGCGGCGAGCTGCGCGTCCGTGACGTCCGCGAGAGCCTTTTCGGCCTCCTCGTGCTTCGCCCTGCAGAACTCCACCAGCTGAGCGACCGTCGCGATGCCCGCGGCGACGGACTTCGCCTCCGCCGTCTCCGGCAGTGCGAAGTTCTCCTGCTCCTGCGAGATCCGGCCCGCTTTCACGCCGTTTGCCATGATTGCGCCGGCCCCATACATGTGCTGGAACAGCTCCTTCACCGTGCGCATGCCCGGCTTGGGCCGCCAGTCGAGGTCCTGGTCCTGGAAACACTGAATCAGCCGCAGGGTGACGTCATGCACCAGCGCGAAGTAGGCGCGTTGTCCGAGAAGAGCTTGCTTGTTCATGCTCCGAGCTTAAACGAGGGATCCTGACAGCGTGTTGTCAGGAGCGTGGCAGCGCGGCCAGCAGCCTGGCGACCGGGGCGTTGTCGCCGAACGTTTCGCTGACGTGGGCGAAGCGGTCCACATTGCCAGGGGCGAAGACAAAGCTCCCGCCGAGCTGAAACGGATCCTTGCCGACGCCCGTCTGCCGGAATCCCCCCGCTGTGGCGCGGGCGCGCGACACCCGGTTATCGGCGCGCAGCAGGTGAAAGACGTTGGCGGACTTCAGGCCCGCCGCCCTGTAGGTGAGCCGGTCCTCATCGATCAGCAGCGGATAGCGGATGCCCGTCTCTTCGCGGAAGGCTTTCGCAAAGGCCAGTCCCCCGAGGCCGATCGCGGCCAGCCGCGCGCCCTGACTTTCGATCTCCGTCTGATGCTCGCGCAACTGCGCGGCGTGCTCGCGGCAGAAGATTCAGCCGTAGTGGCGCAGGAACACGATCACCGCAGGCGAATCCCTCCAGAAGTCTCCGAGGCGGTGGGCCTGGCCCTCAAGATCCGGGAGATGGAGGTCCGCCAGCGCGGCGGCGAAGGTCGTCACTGTCACCAGAGTATCCCGGAATGCATCAATATAGAAGCTTCGCATGGGGAATCCCTTCGCCATCCTCAACAAGCCGCAGGTCAAGGACCCCGTGTGCGGCATGATGGTGGACCCGGCCAAGTCCGCCGCCAGCTTCTCGCACCAGGGCGCGGCCTATCACTTTTGTTCGCTGGGGTGCTTCGCGCGCTTCCGCGCCACTCCGGACAAGTACCTGCACCCGGAGGCGGCGGCTGCCGCGCCGCCGGCGAAAGCGCGCGAGTACACCTGCCCCATGGACCCCGAAGTCGTGTCGGACAGGCCTGGCGCCTGTCCGAAGTGCGGCATGGCGCTGGAGCCCGTGGGCCTAGCCCTCGAAGACGAAGGCAACCCCGAACTGGACGACATGACGCGGCGCTTCAAACTGGCGCTGGTTTTCACCGTGCCCGTGTTTCTGCTCGCCATGGCCCCGATGCTAGGCTTCCTCGAGCACGCCGGCTCCTGGAAGACCTGGGCGGAGCTTGCGCTCTCCCTCCCCGTCGTGCTGTGGGCCGGACGGCCGCTCTTCGAACGCGGCTGGCAATCGATCGGCAACCGCAGCCCCAACATGTTCACGCTGATCGCCCTCGGCACGGCCGCGGCATTTCTGTTCAGCGTAGCGGCTGTGCTGATCCCCGGCGCTCTCCCCGCGGAGTTCCGCGACGCGCACGGCGGCGTGCCGGTGTATTTCGAAGCCGCCGCGGTGATCGTTACACTGGTGCTGCTCGGCCAGGTGCTGGAGATCCGCACCCGGGCCCGCGCCAGCGGCGCGATGAAGGCGTTGCTCGCCTTCGCGCCGAAGAAAGCCCGGCTCGTAATCGGCGCCAAGGAAGCCGACATCGACGTCGAACTCGTCCGCGCGGGCGACGAACTCCGCGTGCGGCCGGGAGAAAAAGTCCCCGTGGACGGCGTGGTGATCGACGGCGGCTCCTCCGTCGACGAATCGCTGCTCACCGGCGAGTCGATGCCCGTCGACAAAGCCCCGGGCGCGAACGTCACCGGCGGCACCGTCAACGGCGCCGGCACGTTCCTGATGCGCGCCGAACGCGTCGGCGCGGAAACCACGCTCGAACAGATCGTCCGGCTGGTCAGCGATGCCCAGCGCACGCGTGCCCCGATCCAGCGTGTCGCGGACCGCGTGGCCGGGTTCTTCGTGCCCGCCGTCGTCGCGGTGTCGTTGCTAACCTTTGCGGCGTGGGCGCTCTGGGGTCCGGAACCCCGGCTGGTCTACGCGCTGGTGAACGCTGTCGCGGTGCTCATCATCGCCTGCCCCTGCGCGCTGGGACTCGCCACGCCCATGTCGATCCTCGTGGGCGTGGGGCGCGGCGCGCGCGAAGGCGTCCTGATCCGCAACGCCGAGGCACTGGAGACCCTGGCGAGCGTCGACACCGTGGTGTTCGACAAGACCGGTACCCTCACCGAAGGCAAGCCGCGCGTGGTGGGCGTGGAGGGCGGCGACGAAGTCCTCCGGCTGGCGGCCAGCGTCGAGCGGGGCAGCGAGCATCCGCTGGGGGCGGCCATCCTCGAAGCCGCCTGGAGCCGGGGACTTAACGTTGCCGCGCCGGAAAACTTCGCCTACCACCCGGGCCGCGGCGTCACGGGCATGGTGGAGCGCCGTGCCGTCGCGCTGGGCAACGCCAGGCTGCTCGAGGAACTGCGGATTCCCGCCGGACCATGGGCGGCGGAGGCCGAAACCATGCGCCACGCCGGACAGACCTCGGTGTTCGTGGCCGTGGAGGGCAAGCTCGCCGGAGTGTTGGGGATCGCCGACCCGGTGAAGGCCACTTCGGCCGAAGCTCTGGAGATCCTGCGCGCGGAAGGCATTCAGACCATCATGTTGACCGGCGACCACCGGGAAACGGCGGACGCCGTGGCGCGGCAGCTCCGCATCAGCGAGGTTCGGGCCGAGGTGCTGCCGCACCAGAAGGCCCAGGTGATCGAGGCGCTGGAGGACAACGGCCGCCGGGTCGCCATGACCGGCGACGGCGTGAACGATGCTCCCGCCCTGGCGCGGGCGCGGGTGGGGATCGCCATGGGTACCGGGGCCGACGTCGCCATCGAGAGCGCCGGCATCACCCTGGTCCGCGGGGACCTGCGGGGCGTCGCCAAGGCCGTGAAGCTCAGCCGCGCCGCGCTCCTGAACATCAAGCAGAACCTGTTCTTCGCCTTCGTTTACAACCTGCTCGGCGTCCCCATCGCCGCCGGAGTGCTGTATCCGGTGTTCGGCGTGGTGCTAAGTCCGATGCTGGCGGCGCTGGCCATGACCTTCAGTTCCGTCAGCGTCATCGCCAACGCCCTCCGCCTGCGGAGCGTCCGGCTCTGACGAGGGCCGTCGCTTACCGCCCCGGACTCGCGTCGCGCCGCACGGATTCGCGTCGCGCCGACGAAAGCTCGCCGAACCTCGAACACTTCAGGCCGATTCACCAGGTCGGAAGAACCAGCCTGGATTGACAAAAGAGTTGTTGAAGGCCGGAGTTCGGAGAAACGGCGGAGAATGGCCTCGTTCTCACCTCACCGGTAGTTTCGCCACGTTGCTGGCGACCCCGTTGGACCGCACCGTCACGTCGACCACGCCTGACGCTGTCGCCGCCGGAACCGCCACATTGATTTGATAGAGGCCAATGAACCCCGGCGCCAATCCCGCAAAGGCCGGGGCTGCGAGGAACCCGCCCACCGAAACTTCCGGAATCACCAGGGCGTGAGACAAAGTGACAAGGGACGCGGCTTGTCCCGCCGCGGGCGCGTTGCTCACCGGGCCCAGCCCGGTCAGGTACAGCACGACGGTTTCGCCGCGGCTCGCCGGATTCGCCGCCGTGACAATCGTTCCGTCCGCGTGAACGGCGCCCTCGTTATTCGCGGTGAGAAGGAAGATTCCCGGCTGTGCTCCGAGCACTGGAACGGTGACCTCCGGGGAGCTTCCCGCCGCGCCGGTCACGGCCAACCGCGTGGAGCTCTTCCCGCTGAGCGAGAACGGACCCTGCACGCTTAGTTGCTCCTGTCCGTTGAGATTCAGGATGCGATAGACCGGCACGGCGGTGCCGTCCATGGTCACCGTCACGCCTCCCAGGGACGTGGGCCACGCGCCGCCGCTCGCGGTCAGAATCTGCCCCGGCGACGCGCCCAGGTTCGTCCCGAAAATCGTGACGATCCCTCCCGGCGTCACGCCGGTTTGAAAGCTCGCTCCATTCGTCACGCCGGCGCTAGTGACGAAGGGCCCGCCGGACGCGGTGCCGGAGATCCGCCGCACACGATGGTTGTTGGTGTCCCCGACGTACAGGTTCCCGGAGGCATCCAGCGCGATCGCGAACGGAGCGTTCAGCATCGCTTGGGCCGGCGATCCGTTATCTCCTCCGAAGCCCGCGGCGCCCGTGCCCGCGACGGTGTTGATCATGGCGCCGGTGATCCTGCGGACCCGGTTCCCCACGTTATCGACGACGAACAGGTTTCCCGCCGCGTCCACCGCCGTCGATCCCGGAAAAGGAACGCCGGCGCCCGTCGCCGGGCCGCCATCTCCGGAGAAGCCTGGCGAGCCGTTCCCCGCCACCGTCTGGATCGTTCCGCCCGGATCCACGCGGCGGATCCGGTGATTGAATTGATCCGAGATGTAGAGGTTCCCCTGCGCGTCTGACGTCAGCGCCGTCGGGTTGTTCAGCACGGCCGCCGTGGCGAGGCCGCCGTCACCCGAGAACCCGTTGGTCGCGGCGGCGGCCACGCAACGGCCGGCAAAGGTGGATATCGTTCCTCCGCCGTCGATTCTCCGCACGCAGTGCGCTCCTTGATCGGTCACGTACAGGTTCCCGGCCCGGTCCGTCGCGCACCGGATCGGAATGGAGAAACTGGCGGCGGTAGCCGGTCCTCCGTCCCCCAAGGTGCCAAAGGTGGTGCCGGCCACTCTGCTGCCCTGCCCATTACCCGCGACCGTGGTGATCGTTCCCCCCGGGGAGACCCTTCTCACCCGGAAGTTGGAGTTGTCGTTGATATACACGTTGCCGGTTGTGTCGGTGCACACTCCGGTGGGTCCGTTCAGTTGCGCCTGCGCGGCCGGACCACCGTCGCCGCCGAAACCGGCCTGGCCGGTCCCGGCGAGGGTCGTGATCACGCCGTTTCTGTCCACTCGCCTGACCCGGTTGTTCCGCTCGTCGGCCAGGTATACATTCCCGGCTCCGTCCACGGCCAAGCCGACCACCTGGTTGATCATGGCCTGCGTCGCGGGTCCTCCGTCGCCGGAAAAACCGGCTTGGCCGGTACCGGCGAAAGTGACGATCGTTTGGGCCCGGGCCGCCACCGGCACCAGGACGGTGCAAGCGACCAAAGCGAATGCTCGGATCATCTGAATTCCTCCCTTACCGCAGACTGCAGAACCGCCACGCTCCTCATTGGACGCTGCGGTCCCGGACCACAAGCGCGCAACGCAATCCCTGGCCGCTCAGCCAGATACACGAGAAGCACCGATCAGCCTCCGCCCGGCGCCCCATCGCGCCACTCCGCCTCAGCCCCCGCAGCCGTAAACCTGGCTGGCTCATTACCGAGTGACCTGAACTTCGAAAGCATCTCGCCCAGAAACCCGCGTGGATGCCTTCCTCTCTCAATCCGACGAGACACGACCGGGCCCGCCGCATCCCGAAAGCGCCGGTTGCTGATCTGTTACCCTCAGACTCTAAAGGAGAAGTCCGGGCCGGGAAGTTGAAACCGCCGGGGAATCAGCCGCGTCCATCATGACGCTATGAACGGCTGGAGCGGAGTACTTACATTCCCGGCGACGGGGGGCAGGACCCGGGCCAAGACGGCCAAGGTGGACTACAAGGGCACCGAGGAGGCGGCGCTTGTCCGGCGTGTGCAAGCCGGCGACGAGCTGGCGTTCCGCGAAATGGTGGAGCGCTACCAGTCCAAGGTGTTTTCGATCATCTTCGGGATTCTCCGCAACCACAACGATGCCGAGGATATCGCGCAGCAGGTTTTCGCGAAGATCTATTTCTCGCTCAAGAACTTCGACTTCCGCAGCTCACTGCTCACCTGGATTTACAAGATCACGGTGAACGAGTGCT
Organism: uncultured Solibacteraceae bacterium; assembly: GCA_964471915.1. Classification (GTDB taxonomy): domain Bacteria; phylum Acidobacteriota; class Terriglobia; order Bryobacterales; family Bryobacteraceae; genus JAIEPW01. The sequence continues at coordinate 265 of CAYYID010000093.1, read as the reverse complement.
ACGACTACCTGCGGAAGAAGAAGGTCCGCAAGCTGGTCTACGAGAGCGACTTCTCGGAAGACGACGCCAAGCGCATGGAAGCGGCTGAACCGGCCAAGGACGCCGCCCGGCCGGCCGACGCCACGCTCGCGGATCGCGACCTCGTACTGAAGCTGCTGGCGAAGATCCCGGAGGAGGAGCGCAACCTGATCCTCCTCAAGGAAGTGGAAGGGCATTCGGTGGAGGAGCTGTCGGCCATGACGGGCATGAACGAGAACACCATCAA
>CAYYID010000092.1:0-18028 GCA_964471915.1 uncultured Solibacteraceae bacterium | reverse complement strand
GATCTTGAGGTTCAGCTGGTTCGGCCACCAGTCGGCGTTCGTGTGCGCGCCCACGGACGTGTGGCGGCGGGCGCCGCCGGTCACGGGGCACTTGGCTTCGGTCGATTTGTCCATATCATTGCCTTCCTTCGCAGTCGTAATAAGAGTTACTTCGCCCGGGTCGCGCGCCGCGGTGAACACTTCTCGCACAGGCCGCGGAAGATGACCTCGCACTCCCGGAGCACGCGCCGCCCCAGGGCGCCCGCCGCCGGCCGCGGCACCTCCTGCCACGCAACATCTTCCACATTGCCGCAGCGATCGCAGATGAAATGATGGTGCCGCGCGCCCCGGGCATCGAAACGCGCGGCGCGTCCCTCGACGGCCACTTCCCGGACCAGGCCGGCCTGCACCAGGTCCCGCAAATTGTTATAGGTCGTAGCCCGGGAGGAGCGCGGATCCACCCGGTTCACGGCCGCGAAGATCTCCGCCGCCGTGGGATGCTGGTTGTGCTCCATCAGGAACGCCATCACGGCGTAGCGTTGCGGTGTGCACCGCAACCCGCTGGCTCCCAAGGTTTGCTTGATCGCCCCGGCGTCCACGAGATAAGAATATATCTAATGTGAGAGTGTGTCAACGCGACCGGCGGCGGCGCTTACTTCTCGTAGACCAGCGCGTGGTTCACCTTGACGCCGGTGGGATCCAGGCCGGTGATGCGGCGGGTCATGCTCTTGCCGTCCGCGGCGACGGTGGAACGGGTAGTCACGGTGGGCTTGCCCTTGGCGGTGACGACGGATTCGCTGGTGCGAGCGTCGATCATTTTCACGGCGATCTTGTCGCCCAGCGGTCCCTGGTAGGGATACTCTTTGCCGTCGCGCTGAAAACGGTTCGTCGTGCTGGAGGATTTGCCGGCGGCATCCACCGTGTCGGTCTTCACAACCACCCACGCCCCGTCGGCGGAGAAGGTGAGCGTGGAGGAGCGCGGCGCCGGACCGGGATCGTACTTGGACTTGGCGGCGTTGAGCTTCCAGACACCGGCGAACGGATCGGCCGCGGCGAGGGTGAGGGCGCACACGGCCAGCAGGGAGAGGCGGGAAAACATGGGGCGAGTCCTTTCGCCCAGGAGTATAGTGCATCGCGGCGCGCGGTGCGGGCGCGGGTTGGCATATCGTGGAGGCACATGCTTTGGTTTCTGCTTTTCGCCGCCACGGCGGCCTGGCCGCAGACCGCGCTGGATCGCTACGTGGCCGCTCCTGACCCAACCTACAAGTTCGAAGTGGTCCGGACCTTCCGGCAGGGCGGCACCCAGATCACGGTGATCGACCTGACGTCGCAGACCTGGCGCACCGAGGCGGATCCCGCCGTCTGGCGGCACCGCCTGACCATCTGCAGGCCGGCCGAGGTGAAGAGCCGGACCGGGTTCCTATATCTTGCCGAGGGCGACAACCCGGAGCCGCTGCCGAAGAAAGCGAATGCGTTGTTGCCCTATCTCGCCAAGTGGACCGGCACCGTCACTGCCGAGCTGCGGATGCTGCCGAATCAGCCGACGAAGTTCGCAGGGGAGAACGGGCGGGCGCGGCGCGAGGACGAAATTGTCGCGTACACCTGGTCGAAGTACCTCGAAACCGGCGACGAACGCTGGCCCATCCGCCTGCCGATGACCAAGGCTGCGGTGCGCGCGATGGACACCATTGCCGCCCATACGAAGACAGTCGATCGCTTCGTGGTGGCCGGCGTCTCGAAGCGCGGCTGGACGACGTGGCTGACCGCCGCGGTGGACAAGCGCGTGGCCGCCATCGTGCCGATCGTGATCGACGGGCTGCACCTGCTGCCGACGCTCCGCGAGCATTATCAGGCGTACGGCGGCTGGAGCGCGGCGCTGAAGGATTACCACGAGACCGGATTTCTGGATCAGCTCGGGACCCAGCGCTACGAGGAGCTGATGCGGATCGAGGAGCCGTACCGCTACCGCGAACGCTACACGATGCCGAAGCTGCTGATCAACGCCGCCGGCGACCAGTTCTTCCTGCCGGACTCGACGCGCTTCTATTACTCCGAGCTGCCCGGCGAACGGCACCTGCGTTACGTGCCCAACGCGGACCACGCGCTGACGGGGAAGACTCTCGATGTCTTCAAGACGGTGGTGGCGTTCTACCAGGCGGTGCTGGCGGGGACGCCGCGCCCGGAGTTCACGTACACGTTTCCGCCCGAGGGCGGCGTGCGCGTGGAGTGCCGGGGGACACAGCCGGCCGAGGTCCGGCTGTGGGAGGCGGCGAATCCGCGGGCGCGGGACTTCCAGGTTCAGAGCATCGGCAAGGCCTTTCGCGCGCGGAGGCTGAAGGCGACGGCACCGGGTGTTTATGCGGCGACGGTGGCTCCGCCGCGAGAGGGCTGGAAGGCGTACTTCGTGGAGCTGGTGTATCCGAAGACCGGGCGCTATCCGTTGAAGTTCACCACCGAGGTGAAGGTAGTTCCGGACCGGCTGCCGTATCCCGCGCCCGAGGGCAAGACGCGCCTGGAGCGATGACGATGGCGAAAGATCGGGGACCCTGCGCGATCTGTGGGGAGCCCGCGGTGCGGCGGTTGCAGCGCCACTGGTGGGGCCGGGAGCCGTTCTGCCGGGCCTGCGCTGACTGGATGACGGAGGCGATGGCGAAAGAGCGGGAGCTGTTGCTACGCTATGCCGCAACGCTGCGCGCGCGCAACACGGCGGAGCATCCGGCCCTGCTGCGCGACGCCCTGCGCCTGGCGAAGCAACTGAGAACCCGGGATCGCGACGGCTGGTTCCGGCGCCGGATGTACGAGCTGGCGGCATGCCTGCACCTGCAGGCGGAGAACACCGAGGAAATCGTGCGGCTGGATCGGCGGCGCCTGCGCACCGGCCGCCTCCAGCCGCCCGAGATTCTGACCGGTCGAGGCCGATCTGGCGCACGGGCTGGCGCAGCTCGGCCGCGGGCGGGCGGCCGCGCGGCGACTGATCCGGGCGATCCTCGCGCACGGGCGCGCCGCCTGGCACGACGCGGTGAGCGCGTTCTTCACTCTGGTTCGAATTGCCCCGGAGATCCCGGCGCGGCACGAGGCGGAACTCCGGGAGATCCTGCTCGAAAGCGCCCGGCGCGACCGCGCCGGAAAGCGCGTGCTGGCGGCCACGGCCCGGCTGCCCTTGCGGGATGCGGTGCTGCTGGTGCGGGAGGACCTGGTGCGTCCCCACGGGTCGCGCGGCGCGAAGGACCGCCTGACGCCCCCGGAGCGGAGTTAGGATCGGGTGCTCAGCACGGTGATCCAGAAGACGCCTTCCTGACAGGCGAACGCCAGCCGCTCGCGAACCTCGGCGCCGCACACGCGCAGGCTGTAGTCGCTCCCGTCGATTACCGAGGGCATCGACAACTGGATGCCGCGCGTGAGGACACACTTGAGGTTGCCGCCGATCATGTTGGCGAGTTCGCCCAAGACGTCGCGGACCACGTCGTCCACCGCGGCGGCGGGGCCGAGCGACAGGAACCGGGCCGCGAAACGGCACGCCTGGTCGCGGTCGCATTCGAGCAGCACGGCGCCGCTCCATTCGCCGGCCAGGTGCACGGCCGCCGTCAACCGGTCCGGTCCGAGGAACCAGGGCGTGGCATCGCCGGCCACCCGCAGCCCGAGCATGGTGTCGAAGACCGACTCGACAATCTGAGCCAGTTCCACCGGAGAGATTTCGATTGACGTTTTGGAGGGTGTTCCGTTGGCCATTTTGGTTTTCAGCGAGCGACGTACACGGTGGTGCCGCCCACCACCCGGCGTTCGAACAACGGCTCCAGGCCGAAGGCGGTTTCCGCGCCGCCGAGCAACAGCCAGCCGCCGCGAAACAGCGTGCCGTGGATTTGTTCCAGGATGCGGCTCTTGGTCTCCACGTCGAAATAGATCAGGACATTGCGGCAGAAGACCAGGTCGAAAGGACCGAGGGCGCGCAGGCTGCGGCGCAGGTCGAGAGTCTCGAAGCGCGCGAGGCTCCGCACGGCCTCGCTGAGCTGCCAGTCGACGCCGGAACGGCGGAAGTGCTTCACCAGAAGGGCGGCGGGCAGCCCCCGATTCACCTCGATCTGCTGATACTTGCCGGAACGCGCGCGCTCCACCACCTGGGACGAGAAGTCGGTTCCGAAGATCTGCAGGTTCCAGTCGGCGAAGCCCTCTTCGAGCAGCAGCATCGCCAGACTATAGGCCTCCTGCCCGGTGGACGCCGCGGCCGACCAGAACCGCAGCTTCCGGACATCCTGGCGCTGCTCCCGCAGCCGCGGCAGCAGGGCACTGCGAATGGCCTCGTAGTGCGCCGGGTCGCGGAAGAAGTAGGTTTCGTTGGTGGTCATCGCCTCGGCTACCTGCCGGCTGATGGCCGGCTCGCGCGTGGCGCGGAGCAGCGCGCAGAGGTCGTTGATGGAAGCGAGGCCGAGTTGTCGGGCGATCGGCGTCAGGCGGCTCTCGACCAGGTAGTGCTTGTCGTGGTCGATCACGATGCCGGTTTCGGCATGGACGCACTCCTGGAGGAAGCGGTAGTGGTCCTCCTGGATGTTGGGCGGCGCGGTACGGGACGACATTGGTTAGGCTCTCCCCGCCGCGCGGAGGATTGCGGGGACGATCTGGCTCAGGGGCAGTACCTGGTCGGCCAGCCCGGCGGCAACCACGGCGCCGGGCATTCCCCAGACGACGCTCGATGCCTCGTCCTGCGCGAGCACGCACGCTCCCTGCGCTTTGAGGATCTGGACGCCGCGCAGCCCGTCCTGCCCCATGCCGGTGAGGACGGCGGCGATCGCGGCGCCGCCGTAAGTCTGCCCGATCGAGGCGAAGAGCGCGTCGGCGGCCGGGCGGCAGGAGTTCAGGGGCGGCGACTGATCCAGACAGGCGCGGACGCGGTCGCCCCCCGCCGCGACCTTCAAATGGAAATCCCCGGGGGCGAGGAGGATACGCCCGGGATCGAGCGGCTCGCCGTCGCGGGCTTCCGCCACCGGCAGCGCGCAGGCCGCGGCGAGCCGTTCGGCAAGCAGCCGCGTGAACAGCGGCGGCATGTGCTGCACGACGAGGACCGGCAACGGGAAATCCGCCGGAAACTGCGGCAGGATCTCGGAGAGCGCGGCGGGCCCACCGGTCGAGACGCCGATCGCGACCACCTTGGGCCGGATCGCCGGAAGCCGGCGCGCCGGGGCGTCCGCCGCCGGGCCCGCCGGCCGCGGCAGCGCCGGCTCCGCAGCCGTGCGTGCCGCCCGCGGCAGGTGAAAGAACTGTTTGAGCTTCGGGATCAGTTCCTCGCGCAGCCGGGCGAGCGAGCGGTCGAGCGAACCTTCGTTGGAGGCCTTGGTGACATAGTCATCGGCCCCCAGGCTCAGCGCCTCGAACGTGGCCGCCGCGCCGCGCTCGGTGAGCGTGCTGAACATCACTACGCGGAGTTGTGGGTAATCCCGGCGGACCCGCCGCAGCATGTCGAGGCCGTCCATTTCCGGCATCTCGATATCCAGCGTCACGACGTCCGGGTTCAATTGCGGCAGCCGGTCCAGCGCGATGGCGCCGTTGGCCGCGACGCCGGCGACCTCGATGTGGGGGTCCTGCTCCAGCGCGTGCGTCACCAGCCGCCGGATCACGACCGAGTCGTCGACCACCAGCACGCGGATCCGCTCGCCCGGTTGCAGCGTGCGCTTAGCGATCATCGCCCGGCCCGCTCCCGGCGGCACGGATGCCGACCATCTGCAGTTTCTCGATCAGGATGTCCCGGGTGAACGGCTTCATGACGTATTCGTTGGCGCCCGCGGCGAGCGCTGCCGCCATCTGGTCCAACTCGGTTTCGGTGGTTACCATGACGACGGGCAGGGAGGACAGCCGGGGATCCTGGCGCAGCCGCCGCACCAGTTCGAGACCGTTGACCTCCGGCATGTTCCAATCCGCCAGCACTAGCCGGACGCCGGCGCCGCCGTCCGCGAGCAATTCGAGCGCTTCGCGGCCGTTGGCGGCCTCGCGGACCTCGAAGCCGAGGTCCTGCAGCGTGCGCGCCAGGATCATGCGCACGGCGCGCGAGTCATCCACGACGATGGCTTGGGGCATGTGGGCACCTCGAGTCTCGCGCCAGGCGCGCGGGGCGCCGGACGCGGTCTTGCCGAATGCGGGCGCGGCCGGACGCCACGCCCGCCCCGGTCTTCAGAACGTGAAGCGGGAAACCAGCGTTTGCAGCCGGGAGGCCATCTGGCTCAGCTCCCGCGCCGCTTTCTGCGTGTCGCTCGCGCCTTCCGTCGTGTTCTTGGCCGCGACCGCGACTCCGCCAATATTGCGAGCGATGTCGCCGACGCCCTTGGCCGCCTCGCTGACGCTGCGGCCGATCTCGTTGGTGGTGACCGTCTGCTCCTCCACCGCCGAGGCGATCGAGTTCGAGATGTCGTTGATCTGGTTGATGATGGCGCCGATCTCCTCGATCGCCTTCACGGCTCCCTTGGTGTCGCCCTGGATCGCTTCGATCTTCTGGCTGATCTCCTCGGTGGCCTTGGCGGTCTGCTTGGCCAGTTCTTTCACCTCGTTCGCCACTACCGCGAACCCCTTGCCGGCCTCTCCCGCGCGGGCGGCTTCGATGGTCGCGTTCAGGGCCAGCAGATTGGTCTGCTGCGCGATGGAGGTGATCACTTTGATGACGTTGCCGATCTCCTGGCTTGACTCGCCCAGCTTCTTGACGGTCTCGTTGGTCGAGTGCGCCACGCTCACCGCGTTCTTAGCCACCCGCGCCGACTCGTTGGCGTTCTTGGCGATCTCCCGGATGGAAGCCTGCATCTGCTCGGAGGCCGAAGCGACCGACGAAACGTTCTTCGAAACCTGCTCGCTCGCCGCCGAAACAACATTCGCCTGGGTGGCCGTCTCCTCGGCGTTACCGGCCATCTGCTGGCTCACCGCCGTCAATTCCTCGGACGACGAAGCCAGCGTGCTGGCGTTCTGCGCGGTGACTTTCAGGGGCTCGACGATCGCCTCCAGAGTTTGGTTGACGCCCTCGACGATCTTGCGGAAGTCGCCCTGGTGCTGCGCCGCGTCCGCGCGCGTGCCCACGCGGCCGTCGGCCGCCGCCTTCGCCAGCATCCCCGCGTCGGCCACCAACGCGTTGATGTTGTCGATGCAGGCGTTCAGGTTGTTCTTGATGGCGTTGAAATCGCCATGGTAGACGTCGGTGATCTTCGCCGGAACCACCCCGCGCGAGATCTTATCGACATAGTCGGCCGCGACATTCAGCGGGCCGATCACGGCATCGAGCGTCTGGTTTACGCCCTCCACGATCTGCCGGTACTCGCCCTGGTGCCGGGCGGCATCCGCGCGCGTCGCCAGCTGGCCGGCCAGCGCCGCCTTTACCAGCATGAGCGTATCCGCCATCATGCCGTTCAGCGCCAGTTTCTCGCGCGTGATGTCGGTTGCGTACTTGACCACCTTCACCGGCTTGCCATTCAGGTCGAGGATCGGGTTGTACGAGGCCTGGATCCAGATCTCCCGCGCGCCCTTGCCGAAGCGCTTGTACTCGGCCGCCTGATACTCGCCGCGGTTGAGCTTGGCCCAGAATTCCTTGTACTCGGCCGACCGGGCGTAGGCCTCGTCGACGAACAGGCTGTGGTGCCGGCCCTGGATCTCGGCCAGCGAATAGCCGACCGCACTCAGGAAATTGTCATTGGCTTCGAGAATCGTCCCGTCCATCCGGAATTCGATCACCGCCTGCGACTTCTTCACTGCTGCGATCTGGCCCTGGTAATCGGCGTTGATCAGCTTCTGCGCCGTCACGTCGGTGGCGTACTTCACCACTTTGAACGGCTTGCCGTGGCGGTCCAGGATGGGGTTGTACGAAGCCTGGATCCAGACCTCCTTGCCGCCCTTGCCGATGCGCTTGTACTCGGCGGCCTGGTACTCACCCCGGTTCAGTCGCGCCCAGAAGTCCTTGTATTCCGATGAACGGGCGTACGCCTCGTCGACGAACATGCTGTGGTGGCGCCCCTGGATCTCGCCGAGCGAGTAGCCGAGGGCGCTCAGGAAGTTGTCATTGGCATCGAGGATCGTGCCGTCCATCCGGAACTCGATCACCGCTTGCGACTTGCCGATCGCGGCGATGGTGGACTCCAGTTCCGCCAGCCGCTCTTCGGCGCCGCCGGCCGGCGGCCTGCCCATGCCCGGAGGGGCGTCCAACAGGGCGGCTCCGGCCCCGCTCCCCCACCCGGCCCCAACGCCGTGCTCCTTGCCTTGCCTCGTCATCTGTCTCGCCATGTTCTTTCCGCGCTCCTTGTAACGTCTTGGTTATGCATTTCTTTGGTTATGCCGGGTGCCCCGCCCCCGCGCGATCCGCCCCGGCAGGCGCGAATCGCCGGCGTACTTCCTGCTGCGGCCGGATCAGCCCCGGCTAACCGTCAGATCCACCGTCCTCTCCGCATCGAGCACGAGCAGCAGCCGGTCCTTGAGCTTGTAAACGCCCCGCACCAGCTCGCGCGCCGCGGGCGCCAGGTTTTCGGGAGGCCGTTCATAAGTCGCCGCGTCGACGTCCAGCACGTCGCCGATCTCGTCCACCAGCAGGCTCACCGCGCCCTCCTCGGTGCGGACCACCATATTCATGGGCGTTTGACCGCCGGCGCGCTCGGGCAACTGCAGGCGGCGCCGCATGTCGATCGCCGTGACGATCTGGCCGCGGAGGTTGATCAGGCCCTCCACCTCCCCCTGCGCCTGCGGCACCCGCGTCATGTGCTGGTAGCGGAGCACTTCCTGCACGCGCAGGACGTCCACGCCCAGGAACAGATCCGCGAGAAAGAACGTCGAAAACTGGCTGCTCGCCGGCACGGCGTCAGGCCTCGGTACTGTGGTTGCGGACGACATCGGGTTATTGGTCCTTTCCCATTCCGGCGGAGGCCGGCACGTTTCCGCCCGCCAGCGCGGCGGCCAGCCGCGCCACGGACTCGAGCATCGCCTCCCGCTCGAACTTCACCTGGCAATCCTCGAAACCCCGTGTTTCGCCCGCCTGCGCGGGCGAGTTGGCGAGCGCCAGCACCGGGATCGCCTGCCACTCGGGACGGGTGCGCAGCGCGGCCCGCAGCGCGGCGCTGCCGCCCGGCGGCAGATCGAGCGCCGAGACCACCACGTCCACCGGCTGCTGCTCCAGACCGCGCAAGGCTTCGGAGACCGTGCCGGCTTCGCTGACGCGGTAGCCGGCCATGTCCAGCTCCCCGCGGATCAGGCTGCGCGAGAACGCCGACCCATCCGCCACCAGGACGCGCTTGCCCGGAGCGGCCGCGTCGCCGCCGGACTGCCAGCCGGCGGCGGCCGCGCGCAGCACGTGGTGCAGATCCAGGAAGTCCGCCACCCGCTTGCCGACCACCGCCGAGCCAAGCAGCCCCGTGCGCGCGGTCTTCTGGCGCACCGTCACCGCTTCCTCGGCGACGTCCAGGATCTGGTCCACCAGCAGGCCGACGCTGCGGTCGCCGTCGTTAAAGACGATGACTTGCGCCGGGTCGGCGGCCGCGCCCTCCACGGACCCCGGCTCCAGCACCGCGCGCAGCGACACCAGCGGCAGAATCCGGTTGCGGTACTGGACCACCTGGCAACCGCCCGCGTGCTCGATGGAGGCGCGCGGAAACTCCTCTAACCGCGCCACCAGCGACAGTGGCACCGCCAAACGCTCGAACGAACCGGCGCGGAACAGCAGCAGCCGCTGTTTCTGTTGCTCGCCGGCCGCCTGCGCTTTCCGCTCCGCGGCGGCGCGCGCCTGCTCGTGGACCTCGGCAAGCACGCCGGAGCGCTGGCCGATCCCCAGCACGTCCAGGATCAGCGCCACCCGTCCGTCGCCCATGATGGTGGCGCCGGCGTAGACGCTCAGTCCCTTCAATTGCTTGCCGAGCGGTTTCACCACGATTTCCTGCGTATCGTGGATGGCGTCCACCACCAGGCCGAATTGCCGGTCCTCGGCTTGCAGCACCACCATGTTCACGGCCTCGCCCGACGGAGCCGCGCGCAGGCCCAGCACCTGGTTCAAGTACGCGATCGGCAACAGGCTTCCCCGGCGGCGGTATACCGGCGTGCCGTGCACGTGCTCGATGCGCTTGTCGGTGGCGTTGCCTTCCAGGCGGATCAGTTCGAGCAGGCTCACCTGGGGAATCACGAAGCGTTCCCCGCCACTGCCGACGACCAGTCCGGGAATGATGGCGAGCGTCAGGGGAATCTTCAGCTTCACCGTAGCGCCCTCACCCGGCCGGCTGAACAGGTCGACCACGCCGCCGATCTTCTCGATGTGCGACTTGACGACGTCCATGCCGACGCCGCGGCCCGACACGTTGGTCACGGTGGCGGCGGTGGAGAAGCCGGGCTGGAAGATCAGGTTGAGCGCCTCGCGGTCGCTGAGCTTGGCGGCCGCGTCAGCCTGCCACAATCCCTTTTCGATGGCCTTCTGGCGCACGCGCGCGACATCGATGCCGGCGCCGTCGTCGGCGATCTCGATGTTCACCTGCCCGCCCTCGTGGTACGCGCGCAGCGTCAGGCGGCCCTGCGCCGGCTTGCCGGCCCGCGTACGGACCTCCGGGGTTTCGATGCCGTGGTCGCATGCATTGCGCACCAGATGCACCAGCGGGTCCTTGATCGCCTCGATGATGGTGCGGTCGAGCTCAGTATCGGCGCCGTCCATTTCCAGGCGGATCTGCTTGCCGAGCGCCACGGCCATGTCGCGTACCACCCGCGGCAGCTTGTTCCACACCATGCCGATGGGCTGCATGCGGGTCTTCATGACCCCTTCCTGCAACTCGGTGGTGATCAGGTTCAGCCGCTGCGACGTGGCGTTCAATGCGGCGTCCTCGCGCTCGGTGTTGCACTGCAGGATCTGGTTGCGCGTCAGCACCAGCTCGCCGACCAGGTCCATCAGCTTGTCGAGCAGGCCGACGGCCACCCGGATATTCGCGTCGGCCACCGCGGACGAGCGCACTCCCTCTTCCTCTTGCCGCGCGGCCTCCGGGTTCTCGCCCGTCCCGCCCACCGCCGGCGTTTCCCCTGCTTCCGGAGCCTGCGCCGCCGAGCGCAAGCGCCCGGTCAGCTCCACGAACGACTCGGGACCTTCGCCGCCCGAGGCTTCGATCGACGCCAGCATCCGGCGCGTCGCGTCCACCGTTTCGAGGATCAACGAGACCAGCGGCGGCTCCAGGTCGCGCTGGCCGTCCCGCAACTGACTCAAGAGACTCTCGGCCTGGTGCGTCAGGGCTTCCAGCGTCCCGAACCCGAGGAACCCGCAGGTCCCCTTGATCGTGTGGATGGTGCGAAAGATGCTGGCCAGCAGGGCCGCGTCCCGCGGACGCTTCTCCAGTTCCACGAGCTCCTGGTCGAGGCGCGAGAGGTTTTCGTGACTCTCGACAAGAAATTCGCGAATGATGTCCTGGTCCTGTTCGGGCATGCCTGGCTTTCTCCCCACCGTTCCCCGCCGCCCGGTATCCCAGAACGGGGACGGCCGGATTCGAGTAAAGCGGTGCGTGCTGCCGTCCGCGGCGGGACAGCGAACTTCGCACCCGGTTACTCATCGGAGGCCACCGGAAAACTATACATATCTCTTGTTTTTTCAATAGCCTACGCGTTCGGGTTACGCTTTGTGCGCCAAGGTGTAGGGAGAATCCGTGACGGCGGTCTCCCAATGGGCCGGGCCGGCACGGCCGGCAGTCACAGACCCCGCCTCGAAATCCGCTATCCTCGACTGCGGACCCCGCCGTGCCCGACTCCCAAGCCCTCTACCAAGAAAAGCTCCGCACCCCGCGCGATCTCGCCGCCAGCCTGCCGCCGCGCAGCTTCCTGGTCTTCGGCACCTGGAGCGGCCAGCCCCACGGCCTGATGCGCGCCCTCGCGGACTACCGCGACGACCTCTACGCCAGCATCACGGTGCTGACCGACGCGGGCGACTTCATCATGCGCCCCGGCTTCCACGGCGTCACCGGCTTCTTCGGACCCCAGGAACGCGCCGCCCGCGCCCGCTTCGACAACATCGCCTATTGCCCGATGCAGTATCTCGACGCCGCCCGCTGGATGCGCGTGGCCGACCCGCTCGATTACATCGTCCACCGCGTCACGCCGATGGACGAGCGCGGCTACCTGAACTTCTCGCTGTGCTCGAGCTGGGAGTACCCGAGCATCCGCTGGCTGCGCCGCCACCGGCCGGAGGTGAAGATCGTGCTCGAGGTGAATCCGAACCTGCCGCGGGTCCGCGGGCTGGAGGACTTCGGGGCGAACGAAGTCCATATCTCGGAAGTCGACTTCGTCGTCGAAGACGATTCCCCGCTCCAGCAGTTCCCCACCGGCCCCGCCACGGACATCGAGCGGCGCATCGCCGCGCACGTCGCCGCGCTCGTGGAAGATCGGTCCACGCTCCAGCTCGGCTTCGGAACGCTGCCCGCCATCATCGGCAGCCTGCTGGTCGCGCGGCGCGACCTCGGGATTCACACGGAGATGCTGTGCGACGCCAACGTCGATCTCATCAACGCGGGCGCGGTGACGAACGCGCACAAGGGGCTGCACGACGGCATCTCGGTTGCTACCTTCGCCATCGGCACCGAGAAACTCTGGAACTGGGCGCGCGATAACCCGGAGTTCGCGATGCTGCCCGTGGAGGAGACGAACTCACCCGCCGTGCTCGCTCGGGTGCGGAATCTGGTGAGCATCAACAGCGCGCTCACCGTGGACCTCACCGGCCAGACCTGCGCGCACTGTATCGGCCCGGTTACCTACAGCGGACTGGGCGGCGCGCTGGAGTTCACCTACGGCGCGCAGCTTTCGCCGGGGGGCAAGAGCGTCATCTGCCTGCCCTCCACGGCGACACTCAAGGACGGGCGCGTGGTGTCGAACATCGTCGCCGCGCATCCGTCGGGCACGCGCATCACCATCCCCGAGCACACGGTGGACTGGATCGCCACCGAGTACGGGGCGGCGCGTCTGAAGTTCCTGTTCCTGGAGCAGCGCGCGCAGGCGCTGATCGACCTCGCCCATCCGGACTTCCGGGACGAACTGCGGCGTCAGGCGGCGGAGAGCGGCCTGCGGCTGGAGCGCGTTTTCGCCTACTCGAAGGCGCCGGAGTCGTACTTCCGCTAGCGCCGGACGCCGGCCTCGGGTCCAAAAGCGCGCGCCATCGCGAGCGCGGCGATCCCCGCCAGAAGCTTGGCCCGTTCGCTCTCGTCCTGCAATGCGCCGGCCAGTTCCCACAGAACGGCAGTGTCGGGTTCGGGCAACGCCCGGACCGCCTCCACGAACGACAGCGGCGGCAGCCCGCGCGGCTGCAACCGGAGAAAACGGCTCGAGTCGCCGAAGCGCAGCCGCGCGGTGGCGCCCCGCGGCTCCACCACCAGCGACAACACCGGCGTGGACTTCGCGGGCGGGCGCGGCTGGTCCCGAAAGGCATTTGCCTCCGCGATTCCCTGGCGCAGGACCTCCAGGGCGAACTCGCGCTCCTCCCGCGCCAGCAGACTCGCGGCGCCAGCCAGCAGGGGCGCGCGGAACTCGGCGTCCGCGCGGCGGATCGGATCCAGGCACTGCGTGGCCCGCCCCGCGGAACCCTCGGCCGGCTTCGCCGCCGCCGCCAGGCAGAGCAGCGAGGCGAAGAGCCCCCCGGGCGCCTCCGTCGCCGAGGCCGCAGCGGCGTCGAGCTGTTCCTCGCCGCTCTTGTACACGGTCAGCGCCTCGAGCGCCGACCGCAGTTCGAGGTCATTGATCTTCGGCAGGTGCCCCCTCGCATCCTTCGACCGGTTGCCCTGGAGCAGGTGCACGATCAAGTGCATCCGGCGCACGTCCTTGGTGACGACATCGGCCTCGGCATCCGCGCGCGCCTCGAGATCGGCATCGAGCTGATCGAGACGCGGGTTCATGCGGTTGAGCAGTCCGCGCGCCTCGGCGGTAGGACCGGTGCCGCCCTGGAGTCCCGCCGCCAGGCGCAGGTCGGCAGAGGCAGCCGGCAGATACCGCTCGGCGAGCGGCAGCAACTGGTTCGCCAGGGCCTGCCGGAGCGTCTGTTCGGAACCCGTCGCCGGCTGCAGCGCGAGCTGCTGCGCGGCGATGCGCAGGAACGCGGCGGCGACAGCCGCGCTCATGCCCGGCCGCAGCTCCGAGAAGGCGTACGCCGTCTGGCCGCTTTGCAGGGGGTAGGCGATCACCGCGCCCGGATCCGCGCCGACGGCCGTGAAAACGTAGTTCCCGAGCGCATACAGGCTGGCCACCGTTCCCGGACCGTCCGGACGCAGCCTCTCCGCGGCGCGGAGAAACACCGCATCGGCTTGTTCGGTGGACACCCGCTGGAACTGCTGCAGGCTCTCGACCAGGGCCAGCCTGCCCTCGCGCGAGAGGTCGCCGAAGCCGTCCGCAACGGCCCGCAGCAGGTCGGGGACCTGCGGGCTTGCGTCGCGCAGACTCTCCAGGACCGCCCGCAGGTTCCCCTCCGCCCTAACCTCCGGGGGCGCGTCCGCGAACTGCAGCAAACCGGGGAGCGCCGGATCGCAGGCCGCCCCTCGGGTGGCCAGTGCCGCCAGCAGGGTCGTCCGCCGCGGCCCTTCCTTTACGGCCTGGACAAGCCGGCGGGCCCGCAGGAAGAACGCCCGGCCTTGGGTGCGATGGTACCGACAGACGTCCGCCGCCAGGGCAATGGCCGTGCGGGCCGCGACGTCACGGTCCTCCAGGCGCTCCAGCAGTTCGAGGGTTTGGGTGGCGGTTGCGAGAGCCGCGGCTTTTCTGCTATCCGCGGCCTCTCGAAGCTGGGCGGACTGGCTTTGCGGCGGCACGGGCGGGGACTGCCAGGCGATCGCGGCGAGCATCGTGAGGCCGGCGACCGAAAGCATGCTTCACCTCTTTCGTTGAGCCTTCCCGCTGGCGCCTTCGAGGCCCAGCTCCACCCCGATCTTTTTCGGCAGCTTCTTCCCGACCTCGGCGTGCGCCTCCCGGAGCCACGCCGCCAGTTCCGCGCGCTCCGTCCGCGTACCCCGTTCGATCGCCACCCACTGCGCCCGCGCCAGATACGGCGCTGGGACGAAACCCTCGCGCTCCACCAGCTCGGCGAACCGGTCCGGCGAGCACTTGAACGACACCAGGTACGGCGAAACGTCCAGGCAGGTGACCGCGAACATCTTGCCGCCGACTTTGAAGACCAGATCGTTGCCCCACTGCACGCTCTCCGTAGCGCCTGCGAGAGCCAGACAGACTTTGCGAATCCCCGGGGCGTCCACGGTTCGATTCTAAGAAATCGCGGCGCCGGCGGCTACCGCACCACCCAGGACTTTTGCCGTTGGGCGACGCGGCGACCTGACGCTACAATCGGTACGGTGGAGCGGTTCTTCGTCAGAAATTTCGGGTGCCGGGCGTCGCAGGCCGATGGCGCGGCCATCGAAGCCGGGCTCGCCGAACGTGGCCTGGCGCCGGCGGCGGACGCGCAGTCGGCATCACTCGTGGTGCTCAACACCTGCACTGTCACGGCCACGGCCGACGACGAGGTGCGGCAGGTGATCCGGCGCGTGCACCGCGAAAACCCGGACGCCCGCATCCTGGTCACCGGCTGCTACGCCCAGCGCGCGCCCGAGGACCTGGCGCGGCTGGCCGGCGTGTCGCTGGTGGTCGGCAACTCCCACAAGACCCGGATTCCGGAGCTGGTGACGCAACCGGATCACTTCCACGGCGAGATCCACGTTTCCGACATCTTCGCGCAGCACGATTTCCTGGCCGCGCCCGTGGAGGACGCCTCCGGCGAGCGTTCGCGCCCGAACCTGAAGATCCAGGACGGGTGCAACAACCGGTGCTCGTTCTGCGTGATCCCGTACGTGCGCGGACAGTCGCGGTCCATGCCCGCTGAAGATGTCCTCGCGCAGGTGCGCGGCCTCGCGGCCAAGTATCCCGAAGTGGTGCTGAGCGGCGTGAACCTGGGCCGCTGGGGCCGGGAACTGGGCGCGGGACGCCTGCTGCCGGACCTGCTGCGGCGGATTCTCGCCGAGACCGGGATCGCGCGGCTGCGCCTGAGTTCCATCGAGCCGATGGACTGGTCCGACGAACTGATCGAACTCGTGGCCGCCGAGCCGCGCATCGCCAAGCACGTGCATGCGCCGCTGCAGTCGGGGTCCGATACCGTGCTGCGGCGGATGCACCGCAAGTACCGCCCGCGCCATTACGAGGACCGGATCCGCCGCGCGCATGCGCTGATGCCGGACGCGGCGTTCGGGGCGGACGTGATGACCGGCTTTCCGGGCGAGACGGACGCCGAGTTCGAGGAGACGCTTGGTTTCGTCGAGGGTCTGCCGCTCACGTATCTGCACGTTTTCACGTACTCGGAGCGTCCGGGCACGCCCGCGGCGGAGCGGCAGCAGGTCCCGTGGGCGGCGCGGAAGGAGCGGACCGCGCGGCTCCGGGCGTTGGGGGAAGCGAAGAACCTCGCGTTCCGGCAAGGGATGGTGGGCCGCCAACTTTCGGCGGTGGTCCTGGACGATGGTCGTAAGGGATTGACGGATAACTACTTACGTGTGGAGTTCGCCACGCCCCGGACGGCGGGGTCGTTGGTGAGCGTCCCGATCGGCGCGGTCACCGGCCAGGGTGTGGCGGAGCGGGAGTTGCTGCCGCTCTTGCGCTGAGGCGCATCACGAAGTGATCTTGACATCGAAATATGTCCGTGACATCATAGATTCTATGATGCGAGAGGAACCCATGCTGCGCACCACTCTAGCCCTGGACGCCGAAGTGATGGAAATGGCGCGGGCGATCGCCGAATCGCGCCGGATCTCGATTGGCGAAGCAGTTTCTTATCTGGCACGTAGGGGCGCGGAGGCGCAGGTCCCCGTGGATCTGGTGGACGGGTTTCCGGTGTTCCGCTGCGAGGGGCGCGCTTTCGGGCCGGACGACATCCGTGATGCTCAAGATGCGGAGGATGTCGAGTCCGCGAAGTACTTCCTCAAGGGAAAAGCCCACGCCCGATGAGGGGCGTGCTGCTGGATGTCAACGTCCTGCTGGCGCTGGCGTGGCCCCGGCACCTCCACTATGAGCCCGCGCATCGCTGGTTCCGCGAGAACCAGCGGCCGTGGGCGACCTGCACCCTGACGCAAGCCGCGTTTCTGCGCCTGAGCTGCCAGCCCGCGGTGACGGGCTCGGCGGTTTCGTTCCGTGACGCGATGCGGCTGCTGGACCAGGCCCTGCGGCACCCGCGGCACGAGTATTGGGGGGAGTCCGGCCCGCTGGAAGTGCCGGCGGGAATCCGAGACCGGGTGTTCGGGCACCAGCAGGTGACGGATGCCCTGCTGCTCGCGATGGCGGTGCAGCGGGGCGGGAAGCTGGCGACGTTCGACCGCCGGGTGGAGAACCTGGCGGGGAAGGACGCTGCGGTGCGGAGCGCGATCGAGGTGATCGCGCTGTAGGCAGACGCGGGCGAAGCGTGCTAACCTAAGGACGTTCGGGGCGTGGCTCAGCCTGGTAGAGCGCCTGGTTCGGGACCAGGAGGCCGGAGGTTCGAATCCTCTCGCCCCGACCATTCATCTGGACTCATAACGGCCGGGAGCTTGCGCTCCCGGCCGTTTTTCGTTTGGTTTCCGCTATCCTACCCTCACCATGCCCGTCGACCCCGCCCTCCTCGCCCTGCTCCAGCAGATGTTCCCTCCCGGCAGCCCGCGCCTTCCGGACCTGCCCCTCGAGGCCGCGCGCGGCATCATGGACCTGGCGCTGCCGCTCGCGGGCGCGCCTGCCTCGCTCGCCAGCGTCGAGAACCGCTCGCTGGCCGGCATTCCCGTGCGCATCTACCGTCCGGCGGACGGCGTGCTGCCCGTGTGCGTCTATTTCCACGGCGGCGGCTGGACCATCGGCCGCCTGGACCACTACGACGCGCTGTGCTCGCACCTGGCGGAGGGCTCCGGCTGGACGGTGATCTCGGTCGACTATCGCCTGGCGCCGGAGCACAAGTTCCCAGTGCCGGTCTTCGATTGCTGGACCGCGGTGCAGACGGTGCGCGCGGTGGCCCGGGAACTGGGCGTGGATGCGGAGCGGCTGGCCGTGGCGGGCGACAGCGCCGGCGGCGGGGGAGGCGCTGGGGGAGATAGCGGCCTGGCTGCGG
>CAYYID010000091.1:0-19785 GCA_964471915.1 uncultured Solibacteraceae bacterium | reverse complement strand
GGCGGACGCGCTTGGGCAGAAAGCGACGCTCCGCGGCGTGCCGTGCGTCGTGGCCGGGGTGCTGCCGCCGGGGTTCCAGGGCGCGACCGTCGAATACGGCCCGGACGTGCGGATCCCGCAGGCGGCGCTGCCGCGCCTGTTCCCCACCGAGCCGCTGGATCGCTGGTCGGCCTTCGAAGTCGTAGCGCGCCTGAAGCCCGGCGTGGCGCTCGCCGCGGCGCAGGCGGAGGCCTATGCCGTGTACGCCCGCGCCAGCGATCCCCGGGATCCGCCGCTGCCCGCATCGTCGTTCGCGCTCCAGCCGCTCACGTTCGGGGTGTCGCGGCTGCGGGAACAGGCGGGTCCGGCGGCTGCGTTCGCCTTCGGGGCCGCGGCGTTGCTCGCGCTGATGGTGTGCGCGAACCTCTCCGGGCTGCTGCTGGCGCGCGTGCTGGGGCGGCGGCGGGAATTCATCGTCCGCAGCGCGCTGGGCGCCTCGCGCGCCCGCCTGGTGACGCTGGTGCTGGCGGAGACCGCACTGCTCGCCTTGGGCGGCGGCGTCTGCGGAGCCGTGCTCACCGCGGCCGGAACCCGCTGGGCGGCGGCGCACCTGCCGCCCGTGCGGCTGCTCGACAACAACCCGGCGGCGCTGGCCTTGGATCTCGCGCCCGACTGGCGCATCGCGCTGTTCACGCTCGCGCTAGGCGCGGCCGCGTTCGCCATCGTCGCCGCGGCGCCCGCCTGGCGCGCGGCGAACACCGATCCCAACGTGCTGCGCGAGGGCGGCGGCGCGCACCGGACGCGCGCATGGCGCTGGCTGGTGGCGATCCAGATGGGCGTCTGCACCGCGCTGCTCGGCGCGGCGCTGGCGGCCGGCGCGACGCTCGCGAATCTGCGGACCCTGGATCCGGGACTGGCCCGCGGCCGCGTCGTGAGCTTCACCGTGGATCGCGACCTCACGCAGACGGGCGACGACGAGCGATTCCGGCGCGAGATGAACGAGTGGCGCGACCGGGTGGCGGCGCTGCCGGGCGTCGAGTCCGCGGCGTTGGGCAGGGTGCGGCTGCTGCGCGGCTCCGGGCGCAAGACGACGCTCTCGCCGGAAGGCGGTGTCGTCAGCGCCGCCGACTTCATGAACACCAGCACGCAGGAGACCGGCCCCGAGTATTTCGAGACCCTGGGCCAGCGCCTGCTGGAAGGCCGGCTCATTACCGCGGCGGAGTACGCGCCGGCGCCCGCCGGCAAGGAGCCGGAAATCCGTCCGGTGATCGTCAACCAGGCATTCGCGCGGCGCTTCGACAACGGCTCTCCCCTGGTAGGGAGGCGCTTCGGCTATGGCGTGAACCGGGTGGTGGCGGCGTCTCTGGAAGTCGTCGGCGTCGTGACCGACGCGAAGTACCGCTCCCCGCGCGAGCCGATGCAGCCGACGGTCTACTGGCCGCTCGCCGCGGATATGACCACCGTGACGCTGGTGGTGCGGACGGCCGCGCCGGCACAACTGATGGAGCCCGTGCGCGCGGAACTCCGGGCCGTGAGTCCTACCCTGGTGGCCGAGGACGTCTCGACCCTCGAGCAGGACATCGAAACGACGCTGTGGATGGAGCGCGCGCTGGGCGGACTGTCCCGCGCCTTCGCCGCGATCGCGGCGCTGGTGGCGGGCGCCGGGCTCGGCGCGCTGCTGGTCTTCCTGGTGGCCTCCCGCAAGCGGGAACTCGCCGTGCGTGTGGCCGTCGGAGCCGCGCCGCGCGATCTCGTGCGCCTGGTGCTCGCCGAGAGCCTCTGGCCGGTTTTCGCCGGTCTGGTGGGCGGCGCGGTCGGCGGCTGGGCGCTGCTCCGCGGCGCGGAAAGCGTCCTGTACGGCGTCTCCGCGCGGGATCCATTCGTGGCGGGGGGCGCGGCGGCGGCGATCGCCGTGCTCGCGCTGCTCGCCAGCCTCGCGCCTGCCTGGCAGGCCGCGCGCGTCGACGCCATGAGCGCACTTCGCGAACATTGACCCAACGGAGCCGCGCGCGTCATCAGGCGGCGATCCCCGCAGCGCCTAATTGGGTCGGGGACACCCGCCCAGCGCCGTTTCCCCCACGGGCGCCGGGTGGTTAAGCAATTCTTTTCTTCTATTTGCATATGGTACGCCGTGTGCACCACACCTACTTCCTGGAGGTGTCGCATGACGATGGCGATGTTGCCGAAACGTGCGGATCGCGAGGCTGACTTCCTCAGGGCGCTCGCGAAAGTCCCCGGACCCTGCATTACGTTGTTTGTCCCCAGCGCCCGGCCGGGCGCTGGGGACGGGCTCCGGCGGGTGGCCCTGGCGGGGCTGGTGAAGCGTGCTGCTGATCAACTGATAGATCATCCTTTGGCCGCAAAGCTGTTGACGCCATTGGAGAAAATGGCTCGGGACCCCGAGTTGGAAGAGGGTGGCCCCGGGCTGGTGATTTTCCGTGCGCCGGACTACTTCGAGTTCCTGGAAGCCCCTGCCGAGTGGCCGGCGCAGGTATTCGTAGCGGAGAGCTTCCATCTCTTGCCTCTGGTCGAGGCGGCGGGTCCGCCTGCGGAGTTCTTCGTGCTGGCGCTCTCGAAGAGGCAGTTGCGGTTTTTCGGGTACCGGCACGGCGAGATGACCGAGCTGGACCTGCCTGCGGCGGTGCCGCCGGACCTCAAGAGCGCGGGGGCGTTCGAGGCGCCGGATCATGCGGCGAACCGCTGGTCGTCGGCGCACTTCGGCACCGGCGGTGATCGGGAGGCGGCGCACGCGCACTGGCGCGACTACTGCAAGATGATCGACCGGGGGTTGACGCCGCGCCTCGAAGGCAAGCTGCTGCTGCTGGCGGGAGTGCATGAGGAGATCGCCGAGTACCGGCGGGCCGCCGAGTATCCGCACCTGTTCGAGGACGAGATCGCGGGCAACGCTGAGTTCCGCGACGCGGGCGAGGTGGCGCGTTTCGCGGCGGAAGCGGCGGTGGCGCACTACCGGCGGCGCGGCGAAGCCATGCTGCGCCGCTTTGTGGAAATGCCGGACCGGAGGCGGACGCTGGCGCATCCGGCCGCGGTGATGGACGCGGCTCGCGAGGGCCGGGTGCATCTGTTGTGCGTGCCATCGGGCGCGGCGTCGGCCAACGCGATGGTTGCCGAAACCCTGGCGCACGGCGGCGAGGTGTTCACGATGCCGCGGGAGCGGATGCCGGGGGAGGTGGCGGCGATCCTGAGGTTCTGAGCGCCGGGGATCAACCGTGCCGCAGCGCGACCATCGGATCCACCCGCGCCGCGCGGCGCGCCGGGATCCACGCCGCCAGCACGCCGACCCCAGCCAGCACCAACGCGATTCCCGCGTACGTCGCGACATCGCCCGGCTTTACGTTGTAGAGAAAACTCTCGAGCAGCCGGGACGCCGCAAGCGCCGCCGGCAGCCCGAGCGCCAGTCCGAGGCCGATCAGAAAAGCGGTGTCCCGCAGCACGATGGCGGTGACGTCGCGGCGTTCCGCGCCCAGCGCCATGCGGATCCCGATCTCACGGGAGCGGCGCGCCACCGCGTACGCCAGCACGCCGTACAGCCCGACTGCCGAGAGCAGCGTCGCCAGAAAGCCGAAAGACGCCGACAGCGTGGCGAGCAGGCGTTCGCGCGCGATGGTGTTGCCGATCTGGGCGGCCAGCGTCTGCACGCGGTACAGCGGCAGGTTCCGGTCGCGCTGGGCGAGTTCGGTCCGCAGCGCCCCAATCGCCGCTGCCGGATCGCCCTGGGTGCGAAGCAGGATGGTCGCGGACTTCGACTCCTGCTGGAGCAGCGGCATGTAAACCGTCGGGACTTTCTTCTCGCGCAGGTCGCGGTACGTGCTGTCCCGCACCACGCCGACAATCTCCACCGGCTCTGGACCGCGGCCCACGCGGATGCGCTCGCCGAGCGGGCTCCGCCCGGGCCAGTACGTCTCGGCCATGCGCTGGTTGATGACCGCCACCCACGGGGATCCCGTGCGGTCGCGGTCCGTGAACTCGCGTCCGGCGGCGAGCGGAATGCCCAGGGTAGCGAAGTAGCCGGGGCCCACGGAGTTCGAATGCGCGAGCGGCGTCTCGCCCGGCTTCTTGACGTAGCCGGGGACATCGACGGTCCACACCCAGAGGGATCCGGAGAGCGGCGTGACCTGCGCGGCGCTCGCAGCCGCGACGCCGGGCAGCGCCGCCGCGCGCTCCGCGAGCCAAGAGTAGAGGTCGTTGGCGCGCTGTGCGGTGTAGCCGTTCGCGCCGGGATTCACCGAGGCGACCACGACGCGCGAGGCGTCGAAACCGGTGTCCAGCCCCCGGAGGTTCCAGAGCGTGCGGAGGAACAGTCCCGCGCCGGCGAGCAGCACCACCGACAGCGCCACCTGCACCACCACCAGCGAATTCCGCAGCGAGAAACGCGGGTTACGGCCGGACCCCGCGTCCTGTTGGATGGCTTCGGTCAGGTTGGTGCGCGCGGACTGCAGGGCGGGGAAGAAGCCGAACAGCAGCGACGCGCCGAGCGTCGCCGCAACGGCGAACGCGAGCACCGTTCCGTCGGGCCGCGTGTGGAGCGCCAGATTGCCCGGCGCAAGTTGGACGAGCACTTCGGCGAGCCACGCCGCGAGCAGCACTCCGGCTGAGCCTCCGGCCGCCGCGATCACGAGGCTCTCGGCGAGGTGCTGGCGGATTAGGCGTCCGCGCGGCGCACCCAGCGCCAGGCGCACCGCCGTCTCCTTGCGGCGTCCGGTAGCCAGGGCGAGCAGCAGGTTGGCGACATTGGCGCAAGCGACCGCGAGCAGAATCCCGACAATGCCCAGCAGGACCTGCAGGGCCCGTTCATACCGTTGGCGGACATCCTGAAAACCCTGCCGGCCGGGCTGCAGAAAGAAGCGGTCGCGGTCGCCCGCGGCGCCCTGCTGGCCCGAGAACTCGAAGACCGTGTTCCGCTTCGCGCGGAGGCCGGCGAAGACGGCGTCGAGTTCCGCCTCGGCCTGACGCTCGGAGACGCCGTCGCGGCGGCGCGCGAGCAACTGCATCCAGTCCTCCCACTCGAGGTACGGCGGCTGCACCTTGGGATCTACCGGGCCGGAGCGGAACAGCGCGGCGTGCGTCAGCGGGACATGGACGTCGCCGCGCCAGCCCTGGGACACCGAATCGAAACCTTCGGGCAGCACGCCCGCGACCGTGAACGCGACGCCGTTCAGGCGGATGGTGCGGCCGGCGATGCCGCGGTCCCCGCCGAACCGCGATTGCCAGAAGGCGTAATGCAGCACCGCGACGGGCTGCGCGGCGCGCTCGTCCTCTTCGGCAAGCAGCCGGCCGAGAGCGGGGCGCACGCCGAGCAGCGGGAAGTAATTGCCGGTGACGAGTTGGACGTTGACGCGCTCGGTGAGGTCCCCGGCGTTGAGATTGCCGGCGGCCTCCGCGAGCCCGGCCAGACCCGTGAAGAGGTTGCCGGAGCGTTCGCGCAGCGCCAGGAACTCGCGCGTTCCGAACGAGTCGAAAACGTTCCCGCGCTTCGAGACATAGCCGGCGACGGAGAGCTGGTCCGGCCGCGCGACGGGCAGGCTGCGCAGCAGGACGCCGTTGGCCAGGGTGAAGACGGCCGTGGCGGCGCCGATGCCGAGCGCGATGGATCCGGCGGCGGCGAAAAAGAACCCGGGGGACTTGCGGAACAGGCGGAGGGAAAAGCGAAGATCGGCCAGCATCGCCTGTTAGGACGTACGAAGCTCGTCGAGGTACCGCGTAGGGGCCGCGGGCGCGGCCCCCAAACTGGCAGCTACTTTTGCAGCGACTTCACGTAGTTCGTGAGGTTGGTGATGCGGAGCTGGGCTTCGGCTTCCGAGCGGCCCATGGAGCGGAACACGTCGCCCCAGATCGGCATCTCCTTGGAGCCGTGCGCGGCCAGGCCGACTTCACCCTTGATGGCGCCGAACACCTTGACGTCAGGGAACTTGCCGCCGTTGCGGGCGGACAGCGAGGTGAGGTCCGACGGCGCGGCCTTCAGGGCCCCGGAGGCCGGTCCGGCTCCCTTGCCGTCCATGCCGTGGCACACGGCGCAATACTGCTTGAACATGGCCTTCCCGTCGGCGGGGGACGTCGGGGTGGGAGAGACGGTCTCCACTTTGGGTTTGGCTTGCGCGAAGGCGGTGGTCGCGAGGACCCCCGCGAAGACAACCACTGCGAGCGTTCGAATCATGCCAGCTCCTTCATCGAGGTGTCGGAACTCCGCCCAGAGGAGTTCGCGGAATCTTTTTGCCTCCCGAGACTATATCAAAGATCGGCAGCGTTGCAAGATGGTTTAGAGGCCGAACTGCCGGAGGTGGTGGTCCAAGTGCCGCCAGGTGAGCACGCCCCAGCTCTCGCCGGAGATGTTGCCGAAGGCCGGGTGCGGACGGAAGCTGAAATCGGCACCGCGCGAGGAGAATCGCTCGATGGTTTGGAGCGCTTCGAGCAACCGCTCCGGGAAGTCGCCCTGCTCGGGGACCAGGAACTCCGGCGCGGTCGGGACGCCCTTCGGCCAGGGCATCCAGTGGATCACCAGCCAGTTCAGGGGGAAGAAGCCCAGCAGGCTGTTCTTCGGCTCCACGGCCACCTCGCCCATGGCGCCCATCATGGGGAGCATGACGTGTTCCACCATGCGGCCAGGCGTGAACTTGCCCCAGCGCGGCTGGTCGGCGGGGCGGAGCCGCTCCAGGCGTTTCAGGATGGCGGCCCGGTCGGCGGGGTCCCAGATCGTGGGCATGGAGATAGGGTAGCGAAGAACGCCGTTGACAGCTTCGGTATTTCTGCTATAGTCGAAATATGAAGCCGGAGCAAGATCTTGCACGGTTCGCTGACATGTTCGCCGCGCTCGGCACGGAGCCCCGGCTCCGGATCGTGCGCCTGCTGCTGGCCGCGCATCCCGCGGGGATGCCGGCTGGGGAACTGCAAAGCGAACTCGCGATTCCCGCCTCGACGCTCTCGCACCACCTCGAGAAACTCCGGCACGAGGACCTGGTGCAGGTGGAGCGGAAGGGCACGTTCCTGTGGTATCGCGCCAACACCCTGGCGCTCGAATCCCTGTTGGGGTTCCTGTACGCCGAGTGCTGCACGCGCAACGAAGTGATTCCGGTGGAGAGCCTGCAAGGAAAGGCAAGGTAGATAAATGGCACTGAAGGAAGCGATTCAAGAGAAATATGGCGCGGCGGCGCGGAAGGCGGCGACGGGAGCGTCCTGCTGCGCGCCGAGCTGTTGCGATCCGATCACGAAGGATCTGTATGACGGCGCCCAGGCGGCGGACGTGCCGGCTGCGGCGCTGGCGGCGTCGCTCGGGTGCGGCAATCCGACGGCGCTGGCGCAGCTCGCGCCGGGCGAAGTGGTGCTCGATTTGGGGTCCGGCGGCGGGATCGACGTGATCCTGTCGGCGAAGCGGGTCGCGCCCGGCGGCAAGGCGTACGGGCTCGACATGACCGACGACATGCTCGCGCTGGCGAACGAGAACAAGGCGAAGGCGGGTGTGGCGAACGTCGAGTTCCTGAAGGGCGAGATCGAGAACATTCCGCTGCCCGAGAATCATGTGGATGTGGTGATCTCGAACTGCGTTATCAATCTCTCCGCTGACAAAGACCGCGTGCTGCGCGAGACGTTCCGGGTGCTGAAGCCGGGCGGGCGGTTTGCGGTCTCCGATGTGGTGGTGCGCGGCGAGGTGCCGGCCGAGGTCCGCAAGAGCATGGAGTTGTGGATCGGCTGCATCGCCGGAGCGCTGGGCGAAGACGAGTATCAGGCAAAGCTGGCCGCGGCGGGGTTCACGGAGATCAGCGTGGAGCCGACGCGGGTGTACCGGGTGGACCAGGCGCGCGAGTTCCTGGAAGGCGCGGGGCTGGATGTGGATGCGCTGGCTCCGGTGATTGACGGCAAGTTCGCCAGCGCGTTTATCCGGGCGCGGAAGCCGGCCTGAGGGCCGAGTTCTGAACAGGATCGTGCTATGAACGTCATCCGAGCTTATCGGGAAGTGGATGGTCGATCGGCGCATTCGTGCTTCTCGACGCTGACCGCGCCAAAACCCGGGACAGTTCCGGGTTTTCCAATTCTTCGATCGGCTTTGCTTTCGAATCAATACTTTAAGTCCCGAAAAAAACCCGGGCACCCGGAACTGTCCCGGGTTTCTGGGGAAGGGCGCGGTTTTCGGGGTGCCGGGCTAAGATCTTCCTGGGCAACGTCTTAGCCGCTAGAAAACCCGGGCACCCGGAACTGCCCCGGGTTTTGGAGCGATTTGGTGCACCCAAACGGCGTTGCGTTGCGCCTAACAAGGTGTAAGCTCGGAGTGTCACCATGCAGAAGCTTTTCGTGCTCACCATGGCTTACGTGACGCTGGCCGCCGCCCAGGGACGCCGGGGCGGGGGTGGCGGAGGGTTCCGGCCGGCGCCGCCCACGCCGCCGATGGGGCGGCCAATGCCGGGGATCCCGGGGTCGCCGATTGCACCGTTCGGTGGATTCCAGCCGAGTATCGTCAGTCCCGGGGTGCCGATCCCGGCATTCGGCCCGTCGTTTCCGCAAGCGCTGAATGCGACGATCCAAGGCCGACCGTTTGGCTGGGGGAACGGTTGGGGCCGCGGCGGTTGGGGCGGCGGTTTCGGCAACGGGTGGGGCGGAGGCTTCAGCAATGGCTGGGGCGGCGGGGGATTCGGTTGGGGCGGTGCTCCACTGGTGGTCCCGGTGCCGGTCGGCGGCTTCGGGTGGGGGGGCGGCACGCAGACCGTCGTAGTGCCGCAAGCGCCGCCGGAGGTCCCCGTGGTGATCATCAACCAGAGCTATCAGCCGGAGCGGCTGAACCCGGTGCTGCGCGACTATTCGAACACGACGTTGCCCGCGACGAATTCAGGGCTCCGGGTGTATGACGCGACGGTGCGCCGCGAGGACGATGAACCCGCGCCGCGCGCGGCGGAGGCCGGTCCGGTGGTGTACCTGATCGCGCTGAAGGACTCGACGGTGCTTACGGCAGTGGCGTACTGGGCCGACGGCGACACGCTGCACTACGTGACGCCGAAGCAGACGATCAACAAGGTCTCGTTTTCGCTGATCGACCGCGAGCTTTCCGAACGGTTGAACCGCGAGCGGAGCGTCGATTTGCGGCTGCCCCGGTAAGCGCGTACCTACGCCGACGCCCCCGCCGGCTCCAGGATCGCCGACATGGATCCCTTGCACCCTGGCATCCGCCAGTCCTCTCCGTAGCCGTGGATCTGGTCGCGCGCATACTCGGCCGCTGGGTAATCCGCGGTCAGCACGATGGTGCGCCCGGTGGTGTCGACCTCGACGGCGTGGTGGTAGGCCTCGTCGAGCGTCTTGAGAAAGATGCGCTGCAACATCTCGACCACATAGTCGTACGTGTGGTCGTCGTCGTCCAGTAGAACGACGTGGTACAGCGGCGTCAGTTCCTCGTCGGTCGAGGTTTCGACGTCTGGAGTCAGAAGCGGCTTCGACATCGTCTCCTGCGATGGTAGCAGAGGCCTAGTCCGCGGGATTCAGCCGCGCGGCGATCTGCGGCAGCATGCCCGCGAGCGCTCCGGCCAGCGGGTCCTGCCCCGCGGGCGCGCGCCCGGCGAGCCGGAAGTTCTCGCGCAGCCAGGCGCCGTAGTCACCCTGCAGGCTCCGCAGCGAGGCCGGCGTGATCCGCGCGCGCATCTGCTCTTCGGAAAACCCTTGCGGCGCCGCCTCCGCGATCCGCGCCGTCACCTCTTCGATGAAGTCGGCCTTTTGCAGCGCGCGCTCCTTGGAATGCTGCACCGGCCCATGCCCGCCCGCGACGTGCGTGTAGTCGAACTCCGCGACGGCGCGCAACGTCTTCGGCCACTCCTTCGGGTAGCCGTCGCCGCAATACGGCGTGAGGCTGTGCAGCAGGTCGCCGGTGGCGATCGCCTTCTTCTGCGGACACCAGACGACGATGTCGCCGGCGGTGTGGCCCCGTCCGCGGAAGGCGAGGTGCAGGTCGTGCGCCTTGTCGCGGATGATCAGGTCGCGGTCGAAGGTGAGGTCGGGCAGTTCGGGCTTCCAGTCCTGCATCTCCCTCAAGAAAGCCTGCGCCTCGCCGGCGAGCCCCTCCAGCCGCGCCTTTTCTTCGGGCGTCTTGGCGGCGGCGGCCTGCTGCCGATAGGTCTCGACGCCCTTGCGCGCCTGATCCAGTTGCCCGGCGACGCTCTTGGCCCCGCGCTCGGCGAGCAATTTTCGCGTCACCTCGCTGGACACGATGTGGCCGTCGGGAGCGATGCGCCGGTACGCCGGATTGCCGTGCGAATGGTCCCAGTGGAAGTGCGAGTTCACGATGTAACGCACGGGCTTCTTCGAGACCTCCGCGCGCAACTGGGCGACCAGCCCCACTACGGCGGAGGGTTTCGAGTGGCTGTCGACGATCAGAAGGTCGGTTGCGTTCTCGAAGATCGCGGCATTGCAGTTGCCGAACAGCGCGGGCCTAGCTAGCGCGGCATATATGCCCTCGGTGACCTTCTCGATCTGAAACAGGCTGGCGGTCACGCCCGCCGCCTGCGCGCGCGCCTGCGCCGCGCGGAGCATCGATTGCGAGAGCAGTCCGGCGCCCGTCCACGCCGCGCCCAGCGTCATCTTGAGGAATCCCCGCCTCGTGGCCATGGGCAACATGCTAGCACCGGGCGGGCAGCCGGGTGCTAGCGACTACTTCTCGGTCGCCATGCCCGCGATGAAGGCGTCCGCCTCCTGGATGGAGGCGTCGATGTCCTTCACCAAGGCGCCGACCCGCGCGTCGATTTCGACCGTC
The DNA here is from genome assembly GCA_964471915.1 of uncultured Solibacteraceae bacterium. Classification (GTDB taxonomy): domain Bacteria; phylum Acidobacteriota; class Terriglobia; order Bryobacterales; family Bryobacteraceae; genus JAIEPW01. The sequence goes on along the minus strand of CAYYID010000091.1, from coordinate 9,065 downwards.
GTGTTCTTCAGCGACCGGATCGCCTTGGCGTTCAGGTTGTGCTTCAGGAACAGCACTTGATCCCGGAACACGGTGAGCACCGGACCCATCTTCGCTTCCGACTGCTTCATCTTCGCGATCAGCGCCGTGTACCGTGTGCGGGTGTCGCGCAGCATCGTCCGGCTTTGGGTCCGAAACTGAGCGTTCTTCATGGACCCGATCTCGGTGTCCCACTCGCGGAACATGTCGGCGGACACCTGCTCGATCGACGCGATCTGGTCGCGGAGTTCCTTGGCGCGTTTCTCGGCGTCCTGATACGCGCCGTCGAGCTTCTTGTAGACCTTTTCGAGATCGCCGCCCTGGAAGCCGGTGAGTTCTTGAAAGGCTTCCAGCGTGGTCTTGATCTGCTCCTTGGCCTTTTCCTGATCCTTGCGGCCTTCCTGGACGCGCTTGACGAGGATGTCGCGCTTGGCGTTGCCGAGCTTCTCCTGCGCCTTGTAGTAAAGCCCGCTGCATCCGGCCAGCGCGAGCGGCAGCACCATCGCGAAGAGTTGTCGCATCGCCTCAGGCTACCGCAGGCCGCAGGGCTGCGGCGAAGGGTACCCGGCGACCGGCACCGGGCGCCGGGCCCCGGTTCATGCCGAGCGGCTGGAGCCGCAGCGCGGCCTACCGCGCGTAGCGCTCCATCCACGCGAGAATGTGCTCCACCTTGGCGATGTAGTGGCTGGTGCGCGCCCGGATCCCGTGCGGCTCGTCCGGCACTTTCACCAGCACGGTGGGCACCTTCCGGGCTTTTAGGGCGAAGTACAGCTCTTCGCTTTCGGCCATCGGGGTCCGGTAGTCGGCCTCGCCGGTGATGACCATCGTCGGGGTCTTGAAATTCTGCGCGAAGAACACCGGCGAATGGTCGATGAATTGCTTCGGGTTCTCCCACGGCAGGCTCTTCATCCACAGCGCCGAGTGCGTGTAGCCGCCGTCGGCCGTGCCCGCCTGCGTGATCCAGTTCGTCACCGGGTATTGCGACACGGCCGCCGCGAAGCGGTCCGTGTGGCCGATCACCCAGGCGGTCAGCAGGCCGCCGCCGGATCCGCCGGTGACGCCCATGCGCTTGGGGTCGATGTAGTTCTTCGCAAGGATCTTGTCGACGCCCGCCATCAGGTCCTTGAAGTCATCGCCGGGGTACTTGGTGTGGATGATGTTGCCAAAGTCCTCGCCATAGCCGGTGGAGCCGCGGGGGTTCGTGTACATCACGACAAAGCCGCGCGCCGCGCGGATCTGGAACTCGCCCTGGAAGCCGACGCCGAACATCGCGTGCGGGCCGCCGTGGATGTCGAGGATCAGCGGGTACTTCTTCGCCGGATCGAACTTCGGCGGCTTCACGATCCAGCCCTGGATGGGCTTGCCGTCGAACGAGTCGTAAGTAATCTCCTCCACGTCGCCGAGTTCGCGGTCGGCCAGCAGGCTGTCGTTCACCTGGGTGACGCGCGTCTGCTCGTTGCCGCGGTGCGCGTAGAACGTCACCACGTCGCCGGGTTCCTTCGGGGAGGTGCGTACGGTGGCCACCATCATGTTGTTCGCGATGGTAAAATCGTCGGCGCGGCCGCCGCCGAGCTGATACATGCCCGACGTGAGCTGCTTCGACTCGCCGCCCTCGGCGGGAACCGAGTACAGGTGCGTCACGCCGCGGTCGTCCGACAGGAAGTAGATCGTCTTGCCATCCCAGGACCACTTGGGCGCGCGCACATCGCGGTCCCATTTGGGCGTCAGCGGTGTGATGCCGGTGCCGTCGGCATTCATCACGAACAGGTGGTTGACGTTGTAGCTCTGGAACCGCCAGTCGTGACCGACGTAGGCGATCTTGGAGCCGCCGGGCGGGGGCACGGGGTTCGAATCCGGCCCCTCGCGCGTGGTCAGTTGCTTCACCGCGCCGTCGGCGACCGAGAACGCATAGATGTCGCCGCCCTTGAGGTTATAGTCGGCGTCCGGAATGCGCGCGGCCGAGACGTAGATGGTCTTGCTGTCGGGCGACCAGGCGTAGCTGGTGTTGCCCTGGGGACCGCCGTGGTTGAAGTCGCCGCTGGTGATCTGGCGCGGCGTGCCGCCCGTGGCCGGCACGACGAAGACATGGAAGTATCCGGGCGTCAGGAGCCCGTAGCCGTCCTGGCGCCAGCGCAGTTTCTCGATGATCACGGGCGGTTCGGCCCAGCGGGCGCCGGCCGGCCGTTCGGGCATCTTGATCTGCCATTCGGCCTTACCGGGGACGCGCGCGACGTAGCTGATCCACTTGCCGTCGGGCGACCACTCGATCGACGCCGGGCTTTCCGTGATGTCGGTGATTTGGGCTTCCTGGCCGGAGTCCATCCAGCGGACCCGGATCTGGGTGCGGCCGGAGCGGTTCGAGAGGTACGCGAGTTTGGTGTTGTCGGGCGAGAGGCGCGGCGAGGAATCACGGAAGGCGCCGGTGGTAAGCGGCCGGGGGTCCTTGCCGTCGCTGGCGGCAATCCAGAGGCTCGAGTACTGCTGGTCGACCATTTTGTCGGCCCAGCCCGTGACGTAGACGACGCTCTTGCCATCCTTGGTGATCTGCGGATCGCTGGCCGTCCGCAGTTCCCAGAGGTCGGCGGAAGTCATGGGCTGTTTGGCCCCCAATGCCAGCCCGGCGGCGAGCAGTCCGCCTAGTAACACGTTTTTCATGTTCCCTCCCCAGTCGGTTCCGGGTCATTGTATCGGAACTGTGTCAGAGATCCAAAAGCCTTGCGTCCGCCGTAATTCTGTGGTTAACTCACTTGCACTTGGGGGCTTTGTGAAAAGTATCCTTCTGTCCGCTCTCTGTTTGGTTGCCGGCGGGGCGTTCGCCCAGTCGGTGGAGACCATTCCCTACCGCGCGGTGATTTCTCCGGCGAACGAGATTCCGGCGATCACCGACGTGCAAGGCTCCGGCTCCGTCAACGTCTGGCTCCACGTAGTGCGGGACGCGGCTGGCCGGGTGACCTCCGGCTCCGTCGACTTTGACGTCCGCTACTCGGCACTGACTCCCAACCAAACCTTCACGGCCATGCACATCCACGCCGGACCGGCGGGAGTCAATGCCCCGGTGGTAATCGATGCCCGGCTGACCCGCACCGAGGCCGCGGCCGGCGGCGGCGTCCTGCCGACCTTCCAGGCGCAGCTCACCACGCCCGCCCAGCTCGCCGCTGCGGAAGGGATCCTCGCCGATCCGTCGCAGTATTACTTCAATATCCACTCCGCCGAGAAGCCCGGCGGCGTCATGCGCGGCCAGCTTCAGCTCGCCGAGATGACGGTTCTGATGGCCCAGATGTCCCCGGCCAATGAGGTACCCGCCATCACCGGACCCAACGCCGGCGCGACCGCGATCGGCACCGCGATTGTCCTCATCACGCGGGCGCCGAACGGACAGATGACGTCCGGTTACGTCATGTTCGATGTCGCCTACCGCGACATGACCGCGGACTCCATTTTCTCCGCCATGCACATCCACCGCGGCGCGGCGGGCGCAAACGGACCCGTGGTCCTCGACAGCGCCATGACCCGCACCGAGGTCGCCAGCGGCGGCGCCGGCGTCCTGCGCTTCGAGAACGAGATGAACATGGCGAATGTGAACGTCCGCGCCGCGCTCGACGACATCCGGTTCAACGCGGGAGCCTTTTACCTCAACGTCCACTCCGTCGCCAACCCGGGCGGCATCCTGCGCGGCCAGACCCGTTACACCGACCGCATGAACTTCCAGTTCAACGCCAGCCCGGCCAACGAAGTGCCGCCGGTTACCGGCATCACGGCCTCGGCTCCCGGCGCCATTTCGATCCATACGCTGCGGAACCCGGACGGGTCCGTGGTCGCCGGTGCTGCGATCTTCGATATCAACCCCCGGCTGCCCGAGGGTACCCGCATCACCGCCATGCATATCCACGATCAGGTGGCGGGCCAGAACGGGCCGGTGACCATCGATGGGCGTTTCGCGGCTTTCCCCAACCTGGTGCCCGATGCCGGCTCCGGCAACATCTTCCGGCTGGTGACGGTTGCCTCGACCGCGGGCGTGACCGCCCTGAACTCGCTGGTGCAGAATCCGGAGCGGCATTACTACAACCTGCACACGCAGGCGAACCCGGGCGGTCTGGTGCGCGCGCAACTCGCCGAGCCGAACACGGCGGCGCCCTCGATCGGCGCGATGATCAGCGCCATTAGTGACCCGACGCGGCGGTCCTCCGCGAACCTCGGGCTGGTTTCGCTGTTCGGTTCCGGCCTGGCGAAGGTGACCACGAATCTGAACGCCGTGGCGCCCTCCCGCACCATTCCGACGTCGCTCAACGGCGTCCAGGTGACGGTCGGCAGCGTCCCGGCCGCGCTGTTGTTCGTGTCGCCCGGCCAGATCAACTTCCAGGTGCCGAACGTCGCGCAGGGCAACCAGCCAGTGGTGGTGCGGACGCAGAACGGTTCCTCGGCGCCGGTGAACCTCGAGGTTGCGGCTTCCGCTCCCGCGATCTTCTTCGACACCGCGGGCGCCATCGCCATCCGCAATTCGGACTTCACGCTGGTGCGCCCGGAGGCGCCGGCCGCGGCGGGCGACATCATCCTGCTGTACTCGACGGGCCTCGGGACCACGACACCCGGCCTGGACCCCGGCGTGATCGCGAGCGGTCCCCCGTTCCAGGCGACGGCGCCCGTGACGGTGACCATCGGCGGCCGGGAGGCCACGGTGATCTACTCCATCGCTTCGCCCGGGTTCCTCGGGCTGTACCAGACGGCGGTGCGGGTGCCGGCCGGGCTGTCGTCGGGTCCGAACCCGGTGGTGATCCGCCAGGGCCAGGCGACGTCCAATTCGGTGCCCATCGCGGTGCGGTAAACGTCTCGGCGGCGCTGGCCCCCGCTTGGTTTCGAGCGGGGGTCAGGCCTCCGGACCCTCCAACAGCAGATCCAGAAACGCCTTCGCGGCGGGGCCGAACGTCTGCTTGCGCCGGTGGAGGATCCCCAGCGGGCGGTACAGCCCGGGCTCGGCGAGCGGGATGGCGACCAGCCGTCCCTGGCCCAGCTCGGTGAGCATGATCCGCGCCGGCATGATGCTGACGCCGACCCCGTGGGCCACGGCCTCTTTTATCATCTGGATGTTGTCGAAGTGAAACGTCTGGTTGACTTTCACCGCGTGAAGTCGTAGAAAACGCTTGACATGACGGGCGATGGGAAGCTCGTCGTCGAAACCGATGAAGTCCTCACCCGCCAGGTCGCCCGGGGCGACGACCGCCTGCCGCGCCAGCTTGTGATAGGGCGACGCCGCGACCACCATCTGCTCCGCCCGCCAGGGGATCACCCGTATTTCGCGATTCGGCTCCGGATAGCTCACGATCCCGAGGTCGACCTCGCCGCGCTCAACAGCGCCGTAGACCTTCTCCGGGCGCAGGTAGTCGACTTCCAGACGGGCTTCCGGCGCGCGGCGCTGGAACTCGGACTCGAGTTCGGTCATCTCGCTGAGCCCAACCGAGTAAATCGACGCCACCCGGACGGTGCCTTCACTGGAGCCGCGCAGCAGGTCGAGGTCCCGTTCGAAGCGGTCCCAGCGCTCCACGGTATCCCGGCAGGCTTCGGCGTAAAGTTCGCCCGCCGGGGTCAGATTCAGCGGGCGAGTGGACCGGTCGACTAACGGCAACCCCGCGCGCTTTTCCATCTCCTGGAGCTGCTGGCTGGCAGCGGATTGCGTCACCTGGGAGAGGGCGGCGCCGCGGGAGATCGACCGGTTTTGAGCTATGTGTAGGAAAAGACGAGCCTGGTAGAGTTCCACCCGGCATCACTATAACATTAGATTCTCTGATGATCAAGCCAAATTCACTTTAGCTTTTCTGATGATGTGCTACAGTCGCCCAATGCTGTCTGCCCAAGGCCTGTACGATCCGCGGCTGGAGCACGACGCCTGCGGGCTGGGGTTCGTCGTGGACATTCCCGGGCGGCCGTCGCACCGGATCATCCAGGACGGGCTGCAGATCCTGAAGAACCTGGCGCACCGGGGCGCGTGCGGCTGCGATCCGGAGACGGGCGACGGAGCGGGCGTGCTGATCCAGCGGCCGGATGCGCTCTTCCGGGCGCGGGTGGATTTCGAATTGCCGGCCGAGTACGGCGTGGCGATGGTGTTTCTGCCGCAGGAGTCGCACGAGCAGTTGATGTGCGAGGGCATGCTGGAGCGGGTGGCGGAGGGCGAGGGCCTGCAGGTGCTGGGGTGGCGCGACGTTCCGGTGAACGCGGCGGTGCTGGGCCGGATGGCGCGGGCGTCGCAGCCGAAGATCCGCCAGATGTTCGTCTCGGGACTCGTGGCCGGCGACGCGCTGGAGCGCACGCTGTATGTCGTGCGGAAGCTGGCGGAGAAGGCGCTGAGCGGGTACCGTCATTTCTACATTCCTTCGTTCTCGGCCCGGACCGTGATCTACAAGGGCCTGTTGCTGGCGCCGCAGATCGAGCATTTCTACCTGGACCTAGCCGATCCGCTGGCGCAGTCCGCGATCTGCCTGGTGCACCAGCGCTTCTCGACGAACACGTTCCCGTCCTGGCCGCTGGCGCACCCGTACCGGTATCTGTGCCACAACGGCGAAATCAACACGGTGCGCGGGAACGTGGCCTGGATGAACGCGCGGCAGCCGGTGCTGCGGAGCGCGGCGTTCGGCGACGACCTGGCCAAGTGCTTCCCGGTGGTAACGCCGGGCGGCAGCGACTCGGCGTCGCTCGATAACGTCGTGGAGCTGATGACGCTGAGCGGGCGGAGCCTGGCGCACACCATGGCGATCCTGATCCCGGAGGCTTGGGACGGCGATCCGGCGATGCCCGCCGCGAAGAAGGCCTTCTACGAGTTCCACGCCTCGCTGATGGAGCCGTGGGACGGCCCCGCCGCGATCGCCTTCACCGACGGCACGGTGGTGGGCGCGACGCTCGATCGCAATGGGCTGCGGCCGGCGCGGTATGTCGTGACGCACTCCGGCCAGATCGTGCTGGCCTCGGAGACGGGCGTGCTGGAGATCGATCCGGCGGATATCCAGTCGCAGGGGCGGCTGCAGCCGGGGCGGATGCTGCTGGTGGATACGCGCCAACAGCGGATCGTGCCCGATGAGGAAATCAAGGAAGAGCTGGCGGCGCGGCGTCCCTATGCGGAGTGGATGAAGAAGGGGCAGCGGACGCTGGAGCAGATGCCGGAGTCGGCATTCGAGCATCCGGTGGACCACACGACGCTCCTGCGGCGGCAGCGCGCGTTCGGGTACTCGGACGAGGATCTGCGGCTGTTGCTGGGCGTGATGGCGCAGAACGGCGAGGAGCCGGTGGGGTCCATGGGCGTGGACATTCCGCTGGCCTGCCTGTCGGACCGGCCGCAGGCGCTGTTCCACTACTTCAAGCAGATGTTCGCGCAGGTGACGAACCCGGCGATCGATCCGATCCGGGAGGAGCTGGTGATGTCGCTCGCCAGCTATATCGGCGAGGAGCGGAACCTGCTCGACGAGTCGGTGGAGCATTGCCAGACTCTCAAGCTGCCGCACCCGCTGTTGACCAACCGGGATCTCGAGAAGCTGCGGCACGCCTCGCTGCGCGATCTGCGGACCATCACGCTGCCGACGGTGTTTCCGGCGGGGGGCGGCGGCGCGGCGCTGGAGCAGGCGCTGGCGGGGCTGTCGGCGCGGGCGTCCCAGGCGGTGCAGGACGGCTACCGGCTGATCGTGCTGTCGGACCGGACGCTGGACGCCACGAACGCGCCGATTCCCAGCTTGCTGGCGCTGTCGGCGGTGCACCATCACCTGGTGCGCGAGGGCTCGCGGACGCGGGTGGCGCTGATCGTCGAGTCGGGCGAGCCGCGCGAGGTGATGCACTTCGCGCTGTTGATCGGCTACGGCGCGAGCGCCGTCAATCCCTATCTGGCGATCGAGACGCTGAACCACTTGTGCCGGAACGCGCTGCTTGACTGCGGCGCGACGCCCGACAAGGCCGTGAAGCAGTTCTTCAAAGCGGTCAACAAGGGCCTGCTGAAGGTCTTTTCGAAGATGGGGATCTCGACGCTGCAGAGCTATCGGGGCGCGCAGGTGTTCGAAGCGGTGGGGCTGGCGCCGGCCGTGGTGGACCAATACTTCGCCGGGACGCTGTCGCGGATCGGCGGCGTGGGCCTGGACGTGCTGGCGGAGGAAGCGCGGCGCAAGCACGCACATTCCCTGGAGCCGGTGACGCAGAGCGCGCTGGAGCTGGATCCCGGCGGGCGGTACGCGTACCGGCTCGGCGGCGAGCAGCACCTGCTGAACCCGGCCACCGTGACGAAGCTGCAGCACGCCGTGCGGCAGGAGAAGTTCGAGACGTTCCAGGAGTTTTCGGCGCTGGTGAACAACCAGAGCCGCGCGTTGTGCACGCTGCGCGGGCTGATGGAGTTCCGCACGGATCCCGCGGCAGCGGTGCCGTTGGACGAAGTGGAACCGGCGGCGGCAATCGTGAAGCGGTTTGCCACCGGCGCGATGTCGTTCGGTTCCATCTCGAAGGAAGCCCACGAGACGCTGGCGATCGCGATGAACCGCCTGGGCGGGCGCTCGAACACCGGGGAGGGCGGGGAAGACGAGGCGCGGTTCGCGCGCGAGCCGAACGGCGACTGGAAGCGCAGCGCGGTGAAGCAGGTGGCGAGCGGGCGCTTCGGCGTGACGACGCATTACCTGGTGAACGCCGACGAGCTGCAGATCAAGATCGCGCAGGGGGCGAAGCCGGGCGAGGGCGGGCAGTTGCCGGGCCACAAGGTGGACGAAGTGATCGCGCGGGTGCGGCACTCGATCCCCGGCGTGCCGCTGATCTCGCCGCCGCCGCACCACGATATCTACTCCATCGAGGATCTGGCGCAGCTCATTTACGACTTGAAGAACGTGAATCCGCAGGCGCGGATTTCGGTGAAGCTGGTGTCGGAATCGGGCGTCGGCACCGTCGCCGCGGGCGTGGCCAAGGCGCACGCCGACGTGATCCTGATCAGCGGGCACGACGGCGGCACGGGCGCCTCGCCGCTGACCTCGATCCACCATGCCGGGACGCCCTGGGAACTGGGCCTGGCCGAAACGCAGCAGACCCTGGTGCTG
>CAYYID010000090.1:0-20990 GCA_964471915.1 uncultured Solibacteraceae bacterium | reverse complement strand
CGACCGGGACCAGGCTCAGGATCTCGTTCGAGCCAGCCGGCGTTCGGCGCTGAACGCATTCAGGCGGCCTCGATATCGATCCGCACGCGCCGCCCCAGCGCCGTCGAGATGTTCACCAGCGCGTCCAGCGAGAAACGCGACACGCGGCCGCGCAGCAGATCGTTGATCCGCGGCTGCGTCACCCCGCAGTGCCGGGCCGCCTCCGCCTGCGTCCAGCCCTGCTTCCGGACCAGGGCGGCGAGTTGCCGCATCAGCTCGGCGCGGGCGCGCAGGTTGGCCGCCTGCCCGGGCGTGTCGGCAATCGCGTCCCAAACGCTATCGAAGCTCTCGGGTTTCTTCATTTGGCCACTCCTGGAATTTGCGCATACCGTCTTCGCGCGGTTTCGAGGTCCCGCCCCGCGGGCGCCTGGGTCTTTTTCTGGAAGGCGTGCAACACATAGACGGCCTCCGCGCGCCGTGCAAAGTAGATGATGCGATAAGCGCCGTCGTCCTCCGTCACCCGGATTTCCTCGACGCCCTTGCCGATGGCCGGCATGGGCTTGAAGTCCTCGGGTTGTTCGCCGCGTTGCACTTTCTCCAACTGATACCCCGCGTCGTGCCGAATCCGAAATCCGTGCCAGACGGAACTTTCTCGGATTTCATCAAGGCTTCATGTGCCGTCCCTGCCATCGGAGCGCCGTGTGGGTCGCGCTTGGTGACAGACGAGACTTTCTCAGATTTCCCCCGTCGCCGGCCCGCGGACGCCCCGGCTTACCTCCCGCCACGCGGCGACCCAAGCATTCTTCCACCGCGGCAATAAACCCCTCCGACCCGAGCGGTCTACCACTGTACGTCGCCTCCCGGATCAGCGTACTATTGCCCTCTTCCCGCCGCAATACCTCCGCCCATTCCTCCAGCGCCGCCGGGTCTGCTCCGCCCCAGTGCGCGGACGCGCTGCTCGAAACGTAATCCCCCGCCGTCCCGCCGCGTTAACCCCGTGTAAACTCTCCCACGCCGCGTTAGCCTGGAGTAACCCAACGGACCCCGGGGCCGTTCGTCATAAGAGAGCCCATGAGCCTTCCCATCCTGCTGTTGCTGCTGGCCCAGACCACCACCGATCCCCCCAAGACGGGAGCCGTGGTCGCCGGCGCCGTCACCAACGCGCAGACCAATGAGCCCGTACGGAAGGCCACCGTGCGCCTGCTGCCCACCGGGGGAGCCCAACGCCAGAACCGCCCGCCCGTGGTGGCCGGCGCAGACTTGGGGCTGGACCAGGACGAGCCCCTCCGGGCCACTTCCGACGCCGAAGGCAAGTTCAAGATCGAGCACGTGCCCGCCGGACGCTACGCCATCCTGGCCGAGCGGACCGGATTCGTCCGGGTGCAGGGCGGAGGCGGGGGAGGAGGCGGTCGCCGCGCGGGCGGAGCCGGTAGCGGATCTTCCACCACGATCACCGTCGCCGAGGGCGAGACCCTCAAGAACGTCGCCATCAAGCTGGTACCGCAAGCGGTCGTCACCGGCCGCATCCTCGACGAGGATGGCGACCCGGCCGAGAACATCATGGTCCAGGTGATGCGCTACGCCTATCCGCAGGGGCGCAAATCGCTGGTGCCGGCCGGTGGTTCCCAGACCAACGATCTCGGCGAGTTCCGCCTCTCCGGGCTGAACCCGGGGCGTTATTACCTGGCCGCCATGCCCGGCGGCTTCCGCGGCCTGGGCCGCGGCGGACGCCGCGCGGAGGCGCAGTTCACCACCACGTTCTTTCCCGGCGCAACGGACGCTGCCGCGGCCGTGGCGCTGGATCTCGGCCCCGGCCAGGAGATGCGCGACGTCGACATCAAGCTGCGCAAGACCGCCGTGTTCACCGTCTCCGGCAAGATCGCCGGCGGCGGGTCCTCGAACGGTCGCGACACGATGGTGATGCTCCAGGGGCGCGGCAGTATCTTCACTCCCCCGGTGCCGGGGCAGGTAAAGGGCGACGCCTTCGAGATCCGCAACGTCCCGCCCGGTTCGTACACCCTCTTCATCAACCAGATGAGCGGCGGGGACCGGCGTCCGCCGCCTGTCGTCGCCGGACCCCAGGGCATCGGTTTCGCCGGGGGCCCGGGCCGCGGCGCGGGCTTGCAGGGCCGGCTGCCGATCGACGTCGGCAACCGCGACATCGATAACCTGATCGTGCCGCTGAGCGCGGGAAGCGCCATCACTGGCACCGTGAAGCTGGCCGGCGTGGGCGCCGCGGCGCCGCCCACGGGTCTGCGGATCCAACTGCTGCCCGCCGAGTCCGGCCTCGCGTTCTTCGCCGGGAATCCGCGGGTGCAGCCCGACGGGACCTTCACGCTGGCCGACGTTCCGGCCGGCCTCTACCGGCTGCAGGTCAACGGGCTCGAAGCCGGCCAGTATCTGCAGGCCGCGCGCTTCGGCGGCGACGACGTGCTCGAAAACGGACTGAACCACGTCACCGGCGGCGCGCTCGAGATCACGCTCGCCACCGGCGCGGCCGAGGTCTCCGGCACCGTGCTCGGGCCGGACGGCCAGCCGCTGGGCAACGCCATCGTCGTGCTGATGCCCAAGGACGAAAAGCCCAACCGGACCGATCTGGTGAAGAACTCCAGCACCGACCAGAAGGGCGGGTTCCGATTCACCGGTGTGGTGCCAGGCGAGTACCGCGTCTTCGCCTGGGACGAGATCGACAACGGCGCCTGGCTGGACCCCGAGATCCGCAAGCCCTTCGAGTCGCAGTCCAAGAGCGTCAGCCTGAAGGCCAGTGCGAAGGAAGACCTCCAGATCAAGGCCATCGCACAGTAAACTCGTGGTAGCGATGCGATCGGCGCTCTTGTTGGTGGCGGCGCTGCCCGCGCTGGCGGATTCCTGGACCCGCGCCCAGGCGGGGCAGGTCACGGTCTTCACGGACACGGGAGCCCGGTCCGCCATGGAAACCGCGCAGCGGCTAGATCGCCTCCAGGCGGCGTTTCTGCACCTCTACCCCGCCGTGCCGCCGCGGCCTATTCAAGTTCTATGGTTCGCCCGCCGGGCCGATTACTTGCCCTTCGCCCAGGGATCGTCGAACGCGGGAATCTCCTACTCCGGGCCGCTCGGGGAGTGGATTGTCGCCGATGCCTCTGCGACAGAACCGCAACGGGTGCTTGCACATGAGATGGGACATCTCATCCTGATTCGCATGTTGCCGGACGCCCGGGTGCCGGACTGGCTGGCCGAGGGGTTTGCCGAAGTCTACTCCACGCTGGAGGTGACGGAGCGGGAGATCCGCATCGGGCAGCCGGTCGCCGCGCACCAGGCGTTGCTGGCCCGCCGGGGCTGGAGCAAGCTGGCGGACCTGAGTCTCGAAAGCGAACTGCTCTACGCCCAGGGTTGGGCCCTGGCCCAGCAACTGGTGCTCCGGGAGCCCGGGAACTTCCGGAAGTACCTTGAAACGAGGGAGATCCCGGCAGGATTGGAAGCGCGCGCCCAAACCCTTACACCCGCCGTGACCACGCAACGTTGGAGCCGTCCGCTGGCGGACGCGACGACCGTTCCTGAGGCCGAACCCCGCGTACGGCGGATGAGCGCCGATCTCCTGTTCGGTGCGGGCCGCGGCGACGCCGCGCGGGGGGTCCTGCTCGGAATCGCTAAGTCATTTCCTACCAGCGAAGAAGGTGTGCTCGCGCAAGCGATACTTTCACGCGACGGCGCCGGTCCAGCAGCGGCGCGCCAGGTGCTCGAACGGGCGCTGGAGCGGCGGATTCCCGGCGATGCGGCGCTACACGTGGAGTATATCGGCCTTCTCGAAGACTTGAAGGAATCCCCGGAAGCGATTGAAACGGCGATGCGAAACGCGCTCGCCCGGCACCCCGAACTCGCCCAGGTCGAGCACCGGCTGGGCCAGCGGCTGGCGGCGCGCGGCCAGTGGGACGAGGCGCTGGAGCGCTTGCGGCGGGCGGCGGAGGCCGAGCCGCGGAACTTCGCCTACTGGCACGCCTACGGGTGGGCGCTGCGGGGGCGGGGCAAAAAGGAACGCGTTCTTGAAATTGCGGAACGTGTTCAGAAACTCGCGGTCAGTGTCCCGGAACGCGAGATGGCGGCGGTGCTGGCGAACGAAGAATCTTCGCCACCGGGGCCGGCGATGCCTCGGCCGCTTTCGCCGAACTGGCGCAATCCGCAGGGCGACGCCGCGCTCGAAGGGACCCTGGTGAATTTCCTCTGCGCGCAATCGCCGGAACTGGAGATCGAGAGCCAGGGCCAGCGGCAACGGTTCCGGCTCGCAGATCCAGCGCGGACGCCGGTGCGGGGCCGCGAGTCGTTCGAGTTCCGGTGCGGCGCGCAGCGCCTCCCGCTGCGAATCGAGTACCAGCGGGAGACGCGCACGATTACTGCCATCGAGCTGCGTTAGCTGGGAATGGTCAGGACGTCGCCGGGATGGATCACCGACTTTTCGTCTTTCAGCCGCCCCGGGTTCGCGGCGATGATCTTCGGATACAGAGTGCCGTTGCCCAGTTGGGTTTCGGCAATGCGCCACAGGGAATCGCCGGCTTTGACGGTGTAGGTCTTCTGCGCGGGCGGGGGCGGAGCGAGGCTGGTGTCGACAGAGATGTCGCAGGTGAGGTCGCCGTAGCTGGAGTCGACCAGCTTGATCTGGTTCCAGATCGCGTTTTTGGCGTCCTCGGACGGTGCAGCGCCCTTCACTAGGAGCTTGTTGCCTTCCACGTGGAGATTGGCGAGACGGGTGCCATTCTGTTGAATCAGGTTCAGAACGGACTGGTACTTCAGCTTCAATTCATCGAAGCGGTCCATGGATCCTCCGGTACCCTGGTTTAGGGTTTTCCCAGTCTAGCCAAACGCGGATCAAGATGTCTGTCCGAATCGAGCAGATCTGCGATACTCCGTTCGCCGGCTGCCGCCGGAAACAGGGCCGCGTGCAACCGGTTGGCGGAGGCTGGCAAACTAAGAAGCGGGGAGTCCTACTGCCGGAGGGCGAGTTGACATCCCCATGCCGCTCCGCTATATTTCTGAAGTACTGAGCTATCAATACTTTGTCGGAGTCCAGGAGCGAACGGATGGGGACTCCCAGGCAAAGTCGGTGAGGGAGCAAGACTGGCAATGTCGAGCGCAGACGACCGGGATATCCGAACCATTGTTCCGGGCAGACCAGGTCAGCCGGGCCCTCCGGCGCCCGGCGTTCCCGCGCCCGGCGACGACGCGGGCGAGGCTTCGCCCGCCGACGACGACTACAGCCACCTGATCGAAGACTACAGCCACCTGGCGCCGCCGGCGGAAGGCGAGATCCTGCAGGGCCATGTGCTGAAGGTGACGGCGCAGGAAGTAATCATCGATTTCGGTTACAAGTCCGAAGGACTGCTGCCGATCGAAGAGGTGCGCAATCCGGACGGGACGGTAACGCTGGCGCCCGGCGACGTCATCGACGTCATGGTGGAACGCGGCGGTCCGCAGCCGGAAGGCTACATCCTGCTGTCGCACACCAAAGCAAGCCGGCTGCGTGCCTGGGAAGTGCTGGAGCGCGCGCAGCGCGAGAACCTGATCGTTTCCGGGCGCGTGGTGGGCCGCACCAAAGGCGGCCTGACAGTGGATGTCGGCGTGCCGGCGTTCATGCCGGGGTCCCAGGTGGACGTGCGCCCCGCGCATAACCTGGACCACCTGATCGGGCAGGACATTCCGGTGAAGATCGTGAAGATCAACCGGCGGCGCGGCAACGCGGTGGTGTCCCGCAAGGCGGCGATCGAAGAAGACGTGATGGCGCGCAAAGCCAACGTCATGGAGACGCTGGCCGAGGGCGCGGTGGTCGAGGGCGTGGTGAAGAACCTCACCGATTACGGCGTGTTCGTGGACCTGGGGGGCATCGACGGGCTGCTGCACGTTTCCGATCTCTCGCACGGCCGCGTCGCCCATCCGTCGGAAGTGGTGCAGGCCGGCCAGGCGCTGACGGTGAAGGTGCTGAAGTTCGACCGGGAGCGCGAGCGCATCTCGCTGGGGCTGAAGCAACTGCATCCGGACCCCTGGGAAACGGTGCACGAGCGGTATCCGGCGCAGAGCAAGGTGATCGGCCGGGTGATGAGCGTCACCGACTACGGGGCCTTCGTGGAACTGGAGCCCGGCGTGGAAGGGCTGATCCACATCTCCGAGATGACCTGGAGCCGCCGCATGAAGCATCCCACCAAGGTGGTGCGCGTGGGCGACCAGGTGGAGGCGGTGGTGCTGGAGGTGAAGTCGAAGGACCGCCGCGTGTCGCTAGGCATCAAGCAACTCGAAGCGGATCCGTGGACGACGGTGGAGCATCGCTACGCGGCGGGCAGCGTGATCGAAGGCCGGGTGCGGAAGCTGACGGACTTCGGCGCGTTCATCGAGATCGAGGAAGGCATCGACGGGCTGGTGCACATTTCCGACCTGTCCTGGACCAAGCGCGTGAAGCACCCCTCCGAGGTTCTGAAGAAGGGGCAGATGGTGCAGGCCGTGATTCTGGCGATCGACGCGCAGAACCGGCGGCTGTCGCTGGGCGTGAAACAATTGCAGCCGGATTCGTGGGAAAGCTTCTTCCGCGCGCACCAGGTGGGGGATCTGGTGCGGGGCCGGGTGTGCCGGTCGACGACGTTTGGCGTGTTTGTGGAGCTGGCTCCGGGGGTGGAGGGGTTGTGCCATCGTTCGGAGATTCCGGGGGTGGAGGCGCGGCGGCCGGATGAATCGCCGCTCCCGATCGCCGAGGAGTTCGATTTCAAGATCATCAAGATGCAGGAGGCCGACAAGAAGATCGGCCTCAGCCTCCGTGCGGTAGGCGAAGAAGAGGAACGGACGCGGCTCGAGGACTATCAGCGCCAGGCGGCCGCCGCCACCAGCACGATCGAGGAAGTCATCAATTTACGCAAAGGGGAAAGCCGCTAGGTATGACGAAAGCCGAACTGATCGAGGAAGTCTCTCGGGTAGTAGAGATGACCCGCAAGGATTCCGAAGTGATCGTAGAGGCGATCTTCGACAGCGTGGTGAAAGCGCTACGCACGGGCGATAAGATCGAGATCCGCGGCTTCGGGAGCTTTCGCACGCGGCAGCGGCAGCCACGCGTGGGGCGGAATCCGAAGACCGGCGCGCGGGTGGAAGTGCCGGCCAAGCGGATCCCGTACTTCAAGCCCAGCAAGGAACTCAAGGACCTGGTGAACGACGAGGGCGCGGCGGCTCCGGTCGCGGCGCCGCAGGCCTAAGTCCGGCGCCGATGGACCGGCTGTGGAGTCCCTGGCGTTACCGGTACGTGACGGCGGCGCCCCCAACCGACGGTTGCCTCTTTTGCGGGAAAGCCGCGGCCTCATCCGCGAGCGACGAGACGGAGTTGATCCTGCTCCGCGGGGAGCGTAATCTCGTCCTGCTGAATCTCTATCCCTATACCAGCGGCCACGTGATGATTGCGCCGTACGAGCACGTCGCCACGCTCACTGAGGCGCGTCCGGAAACGCTGGCGGAGATGATGACGCTGGCGCAGCGCGTGGAAAGCGCCTTACGGCGCGTGTATCAGGCGCACGGGCTGAATCTGGGGATGAACCTGGGACAGGCCGCCGGCGCCGGGGTGGCGGGGCACATCCACCTGCATCTGCTGCCGCGGTGGTTCGGCGACGTGAACTTCATGACCACGGTGGGCGAGACGCGGGTGCTGCCCGAGGATCTCGGGGAGACGTACCGGAAGCTTAAGGCCGCGCTGGCCTCTTCCTGACGCGGCGAAGCCGCGCGGCCTCATGCCAAAAAGGCCCGCAACAGCGCGAGACTGCGCTCCGGCTGGTCGGTGAAGAAGATGTGGCTGGCGTCCTCGAGCATTTCGAGGCGCGCCCCCGGGATCCGCCGCTGGATCTCCGGGGCGTTGCCGGGCGGCACCAGTTCGTCCTCGACGCCGTGGATCACCAGCGTCTCCGCCCGGATGGCGCCGATGCGATCGCGCGCGTCCCACGCGAAGATTCCCGCTAGCTGCCCCAGGTAGCCTTGCGCCGTGGGGAAGGTCCGCACGCGGATCGCGATGTCCTCGGCGATGCGCTCGCGCGGCGTCGCCTTGGCGTAGATGTGCGGCACCAGGAACCAGGAGCCGTCTTCCGGCGTCATGCCGGCGCGCAGGCGGGTCTTCTGCAGCACCTCCTCGCTGGCGGGAACGGCGTGGAGATAGCCGCAGGTGGTGCAGCCGAGCGCGAGCTTGTGGACGCGGTCCGGATACTGCAGCGCGAACTCCTGCGCGATCATGCCGCCCATGGAGATGCCGAACACGTGCGCGCGCGCGACGCCCGCGGCGTCCAGCACCGCGGCGGCGTCCGCCGCGAGCAGGGGGATCGGGTAGGGGCCGGGCGGCACGCTGCTCTGCCCGACGCCGCGATTGTCGAGGTAGATCACGCGAAAGCGGTCCTCGAGCGCGGGCAGGACGCGGAACCACATCTCGCTGGAGTAGCCGAGGCCCATGATCACCAGCAGCGGATCCCCGGCGCCGCGCTCGTTCCAGTACAGGCGGGCGCCCTGGTGGTCGGCGAATGGCATGTCAATATGCTCCCGTGTTCTCGAAGATGCGGCGCGGATTCTCCACCAGCATGACGTGGATCTGCTCCTCGGTGACGCCGGCGGCGCGAAGCGCGGGCAGCACGTCGTTGTGGATGTGCAGGTAGGTCCACTGGGGCAGCAACTGGCGCCACATTTCCTGCGGCAGCCAGTCGTTGTAGCAGTGCGTGTCGTGCGAGAGGACCAGGCGCGCGGCGTGGCCGCGGCGGCACATCTCCGCGACGACGTGCACGCGGTCCGCGAAGCTGAGAATGGTGCCGATGCCGAACCGGTCCATGCCGAGGTAGCTGCCCGCGGCGGCCAGTTCTTCGAGGTACGCGAAGTCCAGGGTGTCGCCGGAGTGGCCGATGACGACGCGCGCGAGGTCCACGCCTTCTTCGCGGAAGATGCGCTGCTGGTCCAGGCCGCGCTTCGACCGCGCGTGCGTGTGCGTGGAAATGGGCACGCCGGTGGCCCGGTGGGCGCGAGCGACGGCGCGCAGCACGCGCTCCACGTCGGGTGTAAGGCCCTGCTTGTCGGTGGCGCACTTGAGGATGCCCGCGCGGACGCCGGTGCGGGCGATGCCGTCGCGGATGTCGCGCAGGAACAGGTCGATCAGAAACTCCTCGCCGCCGAGCACGGTGCCGGGACCGCGCATCTGGAAGCAGTACGGCAGGTCGTTGTAGGTGTAGATGCCGGCCGCGACAATGATGTTCAGGGGCGTGCGCTCGGCGACGCGCTTAATGCGGGCGACGTCGCGCCCCAGGCCGAGAGCGGTGAGGTCCACGATGGTGCGGACGCCGCGGTCGTAGAGTTCGTTGAGACGGGCGGCGGCTTCGGCGATGCGCGGCTCCTCGTCGCCCCACGCCTCCGGGTAGTTCAGATGGACTTCGGGATTGAGGATAAAGACGTGCTCGTGCATCAGCACCGGGCCCAGTTCGGAGGTGGCGACGGGACCGCGGGCGGTTTCGACGTGCGGCATGGAGGATCATTGTACTAAGTGATCGATGCCGAACAGATCCGGGAGATGGCGCGCGCGTGCGGCTTCGAGCTGGCGGGCGTGGCGGCGGCGGAGCCGCATCCGGACTACGCGCGGTATGCGGACTGGGTAGCGCGCGGACACGCGGGCGCGATGTCGTACCTGGAGGGGCGGCGCGGTGAAATGCGGGCGGATCCGCGGACGCTGCTCCCGTCGGCGCGGTCCGTCGTGTGCGTGGGCAAGCTGTACAACCGGCCGGAGCCGTATTCGACAGAGTTCGCGAGCGCGGATCACGGGTGGATCGCGCGCTACGCCTGGGGACGCGACTATCACGACGTGATGCGCGAGGGCCTGGAGGCGCTGGCCGCGCGGATCCACGAGGCCGCGCCGTGCGAAACCAAGGTGTGCGTCGACACGGCGCCGGTCCTGGAGCGGTCCTATGCGCGGAGCGCGGGGCTGGGTTGGATCGGCAAGAACACGTGCCTGATCAACGAACCGCAGGGATCGTGGTTCTTCCTCGGGGCGATCCTGACGTCGCTGGAGCTGACGCCCGGCGAGCCGCCGCCCGACCGCTGCGGCACGTGCACGCGCTGCATTGAAGCTTGTCCGACGCAGGCGCTGGTGCCGGGCGAGGACGCCTGGACGCTGGATGCGCGGCGGTGCATCGCGTATTTGACCATCGAGCTGCGCGGGCCGATGCCGGAGGAACTGCGCGAGCCCACGGGGCACCACGTGTTCGGCTGCGACATCTGCCAGGACGTCTGCCCGTGGAACCGCCGCGCTCCGGTGACGGACGCCTTCGGCGCGGAGAACGCCGCGCCGCGGCTGTTCGAGGCCGCGGAGCTGACCGAAGCCGCGTTCCGCGAACGGTATCGCGGCACGCCGGTGGAGCGCGCGAAGTACCGCGGATTCCTGCGCAATGTCGCCGTCGCCATGGGCAACGCGCGGGATCCGCTACTGCGGGAGCCGCTGGAACGGCTGGTCGCGCACGAGGATCCGCTGGTGGCGGGTCACGCCCAATGGGCGCTGCGGAGGCTGCCGTGATAGCGCTGGGGCTGTTGTTAGCCGGCATCTTGTCCGCCCAGGATCCCCTGGCGGACCCCGGCTGGGTGGCGTTCTACAACCTGGACTTCGAGACCTCGATCGCCGTGTTCCGGCGGCAGGCGGCCGCCGATCCCCAGTCGCCCGGCGCGCGCAATCACCTGACGCAGGCGCTGCTGTACCGCGAGATGTATCGCTCCGGCGCGCTCGAGAGCGAGCTGGTGACGGGGGCGAATTCGTTTGTGCGGCGGCCGAACATGAACCCGCCGCCGGAGGTGCAGCGGGACATCGAGGAAACGCTGCGCGAAGCGATGGCGCTAGCGTCGGCGCGGCTGGCCGCCGCTCCCCGGGATCGCGAGGCGCTGTATGCGCTCGGGGTGAGCCATGGGCTGCGGGCCAACTACAACTTTTTGGTGCGGCGCGAGTGGCTGAGCGCACTGCGCGACGCCACCGAGGCGCGCAAGCTGCACCGGCGCGCCGTGGAAGCGGATCCCGGGTTCCTGGATGCTCGGCTGGTGGAGGGGCTCCACGACTACATCGTCGGCAGCCTGCCGCTCGGGTACCGCGTGCTCGGTTTTCTGGCGGGTTTCAACGGCGACCGCAACCGCGGGATCCGGACGCTGGAGGAAGTGGCGGCGAAGGGCGTACGTAACCGGATCGACGCGCAGGTGCTGCTCGCGGCGATCTACCGGCGGGAGCGGCAGCCCGCCAAGGCGATCCCGCTGGCGGGCGCGCTGGCCGATCAATTCCCGCGCAACGTCCTGTACCGGCTGGAGCTGGTTCACATGCACGCGGACCTCGGGGAGCGGAGCAAAGCCCTGGAACTGCTGGCCGAGGTGGAGCGCCGCCGCGCCGCGGGCGAGCCGGGCTACGCGGCGTTATCCGCGGAGAAGCTGGCGTACCTGCGGGGCAATCTGCTGTTCTGGTTCGGGTCCCTGGACGGCGCGCTGGAACAACTGACGGCGGCGTCCGCGGGCGTGGACCGGCTGGATCTGCACGCGGCGCTGCTCGCGTGGATGCGGCTGGGCCAGACTCAGGACCTGCGCGGCGAGCGGGACGCCGCGCGCGCGGCGTATGGCCGGGCGATAGCACTGGCGCCGCAGTCGGAGATCGCCGCCGAGTGCCGGTCGTACCTGAAGAAACCGTACCGCCGCAAAGCTGCGCTAGACTCTCCCTGAATGCGCGAGGTGGCGGCGGGGTTGTTTCAATTGCGTGGCGCGACGGGTCCGATGGTGAATTTCTACCTGGCCGGCGACGTCCTGATCGACTGCGGTTGGCCGTGGGACTGGCCGCTGGTGCTGCGGCAACTGCGGGGCCGCACCGTGCGGGCGCACGCGGTGACGCACGCGCACCCGGACCACGCGGGCTCGTCATGGCGCGTGTGCCGCGCGCTGGGGATCCCGTTCTGGTGCGGCGCGCGCGACGTGCCCGCGGCGGAGACCGGCAACATGGGCTTCGGCGCGCGGCGGCGCTACGAGGCGTGGGTGCTGCTGCAGAAGGTGTTCGCGCGGATGCGAGGGATCCCGGTGGACCGCGCGCTGCACGAGGGCGACACGGTGGGCGGGTTCACCGTGGTCGACTCGCCGGGGCACACGCCGGGGCACGTCGCGTTCTTCCGCGAGAAGGACCGGGTGCTGCTGGTGGGCGACGTGATGATCGGCCGCAGCTTCTTCACGCTGGAGCGCGGCATCTTCCAGCCGCTGCCGATGTTCAACTGGAACCACCAGATCAACCGCCTGTCGGGGCGCAAGCTGGCGGCGCTGCGGCCGAACGTCGTGTGTTTCGGGCACGGGCCCGTGCTCAAGGATCCGGCCAAGCTGGAGCGGCTGGCCGAGCTGGTGGACCACGCCCACGCGAGCATCGAAGGCTGAGTTATGATGGCGGCCATCATGAAGCCGCTTGGGATGCTGTTGTGCGCGGCCGCGGCGCTGGCCGCCGCCGAAACCGTGAAAGTGGAACAGGGCGCCCTGCAGGGCGCCGCCGGCCGGAACCCGGAGGTGCGCGTCTACAAGGGGGTGCCTTACGCGACGCCGCCCGTGGGCGACCTGCGCTGGAAGGCCCCAAAAGCGCCGCCGTCGTGGACCGGCGTGAAGGACGCGACGAAGTTCTCCGCGTCGTGCGTGCAGGCCGACTATCCGAAAACGTCGCTCTACTACCGCGAGACGGAGCCGCAGAGCGAGGATTGCCTCTACCTCAACATCTGGACCGCGGCGAAGTCCGCGAAGGAACGGCGGCCGGTGATGGTGTGGATCCACGGCGGCGGGCTGACGCGCGGCTCGGGAAGCGTGGCCACCTACGACGGCGAGAACCTCGCCAAACAGGGCGTGGTGCTGGTGACGATCAATTACCGGCTGAATGTCTTCGGGTTCTTCGGGCACGCGGACCTCACCAAGGAGTCCGATCGAAACTCGACGGGCAACTACGGGCTGCTGGATCAGGCCGCCGCGCTCGAGTGGGTGCAGCGGAACATCGAGAAGTTCGGCGGGGACCCGAAGCGCGTGACGATCTTCGGCGAGTCGGCCGGGTCCACCAGCGTGAGCACGCTGATGGCGTCGCCGCTGGCGAAGGGACTGTTCCAGCGGGCGATCGGCCAAAGCGGCGCTTCCGTGCGCCCCATGGCGAAGCGCGAGGATCTGGAGAAGGAAGGGGCGCGCTACGGGCAAGGACGCTCGCTCGCCGACCTGCGGAAGATCGACTCGCGCGAGCTGCTGAAGTCGGCCGAGGGCTTTGCCTTCCGGCCCGTGGCGGACGGCTGGTTCCTGCCGGTGGATGTCGCCACGGCGCTGGGAACGGGCAAGCACAACGATGTCCCGCTGCTGGCGGGGTTCAACGCCGACGAGGGCACGGCGCTCTCGCCGTGGCCGGCCAACGGCAGCGCGGCGTGGTTCGAAAAGCAGAGCCGGAACCGCTACGGCAAGTTCGCCGACGAGTTTCTGAAGATGTATCCGGCGGCGAACGACGCGCAGGCGAAGCAGTCGTACTATTCGAGCTTCACCGCAAGCGGCATGGGCTGGAGCATGCGGACCTGGGCGCGGCTGGCGTCCGATAACGGCAAGGCGCCGGTGTACTCGTACTACTTCACGCGCGTGCCGGGCACGCCCGCGGGCGAGAAGTACGGGTCATATCACGCTGCGGAGATCGCGTACGTGTTCGCCAACCTGCCGGAGAACTCGAACGAACAGGATCGCGCGCTGTCGAAGGCGATGTCGGCGTATTGGGTGAACTTCGCGGCCACCGGCAATCCGAACGGCAAGGGTCTGCCGAAGTGGCCGGCCTTCGAGACGAAGAACGACAAGACGCAGATCCTGGACACGGCGATTGAGACGAAGACCGGGGTGCTGAAAGAGGCGCTGGACTTCTTCGACAAGGTCGCCGCGTCGCGGGGTCCGGCGCAGTAGGAGCTTCCGCTAGCCGGTGACGTACACGACTTCGTGCGCCTCGCCCGGCTCCGGGACCTCCCAGCGGTCGAGCATGCGCTCATAGACGGGCTCCGGTACGCGGTGCTCGCGGTTCCGGTTGCGCAGTTCCGCCTCGGCGGCGGTGGTTTCGACGTACACGATGCGCGTGCGGGCGTTGTATGCCGTGAACAGGTCCACGGGCTGGCGGCGCAGGTCCCGGGTGAGGTTCGTGGCGTTCCACACGAAGGGCTGCTGGTCGCGCAGCAGGACTCGGGCGGCCTCGCGCGCCTCCTGGATGACGGCGCCCTGCTCGGCCGCGGGATCGATGCCGCGGCGGCGCCGGATCTCATCCAGCGAGACCAAGGGGAGATCCGCGGCGTGGGCGCGGATCCAGGTGTCCTTCCCCGCCCCGGGCAAACCCGCCATCAGGATCACCTCGAAGGCCGTGCCCTCGTGCGCGGCGTAGCTGGCGTGGCGGTGCGGGGTCCGGAAGTATTCGAAGCGGCTCTGGGCGTTGGCGAAGCGCCGCGGCGCGTCCCAGCACTCGTGCTCGCGGCAGAACTCGGCGAAGTACGCGACGTTGTCGAGCAGGCGATCCTGATCGGCGCAGATGCGGCCGCGGACGTCGGCTTCGCTCAGCAGGGACAGCTCGTCGCACCGGGCGGTCTGGCTGATGTGGTACGCGGTGCGCTGGGGGTGCGGATCCTCGGCCAGCCAGTACGGCGTCTGGTGGTGGCGGACGAGGGCGGCGATCCGCTCGCGGAGCGCGAAGGGCACGCCGAGTCCCCAAAGCAGGCGGCGCGTGAAGATGGCGCCGCGCCAGGCATGGCCGCGGCTGGTGAGGCGGCCGTTTTCCATCCGGGTAACCAGGGGCTTGGCGACATCGTGGAGCAACGCCGCCGCGAACAGCGCGGTGCGGTCGTCCGCGGCGAGCGCCTGCCACGCCGGCAGCGCCACCATGGCCTCGGCGACCATGCGGGTGTGGATCCAGACGTTGCCCTCGGCGTGGTGGTAGGGGTCCTGCGGGCAATCCCGCATGGCGCGGATCCAGGGGAACGCTGCATCGAGCGCTGGCCAGTCGACGCGCCAGCCGGGCGCGGCGGGAGTGAAGTCGAAGATCATGGCGTGAAGAGATCGATACCCGGCGCGAGCCGGTTGGGCACCAGCGGCCGGTCGAGCCAGTGCGAGCCGGACTCGGCGACGGCCTGCGAGAAAGACGCGCGCACGAACTTCGCGCGCAGCGTCACGCGGCCCTGGTCCTCGCACTTGAAATAGAGTCCTTCAGCGAGGTCCGCGCCGTCGCAGAGCACGGCCCGGTCGGGCGGCAGGTGCTGCCGCCAATCCGGGGTCTGGAAGCGCGAGCGCCGGATCCAGCGCGCGGGATCGCCGTCCCACGGCCCGTGGTACAGCACCGGGACCGGGACGACGCCGGCGCCGCGCAGCAGGTCCTGCCGCTCCGGCGTGGCCAGGAACTCACCCGTCGCGGTGTCGAGAACGTCGAACTCGAGGAAGTAGTGCGGCAAGGCGTCGTAGAAGATGGAGTGGAGCGCGTAGGTCCACTCGCCGTAGAGAACGTAGCGGCACCCGAGCACGCGCCAGAGCAGGTCCCGCCGCGCCGCCGACCAGCGCTTCAGCGGATCGAACTGGCGCTCGCGGGGTCCCCCGGCGAGGTAGTGGCCGCGGCTCTGGAGCAGCAGCTCGCCGTCCGGCGAAAAGCGCAGCGCCGCGTTCGCGCCGTCGATCTTCTCTTCGATCACCACCGTGCGGCCCCGAAGTTCGGCGAGCGGCACGGTCGCCAGGCCGCCGTCGCCGGGCTGGGTGCGGGAGCCCTCGGCGTGGGGCGTGCGCGGATACTTGAGCAGCGGCGTCATCGCAGGGCGATCCCCACCAGGTGATTCAGCACGCCGTCGATGCGCACCGCGCGGGCGCCGGCCTCGCGGAACGCGCGTTCCAGCCGCGCGGCATCCAAAACGTGCAGGTGCTCGGGATTCGCGTCCTCGCGGGAGGGCACGGAAAAGACGACCGCGCGGCGCGCCACGCGGACCGCCTCCCGGATGGCGATTTCCGGCTGGGGCAGATGCTCGAGGACCTCCAGCGCCGTGACGGCGTCGAACGCGGCGTCGCGGAAGGCCAGCCTCTCGGCGCGCATCCGGACGGCCGTGACGCGGTCCACGCCGCCCCGGCGCACGGCGGCGAGGTCGGAAGTCCGCCGCTCGGCGAGATCCACGGCGCAGATCCGCACGGCGTTGAGGTCCGCCAGGGCCGGCCACAGAAACGTGCCGCGCCCGCTGCCGATGTCGAGCAGCGTGGCGGGCGCCAGCGCGCGCAGCATCCCGAGCACGCGGCGGACCCGGGGGAGTTCCGCGTTGCGCTTGAACTTGTGCAGACGCAGCCCGGCCGCGAGGCCTTGCTCAACCAGCGCGAGGCCCGCCTGCGGCGCCAGCTCCGGCAGCCGCCCGCGCACGAAAGCCTCCACAAGCTCGGTGTAGTAGCGCTCCACGTATAATTAGAGATTACCCTCTTGCCGGACTCCATCTCCATCCGTGGTGCGCGCGTGCACAACCTGAAGGACATCTCCGTCGAGATCCCGCACAACGTGCTGACGGTGGTGACGGGCGTCTCGGGGTCCGGCAAGAGTTCCCTCGCCTTCGACACCGTGTACGCCGAAGGGCAGCGCCGCTACGTCGAGTCCCTTTCGGCCTATGCCCGGCAGTTCCTGGAGCGCATGGAGAAACCCGCCGTCGACGAGATCGACGGGATCGCCCCGCCCATCGCGATCCGGCAGAAGAATACGACGCGCAACCCGCGCTCCACCGTGGCGACTTCCACGGAACTCTACGACTTCCTGCGGCTGCTGTTCGCGCGCACCGGCCGGACGTTCTGCTCCAACTGCGGCCAGCAGGTGGTGCGCGACACCCTGGACCGCGTGGCCGCGGAGATGCTGGCCGAGGAGAGCGGCTCACGCTGGTTCGTCCTGTTTCCGATCCACGTGGCCAAGGACAACCAGGTGCTGCGCGACCACCTGTTCGACCTGCGCAAGCGCGGCTTCGGCCGGCTGTTCCAGGAGGGCCAGACTTACGAGTTCTCGACGCCGGAATCGCTGCTCAACGTGGATTTCTCGCGGCCCGTCTACGCGCTGGTGGACCGCCTGGCGCTGAGCGGCGACGTGCGCCAGCGCCTGGTGGACTCGGCCGAGATCTGCTATCGCGAGTCCGGCGAGGTGATCTTCCGGCCGGCCGCCGGCGGCGCGGACCGCAAGTTCAGCGAAAAATTCGCCTGCAAGCGCTGCAACCTCGAGTACAAGGATCCGGAACCGGCGCTGTTCAGCTTCAACTCGCCGGTGGGCGCCTGCCCGCGCTGCCAGGGGTTCGGCAACACCATCGACTACGATCCGGACCTGATCATTCCCGATCCCACGCTGTCGCTCGACGAGGGCGCCGTGGATCCCTGGACCAAGCCGCAGCACGTGTGGGGCTATCAGGATTTCCTCAAGCGGGCCAAGGGCCGCGTGCGGCTGAAGGTACCCGTAGCAGAGCTCACGCGCGAGGAGCGGACGCTGGTGGACGATTCCATCCGGCGGTACTTCAAGGAAGTGGAGAACAAGAAGTACAAGGTGCACGTGCGGGTGTTCCTCAGCCGGTACCGCGGCTACGCGGAGTGTCCGGATTGCCAGGGATCGCGGCTGCGGAAAGAGGCGCTGAACGTGCGGCTGGGCGGGCGGAACATGGCCGCGGTCGCCAAGCTGAACATCGCCGAGGCCAAGCAGTTCTTCGACGGGCTGACGCTGACGCCCGAGGAGGCGGCGATCGCCGAGAAGGTGCTGGTGGAGATCCAGCAGCGCCTGAAGTTCCTGAACGACGTAGGGCTCGAATACCTCACGCTCGACCGCCTGTCGATGACGCTCTCCGGCGGAGAAGCCCAGCGCATCCAGCTGGCGACGTGCCTGGGGTCCCGGCTGGTGGGCGCCTGTTACGTGCTCGACGAACCGTCGATCGGCCTGCACCCGCGCGACACCGGGCGGCTGATCGGCATCCTGCACGAACTGCGCGACCTCGGCAACACGATCCTGGTCGTCGAGCACGATCCCGACGTGATGCGCGCGGCCGACCACATCCTGGATCTGGGTCCGGGCGCCGGGGAGCTGGGCGGACGGATTCAGTTCGAGGGTCCGTTCCCGAAGCTGCTCGAAAAGGGCGCGACGCTGACGGCCAAGTACCTGCGCGGCGACCTGTCGTCGTCGGTGAAGCGCGAGCGGCGGAAGCCGAATCCGAAACGCACCATCCGGATTCTGGGCGCGCGGGCGAACAACCTGAAGAACCTCGACATCGCGATCCCGCTGGGGATGATGGTGGCGGTGACCGGCGTCTCGGGGTCCGGCAAATCGACGCTGGTGCACGAGGTGATCTACAAGAACCTGGTGAAACAGATGGACCGGGCGGTGACGGCGGCTCCGCCGGCGGAGGCGGAGGCCTTCGGCCCCCCCGAAAAGGCGACCTGCCGCAAGGTGGAAAAGGCGGACCTGCTGAGTTCGGTGGTGCTGGTGGATCAATCGCCGATCGGGCGGACGCCGCGCTCGAACCCCGTGACGTACATCAAGGCGTTCGACGTCATCCGGGAACTGTTCGCGGGCACTCCGGAAGCCGACAAGCGCGGGTACACGGCGGGGCACTTCTCGTTCAACATTCCGGGCGGCCGCTGCGAGACGTGCCAGGGCGACGGCACGGTGACGGTGGAGATGCAGTTCCTGGCCGACGTGGAGCTGATCTGCGAGGACTGCAAGGGCACGCGCTACAAGCACGGGATCCTGGAGGTCCGCTACAAGGGCCTGAATATCCACGAGGTGCTGGGGCTGACGGTGCGGGAGGCGCTGTCGCTGTTCTCGGACGTCCCGAAGCTGACGGCGAAGCTGAAGGTGCTGAACGACGTCGGGCTCGGGTACCTGCGGCTGGGCCAGTCGGCGACGACGCTCTCGGGGGGAGAAGCCCAGCGCGTGAAGCTGGCGGCGCACCTGGCGCAGGCTTCGAGCGCCGGCGCGCTCTACATCTTCGACGAGCCGACCACGGGGCTGCACTTCGACGACATCGCGAAGCTGCTGGACGCCTTCGAGCGGCTGCTGCACGCGGGCGCGTCGATCCTGATCATCGAGCACAACCTGGAAGTGGTCCGCGCGGCGGACTGGGTGCTCGACCTGGGGCCGGAGGGCGGCTCGCGCGGCGGGACGCTGGTGGCGGAGGGAACGCCGGAGCAGGTCGCCCAGTGCGCGGCGAGCCACACGGGGCGGTTCTTGAAGGCGATGCTGGAGATAGTTGACTAAGTCAAGGATCGATAGTTGACTTTGTCAACTAAAGCCGGGGAAGAAATAAGGCCGGCGTCAAACGCCGGCCCCATGAAAAAAGCCCGGCGTCAGACGCCGGGCAATGGTCCAGAGAGAGTTACCAGAGACTGTAGTTAGAGCGCGACGTCGACGCCCATCGACACGCAGGTGCCTTTCACCTGCTGGATGGCGCTTTCGAGCGTCAGGCAGTTGAGATCGGGCATCTTGAGCTTCGCGATCTCCTCGATTTGCTTGAGCGTGATCTTGCCGACTTTGGCTTTGTTCGGCGTCGCCGAGCCCTTGGCGAGGTTCACGGCCTTCTTGATCAGCACGGGCACGGGCGGCGTCTTGGTGATGAAGGTGAACGAGCGGTCGTTGTAGATCGTGATGACCACGGGGATGATCAGGCCTTCCTGGTCCTTCGCCGAGGTCTTCGCGTTGAACGCCTTGCAGAACTCCATGATGTTGACGCCCTGCGGGCCGAGCGCGGTACCCACCGGAGGCGCCGGCGTCGCCTTGCCCGCCGGAATCTGCAACTTCACCATCGCCGTTACTTTCTTTGCCATGTCTGTTCTCTTTCTCTAAATGGGTTCCGGGCTCTAGGTCTTCTCGACCTGGAGGAAATCGAGTTCCACGGGCGTCGAGCGCCCGAAGATGGTCACCAGCACGCGCAACGTGTTGCGGTCGGGATTGACCTCCTCCACCTTGCCCGAGAAATTCGTGAACGGCCCATCGATGATCTTGACCGTTTCGCCCTTTTCGAAGTTGAGCTTCGGCCGGGGGCGCTCCGCCGACGTCGCCTGGCGGTACAGCACCGAGTTGACCTCATCGGCGGTCAGCGGCACGGGCGTCTTGCCGCCGCCGACGAAACCGGTGACGCGCGGCGTGTTCTTGATCTGGTGCCACATGTCGTCGTCCATGTCCATCTGGACCAGGACGTAGCCGGGATACAGCATGCGCTTCGACGTCACCTTCTTGCCGTTGCGCAGTTCGACGACCTCTTCGGTGGGGATCAGGATCTGGCCCAGCTTATCCTCGAAGCCGAACGCCGCGGCGCGGGTCTTCAGGGACTCGGAGACCTTGTTCTCAAAACCCGAGTAGGTGTGGATGATGAACCAGTTCTTCGAAGTGGCTTCGGCGGGCGGTTCCTCGGCGGCGACAGCCGCCGGGGCGGTTTCGTCCGCCGCGGTTTCCGGGGAAGGAGTCTGGTCGGGGAATTGATCTTCCATGGAAACCTACTTGGTCAGGCGGTCGAACAGGCCGGTGATGAGGCGGCCGACCACGAAGTCCACGACTCCGAAGTAAGCGGCGAAAACGAAGATCGCGGCGATGACGACGGTGGTGGTCGCCCGGACCTGCTTCCAACTGGGCCACGTCACCCGCCGCATCTCCGCGCGGAGATCGTCGAAGTAGTCCTTGGTCTTGACCCACCAGTTGGCGGGCGCCTGAATGATTGCGTTCGTTTCGGTCGTGGCCATCTTACTTCCTGAGGCCGCAACGGTCCTTCCGGACGCCGCGGCCGCTGTTCCTGCCAATTTCCCAGATTCCTTCGGAAACGGTTCCTTCGGAGGAGCCCACCGGATTGCCATGGCAGGGGCAGAGGGATTCGAACCCCCAAAGGCGGTTTTGGAGACCGCTGGTTTACCGTTAGCCTATGCCCCTGGATCGGGAAGCTGCTTCAACTACTTAGTTTACCCGATTCGGGCGGCGCGTGCTTGCCCTACTCGAGGATCTCCGTCACCGTGCCGGCGCCCACCGTCCGCCCGCCTTCGCG
>CAYYID010000089.1:0-21172 GCA_964471915.1 uncultured Solibacteraceae bacterium | reverse complement strand
TCAGCCGGAGCTACCTCCGGCACCTGCGCGAACTCCAGCGCCTCCGCCCCGACGCGTTCGGCATGGAGGCGCCCTCCGGGAGCTTGCCGCTCGCTGACGCTCGCGGCCCTGTGAACCCCAGCCCCCAACTGGTCCGCGACCGTGAGGGAGCGGCAAGCGCCCAGGCCCAAATCGGAACCCCGAGCGCCCGCGACGGGCAAAGCCCAGCCGAACATGAACTTGCACCAAAATTTCCAAACGAACTCCCTCCGCTCGCCGAGTTCCGCGAGCCGGAGCGGGATTCGATAACGAACCACCACGAATGGCCGGAACTCAAGAAGCTCCTGTTCACGGCCATCACGCCATACCCCGACGCCACGCGGTCGCTGCTCGCCAAACTTGACGAGCTCCCCGCGTAAACCAGGAATAACCAACTCTCAAAGGAGATAACCATGTCCGTTCGTAATGAACTGAAGTCCATGCTCGGCCCCAGCGACATCCTCGCCTTCGCACGCGAGACGCTGCGCTTTCAACCGGACGAGCACCAGGCGCGGCTGCAGCCGCGGCGTCCCGGGAAGCCGGACCGGTTCGTGACGCATGAGGATCTGGACGAGCACCAGCGGGCGATTCTGAAGAAGGGGCTCGGGGGTCCGGTGGGGGAGCAGGGGTATCCGCCGCCGTGGTTTTAGAGGGGGCCCTCGCCCGGTAGGGGTGGCTCAGCTTCGCTTCAGGAACTTCTCGATGCCCTTCTTCATGTCGGGCGTCATCCGCGCGATCGCGTTCATATGGACCCCGCCTTCCAGCGCGGCCTCGAAGCTCATGCCGTCCATCTGGTACAGCAGGTTCTTCGACAGCGCAATCGCGGACGCCGATTTCGCGGCGAGCTTCGCGACATACTCTGCGGCGCGGGCGTCGAAGTCGGCCTCCGGAAACACCTGGTTCACCAGCCCGATCTCCCGCGCGCGCGCCGCGCTGACCGCCTCGCCGCCGGTGATCAGTTCGAACGCGAGCTTCTCGCCGAGGTTGCGCCGCAGGATCGCCATCACCATCGCCGGCACGAACCCGATGTTCACCTCCGGGTAGCCGAACTGCGCGGTATCGGCGGCGAGGATCAGGTCGCACGCCGTGGCGAGGCCGCAGCCGCCCGCGAGCGCCTTGCCCTTTACCAGCGCGACGATCGGTTTCGCGCAACGCCGCATGTAGAGAAACGCCTCGGCCATGTGCCGGGCGCCGTTCATGTGGTCCAGCACGGTGGCCTCGAACATCTTCTCGAGGCCGGCCAGGTCGGCGCCGGAGCAGAAGTCCTTGCCCTCGCCGGCGATGACGATCACCTTCACGGCGGGGTCCGCCGCGGCTTCGCGCAGGTGGTGCTTCAGCGCGCCGATCAGCTCGTCGTTGAGCGCGTTGCGCTTGTCGGAACGGTTCAGCGCGATGCGCGCCACGCCGTCCGCGGCGCTATAGAGTATCGGGGACATCGATCTCCATCCGGAGCAGCGCCGCCGAGTAGGTCTTGCCCTGCGGATCGGCCTTCAGCGAAATCGTCCCGCCGCCGTCGAGCGACTCGTGCAGCAGGAAGTTCAGCGCGTGCAGGTTCGGCAGCTCGAAGCGTTCCACCTTGCCGTGGCAGATTTCGGAGAAATGCTCCTTCACGCGTTCGGCCGTCACCTGCGCCACCAGCGCCGGGTAGAACTTCGGATCGAGCGCAATGAGGCCGACGTTCGCGGTATCGCCCTTGTCGCCGGAGCGCGCGTGCGCGATCTTCACCAACTGGACTTTCGCCATCAGGCCTCCGTCACCGTCACCGCGGGCGTCATTTCGATCTTCGGCATCAACGCCGGCCAGTACGCCACGATCTCCTGGACTTGCGGCCGCCCCGCGCCGAATCCCGTGACCACGGGGGGGCCGTTCAGCGCCAGGGGCGCGAGTTCCTTGGTGAAGCGATCCACCGCCGCCTTGTTCTGGGACCGGACGCCGATCCGCAGGAGCACTTCCGGTGTGTCGGGCGACGGGGGTCCCGCGAGCTTCAAGCCGTGGCAGGCGCCGGCGCCGACGTACTCGCTGACCACGGCGTCAAACTTCAGGCCCAGCCGGTCCAGCCGCTCGCGCAGGATCCGGTCGGCGAGCTGCGCCTTGGCGAAGGCGTCGGGCCAGGAGTACACCAGCGTGCCCGCCGCCTTGAAGCCGTTCGCGTAGCTCACCGAGACCTTGTAGAACGGCGTGTACGGGCGTCCCTGGATGCCGCTGAACCGTACCCGGTCGGGCCCCGCGTCCGCGAGCCGGATCGAGGTGAAGTCCGCGATGCAATCCGGGGTGATGTACTCCTTCGGATCGCCGAGTTCGTACAGCAGTTGTTCCTTGACGGACGGGATCGAGACGCGCCCGCCGGTGCCCGCGTGCTTGGTGATGACGAACGTGCCGTCGGGCTCGGCTTCGATGATCGGGTAGCCGATGCCGGCGTAGTCGGGCGTGGTCCGCCAGTCCACCTGGCAATTGCCGCCCGTGCACTGTGCGCCGCATTCGACGGTGTGTCCGGCGATGGTGCCGGCGGCGAGCCGGTTCCAATCCTCGGCGCCCCAGCCGAACTCGTGGATCATCGGCGCGAGCGCGAGCCCGGTATCGGTGACCCGGCCGCACACGACAATATCCGCGCCTTGCCGCAGCGCCTCGACGACGGGCCAGGCGCCGAGGTAGACGTTCGCGCTCTGCACCAGCGGGCGCACGGACGACAGCGGCTCGCCCGTGTCCATATTCTTGAGTTCGATGCCCCGCGCGAGCAGCGCGTCGAGCTGGGGCATCAGGTCGTCGCCCGCGACGACGCCGATCTTCACCTTGCCTTGCAGGCCCAGCCGCTTGACCACTTCGACGATGGCGTCGCGGCAGCCTTCGGGATTCACGCCGCCGGCGTTGGCGATCACCTTCACGCGGCGCTCCACCAGGTCCGGCAGCACGCGCGCGATCATCTCGACGAAATCCCGCGCATAGCCCTGGCGCGGGTCTCGCGCCTTCTGCTTCTGCACGATCGACATCGTGATCTCGGCGAGGTAGTCGAGCGTCAGGTAGTCGATGGGTCCCCGGCGGACCTGCTCAATGGGGGCTTCGAGCGAATCGCCCCAGAAGCCTTGGCCGTTCGCGATGCGGATCATATCTTGAACTGCTTCGCCAGAATTTCTTTCATGATCTCCGACGACCCGGCGCCGATCGTGTGCAGGCGCGAATCACGCCACATGCGCCCGATCGGATACTCCGTGGTAAATCCGAAGCCGCCGAAAATCTGCATGCACTCGTACATCACCTTCTGGCACAGGTCCGTCGAGTGCAGCTTCGCCATCGTGATCTCCTTCACGCACGGAATCCCGCGGTTGAAGAGATCCAGCGCCCGGTAAGTGAGCCACTTCGAGGCTTCCACTTCGGTGTACAGCTCCGCGAAGCGGTGCTTCCACACCTGGTACTTGCGCACCGGCTGGCCGAACGCGGAGCGCTCCAGGCCGTAGCTCATGGCGAACTCGAGCGCGCGGTCCATCGAAAAGACCGCGCCCAGCGCGGCAGCCAGCCGCTCGCCCTGGAAGTTGCGCATCACGTAGTAGAAGCCCTGGTTCATTTCGCCCAGGATGTAGCGCTTCGGGATCCGGCAGTCGTCGAAGAACAGCTCGCCGGTGTCCGAGCACATCATGCCGACCTTGTGGATCGGCTTGCCCACCGAGAACCCCTTGGTCTTAGTCGGGAACAGCACGAAGGTGACGCCCTTGTGCGCGTCCTCGGCCGTGCGCACGGCGAGGATGATGAAGTCCGCGCGCGGGCCGTTGGTAATCCACAGCTTCTGGCCTTTGATCACCAGGTCGCCGCCGTCTTCGCGAGCCCAGGTCTTGATGGCGGCGACATCCGACCCGCCGCCGGGTTCGCTGACGCCCAGGCAGGCGATCGCGTCGCCGGCGATCGCCGGGCGCAGGAATTCTTCCTTCTGTTCCGGCGTGCCCAGCTCGTCGAGCGCCGGCAGGGTAATGTCGCTCTGCACCATCAGGCCCATGTTCACGCCGCCCGAGGTCGTGTAAGAGATGCCCTCGAAGTACGCGGCAGACATCCACCAGTCGGCGCCCGCGCCGCCGTACTTGGGGTCCAGCCGGATGCCGAAGATGCCGAGGTCGCCGGCTTTTTTGAACAGTTCCTTCGGGAACTCGCCCCGGTGATCCCAGTCTTCGGCGTAGGGGGCGATCTCTTTCAGCGCGAACTTCTTCACTTCGTCGCGGAACATCTCGTGCTCCCGCTCGAAGGGCGGAAACACCGCTCGCATCTCCGGCGGGGCGATGGTTGTGCTCATGACTTCTCCAGAGCGCCGATCTCGACCAGTCGCTGGCCCGGCGCCACGATTTCTCCTACTTTAACCAATACGGCCTCGACGCGCCCATGGACCCCGGCGCGGATGGTCTGTTCCATTTTCATCGCTTCCAGGATCACCAGCGCCTGCCCGGGCTCCACTTCCTGGCCCGGCTCCACCGGGATGCGCAGCACCAGGCCGGGCATCGGCGCGTTCGCGGTTTCATGGTCGGCCGCCGCGGCGGATTCGGGATAGCGCGGCAGCTTCGTAACGGCAGCGCTCGCCAGCGGCGATTCGAGCCAGTAGCGGTCGCCCTGGCGGGCCACGTCCACGGCCGCTTGTACGCCGTCCACCGCGGCGCGCATGCCGTCTTCGGCCCAGGCGAGGACCTCGACGGTCCGCACCGCGTCGCCGCACCTCAGACGGAACTTCCGCCCTGGCAGGTTGCGCCACGTGACCTTGTGGCGTACGCCGCCGCACTCGAACTCGCAGAACGGATCGCGGTAGTGGTTGTTGCGGAAGTTCGGCGGGATTCGCTTGAGGAACTGGCGAGCCGCGAACGCCTCGGCGTCGAGGAATACTGCCAGCAGGCAACAGGCGGTGATGTCGCCCTCCGGGTCCGGGCCGGCCGCCGGGAAGCCGTTCAGGAATCCCGTGTGAGTCTCGCCCGCCTGGAAAGCCGGGTCCCCAAGGACGCGCAGGAGGAAGTCGCGGTTCGTGGTGACGCCCATCACCCGGGTGTCCTCGATAGCGCGCGCCAGCCGCCGGATCGCTTCCGCGCGCGTTGCTCCGGCGGCGATCATCTTCGCAACCATCGGGTCATAGTAGATGGAGATCGCGGACCCCGATGCGATCCCGGTTTCGACCCGGGCCTCTCCGAAGCTCGCGCGCACCACGGTGCCCGTCGCCGGCAGATAGTCATTCGCCGGATCTTCAGCGTACAGGCGCGCTTCGATGGCGTGCCCGGTGAGCCGCACCTCCTCCTGCCGGATGCCCAGCGGACGGCCCTCTGCCACGGTTAGCTGCAGGTCCACCAGATCGACGCCGCAAACCACTTCGGTCACGGGATGCTCCACCTGGATCCGTGTATTCACCTCGATGAAGTAGAAGTCGCCGGACGGCGCGAGCAGGAACTCCACGGTTCCGGCGCTGCTATAGCCGATCGCCTTGCCAATCGACACCGCAGCCTCGCCCATGCGCGCGCGCAGATGCTCGTCCACGGCGGGCGACGGGGCTTCCTCGATGATCTTCTGATGCCGCCTCTGGATGGAGCACTCGCGCTCGCCGAAGTGGATCAGGTTGCCGTGGGTGTCGCCGAAGATCTGGATCTCCACGTGGCGCGCCCGCTCGATGTATTTCTCGAGCAGCAGGTGCCCGTTGCCAAAGGCCGCTTCCGCTTCGCGGCGCGCGCCGGCGAGCGCTTCGTCCAGTTCGGTTGCGGCGCGCACCAGCCGCATGCCCTTGCCACCGCCGCCCGCCGAAGCTTTGATCAGCACGGGAAAGCCGATCCGCAACGCTTCTTCGCGCAACCGGTCCTGATCGTCGCCGTTGTAGCCCGGCACCGTCGGCACCTGCGCCTCCGCGGCGATGGCGCGCGCGACGCTCTTCAGGCCCATGCGGCGGATCGCGTCCGGCGACGGCCCGATGAAGCGCAGTCCCGCCCCGGTCACCGCCTCGGCGAACTCGGCGTTCTCCGACAGGAAGCCGTACCCGGGATGCACCGCGTCCGCGCCCGTCCGGCGCGCAGCTTCAAGGATGCGGTCCACCCGCAGGTAGCTCTCGCGGCTCGGCGCCGGACCGAGCAGCACCGCTTCCCGCGCCTCGCGGACGTGCAAAGCCTCGCGGTCGGCCTCCGAGTACACCGCCACGGTCGCGATGCCGCGTGCGTGACACGTACGCGCAATCCGCCGCGCGATCTCCCCGCGGTTCGCGATCAGGACTTTCTGGATCGGAATCAATGCCGGAACACTCCCCACGCCATGGTGCCTTCAAACGGCCGGTTGTACGCGGCCGACAGCGAGATGGCGATCACCGTGCGCGTTTCCCGCGGATCGATAATCCCGTCGTCCCACAGGCGCGCCGTGGCGAAGTACGGGTCGCTTTCCCTGCCGATCTGCGCCTCCAGCGCCGCCTTCGCCGCGTTTAGCTGCGCCTCGTCCACTGCGATTCCGGCCTTCGCCGCCGCCTCGCGCCGGATAATGTCCATCACGCCCGCCAGTTGCTGCCCGCCCATCACCGCAATCCGGTGGTTCGGCCAGGTGAACAGGAACCGCGGCTCGTACGCGCGCCCGCACATCGCGTAGTTTCCCGCTCCGTAGGACCCGCCGATCATGATCGTCACCGCGGGCACCGTCGAGTTCGACACCGCGTTGATCAGCTTCGACCCCGCGCGGATGATCCCCTGCTCCTCGTAATGCCGTCCCACCATGAAGCCCGTGATGTTCTGCAGGAACAGCAGCGGGATGTTCTGCTGGTTCGCCAGCGCGATGAACTGCGCCCCCTTCTCCGAGCTTTCCGTCATCAGGACCCCGTTGTTCGCCAGGATCGCCACCGGGAACCCGTGGACGTGCGCGAACCCGGTCACCAGGGTCGGCCCGTACTTGGGCTTGAACTCCGCGAAGCGCGACCCGTCGACGATCCGCGCGATGACATCGCGGACTTCGAAGGGAACCCGCGGGTCCGGCGACACGACGCCCAGCAGTTCCTCGGCCGGGTACGCCGGCTCATCGCCGGGACCCAGCGGCGGCAACGCCGGTTTCTGCAGATTGAAGTTCGCGATCACCATCCGCGCCTGCCGGATGGCGTCGTACTCGTCTTCGGCCAGGTAGTCGCTCAGCCCGGAGATCCGCGAGTGCATCTCCGCGCCGCCCAGGGACTCCTCGTCCACCACCTCGCCCGTCGCCATCTTCACCAGCGGCGGACCGGCGAGGAACACCTGCGCGCGGTTGCGCACCATGATCGCGTAGTCCGACATGCCGGGAAGGTACGCCCCGCCCGCCGTGGACGATCCGAACACCACCGACACCGTCGGCAGCCGGTTCCGCGACCGTCGCGTAATCTCCCGGAAGCCGCGGCCGCCCGGAACGAAGATCTTGGCCTGCTGCGGCAGGTCCGCCCCGGCCGCCTCCACCAGCAGCACCGTCGGCAGGTGATTCTGCATGGCGATGTCGGCCAGCCGGGCGTTCTTCCAGGACCCGGGCTCCCCCGTCGCGCCGCCCTTGGCCGTCGCCTCGTTGGCGATCACCATGCATTCCCGGCCGCACACCAGGCCGATCCCGCCGATCACGCCCGCCCCGGGGACCTCTCCCTCGAAGCCCAGCCCCGCCAGCGGCGCGATCTCCAGGAAATACGATCCCTCGTCCAGCAGCAGTTCCAGCCGCTCCCGCGGCAGGAGTTTTCCCCGCTCAATGTGCCGCTGGACGTACTTCTCGCCGCCGCCCTTGGTGGAGAGCTGCAACGCCTGTTTCAGGCGCTCGCACTCCTTGGCGTTCGTCTCGAAGTTGCGCCGAAACTCCTCCGCATGGGGGTCCGCTGTCGAGCGCAGCGCGGGAATGGTTCCTGGGAAAGTGGCCAAGCCCGATCATTCTACCGGAACTCTCCCGGCCCCGGCTGCAGTGAGTCTTGTATAATCGCCAATCGACCCCATGCGCTTCGTTTCGGCTCACGCCCAGGACATCGGTGCACGGGAATCCCAGCAGGATTCCTTCGGCTTCGGTGACCAGGACGATCCCCAAGTCCTAAAGCATGCGGGCTACGTCACCATTCTGGCCGACGGCATGGGCGGCCTGCAGCAGGGCGAACAGGCCAGCCGCGCCGCTGTCCGCGCGTTTCTGGAAGCCTACCGCCAGAAGACTCCCGCCGAGTCGATCCCCGCGGCCCTCGAGCGGAGCGTCCGCACCGCCAACTCCGCGGTTTACTCGCTGTCGAAGGAACTTGGCGTCACGGAAGGGCTGGGCACCACGCTCGTCGCCTGCGTCCTCCACGAGGACCGCCTCCACTGGATCTCCGTCGGCGACTCCAACATTTACATCTGCCGCGACGGCGGGCTCACCCGGCTCACCAATCCGCACGTCTTCGCCAATCTGCTCGAAAAGGCCGTCGCCGCCGGATCGCTCACCCCGGAACAGGCCGCCAGCCACCCGGAGCGCGAGTCCCTTACCAGCTATGTCGGCTCGGAGCGCATTGCCGAAATCGATGCGCCCGCCGAGCCGCTGCAGCTTGAACCCGGCGACGTCGTAATGCTTGCCTCCGACGGTCTCTTCAAGACCCTCGACGACTCCGAGATCCGGGCCACCCTCACCGGACGCCCGGAGCTTTGGCCCACGCATCTGGTCCGCCGGGCCCTGGCGCGGCAGGTTCAGGGCCAGGACAACATTACAGTAGTAACCGTTCACCCGCTAGGCGATCCGGCCGAACCCCACATCGATGCCGAGGACCAGGAACCCGAGACCTCTGGTATGTCGTTGATGAATTGGGTCTTAGTCGCCAGCGTCCTGATCGCGGTCGGATTTCTGGTGTACCGCACCCTCACTCTTGGCTCCTCCCCCGCACCCTCGGCGGCCCCTGCGGCCGCGCGACCCGGAGCGGCGGATGGAAGTCGCTAAGAGATTCCGAATCAATTCGTTGCATCACGGATGGGGCTCAAATCGGACCATCCTGGTCCGACATGCGCGTGTAACGCGTCCGCAACTCGATGTGCCACCAGTAGTTATTTTTCTTGACGACACACTATATGTTGCGTCAAGATGTCCAGGCGTCGCGATGCTGCCCCGTACCGCCCGGACGAGGCAAGACACCGCGAGCCGCGTTCTTGGCCGGATCTTTCCACGACAGTTAGACAAAGAAGGACTAAAATATGGGACAGCTCAGTGTCGACCAAAGCAGCAAAATGAAGGACTTGTATCGCCCCCTCCCCGTTCGGGAGCGGATCGGAGTCTCGTTTCCGCGGTACTTTACCGCCAAGCTCGAACCGGGCAAAACGCCGTATGACGAGGTCCGCTGGGAGCTGCGTACGGCTTCCATCGGCAACGACAAGGGCGCGGTGATTTTCGAGCAGCGCGACCTCGAGGTGCCGGCCGACTGGTCCCAGACGGCCACCAACATCGTCGCCAGCAAGTACTTCTATGGAAAGATCGGGGCGCCGGACCGGGAGCGCAGCGTCGCCCAGCTGGTCCACCGGGTAGTGGACACCATCGCCGATTGGGGTCGCGACCAGCGCTACTTCCGCACCGCCGAGGACGCCGACAACTTCCGCCAGGAACTCGCGCACCTGATGCTGACGCAGAAGGCGTGCTTCAACTCGCCGGTGTGGTTCAACGTCGGGGTTCCCGAGCCGCGCGGCTACGGCTGGTACTACGACGAAGCCTCCGCGGACTTCG
Source organism: uncultured Solibacteraceae bacterium (assembly GCA_964471915.1). GTDB lineage: Bacteria > Acidobacteriota > Terriglobia > Bryobacterales > Bryobacteraceae > JAIEPW01. Next base: position 11,503 of record CAYYID010000089.1, on the reverse strand, counting down.
CCCGCGTGAAGCCGAACGACCGCAAGCCCCAGTGCTCGGCCTGCTTCATCAACTCGGCCGGCGACACTCTGGAATCGATCCTCGACCTGGCCAAGACCGAGGGCATGCTCTTCAAGTGGGGCTCCGGCACCGGCTCCAACCTGTCGAACCTCCGCGAAGAGGACGCGATCCTTTCCGGCGGCGGCCGCGCCAGCGGACCCCTGTCGTTCATGAAGGGTTTTGACGCCTTCGCCGGCGTCATCAAGAGCGGCGGCAAGACGCGCCGCGCCGCCAAGATGGTGATCCTCAACACCGACCACCCGGATGTCGAGGCGTTCATCTGGTGCAAGGCCAAGGAAGAGAAGAAGGCGCACACGCTGATCGACGCGGGCTATGACTCTTCGCTCGACGGCGAGGCGTACTCGTCCATCTTCTTCCAGAACGCCAACAACTCCGTCCGCGCCACCGACGACTTCATGCAGGCCGTCGTCGAGAACCGCGACTGGTGGACCAAGAGCCGCATCAACGACCAGCCGGTGAAGCGCTACAACGCCCGGGACCTGCTGCGCCAGATCGCCGACGCCACCTGGCAGTGCGGCGACCCCGGCATGCAGTTCGACACCACCGTCAACCGCTGGCACACCTCCAAGAACACCGCCCGCATCAACGCCTCGAACCCCTGCTCCGAGTACATGTTCCTCGACGACTCGGCCTGCAACCTGGCGTCGCTGAACCTGATGCGGTTCGTCGGTCCGGACGGCCGCTTCGATGTCGAAGCCTTCCGCCATGCCGTGGACACGGTGACCATCGCGCAGGAGATCATCGTCGATAACGCCAGCTACCCCACCGAAGCGATTGCGCACAACTCGCACGACTTCCGGCCGCTGGGCCTCGGCTTCGCCAACCTCGGCAGCCTGCTGATGTCGATGGGCCTGCCCTACGACTCCGCCAAGGGCCGCGACTGGGCCGGCGCCATCACCGCGGTGATGTGCGGCCAGGCCTACCTCACCTCGGCGCGCATCGCCGCCGAATCCACAGGGCCGTGCCCCGGCTACCGCGTGAACGAGCAGCCGTTCCTCGAAGTGATCCGCATGCACAAGGAGAGTGTCGCCGGCATCAATAAGGCCAACGTTCCCGCGGACCTCTACGCCGCCGCCGAAACCTGCTGGACCAACGCCTACGAACTCGGCAAGATCCACGGCTTCCGCAACGCGCAGACCACGGTGATCGCGCCCACGGGCACCATCGGCTTCATGATGGATTGCGACACCACGGGCATCGAGCCGGATCTCGCCCTGGTGAAGTACAAGAAGCTGGTGGGCGGCGGCGTGATCAAGATCGTCAACAACACCGTGCCCGCCGCGCTCATCAAGCTCGGCTACACGCCCGCGCAGGTGGAAAAGATCGTGGCGCACATCGACGCGACGGGCACCATCGAAGGCGCGCCCGGCCTCGACGACTCGCACCTGGCGGTGTTCGACTGCTCGTTCCGGCCCCAGAACGGCACGCGGTCCATCCATTACATGGGCCACGTGAAGATGATGGCCGCGGTGCAGCCCTTTATTTCAGGCGCCATTTCGAAGACCATCAACATGCCCGAGGAGTGCACGGTCGACGAGATCATGGACGCGTACCTCGAGTCCTGGCGGCTGGGCCTGAAAGCCGTCGCCATCTACCGCGACAATTCGAAGCGCGTGCAGCCGCTCTCGTCCGGCACGGCCAAGGGCGCGAAGGCCGCCACGGCTTCGGCCGCTCCCGCCGTGCAGGTGCAGGAGAAGATCGTCTACCGGCCCATCCGGCGGAAGCTGCCGGACGAGCGCGCGTCGATCACGCACAAGTTCTCCATCGGCGGCCACGAAGGCTACATCACGGTGGGCCTGTTCGAGGACGGCACGCCGGGCGAGATCTTCATCACCATGGCGAAGGAAGGCTCGACGATCTCCGGGCTGATGGATAGCTTCGCCACGGTGGTGTCGTACGGCTTGCAGTACGGCGTGCCGCTGAAGTTCTTCGTGGACAAGTTCAGCCACGTGCGGTTCGAGCCGTCGGGCTGGACGGGGAACCCGCAGGTCCCGTACGCGAAGTCCATCATGGATTACATCTTCCGGTGGATGGCCGTGAAATTCATCGGACCCGAGTACGGCACGGCGGAAGCGGGCGAAGCGCCGAAGCTGCGTCCGACGGAGCCGGAGCCGCAGCAGGCTTTGCAGTTTGACGCGGCCGTGAGCGACGCGCCGCTGTGCGCGGAGTGCGGCGGGCTGATGACGCGCAACGGTTCTTGCTACAAGTGCGAGAACTGCGGCGGCACCAGCGGGTGCAGCTAGGGCTTCCCGCCAAAGAGGCCATCGAAATGCACAAAGAACGCTGCGTTTTTTGCGATTCCGAAATGGCGGTTTCAGCCATGCGGGATACTTGGTGGTACGAGAACGACTTCCATGTGGCTCGGTGCCGCACGCAAGGCTGCGTCGGTTCTTACCGTGTGCAGCACACTTTGTTCCAGACCCGGATTGAGGAAAAGCGTCGACAGGGCCTTCACGCTAAAGCGCTTGTTTACGTTGCCCAAGGCTTACAGCCGGTCCTCTACCACAACGGAGAACGCACTGTCTTGACTACATTGGATCAAAGTGGTGCTTTGATCCGACCGGAGCTTGTCAGAACGAATTGAGTGAATCGGGGTGAAACACCTCGGTTCCGATTTCTATTCCTCGTAGCCACATGCAGTTAGGCAAAGCGAGGTTCGGCGCAGACGTTTTTCTTGAAGCAGGGCCCGGCTCCCCACGCAGGGCCTTGCTGTTTCTGCGGACGTGATTCTGGGTCGCCGCGCGAGCGGTTGGTGACGGATTGCAGACGTTGTGACTCAACCGTCGAGGAGCGCAACCCCCGCTGCGATCGCCGCCAGCTTCAGATCCTCGTCCAGTGTGGCCAAGGGAAGGTTGCGGCGCAGCGCCAGCTCCAGATAGGCCGCGTCGTAGCTCGTGAGCCGGTACTGCACGGCCAATTCGTAAACGCTCTCGAAAACCCGCGAGGATCCTTCTTCGACCTGAATCGTGAAACCGGCGAGCGAATCCACGAACTCGCGCGCCTTCGCCGCGCTGATTCGGTTCCTGCGAACGGCCTGCAGCACCACGTTGACGACCTCGTAGTGCCACAGCGGCGGCACCACGATCGCGTGCGGTTCCCCGAGCGACGCGAGAATGGCGTCGGTGTAGGCCGTGGCCTCGTCCTCGAAGCACCATGCCATGGCGACGGAACTGTCGAGAACGAAGGCCCTCACGGACGGCCTTCGCTAGCCAGATCCTTGACCCTCAGCCCGCCGAGCGTCACGCCGCGGCGCAACTCGCGGATCCGCGCGATGGCTTCCGCCGCGGTCAGCTTCCCGGCCGGCGGCTGCCGATGCTGCACCCTCCAGGCCAGCACGCCCTGCGTGATCAGGTCATCGACCGACGCAAACCGGCCGCTGCGGATTTCTTCCCGCACCAGTTGTTCGGTCTCGGGTTTGACCTCGAGGCTCATGCTCCTAACGTAGCCGCCGCGGCCAGGCCCGTCAAGCGGCCCCCGGCAGCGGGTCGGACGCACCCGGAGTCTTGAACATCCGTTTTTCGCGGCACGGTTTCATTTACCATAGACCACACGGAGCGCCGCGACTATGAAGAAGAAGGCTGACGCCGGGATGCGTCCCGCATACGATTTCTCCGCGGGCGTGAAGGGTCGCGTCCGTGGCAAGTACGCCGCCGCTTACGCCGAGGGCGCGAACGTCATCCTTCTGGACGCCGATGTTGCCCGCGCCTTTCCGGATTCCGCCTCGGTGAACGCCACGCTGCGTTCCCTGCTAGAACTCGCGCGCCGTGCCAAGCGCAAAGCCGATTAGTGGCGACCACGGATCGCGATTCAGGTCGCCCTCCACTTGCGGCGCAAAAACGTAGCGCGCCATCAGGGCTGGAAGAGCCGCTCCATGACGGACTCCCCGTCCACTCCCTCGCCGCGGTCGAGCGAAGCCAGCCGCGCGGCGATCACGGTTTCGAACTCGGCGCGCTGCGATTCGCGTTCGGCGCTCTCGCGCAACAGCTTCTCCAGGAACTGCTCGGCCGAGAGTCCGGCGGCCCGGGCGCGGGCTTCGATGGTGGCCTCGAACGTCGCAGACAGCTTCATCTGAGGAATCCTCACCCCGATTGTAACCGCCCGGCATTGCGTTCCGGGTTGACACGCAGGTCGGCGACAAAATACCTCTGGACGCCGCGCCCCCTCCGCCGTATGCTAGAGGCGGAATTCATAACGGAAGGGAGGGCGGTCCCATGACGACCCACCCGAAACACCATACCCCCCGGTCCCCCAAATGGCGCGCCGACCAGCGGCACGCGCTGCGCGAACGCCTGCGGGAGATCGAACGCCATCCTGAGGAGCCGCCGCGGGAGCGCGGCGAAATCTCCGTCGACGAGCAGCCGATCCTCGAATCCGCCCGCGCCGTGGAAGGGCGCGTCAGCGCCATGGAAGGCGCCGAGCACCAGTTGATCCTCGAGGCGCTGCAACGCCTGGAGAACGAAACCTACGGCTTCTGCCAGACCTGCGGCAAGCAGATCGCGAACCTGCGGCTGAAGGCGATCCCGTGGGCGGCGGAATGCGCGCGCTGCGCGCGCAGCCACGACGGGCCGCCCATGGCGCCGGCGGACTTCGACCACGGCAAGGACCGCCTGCGCCAGGCGGGCGCCAGCCTCACCGAACTGCTCGGCGAGCGCTAGAAGCGGTAGCGCAGCGCGGCGAACGCGTTGACGCCCGGCGCGTCGAAGCCCGAGCCGTGCACCCGGTAGTTCCGGTCCAGCAGATTGGACACTGCCAGGTTCAAGGTCCAGCGCTCGCCCAGCCGGTAGCCGCCGGCGAGGTCCACGGAGACCCAGCCCGCAGTGCGCGGATAGAGCGCCACGCGCTGCGCCGCGCTGGCGACGCCCGGCAGCACGCGGTTCTGGATCTGCGCCAGCGTTTCCCCGGTGGGCAGGAACACGCCGCGCGCGTCCACGAAAGCCTGCGCGCGCGCGCCGGCGAAGAACGCCGCGATATCGTTGCGGCTGCGGGACGCTCCGATGCGCTCGTCGTCGAGGTCGCCGCCGCTGAGCCGCTCCTGCGCGCCGGTTAGGGTGAGAGAGCCGGTGATCCACCAGCGGCGCGCCGGCGTGTAGCGAAGCTGGACGAAGCCCTGCTGGGGCGGCAGGCGCCGGATGTTGCGGTTCGGATTCAGGTCCCTGCCCGCGAGAAACGTGTAGTTCGATTGCACGGACCACCGGGCGTCGAACTGGTAGTTCAAGACGGATTCGATGCCGTAGTAACGGGACCGGCCGTCGTTGACGAACGCCTTCACGGCGCGGGGATCGAGCGCCGTCGCGACGGTCACCACGCCTTGCGCGGCCTGTTGCGGCGTGGGCGGCAAGGGACGCACAGCGATGCCGCCGAGCGCCTGCGGGGCGCTCGACGCCGGGAACAGCAGCGTCCGGCGCACGATCGGATCGTATAGCTCGCTGAGGAAGACCTGCACGCGCGCGTACAGCTTCGTGGTGCGCAGCGTCGCGCCCGTCTCGTAGCTGAACAGCCGCTCCGGCGCCAGTGCGGCGAGCCGGCGGCCGGAAGCGAGCGCGCCCTCGCCGGCGCTGGTGGAGAGCAGCGCGCCCGCGGGAATGGCGTCCGCCGCGGGGATCTCGTAGCCGAGGTCATTCAGGCCGACGGCCCCGAGGTCGTTCGCGTTCGGCGCGCGGAAGCCGCGGCCGAGGCGCGTGTGCAGCGCCAGGGGTCCGGCGGCGTTCCAGGTGAGGCTGGCGTGAAAGGTCGCGTCGCGGAAATCCTGCGCGGAACGGGCGACCCCGAGCGCGGGGTCCGCGGCCGTGCGATAGCTGACGCCGGTGAAGCGTCCGCCCGCGGAGGCGCGCAGCCGGTTTGAGAACCAGGCGACCGAGTCCTGCCCGAAGATCGCCCAGGTGCGGTAGCGCGAATCGTCCGGATACAGCGGCCGCTGCGCGCGGCCGTTAGTGACGCGCGCGGCGAAGATCCGCTCGTCGAACAGCTCGCCGCCGAACTGGATCGCCTGGCGGCCCGGGGCGCGCAGCGCGGCCTGCGCCGTGTAGCCGAACGCGTCGACGCGGGTCTCGTCCTCGATGACCGGATCCACGAACCGCAGCCCCTGCCGCCGGGATCCATCGGCCTGCGAGTTCAGCGAGAAGGTGCCGGACAACGAGTCGAATGGACCCAGGGCGAAGCGCTCGTAGCGTCCATAGAAGAAGTTCAGGCGCTGCGGCTCCACGGTGGAGAGCAGTCGTCCCAGGCCGCCGTCGAGATCCTTGTAATTACGCAAGCCGTCGAGCCGGCTGAACTGGTACCAGAGGCTGACGCTCTGCAGGTCCGTGGGCCGCAGATTCACTTTGCCGTGGAACCCGTACTGCGAGAACGCGCTGTCCTGCGCGCGATTCCCCAAGAGTCCGGCGGACTGCTCGCGAGACAGACCAAAGTAGCGCGTGAACACGTTGCGCGAGTCGACGCCGCCGCCCGCGCGCAGATCGTTTATCCGGCGGCCCTGCGCACCCGCCAGCCAGTTGACCCGCTCGGTCCCGCCAGTGAACTCGGCGCTGAGGTCGCCGGAGAGGTCCGCGGAAGCGCCCGCGATCGCCAGCTCGCCGTGCAGCCGGCCCGGGCGCGGCTCCTGGGTGCGCACCTGGATGGTCCCGCCCAGCGCGTCGCTGCCGTATTGCGCGCCCGCCGGACCCAACACCGCCTCCAGCCGCTGCGCCTGGCTCGGCTCCAGGTATGCGAGGTACTGGTTCGGCCCGGAGCGGAAGGTGGCGTTGTTGAACCGGACGCCGTCGATCAGGTTCAGCACCTGGTAGCCGGTAAGGCCGCGCAGGAACGGCGACACCTGGCCGGGGGTCGTCTGCTGCACCAGGATCCCCGGCTGGTGCTCCAGCAGGTTGCCGATGGTGTTTGCGGCGCGCGCCGGAAAGGCGTCGTGGTCTACCGCCGCGGCAACCGCGGAACTGGCGCGGGGGTCCTCGGCCTCGCCGCGCCGCGCCGTAACGGTGATCGCCACGAACGAGGGCGATACCTCCAGGGCGATGTCCGGGCGCGCCTCTGCGCGCGCGACCTCCCGCGGCGAGAAGCCGGGCGCTTCCACGCGCACGGACGCCGCCGCGGGGCTGAGTTCGAGCACGAAAGCGCCATCCCCTCCGGACTCCGCTCGCGCCAGCGTCACCCCGGAGGACGACCGCGCGGCCACCGCGGCGCCGGCGATACCCGCGCCGCGCACATCGGTCACCCGGCCTTGGAACCGCTCGCCCGCCAGCTCTCCGGCGAGTACGAATAACAGGACCCCGAACCGCATTCCCAGGTAGTCTAGCAATCGCCCGTTACGGATCGATATACTGAGCCGCACCATGAAGTACAAGCTGCTCTTGGGATGCGCCGCCCTGGCCGCCGCCGTCGTGACGCTGGCGCCCGGGCAATCCGAAGCGCCACGCGCGCGCTTTCATCACGTGATGCTGAATGTCCGGGATCCCCAGGCGGCGGCGGACTTCTACACGTCGAAGTTCTGGGCCGAGAAGGCGAAGTTCCGTGGCGTCGAGGAGGCCGTGTGGGCCCAGAAGTCCTGGCTGCGGTTTCGCAGGGTGGCCGCGGCGCCCCCGCTGGAAATCGTTTCGCCCATCTGGCACATCGGCTGGGGCGCCGAGGACATGCACAAGGAGTACGCCAAGCAGGTCGCCAGCGGCACGAAGTTCGAAACGCCGCTTTCGGATATCACGGACATGGTCGGCGGCTTCCCCTTCTTCTACGCGTACGTCCAGAGCCCGGATAACGCGCTGATCGAGCTGAACACCGCGGCGCACCACCAGTTCGGCCATCTGCACCTGCTCAGCGACGATCCGCCGGCCGCGGCCGAATGGTACGTCAAGCACTTCGGGATCCGCGGGCGTGCCGGCCGCGGACGCGAGGCGCGCTTCTTCCGCGGGCACCAGATCTCGCCGTCGGCGTCCCTCATGATGGACAACGTCAACATCATCCTCTTCCCGAAGCAGTACGCCTACCACCAGTGGCCGGATCTCTGGCGCAACCGCACCGCCTTCGAATCCCCGCGCGGGCGCGCCATCGACCACGTCGGCTTCTCGGTGGACGACCTCGACGCGAAGCTCAAGGAACTCGCCGCCGCGGGCGTCAAGATCATTGAGCCGGCCAAGTTGGACCCGGCGACCAAAGCCAGAGCTGCGATGATCGAAGGTCCCGACCGCATTGCCATCCAGATCGTGGAAGGCCACCCGGTGAAGCCATGAGCGTCCTGAAGGGGATCCGCGTCATCGAGTTCGCGACCTACATCGCCGCGCCCGCCGCCGCCACCGTGATGAGCGACTTCGGCGCTGAGGTCATCAAGATCGAAAGACTGCCCATCGGCGACCCGTACCGCTACCTGTCGGTCCTGCCGCTGATGCCCGTTTCCGGCCAGAACTACTGCTGGATCCTCACTGGCCGGAACAAGCGCAGCCTCGGACTCGACGTCGCCAAGCCGGAGGGCCGCGAGACGCTCCTGCGGCTGTGCGAGTCCGCCGACGTGTTCATTACGAACATGCAGCCCTCCGCGCTGGCCAAGCTGCAGTTGGAGTACGAGCACGTCGCGCCGCGGAATCCGCGGTTGATCTACGCGCAGATGACCGGCTACGGCGAAACCGGCGCCGATGTCGAGCGCCCGGGCTACGACATGACGGCCTTCTGGGCGCGCAGCGGTCTCATGGACTCGGTCTACAGTGCCGCCGGGGAGCCCGCGCTGTCCGTGGCCGGGCAGGGCGATCACCCCACTTCGATGGCGCTGCTCAGCGGCATCCTGCTGGCCCTCTACGACCGCGAGAAGACCGGCCGCGGCACCAAGGTCTCCAGTTCGCTGATCGCCAACGGCGTGTGGGCAAACGGCTGCAACGCCCAGGCGGCGCTGACCGGCGCGCAGTACGTCCGTTCCAGCCGCAAGACCATTCCGAACCCGGTGATCAACTACTACCAGTCGCGGGACGGCAGGCGCTTCATTCTGTGCGGCGTGCAGACGGCGGTCGACTGGCCCAAGCTCTGCCGCGCCGTGGGCCGCGAGGAATGGCTGGCCGAGGCCCGGTTCGCCACTCCCGAGGCGCGCAGCGAGAACGCGGCGGAGCTGGTAACGCTGCTCGACGCGATCTTCGCCACCCGCGACTTCAGCGACTGGACGCGCGTCTTCCACGAGGTGCAGATCCCCTGGGGCCCGGTGAACAGCAACCTGGACCTGGCCGCGGACCCGCAGATGCGCGCCGCGAGCGTCTTCATCGACGGGGACCAGGGCGAGACGATCTCGAGCCCGTTCTGGCTTGCCGGGCGCGAAAAGACGCGGCCCGGCCGGTCGCCAGGGATCGGTGAGCACACGCGCACGGTTCTCGCCGAGGCGGGCTTCAGCGCGGAGGAGATCGAGCGGCTGATCGCCGCGGGCGTGGCGGGCGAATCCGGGAGATAATTAAAGTTTCCCCCTTCCGCATGCGCCTGGCGACCGGGACGGGATCACCTCCTAAGGAGACTTGGCTTCATGAACATCAAAGGCAAGACGGCCGTCATCACCGGCGGCGCATCGGGACTCGGGGCGGCCTGCGCCCGCATGATCGCCGCCGCCGGCGGACGCCCGGTGATGCTCGACCTCAACGAAGAGACCGGCAAAGCCCTCGCCGCCGAACTCGGCAACGGCGCGGAGTTTCATAAGGCCGACGTTTCGGACGCCGCCGCCATGGAAGCGGTCATGAAGTCCGTCGCCGGCCCCGTCCACATCGGCATCAACTGCGCGGGCATCGGCCAGTCGATGCGCACCGTCTCAAAGGACGGGCCCATGCCGCTCGAAGTCTATGAGCGCATCATCCGCGTGAACCTCATCGGCCACTTCAACGCGATCCGCCTGGAAGCCTGGGCGATGTCACAGAACACGCCGGATGAAGCCGGCGAGCGCGGCGTGATCATCAACACCGCCTCCATCGCGGCCTTCGACGGGCAGATCGGCCAGGCGGCTTACTCCGCCTCGAAGGGCGGCATCGTCGGCATGACGCTCCCGGTGGCCCGCGATCTTTCGAAGGTCGGCATCCGCGTCAACACCATCGCGCCCGGCATCTTCGACACGCCGCTGCTCGGCCGCCTGCCCGAGGACGTCCGCCAGTCCCTCGGCGCGCAGGTTCCCTTCCCGCCGCGCCTCGGCCAGCCCAGCGAATTCGCCAAACTCGCGCAACAGATCATCGAGAATACGATGCTCAACGGCGAAGTGATCCGCCTCGACGGCGCGCTGCGCATGGCGCCGAAGTAAAGGACTCTGGCCGTTGTCGCACGTCGCGCGGCCCCTTACTTGTTTGCGGTGCGCCAGCCGATGGCGATCTCGCCGATGAAATCCACTTCCACCACGCGGGACGCGGACTCCCAGATGTCGGTCTCCACTTCGAGTTCGCCCTGCTGGTGCTTGCGGGTCCGTAGCGGACGGCCCAGCTTCTGGTGGACATCCGCGCGCGGCATCCCGCGCCGCAGCCCGTCCGGCGAGACAGCCGGTTGCGCCATGCCCGGGGCAAACTCGAGGTACTCGGCGAGCGCCGCCACCACCTGCTCCGGCGTGGGGATGGTTTCCTTGAGGTACGCTTCCGTGTAGCGGAGGTTAAAGCGCGATCCGCCTTCGCGCCGCCGCTGGGCGATCTCCAGCGCCTTGCGCTCGCGCTCCCGTTCCAGCCGTTCGCGATCGAAGTATTCCTGGCGCCGCCGGAAGTCGCGCTCCCGCTCCAGCTCGCGCCGCAACTGGCTGCGGCGGTTCGCGTCCTTTTCCCGGTCGATCTGCCGTTCCAGATCCCGCTCCCGGGAGGAGGCGGACGAATAGGGCGAAGTCACCGTGCCCCTGTCGTCCCAGAAGGTCCCGTAGCCGCCGCCGCCGAGCTGGATTTCGAGGTGATCCTTCTTGACCTTGACGCTGGTGATCAGAATCGAATCGCCCTGGCCGACGGCTCGCCCGTACTGCCGCATCCTCGTGGCATAGGACCGCGTGTCCAGCGGCGCTTCGCGATTCAGCGGCGTGACGTCGACACCGAGGTGCGTGCCGGGCAGGTCCATCCGGGCGCGGACCGTCTTGCCCTCGAAGTACTTGCGCAGGGCGGCCTCATCCTGGGCCAGAACCGGCCACGCCGCGACCACGAGCCAGAGGAGCATCCTCATATTGGAGAGTGCGTGAAATCCGCGCGGATCGGATCGTGCGGCGTGATTATTCCGGTGGCCGATGAGTCAAGATGCAACCGGCGGAGACACGATCTGTCGGAGGCTGGCCTTCAACATCAGGAGCAGCATAGCTGCATAACTCGCGAATCCGCCCCACAACCAGAATGGAAGGATTCGTTTGGTTTGCTCGAAGTACCGCCATTGATCCTCGCCGTTTTCCATCGGAGTTCCTAGCAAGACGAACGCGCCAGCACCAGCAAGGTTGAGTGCCAACATGCCCAGAGCGAGCTTGCCTCTTTGCGAGGCGATAGCCCAA
>CAYYID010000088.1:0-22903 GCA_964471915.1 uncultured Solibacteraceae bacterium | reverse complement strand
AGAGGTCCATCACCGTGTCGGCGCCGTACTTGACGGCCCAGTTCAGCTTTTCGACTTCTTCATCGATGTTCGAGGTCGTCGAAGAGTTGCCGATGTTGGCGTTGATCTTGCACTTCGAGGCGATGCCGATGGCCATCGGCTCCAGGTTCCGGTGGTTGATGTTGGCGGGAATGATCATCCGCCCGCGGGCGACTTCGTCGCGGACCAGTTCCGGGGTCAGGTTCTCGCGGCGCGCGACATACTGCATCTCTTCGGTGATGCGGCCTTGGCGCGCATAGTACATCTGCGTGCGGATCGTGTCCTGCGCGCGCTGTTCCACCCAGGGCGTTCGTAGCATGCCCCGATTATAAGCGCAGCGCCCCCCGCGGCGGATCGCACTATACTTGAGAACGTATGCGTTGCGGCGTCATTGGTTTCCTCGCTTTCGTTCTGCCCGCCGCGGCGCTGCCGCCGGCGGAATTCGCCGCGCGGCGCGCGCTGGTGAGCGCCCAGCTGGACGGGATCCTGGTGCTGTTCGGCGCCACCGCCCGCGACGAGACCCGCGACGGCTTCTTTCAGGTCCCGGACTTTTACTACATGTCGGGCTGGCGCGAACCGGGCGCCGCGCTGCTGCTGACGCCCACCGACGAGATCCTGTTCCTGCCCCCGCGCAACGAGCGCGAGGAGAAGTACACGGGCAAGAAGCTGCTGGCTTCGGACCCCGACGTTACGTCCCGCACCGGCTTTAAGCGCGTGCTGCCGATCACTGAACTCGGACGTTCCGTACACCGGGCGCTGGCCGACCATGCCCGCGTATACGCGAACGACGCGCGCGTGAAATCGGCCGCGCCGCTGCACGACCACGCCGACGCGGCGAAGTTCCTGGCGAAGTTCCGGATGCGGAAGTCGGCGGCCGAGATCTCGCTGCTCGAGAAGTCCACGGACGTTTCGGTGGAGGCGCATCTCGAGGCCTGGAAGCGGGTGCGCGCCGGCGTTCCGGAATACGAAGTGGCCGCCGCGATGGAGCACGTTTACCGGAGCCATGGCTGCGAGCGCAACGCCTACGCGCCGATCGTCGGCACGGGGCCGAATTCGGTGATCCTGCACTACCGCGCCGACAAGCGCAAAATGGACGCGGGCGACCTGGTGGTGATGGACGTGGGCGCCGAGTGCGCCGGTTATGCCGCCGACATCACGCGGACGGTGCCGGCCTCCGGCAGGTTCTCGGCGCGGCAGCGCGAGGTGTACGAGGTGGTGCTGGGGGCGCAGAACGCGGCGCTCGCGGCCGTGAAGCCAGGAATGAAGTTCCGCGGCGATAAGGACAGCATCGAGGCTATCGCCAAGCAGTACATCGAAGCCAAGGGCTTCGGCAAGTATTGGGTGCACGGCCTGGGACACCATGTTGGCCTGGAAGTGCACGATGCCACCGATCCCGATCTGAAGCTGGAGGCCGGCATGGTGCTCACCATCGAGCCGGGCGTCTACATTCCCGAGGAGAACCTCGGCGTGCGGATCGAGGACATGATCCTGGTCACCGAGAGCGGCGCGCGGCTGCTGAGCGCGAAGCTGCCGCGGGAGGCCGCGGAGATCGAGAAGCTTGCCGGGAAGCGCTAACCGGTTCTCGCCCGGATACGTGGCCGTACTGATCGCGGCCTTCGCGGTGAGCCTCTTCGCCGCGTGGACCGCTCTCGGCACGCAGGTCGACAACTATGCCTATGACCTGCTGTTCCGCAACCTGGCGCCGGACGCCGGCGCGCCGCGCAGCGTGATCCTGGCGCTGGATGAGCCGACGCTCGCCGCGCACGGCGGCACGCGCAAGCTGCGGGAGATCCTGGCGCTGGGCCTGGAGTCCATCGCGCCCGCGCCGCCGCTGGCGGTCGCGATCGACGTGGTGGTGGCGGACGCGCAGGAGGAGGCCGTCGACGCGCGGCTGGAGGCGGCCCTGGCCGCCACGCGCAAGCCGATTCTGCCGTCCGAACTGGTCGAAGCCGGCTGGGAGAATCCCCTGCCCCGGTTCCGCGGGCACGCCTTCGCGCTCGGCCACGTCCATGCGGAGCAGAACCGCGCGGACGGCGTCGCGCGGCAATTGCCGCTGGAGTCCATCGCGCGCGGCGAGCGCCGGTGGGCACTGGCCCTGGAAGCCGCCCGCGCGGCGCTGGAGCGGCCGATTCTCGAATCGCCCGAGGACCTGACGCTGGGCGACATCACCATCCCGGCGCCGCGCTCCGCTGCCGGACGCCTGATGCGGATCTACTATCGCCGCCAGCCCATTCCCACGGTGTCGCTCGCAGACCTCGTGCAGGACCCGCGGCGCGCCGCCGCGCTGGGCGGCAAGGTGGTCTTCGTCGGCGTGACCGCGCTGTCCGCGGCGCGCGACCGCGTGGTGAATCCGCTCGGCGAATCGATCCCCGGCGTCGAGGTGCACGCGCAAGCCTTCGAGACCATCGCCGGAGGGCGCTTCCTGCGCGACGCCTCGAACCTCGCGATCCTGCTGACGTGCATCGCCATCGCCGCGGCGATGGGCGTCGTCTTCGCCTATTTCTCCGGCTGGAACGCGTACGGCGCGGCGGCGGTGGTGCTGGGGTTGGCGCATTTGGTCCCGCTGCTCGCGTTCCGGCGCGAAATCGTGTTCCCGTTCACTTCGCCGGTGTCGGTGGCCTGGCTGTCGCTCGCCGGCGCGGCGTCCTGGCAGTACTTCTTCGTCCAGCGCCGCCTCCGCAAGTCCGAAGAGGACCGCCGCCGCTACCAGCAGGCGATCCATTTCGTCACCCACGAAATGCGGTCGCCGCTCACCGCCATCCAGGGCTCCAGTGAGCTGATGGGCCGCTACAACCTCAACGACGACAAGCGCAAGCAGCTCGCCAACACCATCAACGCCGAGTCCAAGCGCCTGGCCCGCATGATCCAAACGTTCCTGGACGTGGAGCGGCTCACCGCGGGCGAGATGGACCTGAAGAGCGAACCGTTCGCCTTCGCCGGCGTGGTGGACGTGTGCCTCGAGCGCGTCCGCCCGCTCGCCGACCGCAAGAACATCCGTATCCATCCCGCCGCCGTATTCGAGGCGGAACTCCGCGGCGACCGGGAATTGATGGAATATGCCGTCTATAACCTCTTGACGAACGCCGTGAAATACTCGCCTTCCGGCACCGAAGTGTTCGTCACCGCGGAACGCGAAGGCGGCCGTTTGCGCCTGTCGGTGCGGGATCAGGGCATCGGGATGGACGCCAAGGAACTGAAGCAGATTTTTCAGAAATTCTACCGGACCAAGAAAGCCGAGGCTTCCGGCGAAGCCGGCACCGGCATCGGCCTGTCCATCGTGGAACAGATCGTCACCCACCACGGGGGCAAGATGGAGGTGACCAGCGAACCCGGAAAGGGATCTTGTTTTACCATGGTGTTACCGTGTCCAGCGATCCGAACGGCACCCGATGAGGTGAGGAGCTAGGCTTGCAACGATTGCTGGTTGTCGAAGACGACAGTTCCGTGCGTTCCACCATCGTGACCTTCCTCGAACTGGAAGGCTACGCGGTGGATGCCGTGGGCTCCACGCGCGAAGCGATGGAGCGGCTGCGGGCGGAGCTGTATCCCATCGTGATTTCCGATATCTACCTGGACGAGCGCACCGGGCTGGACGTGCTGGCCACGGCGCGCGAGCGGAACCCCGGCTGCGCGGTGATCCTGATGACCGGGCGCGGCAGCATGGAGACGGTGATGCGCGCCACGCAGAATGGCGCGTTCGACTACATCGCCAAGCCCTTCGAACTCGACCGCATGCTCGAGACGGTGAAGCGCGCCGAGGCGCTGCTCGCCGGTCCCGAAGATGACGGCGTCGCCGAGACCGATGACCTCCCGGAGACGGAACTTATCGGGTTCTCGCCCAAGATGATCGAGATCTACAAGGTGATCTCGAAGGTGGCGCCCACCGACGCGACGGTGCTGGTCGAGGGCGAAACCGGCACCGGCAAGGAGCTGATCGCGCGGATGATCCACCGCAATTCGCGCCGCGCGGAGAAACCGTTCGTGCCCGTGGACTGCGGCTCCATCGCGCCGTCGCTGCTCGAAAGCGAACTGTTCGGCACGCTGAAGGGCGCCTACACCGGCGCGGACCGCGACCGCATGGGCGTGTTCGAGTCCGCCAATGGCGGCACCGTGTTCCTCGACGAAATCGGCGACATCGACCTCGGGTTCCAGCTCAAGCTGCTCCGCTTTCTGCAGGAGCGCGAGATCCGGCCCCTCGGCGCCGCGCGCGCCAAGCCGGTCGATGTCCGGGTGGTCGCCGCGACCAACAAAGACGTCCAGAAAATGGTGGACGAGGGCAAGTTCCGCGAGGATCTCTGGTTCCGCCTCAACGTGGTGCGCGTCCTCTTGCCCGCCCTGCGCGAGCGCACCGGCGACATCCCGGAACTCGCCAAGTATTTCCTCGCCAAGTACAACGAGCGCTACCACCAGCAGACGCGCCTCACCGATGCAGGCCTGCGCGTCATGACGGAATACTCCTGGCCCGGCAACGTGCGCCAGTTGCAGCACATGATGGAGCGGCTTTCGATCCTGGCGCCGCAGGGGCGCATCGACGCCGAGGCGGTCAGGGAAGCGATCGAGCTGATGGAACCCGGCGACTACACCAGCGAGTCGCTCGCCGACACCGAGATGGAGCAGATCCGCCGGGTGCTCACGGCGACGAACGGCAACAAGAGCCGCGCGGCGAAGATCCTCGGCATCGAGCGCAAGACGCTCTACCGCAAGCTGGAGCGCATGGGCGTCAGCTAGGCGGCGCCCATTGACACCGCCGCGCGGCGGGCGCATAGTTGGGGTAGGTTCCTGAACAAATCTTCATACACCATCGGCATCCTACCTACCGGAGGGACCGAGTATGTTCGACAGCCTCAACGCGCAACGGAAAGCATCCGGACTCAAGCCCAGCCCTGGCAAGCGCGCCGTGCTCTGGCTGACCGTGGCGGCTGCCACGGTTCTCGTCTTTGCGGGATTGTACTTCGGGCTGGCGAGCCTCCAGGGATAGCCTGCCGAAGGTCCTGACGGCGACTCCGTTACCCAGGCTGGAACGCGTCCTAGTCGAACGCCGTCAGGATCACTTTGAGCAGTCCGCCGAGCGCGAGCGGAACCGCCGCGGTCAAGAACAACGCCAAACCGAGCATGCTCCAGTGCGCCACAGCCCGGCGCCGGAATACGGGAACGTGATTCATGGCCCAGCCAACCTCCGGTACGCAAAGGTCTTGCTGGCGTTTCCATCGCCAGTAGTCTGTTAGAAGTTTATAGTTACAACTGGGTTACAGAAAAGAGAAAAGCGAGTTCTCTGGCCACTTTCTTCCCAGAATGCGCGATGCCCTGCGTAACTGATTGAAAAAAATAGAGGGTCACGATTGGCGCGGGGCTCGCTGAAGATCGCTCGAAAGCAAACGGCCCGTCCCCGGTCGGGAACGGGCCGTAAATGCTCACCAGGCAGGCGTTAGAAGATGAACTTCGCGCCGAGCTGGATGTTGCGCGGATCGCGCGCGCCGGTGATGCGGCCGTAGTTCGGGTTGCCGAGCGCGGTCACCGGAGCGTTGAAGTTCGCCCGGTTGAAGGCGTTGAACGCCTCGCCCCGGATCTGGAACTTGAAGCGCTCGCCGATGGGGATCTGCTTGAAGAGCGAGAAGTCCCAGCGGACGATGTTCGGTCCGATGAGCACCGAGCGGCCGGCGTTGCCGGGGCGGGCCACGCCGACGGGGACTTCGGCGAAAGCCGACGTGTCGAAGGCGCGGTCAATGTTCCGCATGTTCGGCGTCAGATCATCCCGCAGCCGGTCTGGACGCGGTCCGGCGGCGCTGGGTCCGAGGAAGCCGAGACCGGCCGGGTCATTGCCGAGGGCCGAAGTCACGGTGATCGGGGTACCCGAGTTGTAGCTGAAGATACCCGAGAGCTGCCAGCCGCCCGCGACGTAGCCGAGCACGTTCTTCTGATCCTTGAAGAACGGCAGGTCATAGACGTAGGCGACGGTGAGCACGTGCCGCCGGTCCAGCGGCGACAGGCCGTAGTCCGCGGCGCGGTTGTAGAAGTTCTGCGGCGCATTGGCGCGGTCGGAGCCGTTGTCGGTCATCGCCTTCGACCACGTGTAAGCCAGGTTCACCAGGTTGTTGGCGGAGAAGCGCTTCTGCGCGGACACCTGCAGCGAATGGTAGTTGGAGTTGAACCACGGCTGGATGGTGTTGATCGCCGTATAGCCCGGGAAGGGGCGCAACGCGTTGAGGCGGTTGGTGGGCGCTCCGGCGGTGATGTAGCCGTTGGCTGGCACCAGGCCGTTGGCGGCCGCGAGTCCGGGCCGCACCTGGTTGATGTCCACCACGCCGATCAGGTTGGTGCCGCGGGAGCCTACGTAGCCGACGGTCATCAGCAGATCCTTGAGGAAGGTCCGCTGCACGTCCAGGCTCCACTGTTGCGAGTACGGCGTCTTCCAATTCGTGCCGGTTCCCCGGAGGGCGGCGGGCGCCGCCGAGATGGCGACGGTGCCGGCGGCGGGATTGTCGAAGCGGGTGGGGCTGATCACCACGTTGGTGACAAACGAAGCCGGGTTGGTGAACACGTTCTGCTGCAGGATGCCGACCAGGGCGGCGTCATAGAACAGGCCGTAGCCGCCCCGGATCGAGGTCTTGCCGTCGCGGAACGGATCCCAGGCGAAGCCCAGGCGCGGGGCGAAGTTCAGGTTGTTCTCCCGCGAAATCTTGTCGCCGTAGCGCGACGTGGCGCCGGCCAGGATGACGCCGTTGAACGGGTCGCCCGAGCCGAGCACGCGGTTGCCGGTCGCCGGATCGATCCGGAAGGCCCGCGCCGGATCGAAGGCCGCGGTGTCGAAGTTCGTGAGGAAGTTGTCCGCTTCGAACGGCTGCCGGAAGTTCGTGTAGCGAACGCCCATATTCAGCACGAAGTTCGAGGCCAGGCGGAAGTCGTCCTGGAGGTAGCCCTCGAACGTGTAAGCGATGAGGTCCGGCGCCAGGTCGACGGAAGTCTGCGAGAAGCTGGCGACGTTGCCCTGCAGGAAGTTCGCCCAGCTCTGCTGGAACAGTCCCGTCCCGGTGGGGCGGGGCGCGCCGGCGAAGGTGAACGAGCCGGCATTAGCGCCCGCCGCGTTCTCGTTCTTGCGGTACCGGAAGAACTGGCCGCCGAGCTTCAACGTGTGGCGGCCCAGCGCGGCCGTGAAGTTGTTGAAGATGTTGTGGTTCGTGGAGAAGTTGTCGTACGGGCCGAAGCTCGTGATGGTGGCGCCCCCGCCGAGCACGACACTCGGGATGCGTCCCAGGGTGTTCGCGAACGGCAGCGGGATCTTCACATTCGGCGAGTTCGCCTGGTTGATAAGTCCGGTGGGGTTCGAGAAGATGCCGCCCTTCGACCAGGTGTAGCCGGCTTCGTTGTACATCCGGGCCGAAAGCGTCGACGTGCCGCGGACTACGAACGTCTTGCCGGGAGAATTCGTCTCCGTGATCGAAACGCCCGGCACGAACACGTTGGTGAACAGGCCGCCCGGCTCGATGGTCGGGATGGTGTCCTGCAGATAACGGCCGGCCAGTTGCAGCTTGCCGCCGAAATTGTGATCGACCCGGACCAACTCCTGGCGGGAGTTGAAGACGCCGCGGAGCGGCACGAACAGAGCGTTCACGTTGGAGCCGTTGCCTGGCGCCGGGAGTTTCGAATACACGTCCGTGATGTACGCCCGGGCCGCCGGGTTGATGTTCGTAATCGTGGTCGCCGTGGAGGTGCAATCTCCATTCGGGCCTGTGCAAACCGGCTGGCCGAACACGCCGCGCAATTCGTTCGCCGTCGGAATGATGACCTCGGCGGCGTTGAAATTGACTACCCGGCGGAACTCCTGCGACCAGAAGAAGAACGTCTTGTCCTTGCCGTTGTAAACCTTGGGGATCCATACCGGACCGCCGAGCGTATAGCCGAAGTTGTGGTACCGGAGCGCCGGGCGCGGCGCCTTGCCGTCCGGCCCCGGCCGCAGGTTCCGGTTATTGAAAAAGTTGTTCGCGTTCAGATTGTCGTTGCGCCAAAATTCGTAGGCCGTGCCGTGGAACTGGTTCGTGCCCGAGCGGGTGACGACGTTCACCTGTCCGCCGGCCGAACGTCCGAATTCGGCGGAATACGCCGAGCGGACCACCTTCACTTCTTCGATGGCGTCGACGCTCGGGTAGTTGATGAGCGTCAGGTTCGAACCCCGGTCCAGAATGTCCGCGCCGTCGACGATCCAGTTATTCGCGCTCTGGCGCTGGCCGTTGACGGAGAAGGCCGCCAGGTTGTTGCCGCCGGTGGGATTCGTGGTACCCACGAACATGGAATCCGACGTATTGGACACGACTCCGGGCTGCAGGGCGAGCAACTGGGCAAAATGCCGGTTGTTCAGCGCGAGTTCGCGGACCATGGTGCCGCTGATCAGGCCGGACTGCTGCGCGCTGAGCAATTCCACCTGCACCGCCTCGGCCGCCACCGTCACTTCCTGCGCGGTGTCGCCGACTTCCATCCGGAAGTTCACGGTGAGCTTCTCGTTGACGTTCAGCTCAATGCCCGTCTGGGTGGCCTTCTTGAAACCCTTCACTTCCACCGACACGGCATAAACTCCGAGCGGCAGCAGGGGCGCGACGAAGCTGCCCGTGGCGTCAGTCTCGAGCGTGCGCACCACCTGGTTGCGGGCGGTCGCGGTGACCGTGACTTTGGCATTCGGCACCACCGCTCCGGTGGCGTCGGTGACGGTTCCGGCGATGTTGCCGGTCACTTCCTGCGCCACGGCCGTCAGCGCGGCGAGGCACAGGCAGATAAGTACGAGCGTGTAGATCCGGCGGATGCCGGTAAAGAACTGAAACATAGACAACCCCTTCTGGAGAAGGTAGAAACCTACCCACTCCGGTACTGTTACCTAATGATAACAGTTCCAGGGTGCACAGGAGTCGCGGCCACCTCGGTCCAGCGTTCGAGCACCGCGCGCAAATCGCTCGCCTGGATGGGTTTGGAGAGGAAATCGTCCATGCCGGCGGCGAGGCAAGCGGCGCGGGCGTCGGAGAGTGAATGGGCGGTGAGGGCGATCACCGGCGTGCGCGGCCCTGCGCCCAAGGCGGCTTCGCGAGCCCGGAGGCGGCGGGTGGCTTCGAGACCGTCGCAACCGGGCATCTGGCAGTCCATCAGTATGGCGGCGCAGCCGCCGGATTCCCACGCCGCCAGCGCCTGGTCGCCGTCGCCGGCGAACTGGTAATCATAGCCCAGACGCGCCAGCAAATGGCCCAGGATCTTGCGGTTCACGTGGTTGTCCTCGGCCACCAGGACGCGCCGCAGACGGGGAGCCTCAATCGCACGCGCGAGCGCGGGAAGGCTGCCGGGATTCGGCGCGGCGTCCGGGGGTTCGAGGCTCCTGAGCTTCCGGACCAGGGCGGCGTAGCGCGGAGGCCGGGCCACGCAGTCGTCAAAGCCGCGCTCCCGCAGCGTTTCGCGGTCCAGGGTTTCGCGGGGGCTGGCGAGCGCCAGGAGGCGCACGCCGCTGCAGCCGGGATGGAGCCGGATCTCCTGGACCGCGGCGGGGTCGAGGGCGGTGTCGAGCAGCACCGCAGCGTAGCTCTTGCGGTCGAGCAGCGGCAGGGCGTCCGCCGGGGCGAGGGCCAGGTCGGCGGACAGGCCGCGCTGCGTCAGTTGTTCCACCAGCGCCTGGCCGGAGCGCGCGCGGCCCGAGACCACCAGCACCGGAACGCCTCCGGTAGTCGCGGAGGTGGCGGCGTCCTCTTCGACGGCCAGGCGCAGGTTGGCGGCAAAGATGGAGCCGAGGCCCGGGTCGCTTGAGACGTGGAGAGCGCCGCCCATCAGCTCGGTCAGGCGCGCGGAAATCGCCAGGCCGAGACCCGTGCCGCCCGGGCGGCGGGAATCCACCTGGCTGAAGGGCTGAAACAAAGCCGCGAGATGCTCCGCCGCGATGCCGATTCCGGAGTCCCGGACGCGGAACGCGAGTTGAGCTTCGCCGTCTTTGACGCCGAGCAGCCGGGCCTCGAGCTCCACGAAGCCGGCGTCGGTGAACTTCACCGCGTTACCCAGCAGGTTCAGCAGAATCTGCCGCAGCCGCCCGCCGTCGCCGCGCACCTGCCGCGGCAGGCCGGGGCCGAGGCGGAGCACCAGGTCGACTCCCTTGGCCTCAGCGCGGCCGGCGACCATTTCCACGGCGCTCTGCAACGCGGCTTCCAGGTCGAAGCGGTAGGCGGCCAGTTCGAGCTTGCCGGCCGCGATCTTCGAGAAGTCCAGGATGTCGTTGACGATCGTCAGCAGGGCCTCGGCCGAGTAGTGCACGGTCGCTACGAGGTCCCGCTGCTCCGGCGTCAGCTCGGTGCTTTCGAGCAGGCTGGTCATGCCGATGATTCCGTTCATCGGCGTGCGGATCTCGTGGCTGACCACGGCGAGCACGTGGCTCTTGGCCTCGGTGGCAGAACGCGCCGCGGCCGCGGCCTCCTCGGCTTGCCGGGTGCAGCGCCGCAGCTCGGCTTCGGCGTCGCGGCGGGCGGTGATGTCGCGGAATACCACGATCCCGCCGCGGCGATCCGCGCCCGGGGGTCCGTAGGGGAAAGGCCGCGACGAACATTCGATCACGATGGTGGAGCCGTCCCGGCGAATCACGCGCAGTGCCGCATCATCAACGGATTCGCCGCGCAGGGCGCGGACCAGCGGCAGGTCCTCGAAGGGACAGGGAACGCCGGTGTCGGGATGGTACAAGGCGAACGTGTCGCGCCAGGTGGCCACGTCGCCGGGCTCCGCGCCCTGCCAGAGGAACTGGCGGGCGGCCTCGTTGACCAGCAGCAAGCCGCCGTCGGGGTCGCACGCGACGATGCCGTCCGCGACATGGTCGAGGATCAGCGAGACCACATCGCACGTGGAGAGCCGCCGGTTCCGCGGCCGGTCACCCTCGATCCGGTCGTCCCCGTCAAACTCCGGCACGTTCACCCCGAGGGCAGAGGAAGGTTCTTTCCGCCACGCGGGTCTTATCGGCGCGCGGCGGCGGCTTTGGAGTGGCCCGATTCGGACTGCCAGTAGCGGTACACGGGATACCCCACCGCCACGATACCGACGCCGATCAATCCATCCACGGGGTACTTGTAGAAGGAGTTAATGGCGACGGCCAGAAACACGGCAATGAAGAAGAGCGTGGTGTAGGGATGGCCCGGCGTGCGGAAGCCCTGATGCTCGGGCTCGCGGGCGCGGAAGCGGAAGATGCTCCAGGCGGCCAGCGCCCCGAAGAAGTACTCGCCCGACATGACGTAGTGCAAGATCTGCTCATAGCGGCCGGTCAGGGCGATGAGAATGGCGAGCGTTCCCTGCAGCAGGATGGCCGCTACAGGGACGCGGGTCGCCGGGTGCAGCCGGGCGACGGCCTGGAAGAACAGCCCGTCGCGGGCCATCGCGAAGTAGACCCGCGGCGAGGTGAGCGTCGCCTGGCTGAGGTAGCCGAGGGCGGAGATCGCGATGCCGCCGGCAATGAGCTTGCCGCCGGTTTCCCCAAACGCGAGCTTCATCACGGCGGACGCCGGCGTCGCGGTGGCGCCGAGCTTTTCGACGCCGAGCGCCCACAGGCACACGGTGCTGACCCCGAGATAGAGGAGCGTGACGCCGGCGACGCCCAGAATCAGGCCGCGGGGCAGTGTGCGCTCGGGGTCCTTGACCTCGCCGGAAACGAAGGTCGCCATCTGGTAGCCGCCGTACGCGAACATCACCACGACCATGGCGCCGCCAAAGGAGGTCGCCGCGCTCAGCGGATCGAGCGTGGCGGGAGCCGACACGGCGGGGGCGTGAGTGGCGGCGAACCAGGCTCCGGTGACGATCAGCGCCGAGATCACGGCGATCTTGGCGAGCATGAAGATGCTCTGCACGCGGCTGCCCGCGTGGACGCCGAAGCAGTTCACCAGGCTGACGGCGGCGATGGCAAGAGTGGTGACGATCTGCGGCGCGACCGGCCAGCCCGTGAGTTCGAGGAAGTACCGCGCGAAGATCATCGCGACCGAGGCCATGGAGCCGGTCTTGATCACGGACAGCAGCGTCCAGCCGAACAAGAAGGCGACCGCGGGATGGTAGGCGTCGCGCAGGTACACGTAGGTGCCGCCGGCGTGCGGACGCCGCGAGGCGAGTTCGGCATAGACCAGCGCGCCGGCCATGGACAGCGCGCCGCCGAGCAGCCACGCCAGCGTGGCGAGCGTCGCGGACTTCACTTCCCGGGCCACGACGTGCGGCACCATGAAGATCGCGGTGCCGATGATCGCCCCCATCACGAGCAAGGTGAGGTCGAACATGCCGACGCGGCGGGCGAGTTCGATGCGCTGGGGTGTGGCGGTCATCAGCCCCTCCCGAGGTAGACCTGGTCGATGGGCAACATGGTGGCGTCGAGGACGTTGACGTTCGGGGGCAGGGCTGCCATCGCGAGCACCGCCTCGGCGACGTCGGCCACCTGCATCATCGGTTCCGGCGAGTTTCTGCGCCATTCGGCGAGTACATTGCCAGGATTGAGGATCCCGCAGGCGATGCCGAACTCGCGGCCTTCGAGCGCGGTGGAGTCAGTGAGGCCCCGCAGCGCGTACTTGCTGGTGGCGTAAGCGGCATTGGCTTCGCGCGGGCGGCGTCCCGAGATGGAGCCGAGGTTGATGATCCGGCCGCCGCCCTGGGCTTTCATGATGCGGAACGCCGCGCGCGTGCAGAGGAAAGCGCCGCGCAGGTTCACGGCCATCAGGCGGTCCCAGACTTCGGTGGGCAGGACGTCGATCTTGTTCTGGTGGAACAGCGCCGCGTTGTTCACCAGGAGGTCGAGGCGACCGTACCGGTCGAGCGTGGCCTGGAAGGCGCGTTCGACGGCGGGCTCGTCGGCGACGTCGCCAGTGAGGTTGAGCGCGCCGGGAAAGGCGGCGTCCGAACGCGAGAGGAGGGCGAGTTGGGCTCCTTCGCGGGCGAAGACTTCGGCGATCCCGCGTCCGATGCCCTTGCTTGCGCCGGTGATGAGGGCGACTTTGCCTGCCAGCTTGCCGGGGTCCTGGGACATGGCTTTCTACTATATCTGGCGCGTGGACACACTGGGGCTGTTCGGTTCGCGAAAGCGCCGGATCGATGTATTGCGTCTCTTGAAGCGAGTTTTGGCTTGCCACACCTCCCGCACGAAGGGGCGGGCGCGGATCGCCTCCACGGCGAGTTCGTACCAGACGGGGTCTGTGCGTGCAACGTCGTTTTCGGGATCGCCGGTCGCCTGCGCTGCCGGTTCCGAGGGCGTCTCGCTTGCCTGACGCGCGGCTGGCGATGGGCTCAGAGGCGATTGACGGTCCTGGCTAAGTTTGCAGGAAGTGATTGATTGCAGGGCAGTTGACCTTGGAGCACGCCGGGGATGCCCGGGGATGACCCTGAATTGCGGAAGGGCCGATTGGCGGGTGTCTGATGAGGGGGACCGCGGGCGGGAGGGAAAACTGGCTCAGACCGGGAGTGAGGCGGGTTTGCGGGTTCTTGGGATGGCCGTAATCGGTTGGTCTGGGTGAGGGTTGGAGGTTGGGGTCCCGGAGTTCGGGGGGATGGAGTTCGGGGGATGGAGTTCGGGGGATGGTGGGGGATGCCTCCCCGAACCGCCCGGCGCCCATTGACCAGCTTGCATGCCACGTTAGACTCCCCGGCGGCGGCGTTTACGAATCCTTGATTTCGAGCGGACCTTTGCCTCTCTATTGGAGCTATACTCGTGGTTTAGGAGCCGGATCTTAATGAACACTTATCTGAAGTTCGGAGCACTGACGGTTCTCATCATCGGCACGCTGGCGTGGCTGGCTATCGGCGGCGTCAGCGAGTCCAAGACGTATTACAAGACCATCACGGAGGTCGCCTCGATGGGCAACGAAGCCCAGAGCAAGCGCCTGCGGGTGGCCGGCGACGTCGCCGCGGGCTCGATCGAGCGCGCCGGCAAGGACGTCCACTTCATGCTGACCCAGGAAGGCAAGACCATGAAGGTGGTCTACTCGGGCAGCGACCCGTTGCCCGACACGTTCCGCGATGGCGCGCAGGCGCTGGCCGACGGCCGCATGGGCCCGGACGGCGTCTTCCACGCCACCAAGATCCAGGCCAAGTGCGCTTCGAAGTATGAAGCGAAGCCGGGCCAGGGATACGATAAGCTCCCCGTGCAGGAATCGGCCAAGCCGGCCGCGAAAGCTTCGCTCTAAGGAGTTCCGCCTTCCATGGAAAATATTGGCGCGCTGTGCCTGTTGCTCGCCTTCTGTTTCTCCATCTACGCCGTGGTTGCGGCGCTGGTGGGCAAGTGGAAAGATAAGCCGTTTCTGGTGGTTAGTGCGCGGCGGGCGGTGTACGCCATCTGGACGCTGGTGGCGGGCGCCTCCTACATCCTGGTGCATGCCCTGATCACCGGCGACTTCCGGCTGTCGTACGTGGCGGCGCATTCGAACCGCGCCATGCCGGTGCCGTACAAGTTCGCCGCGTGGTGGGGCGGACAGGAAGGGTCGCTGCTGTTCTGGGCGTTCCTGCTGTCGACCTATTCGCTGATCGTGGTCTTCGCGAACCGGAACAAGTTCCGCGAGCTGATGCCGCTGGTGATCGCGGTGCTGATGGCGACGCAGGCGTTCTTCCTGCTGTTGATCACCTTCGTCGTGTCGCCGTTCCAGGTGCTGGCGGTCGGCAAGGGGATCACGGACGTCGGCGACGGCAACGGGCTGAATCCGCTGCTGCAGTACTGGACCATGACGATCCATCCGCCGATGCTGTACCTCGGCTACGTGGGCTTCGTGGTGCCGTTCGCGTTCGCCTTCGCGTCGCTGGTGACGCGGCAGCCGGGCGAGGCGTGGATTCACGAGACGCGGCGCTGGACGCTGATCACGTGGCTGTTCCAGTCCTCCGGCATTCTGTTGGGCGCGGGCTGGGCGTACGCGGTGCTCGGCTGGGGCGGTTACTGGGGCTGGGATCCGGTGGAGAACGCCTCGCTGCTGCCGTGGATCACGGCCACGGCGTTCCTGCACTCGGTGATGATGCAGGAAAAGAAGGGCATGATGAAGGTGTGGAACATGGTGCTGGTGAGCGCCACCTTCTTCCTCTGCATCTTCGGGACGTTCCTGACACGTTCCGGCGTGCTGAGTTCGGTGCACGCGTTCGCCACGTCGCCGATCGGCAACTACTTCGTGGCGTTTCTCGCCGTGGGCATCGCGCTGACCGTGTATCTGATCCTGGACCGGCTGCCGTACCTGAAGAGCGAGTCCCACCTGGAGAGCGTGGTTTCGCGCGAGAGCGCGTTCCTGTTCAATAACCTGATCCTGCTGGCCTCGTGCTTCGCGGTGCTGTGGGGGACGATGTTCCCGCTGATCTCGGAAGCCGTGACGGGCGAGAAGATCTCCGTGGACGCGCCGTTCTTCAACCGGGTGAACGTGCCGATCGGGCTGTTCCTGCTGTTCCTGACCGGCGTGGGGCCGCTGATCGCGTGGCGGCGGAGCTCGATCGAGAGCCTGAAGCGCGCGTTTCTGATCCCGTCGGTGGCCGGGCTCGCGCTGATGGCCGCGCTGCTGGCGTTGGGGATCCGGCATCCCTATGCGCTGATGTCGTTCGGCCTGTGCCTGTTCGTGACGGTAACGGTGGCGATGGAGTTCTATAAGGGCGCGTCGCAGATCGGGGCGAAGTCCGGGCAGAATCTGATCGCCGCGATGGTGGAGCTGACGCACCGCAACACGCGGCGCTACGGCGGCTACCTGGTGCACATGGGCATCGTGCTGATGTTCATCGGGTTCACGGGCGCGGCGTTCAACAAGGACGCGGTGGTGACGGTGCCCGCGGGGACGAGCTTCAACCTGGGCCGCTATCAGTTGAAGGTTCTGGACCTGATCAAGGGCCAGAACGACAACTACCAGTGGGGCTACCTGGACGTCGAGGTGTCCGAGAACGGCAAGGTCATCGGCACACTGAAGCCCGAGCGGCGGGTGTACACCGCGATGCGGCCGCCGCAGCCGACGTCCGAGGTGGCCATCCGGCGGCGGCTGAACGAGGACCTGTACCTCAACTTCGCCAATGTCACCGAAGACAACAAGATCGTGATCCAGGCGTACATTTTCCCGCTGGTGAGCTGGATCTGGATCGGCTACTGGGTGCTGCTGTTCGGCACGCTGGTGTGCCTGGTGCCGCCGAAACAGAAGTTGAGCTACGCCCGCACGGAAGTGGTGGGCGTGACGAGGAAAAATGCGACGGTTACGAGTTAGCCTGCTGCTGGCGGTGCTGGGCGGGCTGGCGCTCGCCCAGACGGGCCAGGATTTCGTGACGCCGGAGATCAAGCGGGCCGGGCAGAAGCTGGCGTGCCTCTGCAAGAGCTGCAAGAACACGGTGGCCGATTGCCCGATGCTCGAGTGCCACTACGCCAAGCCGGCGCGCGAGGAAATCGCGCGGCAGCAGGCGGCGGGCGTCAACGATGAAGCGATTGTGGCGAGCTTCGTGAAGCGCGAAGGGACGCAGGCGCTCGCCGTGCCGCCGGCGGAAGGATTCAACGCGCTGGCCTGGATCATGCCCTTCGCCGCCATCGGCATCGGCCTGCTCGCCATTTACGGGTTCATCCGGAAGTTCTCGAAGCCGGCGCCGGCCGCGGTGGCCGAAGTGGATCCGGCCGTCCTCAACCGCTACCATGACCAAATCGAAAAGGATCTAGCGAAGCTCGAATGACCTTCGCGATCGCGGTAATACTCATCCTGGGCACACTCGCCTACGTTCTCTGGATCCGGCCGCAGGACCTGCCCGCTCCCGTGCCGGAAAGCCCCACGCGGCATCTCGAGGACCGCAAGGCGGCGATCTACGAAAACCTGCGGGACCTCCAGTTCGAATTCCGGGTCGGCAAGCTCTCCGACGAAGACTATCAGCGCACCAAGGTGGGGCTGCAGAAGGAACTGGCGGGCGTGCTGGCCGAGATCGACCGGATCAGCAAGGAGAAGCCCGAAGCGGTGGCAGCCGCGGCGGCGGCCGGCTCGAAAAGGCGGAAGGCCGCGCTGGCGGCGTTCGTATGCCCGCACTGCGGGGCGCAGTTCGAAAAAGCCATGAAGTTTTGCGGCGAGTGCGGAAAGGCGATGGAAGGATGAAGAACCTCGCTTGGCTGCTGGCGCTGCCGGCGTTGGGCGCCGTGGACGGCGTGGTGCGCAATGCCACAACCGGCAAGGAACAGGCCAACGTGCTGGTGAATCTCGTTCAGCCGGGCGAGGGCGGGATGAAGACGATCGGAACCGCGAAGTCCGGCCCGGATGGCAAGTTCAGCATCGACAAGGCGCTGACGGGCCCGGGGCTGCTGCAGGGAATCCACCAAGGGGTGATCTACTCCTTGATGGTCCAGCCGGGCGCGCCGCAAACCGGGCTGCAGCTGAGCGTCTTCGACACGACGAAGGATCCGGCCGCCGGCAAGCTCGCGCAGCGGATGATCCTGCTGCAGCCGTCGGAGACGGCGCTGGTGGTGAACGAGACGCTGATCTTCGAGAACCCGACCCAAGCCTCCTTCTCGGACCCCGTCAACGGGAGCGTCCGGTTCTTCCTGCCCGCCGCGGCGCAGGGCACGCTGCAGGTGACGATCGCCGGACCCGGGGGAATGCCGGTGCAGCGTGAAGCCGAGAATACGGCGCGGCCGAACGTCTATAAGGTGGACTACGCTTTGAAGCCCGGCGAGACGCGCTTCGACCTGGCTTACTCGTTGCCCAAGGGCGACTTCAGCGGGCGGCTGGAGTATCCGGCTGCGCCGACGCGCATCGTGACGCCTTCGACGGTCACGGTCAGCGGTGACGGACTGAAGCCGCTGGGGCAGGAGCCGCAGACCAAGGCGAACATCTACGAGATCCAGAAGCCGGAATTCGTCTTTAAGGTGGAAGGTACGGGGACGCTGCGTTCGGCCGAAGCCGCTCCCGAGGAGGGCGACGGGCCGAGCATCCAGGTGATCGGACCCCGCCTGTACGAGCGTCTGTACCTGCTGCTGGGGCTGGCCGTGGGGATCCTGATTCTCGGGTTCCTGGTGCTGTACCGCAGCGAAGGGAGCCGCCGCTCCTAGCGCGGCGGGAAGCGACGGTGGCGGCGATCCGGATTGAAAACGTCTGGAAATACTACGGGGACTTCCCCGCCCTGCGCCAGGTGTCGTTCGACGTCGAAGCTGGCGCCTGCCTGGCGCTGCTGGGGCGCAACGGCGCGGGCAAGACGACGCTGCTCAAAGTCCTGTCGGGTCTGCTGCGCGCCAGCGAAGGCCGCGTGCTGATCGGCGGCGCGGATTCGCGCGAAGTGTCCACGCGGCGGCGCGTCGGGGTACTGGGCCATTCCATCGGGATCTACGACGAGCTGACCGCGTTCGAGAATTTGCGCCTGTTCGCGGACCTGTATGGCCTGCCGGAGCCGGCGCGGACGGCAACCGAGTGGCTGGAGCGCGTGGGCCTCGACAAGGTGCGCGACGGGCTGGCGCGGGAGTTCTCGCGGGGCATGCGGCAACGGCTGGCGCTGGCGCGGGCGTTTCTGCACGAGCCCGCGGTGCTGCTGTTCGACGAGCCGTTCACGTCGCTCGACGACCGGGCGATCGCGCTGCTGCAGTCGCTGCTGGCCGCCGCGCGCGCGCGCGGCGTGACCATCGTCATGTCGACGCACCAGATCCGGGAGGCGATGGAACTGGCGTCGCATGTGGCGCTGATCCACCGCGGCCAGCTGGCGCACGCGGGGGAACGTACCGCGGCGATGCTGGCGGATCCGGCCTATCTCTACCGCACCTACGGAGAAGCGTGATGCTGCGCCTCGCCTGGACCATCGCGCTGAAGGATCTGCGGGCGGAATTGCGCACCAAGGAAGCGGTGAACGCCTCGCTGTCGTTTTCGCTGGCGATCCTGCTGCTGTTCAGCTTCGCCTTCGACCCGAGTTCGGACCAGATCAAGGAGATCGCGGGCGGGCTGCTGTGGATTGTCTTCGCGTTCGCGGGCGCGCTGGTGCTGAACCGGAGCTTCGCGCGCGAGCTGGTGAACGACTGCCTGGACGTGCTGCTCGCCTCGCCGGCTTCGGGCGCGGCGCTGCTGCTCGGCAAGCTGGGGGCGAACTTCGTCCTGCTGCTGGCGATCGAGATCGTTTGCCTGCCGGTGTTCGGCGTCTTTTACAACGTCAACTGGACCCCGCAATTGCCGGCGCTGCTCGGAGTGCTGGCGCTGGGCACCTGGGCGGTGGCCGTAATCGGCACCATGTTCAGCGCCTTGACCGTGAATCTGCGGTTGCGCGAGCTGATGCTGCCGGTGCTGGTCTATCCGATGATGCTGCCGGCGCTGATGGCGGCGATCCAGTTGACCACGGAGCTGATCAACGGGCAGCCGGTGTCGGCGGATTCGCTGATCTGGGTGCGGGTGCTGGTGGCGTTCGACATCATTTACACGGCGCTGGCCGTGGTTTTCGTGGATACTGTACTGTTGGGGTGAAGCTCATGCGCGAAAAGATCATCTACGGCCTGGGGGCGGCGGCCTCGCTGCTGCTGGTGTGGAATTTCTACCAGATTTTCCTCGTGCTGCCCGATGAACGGGACCAGGGGGCCATCTACCGGCTGGTGTTCATCCACGTGCCGACGGTGTTCGTGGCGCTGCTGGCGCCGTATGTCGGCATGGTGCTGAGCCTGGTGTACCTCAAGTCGCGGAACCTGGCGTGGGATCGGATCGCGTCGTCGCTGATCGAGGTGGGCTGGGTGTTCTCGTGCGTGAACCTGGCGACGGGCATGATCTGGGCGCGGATCATCTGGGGCATCTGGTGGACGTGGGACGCGCGGTTGACCTCGATGTTCACGCTGTGGCTCCTGTTCGGCGGGTACCTGATGCTGCGGGCGTCGATATCGGACACCGACCAGCGGGCGCGGCTGTCGGCGGTGCTGAACATCTTCGCCGCGGTCAACGTGCTGATCGTGTACAAGTCGATCGAGTGGTGGCGCACCCAGCATCCGGCGCCGGTGTTGTCGATTCGCGACGGGGGCGGCATGGCGCCGGGGATGGAACAGGCGCTGTGGCTGAACTTCCTCGCCTTTGCGCTGCTGGCGGCGGTGATCGTGATGGTCCGAGCGCGCCAGCAGGCGGTATCGCAGGAGATCGAGGGGCTGCGCCGGTTCGCGCACGCCTCCTAAGTCATATGGACGAAAGAAACTTTGCCTTCATGTTCTACGGCTTCGCCGTAGCCTGGTTGATTGTGGTGGTTTACGTGGTGTACATCGCGACGCGGGAAAAGAAGCTCCGCGAGGAGCTGGACCGGGTGAAAGCGATGGTGAGCGAGCGGGACCGCCCGAAAGATCCCCGCTAACGGCGCGCCGCGCGGCACGTATCTACTGGCGTGCTGCCTCTCCTTCTCGCCGCGGTTCCGTTGGTCCTGGATCCGCCTCCGCCTTCGGGCAAGCTCATCGACATCGGCGGCTATCGTCTGCATCTTCATTGTGTGGGGCGAGGTTCCCCACCGGTGGTGGTTGAGCCCGGCACCGCGGATTTCTCCTTCCAGTGGTCGGCGGTGCAGGACGCGCTGGCGAAGAACGCCAGGGTTTGCGTCTACGACCGCGCCGGCTACGCCTGGAGCCAGACTGGCGCCGAGCCGCGGACTCTGGATCAGTTGAATCTCGAGCTATTGACGCTGCTCTCCCGGGCGGGCGAAACGGCACCCTACATCCTGGTCGGACATTCGTTCGGCGGAAACGCCGTCCGTAACTTCGCGCTGCGGTACCCGCGGAAGGTGGCGGGCGTCGTGTTGGCCGACGCGCTGCATGAGGATCAACGGGTGATGGTGCAAGGCAAAGCCGTCCGGATTCGAGAGTTCGCCTCCGGCCGGACCCCACCCGCTCCGCGGGTGGAGCCGGGAGCGCCGCCGGCCTCGGCCAGATGGGATCCAGCCGCGGGTTTGCCGCCGCCGTTCGACCGGATGACGCCGCGAGATCAGGAGCGGCAGCGGTGGGCCCAGGCCCAACCGGCGCTTGCCGCAACGAGTCAAAGCGAGCGGAGCTGGTCGGAAGAGTATCTGGCGGGGTGGTACGCCGCGGGCGCGCGGGACTCGCTGGGAGATCTGCCCCTGCTGGTACTTACGCGGGCCGGGGAAGATGCGACGCCGCTCACAAGCGAACGGCTCCGCTTGCAGGCGGAACTCCCCCGCTTGTCCCGGAACGGCCGCCAGGTGATCCTGCGCTCCGGCCACAACTTCCAATTAGAGGCGCCCGGGCAACTGGTCGAAGCCGTCCGGGAGTGGCGGTCGGCGATTGTCAAGACCCGGTGACAAATCCCGGGATCCCTGTGCTATCCTACGAAGGAACAAGACGATTAGGAAAGACGAGGAGTAGTGACTCAGGATGGCGTTGCAAGGTGAAGCGAAGCAGCAGGTGATTTCCAAGTACCGGACCCACAAGACGGACACGGGGTCGCCCGAAGTACAAATCGCCATTTTGAGCCGCCGGATCGGCGAACTCACGGAGCACTTCAAAAGCCACAAGAAGGACCATCATTCGCGTCGGGGTCTCCTGACCATGGTGGCCCGGCGGCGCCGCTTGCTGAACTATCTCAAGAAGAGTAGTGCGGAGCGGTACCAGACTCTCATCCAGAGCCTGGGGATCCGCCGGTAGCTCGCGGGGTTCGGGATCAGGCAAGGCTGGGACGGTTCCCGGTCGAGAGCCTTCCCCAGTTTGTGCGGTTCACTCCCAAGTCTCCCTCTTGATCAACTTGCCCCGCCGGGCTCGGCGCAATGAGCGCGGGCGCTGGCGGCAACTTGATGAAAAGGAATGACAATGCTACATAGCGTAGAGATCGACCTCGGGACGAGCAAGCTGACGCTCGAAACCGGGAAAATGGCCAAGCAGGCCAACGGAGCGGTGATTGTCCGCTCAGCGGACAACGTCGTGCTGGTCAGCGCCTGCACGTCCGACAAGCCCAAGCCGGGCGCCTCGTTCTTCCCCCTGACGGTGGATTACCGCGAGTACACCTACTCGGCCGGCCGGTTCCCCGGCGGCTTCATTAAGCGCGAAGGCCGTCCTTCGGAAAAGGAAATTCTCACCTCGCGCATGATCGACCGGCCCATCCGGCCGCTGTTCCCGGAAGGCTACACGCACGAGACCCAGGTGATCGGCCTGGTGATGTCGGCGGACCCGCAGCGCGACCCCGCGCCGCTGGCGATGACCGGCGCCGGCGCGGCGCTCGCCATTTCCGACATTCCGTTCGCCCACGTGGCCTGCGCAGTGCGCGTGGCGAAGGTGAACGGCAAGTTGATCGCCAACCCGACCTACGACGAGAACCGCGAAGCCAAGCTGAGCATCATGGTGGCCGCCACCGAAGAGGGCATCGTGATGGTGGAAGCGGGCGCGCAGAACGCCAGCGAAGCCGAGGTGGTGGAGGCGCTCGAGTTCGGGCACGAGTGCTGCAAGAAGATCGCGCAGGGCATCCGCGAGCTGATGGCCAAGTGCGGCAAGACCAAGCGGGTCTACACGCCGGAGCCGGTGAACGAGGAGATGTTCGCGAAGATCGAAAAGGCGGTGCGCGCCGAGCTCACCGACGCCCTCGACACCAAGAAGTATCCGAAACTCGAGAGCTACGCGCGCGTGGACGCGGCCAAGGAGAAGGCCAAGGCGCTGTTTGAGAGCGAAGACGACCAGGCCGCGGCCAAGGATCTCTTCGACCGGCTGAAGGAGCGGATCTTCCGCGACCAGATTCTGAAGGACCGGCGGCGTCCGGACGGGCGCAAGTTCGACGAAGTCCGCCGGATCGACGTCGAGGTCGGCGTGCTGCCCCGGACGCACGGCTCCGCCCTGTTCACGCGCGGCGAGACGCAGGCGCTGGTGACGGCGACGCTCGGCACCAAGGACGACGAGCAGCGGATCGAGATGCTGGACGCAGCGGAGACGTCGAAGCGCTTCATGCTGCACTACAACTTCCCGCCGTTCTCGGTGGGCGAAGTGGGGTTCCTGCGC
>CAYYID010000087.1:0-23622 GCA_964471915.1 uncultured Solibacteraceae bacterium | reverse complement strand
TCATTCAACATCGCATGGGACAAAAGGCCTTGGGCTTTGGAGCAAAGGTCAGGCCCACCTCCAGCTCGAACTCCTTCCAGCCGAGCACGCTCTGCTCCATCAGCACTTCGTGCACCGGCGAGAGGTCGAGGCCGCGGGTGATGATCTCTTCGAGTTCCTCGCGGTTGTATGCAATGCCGCCGCCGGTGCCGCCGAGCGTGAAGCTGGGCCGCAGGATCGCCGGGTACCCGATCTTGTTCGCGAACTCGATCCCCTTGGCGACGGACGTCACCAGTTGCGACTGCGGCGTCTCCAGCCCGATCTTCCGCATCGCGTCCTTGAACAGCAGCCGGTCTTCGGCTTTCTTGATCGACTCGACCTTGGCGCCGATGAGTTCGACGCCGTACCGTTCCAGCACGCCGCGCTCGGCAAGCTCCACCGCGAGGTTCAGCCCCGTCTGGCCGCCCACCGTGGAAAGCAGCGCGTCCGGCCGCTCCCGGCGGATCACTTCTTCGGCATACTCGACGCTCAGCGGCTCGACGTAGGTGCGGTCGGCCAGCTCCGGGTCGGTCATGATCGTCGCCGGGTTCGAATTGATCAGGATCGTCTGGTATCCGTCGGCGCGGAGCGCCTTGCACGCCTGGGTGCCCGAGTAGTCGAACTCGCAGGCCTGACCGATCACGATCGGGCCGGAGCCGACGATCAGGATGCGGTGGAGGTCGTTGCGGCGCGGCATACTACTGGGCCTCCTGCATGAGCTTCACGAAATCGTCGAACAGGTAGTGCGAGTCGCGCGGTCCGGGGGACGCTTCGGGATGGTATTGCACGCAGAACGCCGGGTGCAAGCGGTGCCGGAAACCTTCGAGCGTCTGGTCGTTCAGGTTAATGTGCGTCAGTTCCACGGCGGAATCGGCCATCGACTCGATGTCCACTGCGAAGCCATGGTTCTGCGCGGTGATCTCGACCTTGTTGGTGCGCTTGTTGAGCACCGGATGATTCCCGCCACGGTGCCCGAACTTCAGCTTGTAGGTCTTGCCTCCCAGGGCCAGCGCCAGCACCTGGTGTCCCAGGCAGATGCCAAAGACCGGCTTGCGCCCGATCAGCTTGCGGACTTCGGCGGCTTGCGCGGCCAGCGGCTCCGGATCCCCGGGTCCGTTCGAAAGAAAGACCCCATCGGGCTGCAGCGCCAGCACGTCGTCCGCGCTGGTGGTCGCGGGGACCACGGTGACGCGGCAACCGCGCTGGACCAGCCGGCGGAGGATGTCCCGCTTGATGCCGAAGTCGTAGGCGACCACGTGATAACGGAGTTCGGCATTGGGTTGCTCGAGGTCCGAAGCGGAGACCGGATCGATACCGTGCGTCCAGGCATAGCGCTCGCGGGTGGAGACGCCGGTGGCGAGGTCGAGGCCCGCCATCGACGGCACTTGCCGGGCTTTGTCCACGAGGTCGGCGGGCTTGGCGTCGCCGGCGTGCAGCACGCCGCGCATCACGCCCCGGCTCCGCAGGTGGCGCACCAGCATCCGCGTGTCGATCCCGCTGATCACCGGGACGCCTTGCCGCGCCAGAAACTCCGCCGCGGTTTCCTCGGCGCGCCAGTTGCTGGCCAGCGGCGAGAACTCGCGCACGGCGAGTCCTTCGATGTGCGGCCGCGCGGATTCGCAGTCCCCGGCGTTGGCGCCGTAGTTGCCGATCTGCGGATTCGTCAGGACCATGATCTGCCCGGCGTAGGAAGGATCCGTGAAGATCTCCTGGTAACCGGTCAGGGAAGTATTGAAAACCACCTCACCCGCGCGCTCCACGGGTGCACCAAAGCTGGAGCCCTCGAAGATTGTGCCGTCTTCCAGGGCAAGCACTGCTCTGTTCAATGTTTCTTGTCTCCGGATGTGGGGGGAACCCTAACTATTTGACCACAACTCCGGCTTCCTGTGGCGCTAGAATAGCTCCAGGACGCCATGAAGGTCTTCATCTCGTACGCCGACCGCGATAAGGAGTTCGCCCGCCAGCTCGCCGGCGCGCTGCGCGGCGGCGGCGTGGAGCCATTCCTTGCCGCGGATGAGTTGATCCCGGGCATGGACATCCGGACGCAGATCGAGCGCGAAGCGGCGTCCGCCGACGCCTTTGTCTTCGTCGTCGGCACCAATGCGGATGGCGAGCCAGCCCAGCGATTCCAGTGGCGCGCCGCCCTCGGCGCCGACCCGGAAACGATCAAACCCATGATCCCGGTTCTCGCCGGCGATCAGTTTGTGCCGCCGTTTCTGTGGACGCGGCATCCGGTTCGAGCATCCGGAGCGGCATCCGCTCGGCAAGCCGCCGGCGCAGTCCGCGAGTACCTCGATCACCCCGAGCTTTCGATCGACCACGATGCGGTCGTGCGCGGCGAAGAAGTGCTGCGGCAGCGGATTCACGATCTCGCACGATGGGCCGAGAGCATGCCCGAGGGCGCTGTCGTCCCCCAGGCTTCGGGCGTAGAACGTTGAAATGCCCGGAGCGGCTCCGTACGACGAAAGCGTGTTCGTTAACTGCCCGTTCGATGACCGGTTCGAGCCGCTGCTCCACGCGATTATTCTGACTCTGGCCGCTCACGGACTTTCGGCCCGGAGCGCGCTGGAATCGCAGGAGGGTCCCCGGCTCGAGCGCATCTGGACCGCGATTTCGGCCTCCAAGTACTCGGTGCACGACCTCTCCCGCCTGCGCGGCGAGGGGCCCGATAACCTGGCTCGCTTCAACATGCCCTTCGAGCTCGGATTTGCGGTGGCGCTACGTTTTCAAGCCTCTACTACTGGCCGGTCCCACCACTGGTACGCGATGTTCGAGGGCGCCTTCGAAGACAAACGGGTGCTTTCCGACCTGGCCGGTTTCGACCTGGGCCATCACGAATCAACCGTCGAGTCGGTGATTCGGACCCTGTGCCAGTGGCTCGGCACGATTGACTACGTTCCGCGCGTGCGGCCTGCGCCGCGCTCCGTTCTGGAAGGCTACGCACGATACGAGGCCCGGCTCAAGGCGTTGCGGACGCGATCGCTGGGCGTTCTCCACTGGCAGGATCTCGTCGAGTCCGCGTTTCTGATCTGGGAGGGAGAAGCTTGAATTCCGTGTCTCCGTGCACCGTGACCTTCCCCAGCCTGACCCTCGACTCCGGAGCCACGCTCGCGCCCGTCGACATCGCCTACGAGACCTGGGGATCCCTCGACGCCACCCGGTCCAACGCCATCCTGCTCACGCACGCCTTCTCCGGCGACTCCCATGCGGGCGGCGACGACGGCTGGTGGAGCAAGATGGTCGGCCCCGGCAAAGCCTTCGACACCGACCGCTACTTCATCATCTGTTCCAACGTCCTCGGCGGCTGCCGCGGCAGCACCGGACCTGCCTCCCCGAACCCCGCCACCGGAGAGCCCTACGCCATGGACTTCCCCGTGATCACCATCGGCGACATGGTGCGATTACAAGTCAAGCTGATCGACCATCTCGGCATCCCTCGCCTGCTGGCCGTCGCGGGCGGATCCATGGGCGGCATGCAGGCGCTCGAATGGGCCATCGCCTACCCGGACCGCGCCGCCAGCGCCATCCCGATCGCCGCCACCGCCAAGCACAGCGCCCAGCAGATCGCCTTCAACGAGGTGGGCCGCCAGGCCATCATGGCCGACCCGGCCTGGCGCGGCGGCAAATACTACTCGGGGGTCCCGCCGGCCCGCGGACTTGCCGTGGCCCGCATGGTGGGGCACATCACCTACATGTCCGATGCCTCCATGCGCGACAAGTTCGGCCGCCGCTTGCGCGGCAAAGACGCCTTCGGCTTCGACTTCTCGGTGGACTTCGAGGTGGAAAGCTATCTCCGGTACCGCGGCCAGCAGTTCGTCGAGCGCTTCGACGCCAATTCGTACCTCTACATCACCAAGGCGATGGACTACTTCGACCTCACCGCCGCCGGACCCTCGCTCAGCGACGTCTTCCGCGAAACCCAGACGCGCTTCCTGGTGCTGAGCTTCACCTCCGACTGGCTCTATCCCACCTACCAGTCGCTCGAGATCGTCGACGCCCTGCGCGCCCGCAACGCCGATGTCGCCTTCTGCGAGCTTACGTCCAGTTACGGGCACGACGCGTTCCTGGTTGATGCCGGCGAGCAGGCGGAGATCGTCCGGGGCTTCCTGGCGAGCACGCACCAGAGGCTGGCGCGATGAAGGTCCGCGACCTCTACGGCCGTTCCGATTACGCCATCATCGGCGACATTGTGGGGCCGCATTCCAAGGTCCTCGATCTGGGCTGTAGCGAAGGCGAACTGCTCGCCTGGCTGATCGAGAACAAGCAGGTGGCCGGGCGCGGCGTCGAGTTCGAAGCCGACAAGGTCCGCAAGGCGATCGCCCGCGGCGTCTCCGTGTACCAGGGAGATTTCGAAAAAGCCCTGGAGCGGTACCCGGACCAGGCGTTCGACTACGCGATCCTCTCCCAGACCCTACAGGAGACGCGGTCGCCGCTCAAGGTCTTGCGCGACATGCTGCGCGTCGCCCGTCACGGCATCGTCGCCTTTCCGAACTTCGGCCACTGGCGCGTCCGCTGGTCGCACCTGGTCAGCGGCCGCTCGCCGCAGACCCCGCTGTTCCCCTACCACTGGCACAACTCGCCGAACATCCATTTCCTCACCGTTGAGGATTTCGAACTCCTCGCCCAGGAAGAGCGCTGGACGATCGAGAAGCGCATCTTCCTGCGCGGCCACCGGACGCTCCGCCGCTTGCCGAATCTGCGCGCGGAGACCGCGGTGTATCTGTTTTCGCGTTAAGCCGAACCGCGATTCCAGAACTGCCACCAGCGCCCTGGCCGCGCAGGCGCCGCGAGGATCTTCGAAAGCTCCTCCCGCACCGCAGCGTCGGTCTCGGTCTGGCACAGCCGGGATAACTCCGAGCGATCCACATGCTTGGCGACGGCCCAGAGCAGACGCGCGGCGGCGGGCCGGTGGAGGGAATCGCCGTTCTGCAACTCCTCCACGAGAAACCGCGACGCCTCCGGACCTTGCTTCTGAAAGATCTCGCTGAGGCACGTCGTGCCGCCTCAAGCCCCCCGGAGCACCACCGCCGGATCGATCCGCGAGGCGCGGGCCGCCGGGATCAGCGATGCCGCGACCGCGACCAGCATCAGCGTCAGCGGCGCGAGCCCCAACGCCACCGGATCCCGGGCGCCCACCCCGTAGAGCAGCGACGTCATCAGCCGGGTCAGCGCGAGCGAGCCGGCGAGGCCGAGCGCCACCCCGAGGCCGGCGAGGCGCAACCCGTCGCCAAGCACCATCCGGACCACATCGCCGCGGGCGGCGCCGAGCGCCATGCGCACGCCGATCTCGCGGGTGCGCTGTTCCACCGCTTGCGCGATCACACCATAGAGGCCCGCCGCGGCGAGCACCAGCGCCAGCGCGGCGAAGCCCGTGAGCAACAGCATGGGGAACCGGCGCGGCGTCGCCGCGCGATCCAGCAACTGGCGCATCGAGAAGACGTTGTACAACGGCAGCTCCGGATTCACGGCGCGCACCGCGGCGCGGATCTCGGGCAGCCGCTCCGCCGGGGCGCGCACCACCAGGATCGGCGCGGACAAGGGACTGTAGGCGTATGGCTGGTAGACCTCTGGCGGCGCCTCCAGGTCCAGACCCGAGTGGCGCACGCTGCCGACCACGCCGATGATCGTGATCCATTGCGGCGGAGCATTGGTAACCGGGCCGAGAGCGACCCGGCGTCCCACGGGATCCTCACCCGGGAAGTACTTGCGGGCCAGGGCTTCGTTGATCACCACCACCTGGGCGCGGGGGTCGGCGTCACGCTCTTCGTAGACACGTCCCCGGAGCAGCGGGATCCCCATGGTGGCGAAGTAGCCCGGCGTGCTCCTCCGGTACTCGACCTCGGGCTGTTCGCCTTTGGGGAAGGTGCGGCCTTCGATGGTCAGCATACTGCCCAGGTTGGCTCCCATGAGCGGCAGGCGGCTCACCGCGGCGATGCTCCGGACGCGGGGGAGGGCGCCGACCCGTTCCTCGATTGCCCGATAGAGTTCCGTGCGCTGCCCGGGCGTTTCCGACGCCGGGGGAATCATCGTGGCGAGTGTCAACAGGCCGTCGGGCTGGAACCCCGGATCGGTGGCCAGCATCCGGGAGAAGCTGCGCAGCAGCAATCCCGCGGCAGCGACCAGGATCAGCGAGAGCGCGACTTCGGCGACGACCAGGGCGCCGCGCAAACGCCGCGCGCCGGCCGGGCTGGAGCGGGCGCCGTCCTTCAGCGTGTCGTGGAGCCGGCCCCGCCAGGCCTGAACCGCCGGGGCCAGGCCCGCAAGCAGCCCCGTGGCGAGCGAGGCTGCCGCCAGGAACCCGAGCGCCTGGGGATCGACCGCGATTTCGGACTTGCGGGGCAGCGTGGCGGGAGCCAGCGCAACCAGCCCGCGCACCAACAGGTGCGCCAGGCCCGCGCCCGCGAGTCCGCCCAGTGCGGCGACTACCAGGCTTTCGGTGAGCAACTGGCGCATCAGGCGTGCGCCGGACGCTCCCATGGCCACGCGGATGGCGAGTTCGCGGGCGCGGCCCGCGGCGCGGGCCAGCATCAGGTTCGCGAGATTGGCGCACGCGATCAGCAGCACCAGCCCGACCACGCCGAGCAGCACCAGCAGCGCCGTGCGCACCTGGCCCGTCGCCAGGTCCGAGAAGGACCGCGCGGACATGCGGAGCGAGCGGTTCGAGTCGGAGTACTGCGCCGCCAGCGCCTTGCCAAATGCGTCCATCTCCGCCGAGGCCTGCGCCGCGCT
This sequence comes from uncultured Solibacteraceae bacterium, assembly GCA_964471915.1. Lineage (GTDB taxonomy): Bacteria > Acidobacteriota > Terriglobia > Bryobacterales > Bryobacteraceae > JAIEPW01. The sequence goes on along the minus strand of CAYYID010000087.1, from coordinate 16,875 downwards.
GACGCCCGGTTTCAGCCGTCCGGCGACCTTCAGGAAACGGACCTGCCGTCCGCGGCCGTTCAGCCGAACGAGTGGGTTCGCCGAAAGCGGCAGCCACAGGTCGATGTCCCCCTGGGCGGCGCCCGGGCGCAGCCCGTGGTAGCGGAAGCTCTCCGGCAGCACGCCGAGGATGGTCACCGCCTCTCCGCCTACCGCGATGGTCTTGCCCAGGACGCTCGCGTCGCCGCGGTAGCGGCGCATCCAGAAGCCATGGCTCAGCACGGCGACCGGAGCGGGCTTGCCCCGCTGATCCTCCTGGTCCGTGTAGACGCGTCCCAGTTGCGGGCGGACGCCGAGCAGCGGGAAAAGGTCAGCTGCGGCAAAAAGGGTCTCGATCCGCTCGGTCTCGCCGCCGACCTTCACGACCACGTTCCAGACGGGCGAGATCGCGGCCACGCGCGCGAAGGACTGGGCGCGGGCGCGCAGGGCGAAGTAGTCCTGGTCGCTGGTCCAGGGCTCGATCGAGGGATCCGAGGTCGAGTAGGTTTCGATGGCGACGAGCTCATGCGGCTTCTCGTAAGGCAGCGGCCGGAACAGGACGGCGTTCACCACCGAGAAAATCGCGGTATTGGCTCCGACGCCCAGCGCGGCAAGCAGGACGGCGAAGGCGGCGAAGTATGGATGCAGGCGCAGTTGCCGCCCCGCGAACCGCAGGTCGGCGCCCAGGTCCGCCAGCGGGTTGCCGCGGCGCGCCGGCAGTCCCGGAGGGGAGGGCGGGCGATGCGCCGGCGACGCCGCGGCCAGCTCGCGCGCGAGCCTCCCAGCCTGCTCCGCCGAAAACTGGTTCTCCACGGACGCACGCGCGGCCGGTTCGGCAAGTCCGCGGGCAAGCGCCTCGCGGTACGCCTCCTCCAATTGGCCGGCTAGCTCCTCGATGATCTCGGCCTCGCGGGCCGGCGGCAGCGGCAACGCCGGCAAACGGGAGCGAACAAGACGATTCCAGTCGGGCGCGCTCAGGTTAGGCATGGCGGAACGGGGCAATCCTTTCGATGGCGTCGACGAAGTCCTTCCAGGACTGGCGTTGCGCGGCGAGCGCCTTGCGGCCGGCCGCGGTGATCCGGTAGAAGCGGCGGCGGCGCTCCCCGGCCTTTTCCACCCAGCGGCCCTGGATCCAGCCGCGCTGCTCCAGCCGGTAGAGGATCGGGTAGAGCGAAGCGACGTGGTACTGCAGCTCGCCGCCGGAGCGCATCTCAATGAACTTCGCGATCTCGTAGCCGTGGCGGGCGCGTTCCTCCACCAGGCTCAGGACCAGCATTTCGGCGAGCCCGCGCTGGGCATCCTGCTCGGGTTTCATAGGTGGCTCCAGTATATATGGCAGATCCACATATTGCTCGGCTGTAGGTAAAGTACGCGCGAGGCGCGAAAGCGTTACTAAAAAACCGCTGCGCGACGCTGAAATCCGCTACGCTACAGGGCATGGCGAACGGACTCGGCGGTTCCCGGAGCGGCACAGGCTGCGGCGGGCTGATGGTCTTGGGCATTCTGGCGCTGATCAGCGCGTCTTCGATCGCCTCCTTCACGCTCGACTACGAGTGGTGGAAAGAGATGGGGCAGGCCGAGGTGTTCTGGAAGCAGTTCCGCTACCGGCTGCTGCCGGTGTTCGGCACATTCCTCTTGTTCTTCGCGGTCCTCTGGATTGCGCACGCGCGGGCGCTCAAGCACGCGGGCCAGGGACTGCGGGAGTACCCGCGCTACGCGTGGATCACGACGCTGATCCTGCTGGGCGTGGCCTTCGGCGTCGCGAACTCGGTGCTGGACAACTGGGCGGTGGTGCGGTACCTGGGCGCCGAAGGCAGCGGGGCGGAGGGCGCGGTGGACCCGGTGTTCGGCAAGCCGCTGGCGTTCTACCTGTTCGCCCTGCCGTTTTACCGCAACCTGCTGGCGGTGCTGCTGGCGGCGGCGGTGCTGGGCGGACTGACCTTCTGGATCGGGTCCCGGATCTGGGACGTCCGGACGCGCCTGGCGCACCGGTTCGACCGGGGCGGACCGCTCGACCTCCGGGAATTGCGGCTGGAGGCCAGCTTCGACGCGCTGTTCCTCCGGGTGATGGGCGCCATCTTCCTGGCGGTGCTGGCGGCGCGGCTCTTCTTCGCCCGCTACAACCTGTTGTTCGAGGACCACGGCACCTTCGTCGGCGTGGATTGGACGGCGGAGACCATCGGGCTACCCTTGCAGTGGGCGGCCATTTTCGCGGCCCTCGCCGGCGCGGTGCTGCTGCTGGCGCGCCGCGGGCGCTGGGCCCTGTTCCTGCTGCTGGTGATCCCGGTGCGCTCGTTCGTGCCGCCGCTGGTGAACAGCTTCTACGTGCGGCCCAACGAGATCGCCATCCAGAAGCCGTACATCCAGCGGCACATCGAGCAGACGCGGTTGGCTTACGGGCTGGACAAGCGCGCGCGTAGCGTCGAGTATCCCGCGCGCCGCGAGGCGCGCATCGACGTGGAGCAGAACCGGGCGTTGCTCGAGAATCTGCGGCTCTGGGACTGGCGTCCGTTCCGCGACGCGGTGACGCAGGTGCAGCCGTTCCGGCCCTTCACCTACTCGGATATCGACGTGGACCGCTACCGGATCGGCGGGCAGATCCGGCAAGTGCTGGTGGCGCCTCGTGAACTGGCGCTCGCCCAGGTGGGCGAGGCCGGCCAGCGCTGGATCAACAAGCACTTCACTTACACCCACGGCTATGGTGTCGTGGTGGCGGAAGCGAACCAGATCACGCCGGCCGGACTCCCGGTGCTATTCATTCAGGACGCGCCGCCCGAGATCTCGACGCCGGACCTCAAGCTCGTCCGGCCCGAGATCTACTACGGCGAGCAGTCGCACTCGCCGGTGTTCGTCCGGACCCGTCAGGCCGAGTTCAGCTATTCGACCGGCAGCCAGGACGTGAGTTCGAACTACGGCGGCCGGGGCGGCTTTCCCATCGCCTCGTTCTGGCTGCGCCTGATGGCTGCGGTGTCCGAGGGCGATTACAACATCCTGCTGACGAACAACCTCACCGGAGAGAGCCGCATGATGATGCGCCGCCAGGTGGACGAACGGCTGGAAGCGCTGGCCGGTTTCATCACCTGGGATCCGGATCCGTACCTCGTGTTGGCCAACGACGGGAGGATGGTGTGGATCGTCGACGGATACCTGACCTCCAGCGCGCATCCCTACTCGCGCAGCGTCTCCAGTGAAGTGTTCGGCGAGGTGAACTACGTCCGCAACTCGGTGAAGGCCACCGTGGATGCCTACGACGGCACGGTGAAAATGTATGTCTTCGACAAGGAAGACCCGCTGGTTGCGGCGTACCGCAACCTGTTCCCCTCGCTGTTCACGGACGCGGCGGAGATGCCCGCGGACCTGCGGTCGCACGCCCGCGTGCCGGAGGCGTTGTTCCGCGTCCAGGCCGAGATGTACCGCAGCTATCACATGAAAGACCCGGAGAGCTTCTACAACCGGGCGGACCTGTGGGACCTGCCGTCCGTCGGCGGATCCGCGGCCGTGCAAATGCCGCAGGGGATCCCGGAGCGGTTCGCCGAACGCTTCGCGCGGTTCGAGCAGACCACCGGACGGTACGCGCCGACCTATATCCTGGCCAGGCTGCCGGGCGAGACCGCGCCGGAGTTCCTGCTCACGATGCCCTTCGTGCCGCACAACAAGCAGAACCTGATCGGTATGATGGCGGCGCGCTGTGACGGCGACAAGCTGGGCGAACTGGTGTACATCAACCTGGGGCGTCAGGAGATCCTGCCCGGGCCGAACCAGGTGGAGGCGAACATCAGCCAGGATCAGAACATCTCCAAGGACCTGACCCTCTGGAACCAGCAGGGGTCGCAGGTGCTGCGCGGGCAGCTGCTGATCCTTCCCCTGAACGACACGTTTCTGTACGTCGCACCGATCTACATCCAGGCCAAGGAGGCCAAGATGCCTCAATTGAAGAAGATCGCGCTGGTGAACGGGAACAACATCGTCTACCGGGATACGTTTACGGAGGCGCTGGGCGAGCTACGGGCCCTCGGCGGTGGCGGCGCTCCAGCGGCGCCCGGAGCGAAGCCTGCGGCGGAGCCGCGCACGGAAAGTCCCGCGGCGCCGGGAGAAGACGCCCGGCTGCGGCAGATCCGCGACACATTCCTGCGCTACAAGTCCTTGATGCTACAAGGGAAATGGGCCGAGGCCGGCAAGGAGCTGGAGACGCTCGAAGGGCTGTTGCGGCGATAAGCCGCAAGTAGGGGCTTGACGGCGCTCCGGGAGGGCCCTATACTGAAATTGCTGCGATGCAGCAAGAGATCGGGAGGGTAAGCAAATGGCTGGCACGGCGATGAATCCTATGGCGATGTTCGCGGACATGGTCCGGCAGGGCGTCGATAACTTTGTTGCGACGCAGAAGATGATGCTGGATCTGGCGGCGCACCAGAATCAAGTGATGGCGGACGCCATGAAGAACGGTTTCGGCATGACGGGTTTGGCGCCGGTGATGGCCGATCTGGCGGGCCAGGGGGTGCAGACGTTCCTGAACTCCCAGAAGATGCTGCTCGACCTTGGGGTGCAGCAGAACCACGTGGCGCTGAGCGCGCTGAAGAACTGGGCCGGTTCGAACGCGGCGGCGCAGTCGATCCTCGAGATGTTGGAGCGCGGCGGGCAGAGCTACGTCGAGATGCAGAAACAGATGCTGGAAATGGCGCGCCAGCAGAACGAGATGGCGATGCAGGCGGCCAAGGACGGGCGTCCGGCGCCGGCGGGCATGCCGATGGAGCAGATCGCGGAGTTCTCCAAGCAGGGCGTGCAGGCCTGGGTGGACAGCCAGAAGCGGATGCTGGACATGATCCAGCAGCAGACGCACAACCTGTCGGACCGGGCGCGGGAACGGGCGGCGGCGAAGGCGGAGGCAAAACCGCAGGATTCGCCGGCCGGAACGGCTCCGGCGGGCGATTTCACCTCGATGGCGAAGTCGAGCTTCGAGCAGTACATGGAAATGAACAAGAAGTTCCTGGAAATGGCCGGCCAGCAGATGGCCGAAATGACCAAGGCGTTCTCGGGCGGCATGACCTACCGGCCGCCGGTGACGTTGCAGGATCTGGCGCGGCAGGGCGTGGACGCCTGGGTGAACACGCAGCGGGCGATGCTGGACCTGACCTTCAAGGTCATGGCGCCCCGCTAAAGGCGCACGTTTCCGATAGAATCGTCGCAGACGAAACGGGGGCGGGCGGAATGCCCGCCCTGAAAGACGTTAGGACCTCATGACACCGCACAGCGCACGTTCGTATCCCTGGAACACGACGGTCGGGGGTTCGTCCCTGACTTTCCGGCTGATGACCCCGGCCGACAAGGAGTTGTTCCGCGACTTCACGCGGAGCCTTCCCGAAGAGGACAACTTCTTCCTCCTGCTCGACGTGCGGCAGGACCGCGCGCTCGACCACTGGATGCGGGGCGTCGAAACTGGCAAGACCATTTCGGTGATTGCGCTCGAGAACGGCAAGATGGTCGGCTACGGGAACCTCCACATGAGCGACATCCCGTGGACCCGGCACATCGGCGAAATCCGCCTGCAGGTGTGCCGCACGATGCGCGGCAAGGGCCTGGGCAAGACGCTCGCCAACGAGGTATTCAACATCGCCCGGAGCCGCGGGCTGCAGAAGATCATGGCGCGGATGTCGGCGAGCCAGTCCGGCGCCCGCCAGGTATTCGAAAGCCTGGGTTTCCATCCGGAGGCGTTGCTGGCCGACTTCGTGATCGACGCCCACAACCGCACCCAGGATCTGGTGATCATGTCGCACGACGTCACCGGGTTCGTCAACTGAGAAAGGACTGGCCATGGCGACGCCCAGCTTGCATCCGCGCTTGACGGCCGACGACGCGTCGTTCCTGTACCTGGAGCGGAAGGAAATGCCGCTCCACATCGGGAGCGTGGCGGTCTACGAGGGCGAGATCCCGTTCGACAGCTTCGTGCGCATGGTGGACGCGAAGCTCCACCTGCTGCCGCGGTACCGGCAGCGCGTCGTCCCGGCGCCGTTCAACGTCGGCCATCCGAGCTGGGAGGACGACCCGCAGTTCGACATCCGCAACCACATCTTCGAGGTGCGCATCGACGCGCCGGGTGACGACGCCGCGCTGCGGGAGTTGTCGGGCAAGCTCTTCAGCGGCCTGATGGACCGGAACCGGCCGCTGTGGTCCATCCACATTATCCAGGGGCTGGAGCACGGGCGTTCGGCCATGCTCTCGAAGGTGCACCATTGCATGGTGGACGGCGTCTCGGGCGTCGGGCTGATGTCCATCATCCTGGACACCGCTCCGGACCTCGCGCCCCCGGCCGAGAAGCCGGTGTTTCAGCCGCCGCCGCTGCCGGATCCGGCGCAGTTGTACTTCAATGCGCTGCAGCAGGGCTTCGCGGACACGCTGGACCGCATGATGGCCGCGCAGTCCAGCTACATGGCGCTGGTGCAGACGTTGATGACGCCCACGTCGCTCACCGCGATGCAGGAAGTGGCGCCGTTGCTGGCTGAACTCGCGATGCCGCCGGACCGCCTGCCGTTCAACAAGCCCTGCACGGGCGAGCGGCGGATCACCTGGAACGAGTACCCGTTCGCGGAAGCGCGGGCGATTCGCGGCGTGCTGGGCGGCACCGTCAACGACGTGGTGCTCACCGTGCTCTCGAGCGCGGTGGCGAAGTACACCCGGGCCGCGGGCATGGATACCGCCAAGAAGATGTGCCGTTTCATGTGTCCGGTGAACGTGCGGCGCGAGGAGCAGCGGGGCCGCCTGGGCAACCAGGTGTCGGCGCTCCTGGTCAACGTGCCGCTCGACATCGCGGACCCGGCCGAGCGGATGAAGACCGTCACCCGCCGCACCGAAGCGCTGAAGAACGCGCGCATCGCCGACCTGCTGCACATGATGACGACCTGGGCCGGGTCCATCCCCGCGCCGCTGCAGGCCATGGTGGCGGCGCTGCCGTTCGTCCAACTGCCCGCGCCGATCTTCAACATGGTCTGCACCAACGTGCCGGGACCTCAGATTCCGCTCTACGGGTGCGGCCAGCAGATGATGCACCTCTATCCCCACGTGCCCACCGGCAACGACATGGGGATCAACTGCGCCATCCAGACCTATAACCACCGCATGGCCTTCGGCCTGACGTCGGACGCCGGCGCGGCGCCGGACGCGTACCGGATGAGTGAGTTTCTGGACGAAGCGTACAACGAACTGTTGCGCGCCGCGGGCTTGCCTGAGCATCACAAGGGTAAGGTGGTCACCGTGCCTCGGCCGGTGCGCACGCGGCGGAAGGCGGCCGAGCACAAGGGTATGGCGGCGGTTTGACCGGCCGGCCTGGCCGGCCCGGGGAAAGGTGACGCATGTCCCGTTCGTATACGATCACGGAAGAGCGCGAAGCCGTACCACTGCCCATATGGGCCGAAGCGCTGGTGGGCCTCGAGTATCTCTATCTGCGCAGCTCGCCGATCTATTACGGCTACGGCGTCCCGCGCGGCAAGGGCGAGGCTGTGGTGGTGATCCCGGGGTTCCTGGGCAGCGACATCTACCTGCGCGAGATGCACGCCTGGCTGCGACGCGTGGGCTACAAGCCGTATTTCTCCGGCATCGGCGTCAACGCCGACTGCCCGAACATCCTGATCGAGAAGCTGTCCAAGACCATCGACCAGGCCTGGGAGGAAACCGCCCATCCCGTGAACCTGATCGGCCACAGCCTGGGCGGGATGCTGGCGCGTTCGGCGGCTACCCAGAACGGGCGTCGCATCGCGAACGTGATCTCCCTCGGCTCGCCGTTCCGTGGCGTGCGGGCGCATCCGGCCGTAATCCAGATGTCGGACCTCGTGCGCGACCGCGTCAAAACCAAGCGTGCGCACATGACCTTGCCGGATTGCTTCACCGGCTACTGCGGCTGCGACTTCGTCGAGGGGCTGCGCGGCCTGTTTCCCGGAACGGTCCGGCAGACCGCGATCTACACCAGGTCCGACGGCATCGTGGACTGGGAAATGTGCATGACCGGCGACCCCGAAATCGACATCGAAGTGATGGGCTCGCATTGCGGTCTCGCCTTCAATCCCTTCGTGTACCAGACCATCGGCCGGCGGCTCGCCGGCCAGTGACCCGCGCGCGGCGCCGGAACAATTCCCGGTGCTTTTGTTAGGCTGGGTCTCATGGACGGGGCAATCGTCGTCGACAAGCCGGCCGGCTGGACCTCGCACGACGTAGTCAACAAGCTGCGCCGCATCGCGAACACGCGCCGCGTCGGACACCTGGGCACGCTCGACCCGATGGCCACCGGCGTCCTCCCGCTGCTGCTCAACCGCGCCACGCGCCTAGCGCAGTTCTTCACGCGGAATCAGAAGGTCTACGAAGGAACCATCCGGTTCGGCTTCGCCACCTCCACCTACGACGCCGCGGGCGAGCCCGCCGGCGAAGACCTGGCGCCGCAACTGGATCCGGCCCGGCTCGAGGAACTCGTCGCCCGGTACCGCGGCACCTTCGCGCAGACGCCGCCGCCCGTTTCCGCCAAAAAGATCGGCGGCGTGCCGGCCTACAAGCTGGCGCGCAAGAACGTCCCGGTGGATCTGGCGCCGGTGGACGTGACCATCGAGGAGTTCACCATCCTCGAGGTGCAGGGAAGCGAGGCGCGCATCCGCGTGCGGTGCTCCGCGGGTACGTATGTGCGCAGTCTCGCCCACGACCTCGGCCGCGACTACGGCACCGGGGCGCACCTGGCGGCGTTACGGCGAACCCAGTCCGGCGATTTCGACCTCTCCGCCGCGCGCACCCTGCCCGAGCTTGAAGAACTGGCCGCCGCGGACCGCCTGCGCGAGGCCCTCGTGCCCGCCGCGCGGCTGCTCCCCGAGATCCCGGCGGAAGTGCTCGACGCGGTTTCCGTAGCGCAGGTCCGGCAGGGGCGCGAGTTCCGGGCGTCACCGTTCCGGCCGCGCGGCAGCGAATATCTGAAAGCGGTTACCCCTCAAGGCGAACTGGTCGCAATCGGAAAAGAGATACTGCCGAACCTGTACCACCCGGTTCTGGTGTTGTCCTAGGGGACATGAACCTGAATTAATCACGAATTCAGTAGCCCTTCATGCGCATCCACTATTCTGATGGCGGTGCTGCGCAGATTGCTCATCTTCGGGTTCGCGGCCGCTTTATGGGCAGGCGACCGGCCGGAGAGCAATACCAAGCCGCTGCCGGCGTTCTTTAGCGGACTGGTGGATTCGATCGACTCCAGCCGGATCATCGTGCGGCGGACGAGCCTGGGTTCCCGCGGCGACTTGCGCTCGTTCGCCGTGACGCCGGAGACGCGCGTGGAAGGCCGCATCCGTCCGAAGTCGCGCGTCACCGTGCGTTTCGTGGAGTCCGAGGAGTCCGACGATCTGGCGCTCTCGATCGTCGTGCGGGACCCGAAGAAGTAGCCCCGATCCTTAGTGACAACCCATGCAGGTAAACGACCGCCCGTGGCACAGGCGGCACTCGGTCTTCACCAACTGAATGTTGGAGTGCCCGTCGATAAAGTTGTCGGTGTGGTTTTCCGGCTTCAGCTTCATGCCCGGCTCGTGGCACTTCGCGCAACTGAATGGGGTCTCGATCTGGTTGTGGCACACCAGGCAGTCGCTCATGCCCGGCGGCGCGATCTGCGCGCGGGTCTCCGCCTGTTCGATGCCCTGATGGCAACCCGCGCAATTGCGCTTCGTATCGGCCAGCCGGGCGCGCTTCTCCTTGGCGCGCGGTGACAGGTGGTCGCCATTGTCGATAGCGCGAAGGATCACGCTCGCCACGTTGCCCAGCTTGGTGTGCAGCGCGTGGTCGAACGCGCGGACCGGCGTCGGGCGCGGAGCGCCGACCGCCGGGGGCGTCTCGTGGCACCTCCGGCAGGCCTCCGGCCCCGGCAGCAGGTTGTCCGCCATCGACTTGCTGGACGCCGCCGCCGTATGACACCCCGCGCAGTCCGGCTGCAGCGCCAGATGCGCCTTGTGCGAAAAGTCCGCGGCGAAAAAGACGGCGAGCAACCAGGGCGTCATCTATTTTTTGTACAGGATCCGCCAGATCTTATTGCCGCCGTCGTCGGTGACCAGCAGGCTCCCGTCCGGCAATTCGAGCAGCCCCACCGGGCGGCCCCATACTTCCTTGGACGCGGGGTCGGTCATCCAGCCCGCGAGGAAGTCCCGCGGCGCACCCGCCGGCTTGCCGTTCTTGAAGGGCAGGAACGCCACGGAATACCCGACGCGCATGGCGCGGTTCCATGACCCGTGGTAGGCGAGGAACGCCCCGCCGCGATACTCGGCCGGAAACATCTTGCCGCCGTAAAACTGCACGTCGAGCACGGCGCAATGCGACGGCAGCGGCACGTCGGGCACGATCGTCTTCGCCACCAGGTCCGGGCGCTTGCCCGGATGCCTCGGATCTTCGTTGGGGCCGATGTAAGCGTACGGCCAGCCGTAGAAGCCGCCCTTGCGGATCGAGGTGAAGTAGTCCGGCACCAGGTCGTCGCCCAGCAGGTCGCGTTCCTGCACCGCGGCCCACAGCGTCTCGGTGCCGGGCGCCCAGCGGATCGCCGTGGGATTGCGCGTTCCGGTGGCGTAGCGCTCGGCGTTCTTGCCGTCGGGATCCATCACCGTGATCGCCGCCCGGATCTCCGGCTCCCCGGCGTCGACGTTCGATAGCGACCCCACCGTCAGGTACAGCTTCTCGCCCTTGCGGTCGAAGAGAATCGACCGCGTCCAGTGGCCCTTGTCGTAGTCCTTGAGAGAGAAGATCTCCTCGCCCGGGCCGGCCGTGCGGTCCTTACGGTTGTACTTGTAGCGCTTCACCGACGTGGTCTCGGCGACGTAGAGATAGTCCTTCCACCAGGCGAGCCCGTACGGCCGGTCCAGGTCCGCCAGCAGTTCCTTGCGGTCCTTGCCGCCGGGCGAAAGCACGTAGACCTTGCCCTTCGCCGTCGAATCGGTCACCAGGATCTCCTTCGAGGGTCCCAGCAGCATGATGCGCGGGCGCTTGAAGTCCGTGGCGAACTCCTCGATGCTGAAGCCGGCCGGCACGCTCAACTTCGAGCCTTCGGGCCGCGCCACCACCCGGGGCGGGTTGGTCGACGACTTGGTCTCATACGGCTTCGGCAGCTTCACGGAGGCCTGTTGCTTGTCCGAGGGCTGGGCCAAAGCGCAGCAAACGCCGAGAACGGCAATCGAAAGGAGGTTCTTCATGTTCGGGGCCAAACTTCGAGTGTATCGCGCTCCCCGTAGCCGCGCTGTGCTAGCCTGAGGGTTTCGTGTCTGTCCAGATCTTCTTGCAGGGCAAGCTGACCGGAGTGGCCGAGTTCCTCGGAGCGCCGATCGCCCATCCCGAACCCGACGAAGTATTCACGGGCCGCGCCCACTGGGTGAGCCTGCTCAGCGAAGTGCTGCCCCGCGCCGTGCTGGCCGAGCTCGGCCTGGCCCGCATCCTGCTCGGCTCCAGCGGCGGCGGCCAGTTTCTGCTGGTGCTGCCCGAGGAAAGCCGCGTCCGCGCCCACGAAATCCTGACCGCCTGCGCCGCAGAGATCCAGACCCTCAGCGGTGCGCGCCTCCGCCTGATCTGGGCGGTGACCGAGAATCTCGGCGACTGGACCGACATCCGCAAGCGCCTGCAGGAGCAGTTGCGCGAGCGCCGCGGCGCTCCCGGCTACCTGGCGGACGCCGCCGCGGCGCCCGCGGACGAGCATTTCGCGCGCGACCTCGGCAGCCGCCTGCGGGAAATCGAATCGATCGGCTGGTCGGCGGAAACGCCGGGCCGCGTGCTGCCGGAAGGCGGCGCGCACCGCTGGCCCGTCGGCTCCCAGACCGACGCCATCCCGTTCGCCCGCCATGCCGCGCTCCGCGACGACGGCGACTCGCTCGCCACCGCCGCGGATCTGGCCGCACGCGCCCAGGGCCGCGCCGGCTGGGGCTTCCTCCGCGGCGACGTCGACCATTTCGGCGTCCGCTTCCGCCGCGTCTCGACCATCGAGGAGCACATCCAGCTCTCGGTGCTCTACAAGCAGTTCTTCGCCGGCGAGATCGAGGTGCTGGCCTCGATGCCGGAGTTCTGGCGCAAGGTCACGGTGCTTTACTCGGGCGGCGACGATTTCGCCGTTTACGGAGCCTGGGACGCTCTCATCCCGTTCGCGCGCGAACTGCAGCGCCTGTTCCACCGCTTCGCCGAAGAGAGCCTCAAAGACCTTCCGGGGCCCGAGGGCAAGACTATCACCATGGCGCTGGCGCTCGCCCCGGCGGCGGACTCGACGCTGGCCACCGTCTTCGAACTCTCGGGCGAACGGCTGGAGACGGCCAAGAGCGCCGACAAGGATTGCTTCTGGCTGCTGGGCCGCACTCTCGAATGGAAGCAGTTCACCGAAGCCAGCGACCTGAAGGACTCGCTGCTCCGTATGGTGGACGATTTCGGGTGCTCCCCCCGGTACCTCGGCGACCTGTGCTCCGTGTATCGCGAAACCCAGGTGAAACTCTCTCGCCGCCAGGCGCGGCGCACCGGCGCCGAAAAGCCCTGGCGCTACCACCGCCGCATTACGCGGATCATCGAATCCCGCGCGGAGGATCCGGCGCGCCGCCGGGAGTTCGAAAAGGCGCAGACCGCCCTGATCGCCGACCTCATCGGACGCGCCGCGGGGTATGTGAAGTTGCGGCCCGCCGGGCGCGTGGCGCTAGAATGGGCGAGACTGGCGAGAGAGTCCTGATCCGCAAAGTCCGGCGCGCCGCGCGCGCGCCCGAGTAAAAGGTCACATCATCATGGCAGACGAACAAATCGAGGCTCGCAGCGAGAGCGCGGCTCCGGCCGAAAAGCCCGCCGAGAAAACGGCGGATAAAGCTCCCGAAAAGAGCGGCGGACCCCAGAATCAGAAAGGCGGCGGCGAGCGCCGGGCCAATAACCGCGAAGGCGGCAATCGCGAAGGCGGCAACCGCGAACCCCGGGGCGACCGCGGCGACCGGCGTCCCGGTGGCGGCGGGGGGCCCCAGAAGGGCGGCGACCGGCGTCCCGGCGGCGACCGCGGCGACCGCCGTCCCGACTTCGCGCCCGAGATCGAAATCGAAAAGCTCGTCGCCGACTCGCTCTACCTCGACAACGCCGCCCACGCCGTCGTGGCCCGCATGCGCGACATGGACTCCGGCACCAAGAGCCAGCTCCGGCGTCTTTACAATGCCGTGCGCCGCGCCGTCCGCACCCCGGAAAACGAGCGCCAGCACCAGTTCGTCATGCTGCGCGCACGCCTGGCGTACACCATCGCGCGCCACTCCTTGCGGCCGCTCGATCCGCTGGAGCGCCTGCTGCTCCAGGTCACCCGCAAGAACGACGCCCGCGGCTACGAGCGCTTCCGCGACCTGTTTGAAGCCATCGTCGCCTACAACGAATAAGGATTCCTCATGAGTTCGCACACCGCGCAAACCCCACTCAAGCTGATCGGCAAGCTGATCCTCGAAGGCGAGATGCAGTGCCAGACCGGCCTCCACATCGGCGCCGGCAAGGGCTCGCTCGAAATCGGCGGCGCCGATAACCCGGTGGTCAAGGACGCTTTCGGCATGCCCTACGTGCCGGGCAGCTCGCTCCGCGGCCGCATTCGCAGCCTGCTGGAGCACGCCGACGGCCTCACCTCGCCGCAGGAACTGGTGTACCTGTCGAAGCGCAAGGGCCAGGAGATCCGCATCCACCAGAGCGACCGCCCGGATGACGAAATCTGCCTGCTGTTCGGCCGTGTCCCCGGACGCCTGGAGCGCGTGCAGGGCGAGGCGTTCGACGCCGGCGTGGCGACGCCCGCGCGCCTGACGGTCTATGACGCGCCGCTCGATGCGGCTTCCATCACCGCGCAGATGCGCGAGAACCTCGATGACGAGATCACCGAGGTCAAGAGCGAGAACGCCGTCGACCGTCTGACGTCGATGGCCAATCCCCGGACCCTCGAGCGCGTGCCCGCGGGCGCGAAGTTCCAGGTCCGCTTCGTGATCGATATCCTCTGCCCGGAGGACGCCGCGCTGCCCGCGCGCGTGCTCGAAGGACTGCGGCTGCTCGAGGACGACGCCCTCGGCGGCGGCGGATCCCGCGGCTCGGGCCGTGTCCGCTTCGGCAACCTGTCGCTTAAGTGGCGATCCAAGGACTACTACGCCTCCGGGGCCGACGAGCAGGAACTCGCCGCCGGCGACGATCTCGCCGCGCTCCAGAAAGCCGCCGGAGGACTCGCGGAGAAGCTCTCCGCCTAAGCCCCATGCCCGGATTCCTCGTCAAGCTGCGGGCGGCTTCGCCGTGGCGCATCGGACCCGAAAACGGCGAGCGCGACCGCGCCGGCCGTGTTTTCCATTCCGACGCGCTCTACGCGGCGGTGACGTCCGCCATGGCGCGCCTGGACCACCTGGACGACTGGCTGGAAGCCACCGCCTATCGCGGGCCCAGCACCGAAGTCCGCTTCAGTTCCTGTTTTCCGCTGCTGGGCGACATGCTCTTCGCCCCGCCGCCGCGCTCCCTGTGGCCGCCGGCGGCCTCGCTGAAAGTCCGCTGGAAGGGCGCGCGCTTCGTCCCGCTGTCCGTGATCGACGGGCTGTTTGCCGGTAAAGTGCCGGACGAGGATAAGTGGACCGTGGACGGCGCCAGCGAGTGCCTGGTGCCCGTGCCCCCGCCGCAACCCGGCGTGGTCGCGCAGCCGGCTACCGGACCGTTTCGCGTGTCGCTGCGCGGATCCGCCGCAGTGGATCGCGGCGGGGCGGGCGTGGCGCCGCACGCGGTGGCGTGCCTGGAGTTTTCGCCGGGCGCCGGCCTCTGGACCTACGTGGAGTTTTACTCGGACGAAGCCGCCACCCGCTGGACCGGCGCGGTGCAGGCCGCGTTCCGCTGGCTCGCGGACTCCGGTTTCGGCGGCGAGCGCTCCCGCGGCTGGGGCCGCGCGCAAACGCCGGAATTCGTCGCCGGACCGCTGCCGTTGCGCGTGGCATCGTCCGCCGCCCCGGCAAGCACCGGCAACTGGTGGATGCTGTCCCTGTTCCAGCCCGCCCCGGACGATGCGGTGGACTGGGAACGCGGCGATTACGCACTCACCCTGCGCGGCGGCCGCGTCGAAAGCTCCCGCGGCTGGGGAGCGGAGAAGCGCGCCACGCGGATGGTGGCCGAAGGCAGCGTGCTGCGCGCGCATACGCGCCCGCGCGGCACGGCCAGCGACGTTGCGCCTGAGAACTTCGCGCACCCGGTGTATCGCGCCGGCTTCGCGGTCGCCGTGGCGCTGCCCGCCGTGGAGGCTCCCAAGCCGAAGCCCGCCGCGCCGCCCGTGGTCGTGGTCGCGAAACCCGCGGCGCCCGCCGCCGGACCGGCCGCGGAACCCGCGCCGCCCGCCGAAGACGCCCCGTCGATCTCCCTCGAGTCGATCCTCGATTCCATGGCCTTCGACGCCGTGCTCGAACAGGAACAGGGCGAAGAGGAGGGCCAGCCGTGAACTATCGCGTCACCTGCCTTACGCCCACTCTCGTCGGCGACGGCCAGAAACTCTCGCCCATCGACTACATGGTCTGGAAGGACCAGGTCAACGTGCTGGACCAGCACCGCATCTTCAAGCTGCTCGCCAAGGGGCCGCGCCTGGAAGGCTATCTGGGACAGCTCAAGCGCGCCGAGAAGCTCGACTTCGCGTCCTGGGGCGGCTTTGCCCAGAACTTCGCCGGACGCCGGATCCCGTTCGACCACCCGGCGCTGTCGAAGTACTGGGAGAAGGCCCACGCCGCGGACCTGTTCATTCCCACCTTCGCCGTGAACCTGCGCGGGCCGTATCTGCCGGCCACTTCCATCAAGGGTGCGCTGCGCACGGCCACCGTGCACGGCCGCTGGAGCGAGAGCGCCCTTCGGGGCTTTGCCCAGCGCGCCGAGGGCGAACGCTATCTGCGCCGCGTCACCATCGGCGCGGAGGAAAGCGTCCTGGGTGGCGCTGGTTCCAGCGTGATGCGGGGTGTCGCCGCGGCCGATTCGAACCCGGCCGCCGGCGCCATGAAGATCTACCTGGTGCGCACGGCCACCCTGGCGAAGCGCGGCGACAAGCTGGAACTCGCCTGGAAGCTTGCCGGCCGCGGATCCGTGGACGCCCGCCGCGTGGAGGACGCCACGCCGTTCTTTGTCGAGATGGCCGCTCCCGGCACGTGCTTCGAGGGGGCCTGGAAAGAGAAGAGCGCCGCCCGCGAGTCCATCTTCCGCGCCGCCAACGACTGCGCCCGCGCCCAACTGGAGCGCCATCGCTCCTGGGCCGAGCAGGCCGGGCTGCCCGCGCTCGCCGCGGGGCTGCAGCAACTTCAGGACCGCGCCGCTGCGATGCCCAAGCACGCCTGCGTGCTGCCCGTCGGCTGGGGCGGGGGACTGCTCTCGAAGTCCGCCTGGCTCGACACGGCGAACGAGAGCTACAAGGCCATCGCGTCCACGATTCCGTCTTACGCCCGCGCTCTGGCGACGGGTTTGCCCTTCCCGAAGACGCGCCGCGTCGTCTTCGCCGGCAACCAGCCCTCCGCGCTCGCGGGGTGGGTGCAGTTGGAAGTCGGGTAACCGGATCCCGCGCGAAAAGTAGGCGTCAGAAACCCGGCAGCGCGTACGCCGCCGGATCGAAGTCCGCCCGCGCGGTGTAGAGATGCGCCCGGATGCCGCACTCCGCCGCGCCCGCCGTGTTCTCTTTCCGGTCATCCAGGAACAATGTCTCGCCGGGCGCCGTCCCGATCCCCGCCAGGCAGGACTCATAGATCGCCCGCTCCGGCTTCACGGCCCGCACCTCGCGGGAATACGTCACGTGGTCGAGCCGGTCGGGACAGCCCGGCCGCCGGCGCGGGTGCCGCGGCGCGCGGCGCTGAATGCGAAAGATCTGTAGTGGGTCGTGTTGGGTAAGTTTGTCAA
>CAYYID010000086.1:0-23922 GCA_964471915.1 uncultured Solibacteraceae bacterium | reverse complement strand
GGCAGGTCCGCGAGCGCCCGCACCGCGGGAGCCTTAGACAGCCAGTATTCTGCGAGCGGGTCGCCTGGCTGACCACGGCGCAGGCGCTGGCGGTTGTGGACCGCAAGGGGCGCCGGACGGGCCGGGAGCGGCTGATCCGTCTGCTGCGATACGCGGCCATCGGCGCAGCCGTCGCATCGTCTTCCGGCTGGGCGGCGCTCGCCGTACCGCTCATCGACCAGGCCGAGGACCAGCTTAAGGGCGACCGCCCGAACGTCGCCGCGCTGCTCGCCGAACTCGCGCCGGACGCGCTGGCCCTCGGGCCGGGCGACTGCAGGACCGTGACCAAGGCGGCATCCCTGGTGCGAGACGCCCGCGCTGTCGGGCCCGTGGAGGTCACCATCCCATGATTCGCAGGAGCGTACAACCAATGGCTCTTATCTTCCGCGCGGCGCTGCTGGCGATCGCGCTCTATTGCGTCGCGGCATCCATGTCGATTGCCGCCCGTGGGCAGGGTCAGACGCAGGTGGACCGGATGGAGCGGGAGATCGACCGGCTCCGCGAGCAGGACGCCCTATCGCTGGCCGACCGCCGCGTACTCGATAACCGCGTGTCGATGCTGGAGCAGGGCGCCAAGGCGCACAACGACGAGCTGCGGGAGATCAAGGAGCAACTGGTATGGGCGACTCGCGGGATCCTGGTGCTCGCGGGACACGCAGTTCTCACCCTCGTCGCCTTTGCGCTCCAGCGGATCAAGGGGCTGCGGCTGGGGTAGCCGCGCGAACTCGCTCGACCTCTCAAACTCGCTCGCACTTGTGAGCACGCGCCGCCGCGCGCTTGGCCGTCATCGCCCCGCAAGGGCAGCGCGGGGCATCGGAGCGGGGACGGCCGGCTCCAGGTCGCGCGCTTGTCCGGTTACCTTTCTCTTTTCCCCCGGCTTCCAGCCGGGCCAAACCGGTACCACTTGTGCCGCGCCGGTACCACTTCCGGGCCAACTCGAAAACGGCTAAGCCCTTTGTTTCCCGATGGTGTTGCCCGTAACTGGAGCCGCGCGCTTCCATGGCATGGAAGAGGTCGAGAGTTCGAATCTCTCCAGGTCCACCAAACGCCCCCCAAAGCGCAGCCTCACAGGTCCCATTGCGGAAGGTCACCCGCAGTGCCAAACCCGGCCGCAACTGGCTCGGCTTAGTGCGAATCAGTTGATTTCGTCCATGCCGTGACTTAGGCGGACCGCCGAATCGGTACAAAACGGATCTCGACCCGTTGATTTAAGGCAGCCGCTATCCTGCGCAACATCGCGAGGGAGTGGCCTTCGTAGTCGGCATCTTCCAGGCGGCAGATGACCGATGCGGTGGTGCCTATGAGCTTGGCAAGCTGCGCCTGGGTGAGGGCCGCCGCTGTCCTCAGTTCGTGGATCTTGCGGGCGATCTCTTCGTTCGCTCGCGCCTCTTCCAGGTTCTTCAGCCGCGCTGGCTTGCCCTCGCAGAACCGGCGGTAAAGCACTTCCACTGCGTCGTTGGTTGGTTTCGGAGTCTTTGCCATCTCAAGCCTCCTCATAGGTGCGCTTCGCCCGATTCGCCTCAAACCGCTTCTAGTGCTCGACGGCCAGATCGATCTCCTTCGGCGGGACAGCTTGCTCTTTCACAAGACCGTGGGAGACCACGGCAGCCATCGCGCCATGGAAGAAATATAGGATCCGATGGTGAACACGATCCGTCTGCCTCCCGATAGAGGGCGATTCTGGTCTTGGGTACCCGATTGCAGCTTATTCGCAATGTTGCAAAACGCAATCTTGGCGTCCGGACTCTTCGCACCGCCAAGGGCATTCGTCTGTACGTTTTGGCTGGCTGCCTCAGCGGGACCGCTGCATCAGGGCGGTGCCGCGCACCAGAAAGACGCCGGTGTGCCCGAGCAGCTCGACCCAACCGCCGCCGCGCTCCGGCAGGATCTGCAGCAGATAGCCGTCCACGATGTAACGTCCGCGATTGAGGATCGCGTCTGTGCCGTAAGACACCGTCCCATCCTCGCGGAAGTCAAAATTGAAACCCGGCCCCTGCCAGGCCCCGACGATCGACTTGCCCGACACCGGAAGTAGCGGTCGAAACGTCGCGCCGCCCACCTGAAAGCTATCCCGGGACGCCGCGTAAGCGTAGCGGTTCTCGAAGCCGTCGTATCGCTCCACGATCTGTCCGCCACCGATGGCGAACGTCCCCACGCCATTGGCGCCCGGCTGCCGCTGCTGCCCTTCCAGGTCGTAGAGCCGCGGCCCGCCCAGCCGCGGGTTACTGGCCCGAACGCCGTTCGGCAGGTACACCCGGACCTCCGCCCGGCCCGACCCGCCGGACGCCTGCCACCACAAGCCGACGGGTTTGCCGTCCACGATCGCCGGATCCGGCACCGGCACGCCCGTGCCGCTCGGCAACCAGCCCGGCATGCCCGGGTACAGGGTGGGCGTCGCGCCAGTGGGGATCCGTCCCGCCGTCGCGGTGGCGGCGGGCGCCGCTGCAGCAGGCGGCGGCGCCGTCATCCGAATCGACCGCAGCAGCGCCACGAAATCCTCCCGGCATGCGTCCGCCCCCGAGAACGGCCGCGCGATCCACTGCACCCCGAGATAACGGCCGGGAAACCGGAGCACCGTTACAACGACGACCAGGTCCTGCATCTCTCCCAGCCTGGCTCTGGTCGTTCGGACCAGATTCTCGGGCAGGCCGGCCGCTCCAAGGGGTTGCGTGGTGGGCGTACCGATCAGCTCGAAGCGCGACGACACCATCGCCTTCCACTCGGCTTCTATCTCCTGGGCCACCGAAGCCAGCGGCGGTTGCGCCGGAAACAGCCCGAACTGGCAAGCGAACCTCTCCTGGGAATCCACCCGGTTCAGTTCCACAAACCGGGCGCTGGTTTTCTCTGAGTAGCCATCCGGTACGACATAGGTGTAGGTATCAAAACTCTTCGTCTGACCGGTGGCCGCCAGCGCCGCACCGGACAGAAGAACCAAGATTCGCATCCTCAGATTGTAAATCCGCCGTGCAGCCCCAAATCACCGGTCCGTTCACGGCCCAAGCGGGCCCGCCCGGCGCCTCTATCAACCCGCCCACCGGTTCCCGATTGCAGGCGGACATCCCGGCGTCGTAGAACCGTAATGTATGTTTCGGGGACTTATCCTTCTTGCTTTGAGCGTTTTCGCCGCCTGGTGCCAGAGCGGCGGCACGGTACGCGGCACCGTCAGGCTGGAGAGCAACGGTGCGCCGCTGCATCGCGCGTCGGTACTGCTCGTCGAACTGAAGCGGACGGCCGAGACCAACGAGGACGGCTCGTTCGAGTTCCAGAACGTTCTTCCGGGCCGGTACTCCGTGCTCGCGCATCTGCATCCGTTCAGCGATACGCGGAAGTCCATCGAGGTGAAGGCGGGGGACACGGCAACGGTCGATTTCTCGATGCGTATCGCAGTGGTGCACGAAGAAATCACCGTCACGGCGACGGGGCAGGAGCAATCGACGCTCGAGTCGTTTCAGACGGTGCAATCGCTCGGCAATCTGGAGTTGCTGCCGCGCGCTTCGGCCAGCCTGGGCGAATCGCTGGACGGGCTGACGGGCGTGGCCAAGCGCAGCGGCGGACCGGGATCCTCGCGGCCGGTGATCCGCGGCTTCGACGGCGACCGCGTGCTGGTGATGCAGGACGGCCTGCCGACCGGGACGCTGTCCTCCCAGTCGGGCGACCACGGCGAGCCGTTCGACGTCAGCTCGGTGGAGCGGGTCGAGATCGTGCGCGGTCCGGCCACGCTGCTCTGGGGCACCAACGCGCTCGGCGGCGTGGTGAACGTGATCAGCAACCAGGTCCCTTCGGATCTGAAGGCGAAGCAGGGCGTCCGCGGGTTCCTTTCGGCGACGGGCGGCAGCGCGAACGCGCTGGGCGGGGGCAGTGGCGGCTTTGATGTCTCCGACGGCGAGTGGATGCTGTCGATGCTCGGCGGTGGCATCCGGACCGGCGACTACCAGACCCCGATTGGCAAGGTGGAGAACTCGGAGAGCGAAACGCGCTACATCAGCGGCGCGCTGGGCCGGTACACGAACAAGAGTTTTTTCAACCTGAACTACGGCGTGTGGGACGGCCGCTACGGCATCCCGCTGCTGGAGGAGCCGGAGAAGTCCACGGGCAAGAGCGCGTTTCCGGGGCCGCGGCGCGGCGGCGGCGACGATGAGAGTCCCGTGGATCTGGCGTTCCGGCGGCATAACTTCCGGGTGACCGCGGGCGCGAAGGACATCAACAGTGTGCTGGACCGGTTCACGATGCAGTTGAACTACTCGAACTGGAACCACACCGAGTTCGAAGGCGACGAAGTGGGCACGGTGTTCCGGAACAAGATTCTGACGTACCGCGGTGTCGTGGACCAGAAGCGCACCGGGATCCTCTCGGGGAGCTTCGGGTTCTCCGGGTTCCACCGCGACTTCAAGGCCGTGGGCGCGGAGGCGCTGGCGCCGTTCACCACGCAGCGGAACTTCGCGGTGTTCGGGCTGGAGGAACTGCACTTCGAGCGGTTCAAGCTGCAGTTCGGCGGACGCGTGGAGTCGAACCAGTTCCGTCCGGTGGAAGGGCGCAACCGGAACTTCACGGGCTTTTCGGGGTCCGCGGGCATCAATACGAAGTTGTGGACCAACGGGAGCTTCACGGCGACGTACTCGCGGTCGTACCGGGCGCCGGCGCTCGAGGAGTTGTACAACCTGGGTCCGCATCCGGGCAACAATGCGTTCGAGATCGGCGATCAGGATCTGGGGCGCGAAGCTTCGAACGGGGCGGAACTGTCGGTGCGGCATAGCGGCGGGCGGATGCGCGCCGAGGCGAACTTCTTCTATTACGGGCTGCAGAACTACATCTACCTGGCGCCGACGGGGCGGATCGTGGAAGGCCTGATCGAAGCCGGCTACGCGCAGAACAACGCGCGGTATTGGGGCTTCGAGGGCAAGCTCGACACCAGCCTGAGCCGGAACCTGTGGCTGAACCTGGGCTTCGACCAGGTGCGGGCGGAACTGACCAGCCCGTCGACGCCGCTGCCGCGCATTCCTCCCGTGCGCGGGCGGATCGGCCTGGACTGGCGCTGGAAGGGTTTTTCGGTGAACCCGCAGTTGCAGGTGGCGGACCGCGCCGGGCGGACGTTCGCCACGGAGACGCCGACCGCGGGCTACGCCGTGTTCAACCTGAACGGCGGGTACACGTGGGCGGGGAGCCACTTACTGCACAATGTGTCGGCGTCGTGGTTCAACGCCGGGGACCGGCTGTACCGGAACCATGTGTCGCTGATCAAGGATTTCGCGCCGGAGATCGGGCGGGGGTTCCGGGTGGGGTACACGGTCCGGTTCTTCTAGACGCTGTAGTTCGCTTTCTGGAGTATTTCTGGCTGGATCCCGTGGCTCGCGCCGCCGCCGCCGCGCCCGCCGATGACGAGCCGGGCACGGAAGCGGATCGCCGCCGGATTCTCGAAGGTAAAAGCGGTTCTGGCCCGAGGGGAGCAGGGGACTTCGATGGAAGACGTGCTCGCGGAGTTCGGCCTGAAGCTGGAGGACTTCCCCTTACAGCGGCGCTAATGCAACTCGGGGGCGATCCGCCTGCCAGAGTGCTGGGGCGAACCAGGGCCTCGGGGTCTCGGCGCCGAATTCCAGTCAGAGCGCCTGCCGCTCCCTGACGGTCGCGGCTCCGTTGCCGCTGCGGATCATCCTGCGCCGCGAGCGCCGAGAAACACACCCGCGACTGCGCCATAATTCCTTCACGGAGGAACGCAGATTGGCACTGCAATCGACGATTCTGGCGGGCAACGCACGTTTGGAACAAGCGGCCGCCGGCGGACCTTCGGTGAAGAAGGCTCCGCCGGCCGACGATCCGGATGCGGTCCGGCGGCTGCAGCGCGCGCTGGTAGCGTTGGGGTTTCCGCTGCCGAAGTCGTTTCCGCTGGGCGCGAGCGGCGAGCCCGACGGCAAGTTCGGCGACGAGACCTTCACGCAGTTGCAGAAGTTCCAAAAGCAGGCGTTTCCCAACCAGTTCTCCGAATGGGACGGCCGGGCCGGCAAGAACACCCTGGCGGCGATGGACGCCCGGCTGCCGCGCAAGGCCGCCCCCGCGCCGCCGACGCCGCCGCCCGGACCCGCGCCGCTCAGCATGTCCGCGCTCGCCGAGCGCGACAAGCAGGTCTCACTGCTGTGGGCGCTGGCGGCGATCCGGCATCTGCGGGCAGTGCGCGCGTTTCTGGAGCCCTCCAAGGGCAAGGTGAATCCCGGGAACTTTCAGCAGCCGCACATCCGGCTGACGCTGGAAGCGCTGGAGGTCCACTACAACTTCAGCAAGACGCTGGAGCCGCCGCTCGCCTATCTCGACCACCTGATTCTGATCTATATCAATACCGCGCTGGTGCTCGCGAACAGCCAGCTCTTCTTCGTGGATGACACCGCCACGGACGAGGCCAAGAAGGGCGTGCCCGCGCATGTCCCCTTCGGCGGCGGCAAGGTGTTCTTCACGCCGGCGTTCCAGGAGTTCCAGGTGACCACCGGCCGGGGCTTCGGTCCGTTGTGCCGCGCGGCGATGGTGCTGCATGAGCCGGTGCACATCGTCGATCACCCGCTGGCCTCCACGGTACCCACGCATGTGCACGAGAATAGTCCGCAGTACGCGACCAACCCGCCCGAGCACCAGAAGCACAATGCGCACTCCTACGCGTGTTTCGGGCAGCACGTGTTCTTTGGCAGCGACACGCGGTTCGGTATCGGGAAGCACTTTCTGTGACCGGGGATGGCCGGCGCTCGAGTGCGAGGCTGGCTCGGGCCGCCTCGCCGCTCCGATGAAGATCATGCTGGGGAGCTGACCCCGCTTAGGAAGCCGTGAAAACGATCGCGCGGACTTTGACCCCCGCTACCGGCGGGGGCTCAAAGAGATTTGGGTTGCGGGAGCGATGGCTCGCTGCAGCGCCGGCGATCGGCGGCCCGGTTTTCGAAATGTTCCACGGTCGCGGCGCGCTAGCGATCCCGGAGCATCCGCCAGCCCGCGAACCCGAACGCCGGAAACAGCGCCGCGATAAGAAACGCGATGTCGTAGCGGCCCTGATCGAAGAGCCGCCCGAAGTACGGCATTACCAGCGCCACGGAAGCCGACCACGATCCCGCGCCGAGGCCGGCAATGAAGCCGGCGTGGCGGGAAGAGTACATGCGCGTCGCCCAGGCAATGCCGCCGATGATGAAACCGGCGGTGAGGAACATGGCGAAGAACAGCTCCAGCAGCACCAGCGCGTAGCTATCCAGGTGCGGGGTCGCGGCGAGCGGCAGGCTGAGCAGGGCGAGCGTCCCGAACAGCCACTGATAGGTCTCGACGCGGGCGCCGCGGGCGGTGAAGCGATCCAGCAGCCAGCCCCAGAAGAAGTAGCCGAGTTCCCAGCCGAGCGGCGGGATCCACAGCACGGCGCCGAGTTCCACCTGCGACTTATGGAACTTGCCGGTGAGGAAGAGCGAAGCGTTGTACAGGACAAAACCGAGCGGCATCGCGCCGAGCGCGTAGGCGCAGATGAAGCTCCAGAGGCGGCGTTCGCGGAAGCTGGGCGCGTCGCCGGGCGGCGCGACGCCCGGCGCGGCGGGCAACGCCGCGGGGCGCGCGATCTCGGGGCGGCGGCTGAGGAAGATCCACCAGCCGATCCACAGCAGGCCGACCAGGCCGGTGAACCAGAAGGCGCCGGTCCATCCCCAGCGCGCGGCGACCGGAGTGACGACGATGGGCGTGAGGATGGCGCCGAGGGATCCGCCGGAGTAGGCGATCGCGATGCCGCGCGACCGCTCGGCCGGCGCGAGCGTTTGCACCACCGTGCGCAGGGACCCGGGAAAGGTCGCGCCCTCGCCGAAGCCCAGCGCCGCCCGGAAGGTCGCGAACGTCCAGAACCCGCGCGCGAAGGCGTGCGCGGCGCTGGCCACGGTCCACAACGAAACGGCCAGCGTCATGCCCACCCGCACACCGATGCGGTCCAGCAGCTTTCCCCACAGCGGGTTGCCCACCATGTAGGCGACGGAGAAAGCCGCGATGATGGTGCCGTATTGCTCGCCGGAGAGCCCGGTTTCCTTGAGGATCGTGGGGGCGAGCAGCGCCAAAGTGTTGCGGTCGATGTAGCTGATGGTCGACACCAGCATCATCGAAACGGCGGGGGTCCAGCGGCGGATCGGTTCGGACAATCCGCAATTGTGTCACAAAACCCGGCGTCACTCCGCGGGTTTCAATTCGCGCTCCATCCACGCCAGGTACGCCGCGGAGCCATCCACCACCGGCAGGGCGATCACTTCGGGCACCTCGTACGAATGGGCCTGGGCCAGCGCTTCTTTCAGCTCGGGCAGCAAAGCCCGGCTGGATTTGATCACCAGCAGCACCTCGCCGGATTCGTCGATCTTCCCTTGCCAGTGATAGATGCTGCGCACACCGCCCACGAGATTGACGCAGGCGGCCAGCCGCCGCTCGACCAGATGGCGCGCCACGCGGGCGGCTTCTTCGTCGGAGGAGCAGGCGGTGAGGACCACGATTTTGTCGGTCATAGGCGGCGGGGTGGAAATCTCAGCGAAAAAAGATTATAAACATAAGTTGGGGATTCGTATGAGCAAACGCCTCCGCATCGGCCTGTTGTTGGGAGCCGGCGTGGGCCTGTACGCGCTCATCCTCGTGAAGAGCCCACAGGGAGTGCCGGCGCTGCTGGGACGCTGGAACGAGATCCGCGCGCTCGAGGCCCAGAACGCGTCCCTGCACCAGCAAAACCAGGCGCAGAAGGACAAGATCGGCCGGCTGCGCGAGAGCCCGAGCGAGCAGGAGTACCTGATCCGCAAGGAACTGAAGCTGCTCCGCGAGGGCGAGACGCAGTTCATTCTGCCCGAGCCGCCGAAGCCCGTCGAGCCGGCGAAGCCGTAAATCACCACACGCGGCACGCGGCGCCGTTCACCATCGGTTGGTTGACCTTGCAGGCGAACGCTTCGCGGAACTCCGGCATGTTGGACAGCACGCCGTTGACGCGGTAGCGGCCCGGAGCGTGCGGGTCCACATGCTGGCGCAGACGCGCGGACTCCTCGGTCTGGTTCTCGCACCAGACGCGCGCCCAGCCGAGAAAGAAGCGCTGCTCCGGTGTGAAGCCCTCGAGGCGGTCCTTGCGGCTGCCCGCCGTGGCGAGCAGGGCGCGCAGGGCGATGCGGAGGCCGCCGTTGTCGGCGACGTTCTCGCCCAGCGTGAGCTTGCCGTTCAGCTTTTCGGTGGCGGTGGCCGGGTAGGCGGCGTACTGCTTTTCGATGCACGCGGCGCGCTGCTCGAACTGCGCGGCGTCGGCCGGGGTCCACCAGTCGCGGAGGTTGCCCTGGGCGTCGAACTGGCGGCCTTCGTCATCGAAGCCGTGCGTCAGCTCGTGGCCGATCACCGCGCCGATGCCGCCGAAGTTCAGGGCGTCGTCGCCGGCGCCGTCGAAGAATGGCGGCTGCAGGATCCCGGCCGGGAAGTTGATCGTGTTGTTCTGCGGGTCGTAATAGGCGTTCACGGTGGGCGGCGTCATGCTCCACTCGGATTTGTCCGCCAGCATGCCGATCTTCGCCAGGTCGCGGCTTTGCGCGAAGCGGTTGCCGCGCTCGTAGTTGGCGAGCGCGCTGGTGCGGGAGATCGCGAGACTCGAGTAGTCGATCCACTTCTCGGGGTGGCCCACCTTGTTCCCGATGGCGCGCAGCTTTTCCAGCGCCTGTTGGCGGGTCGCTTCCGACATCCAGGGCAGCTCGCGGATGTCTTTCTCCAGGGCCGTTTCGAGCGCGGCGACCAGGGCGCGCATGCGCTCGCGGCTTTGTCCGGCGAAGGCCCGCTCGACGTAGAGCTGGCCCAGCGCCTCGCCGAGCTGCTGGTCGGCCAGGTTCACGCAGCGCTTCCAGCGCGGCTGCTGCTCCCGCGCGCCGGTGAGGATGCGCCCGTAGAACGAGAAGCTCTCGTCGTCGAAGCGCTTGGGCAGCAGTCCGGCGGAGTCGCGCAGGACGTTCCAGTGCAGGTAGGTTTTCAAGTCGGGGAGCGGCGTCTCGCGCAGTGTCTTGTCCACGGCGCGCAGGAAATCCGGAACCACCACGTTCAACTGCGCGGCCGGGGGCGTGCCGGTTCCGGCCAGATAAGCGGACAATCCGAGCGTGGGGATCAGCTTGGCGGCCTCCGCGACCGGCAGCAAATGGTAGAGCTTGGCGGGATCCCGTCGCGCCACCCGGTCCAGCGCCGCGAGCGCGAGCGCGGACTCGATGCGCAGCACGGCCCGGGACTTCGCCGCGGCCTCGTCCCGCGCAGCGCCGGCGAGTTCGAACATCCGCGCCACGTGGTCGCGATACCGCTGCAGGATCTCGAGGGACTTGGCGTCGGTCTTGAAATAGTAGTCGCGGTCGGGAAGCCCGAGGCCACCCTGGTCGATTTCTGCGATTACGCGCGTGGAATCCTGGAAGTCTTGGGCGGAACCGTATTGGAAGAACACCATGATGCCGGTGCGGTGCAGCCGGATGATCTCGGCGGGAATCTCGGCGAGCGTTTTGAGCCCGTCGATGCGGTCGCGCACCGTCTGCAACGGGGCGAGCCCGGCGCGTTCGATTTCGGGTTCGTTCATGCAGGCGGCGTAGTAGTCGCCGGTGAGCCGGGCCAGCGGCCCGCGGTTCTCACGCGGCTCGGCGGCGGCTTCGAGGATCGCTTTGAGCACGGTCTGGTTGCGTTGCTGCAGTTCGTCGAACCGGCTCCAGCGGGCCTGGTCGGCGGGGATCGGATGGGCGCGCAGCCAGCCGCCGCAGGCGAACTGGTAGAAGTCGGCGCAGGGATCGGCGGAGCGGTCCAGCGTTTTCCAGTCGAGGGCCGGTTGCGCGAACCCGGATCCGGCGAGGAGCGCGGCACACGCCGCCAGCAGTCGCATCCCTTCAGTGTAGTGGGCGCGAGTTCGCGGAATCCTCCCGGCCCGCCCCGCATCTCTATCGTTGTGACCGGACGCAATCACCTGTAGCGCTTCACCCCCGGCGCGCGGCCGGGTCCGTCTTTTATCCACTTGATTACTGTGTTTCAGGAGAGAACCATGAGTTCGAAGGGCAAAGTTGTGCTTATCACCGGCGGCGGCTCGGGCATTGGCCGGGCCACGGCGGTGGCGTTTGGCAGGCAGGGGGCGCGGCTGGTGGTTGCCGGGCGCCGGGAGAAGGAGATTGAAGAGACGGCACGTCAGGCGCGCGAGGCCGGCGGCGAGGCGATCGCGGTACCGGCCGACGTGACCAGCGAAGACAGCGTGAAGGCGCTGGTGGCGAAGACCGTGGCCACGTATGGCCGCCTGGACGTCGCGTTCAACAACGCGGGCACCGAGGGTCAGTTCCAGCCGCTGCCGGAAGCGGACGCGGCGACCTACCACCAGGTCTTCGACACGAACGTGAAGGGCGTGTTCTTTTCGATGAAGCACCAGATCCCGGCGCTGCTCGCCTCGGGCGGCGGCGTGATCATCAACAACAGCTCCATCGCGGGGCACGTGGGATTCGCGGGCGCGTCGCTGTACGCCGCCAGCAAGCATGCCGTGGTGGGGCTGACGAAGACCGCGGCGCTGGAACTGGCGAAGACCGGGATCCGGGTGAACGCGGTGGCGCCCGGCGCGGTGGTGACGGACATGTACGACCGGGCGTTCGGCGGCAATGAAGCGGTGCAGGCGCAGGTGGCCGCGGCGCACCCGGTGGGCCGTCCAGGCCGGCCGGAGGAGATCGCCAACGCGGTAGTGTGGCTCGCGTCGGACGGTGCGTCGTTCGTCACCGGACAGTCGATCCCCGTGGACGGCGGGTTCACGGCGCAGTGACAGGCTAGAGTAGGAGGATGCAACAGCGCACCCTTGGACCCGGCGGGCCCCGGGTCTCCGCCCTCGGCCTCGGCTGCATGGGGATGAGCGAGTTCTACGGCGCGGGCGACGAAGCGGAGTCCCGGGCGACGCTCGACCGCGCCCTCGAACTGGGCATCAACTTCTGGGACACCGCGGACATGTATGGTCCGCACACCAACGAAGAACTGGTGGGCCGCGCGCTGCAAGGGCGGCGCGACCGCGTGTTCCTCGCCACGAAGTTCGGCATTCTTCGCACCGGCAAGGACTTCTCGGGCGTCAGCGGCAAGCCCGCGTACGTGAAGTCCGCCTGCGAGGCCAGCCTGCGGCGGCTGAACGTCGGCACCATCGACCTGTACTATCTGCACCGCGTGGACACGGAGACGCCCATCGAGGACACCGTGGGCGCGATGGCGGACCTGGTGCGCGAAGGCAAGGTCCGGTACCTGGGGTTGAGTGAAGCCGCGGCGGCGACCATCCGGCGCGGCCACGCCGTGCATCCGATCACGGCGCTGCAGAGCGAGTACTCGCTGTGGACGCGCGACCCGGAGGACGAGATCCTCGCCACCGTGCGCGAGCTCGGCATCGGTTTCGTGCCGTATTCGCCGCTGGGGCGCGGCTTCCTGAGCGGGCAGATCCGGAAGTTCGAGGACCTGGCGGCGGATGACGCGCGGCGGAACCATCCCCGGTTTCAGGGCGAGAATTTCCAGCGGAACCTGGACCTGGTGACGCGGGTGGAGGCGATCGCGAACGAGAAGGGCTGCACGGCGTCGCAACTGGCGCTGGCCTGGGTGCTGGCGCAGGGCGAGCACCTGGTCCCGATCCCCGGCACCAAGCGCCGCAAATATCTCGACGAGAACGCGGGCTCGGTGGACGTTACCTTGACACCCGAGGACCTGCGGCGTCTCGACGAAGCGGCGCCGAAAGGCGCGACCGCGGGCTTGCGCTATCCGCCGGCGACCCTGGCGCGCGTGAACCGCTAGGCCGCGCTCAGAACCGCAGCCAGAAGAACAGCGCGGCGCGCACCACCAGGTACGTGAGGATCAGGCCGAGCAGCAACTGATGGCGGCGGGCGAAGCGCGCGGCCGCCTCGAGCGGCGTCTCCCGATGCGCCACCGGCTTTTCGTGATCGAGGAACCGGGCGAGGTCGTCGCGCAAATCCGCGGCGGAGGCATAGCGGGCGGCGGGATCCGGCGCGGTGGCGCGCGCGACGACGGAGCGCAGCGGCGCCGGCGGATCCGGCGCCAGTTCGCGGAGCATGACGCCCAGCGAGTAGATGTCGGCGCGGGCGTCGACGGTCTGGCCGCGGGCCTGTTCGGGAGCCATGTAATGCGGCGTGCCCGCGGCCGGCGCCTCGCCCTCCGGCGCCTGGGCAATGCCCCAGTCGAGCACCAGCACCTCGCCGAAAGCCCCGGTCATGATGTTGGCGGGCTTGAGATCGCGGTGCACATAGCCGCGGGAGTGCGCGAACGCCACGGCGTCGCAGACCCGCAGCAACACGCGGAGCCACTCGTTGCGGGGGCGCACCGCCGTTCCCAGCGGCTCACCCTGCACGCGTTTCATCACGAAGTAGCCGCGGCCGTCGGGCAGCGTGCCCGCGTCATGCACGGGCACGATCCCGGGGTGCTCGAGGCGCGCCAGGACGCGCGCCTCGGCCAGCAGGTCCGCGGAGGCGGCGGCGGAGAGCACCTTGATCGCCACTTCGCGGTCGAGTTCGGTGTCCTCGGCCAGGTACACGATCCCCATGCCGCCGCGGCCGAGTTTTTGCTTGAGGCGATAGCGCGTGAGCGAGAAATCCGGCTCGGCCAGGGAGCGGCGCAGGCGCGCGACGGCGGGGTCCGGCAGATAGCTCATGCGTCCTCGCCCAGCAGCGCGCGGACCTCATCGCGGAACTCGCGGTCGGAGGCGGTCATTTGCGAAAGCGTCTCGCGCACCAGACGCCGGAACTCGCGTCGCGCCCAGAACAACTGATTCGTGACCGTGGTGACCGGCAGCGAGAACTCCGCGGCCAGCGAGGCATAGCTGACGCCGTCCGGCGGATCGAGGTCGTAGCGTTCGAACAGGGCGAAGGCCTGCGGCTTGCCGCGCTCCGCCGCCAGCCGCCGTAGTGCGTCGACCGCGCGCGCCAGCACCTGACGGGTCCATTCCTGGTGGAAGAGGTCGTCCAGCGAGGCGGCCGCCGCGGCGGGATGCTCCCGCAGCTCGCCCTCGGCCGAGACGTAATCGAAGGACACGGTGGTGACGCCGCCGCCGCGCTTCTGACGTCCGGCCGCCTTCGCTTCATTGGCCGCGAAGTGGTCCAGGCACAGGCGGAGATAGGTGCGGAACGAGGCCTTGGCCGGGTTGTAGGCGCCGAAGAAGTCCTTTTCCAGCGCCTTGGCGAAGAAGCCTTGTGTGAGGTCGGCCGCGTCGTCGGGCGACGGGGTCCACTTGCGCCGCAGGTGCTTGTAGACGGGTTTCCAATAGACCTCGGCGAGCACGTCGAGAGCGCGGGCGCGCTCGGCGGAGTTCCCGTCGCGAAGGGCCAGCACGGCCGACTGGCGCGTGGTCGGGAAAAGGGCCATGTGGCCTTATGTTACTTCTGCGCGACCAGCCCGTCGAGCGTCTGCCGCAGATTCGGCTCCAGCCTCTTGAAGAAGTCGTGGTCGCCGGGGTACTGCTGCCGGACGATGCCGTTCTTATCGATGAAGATCAGGATCGGCACGAAGGGCTTTTCCGTGGGCTTGATGTCGCCGAACTGGTAGAACTGCTGGGCGTTGAGGAAGCCCACCGGGTAAGCCGGGCGGTACCGCGTGACGAACGCGTCGACGTTCTGTTCGCTCTCATCCACCGCGGCGGCCACGATGCGGAGGCCCTTGTCGGCATATTCGCGTTGCAACCGGGTGAGCAGTTGCGCGGTGGTGCCGCAAGTCTTACACGTGGTCTCCATCATGACGAACAGCACCACGCGGCCCTTCTGAGCGGCGATCGGGTAGGTCTTGCCCTTGGGGAGCGGGATCACATAGCCGGTCGCGTTGCGCACCGAGGCCGCGGAAAGGAGGATCGCGGAAAGCGCGATAGAGGAAAGAAGCTTCACAAGCATGGATACTATCTTGAGTTTAGCGCGGCCCCGTCACGGGTTCCCAAGCACGCCCGCGAAAAGATCCCGGGTGTCGACCCCGGTGGCCTCGCGGAAGCGGGCCGGCAGTTCCCCGAGGGTCCAGGCGCGGCGTTCCCGCGCGGTCCAGGCGAGCAGCGCGCGCAGGGCGTCGCGCAGGCTCTTGCGCCCGCCGGTGCGTTCGCGGATCCGGTCGTCGAGAGCCGCGGCGAGCAGGCCGCCGCGGGCGAAAAGCGTGCGGCCGACGCGGAAGTCCTCGGAATAACGCGTGGAGCCGATGCGCGACAGCTCGACCAGCGGCATCGCGCGCAGGAATTCCGGCATTGCCGCGAGCGTCCGGCGGAAGCGCGCCTCGAGGTAGCTCTGGCGTTCGGCCTCGGTCGCCGATAGCGCGGCGATCGCCGCGTATTGCCCAAAACCCTCGGCGAACCAGATGGAGTCGAGCACGGGCGCCAGCTCCCAGGAGAACGGGAAGTACCCCGGGCCGTAGGAGCGCTTCGGGATCCAGGAGTGCGCGAAGTGGTGCGCCAGGTTATAGCGCGCGCGGCGTTCGTCAGCTATGTCCTCGGGGCTGAGATAGAAGGTCCCGCTGTTGAGGTGCTCCATACTGAAGCCGTAGCGGTGCTGGGGCGAAAGCGGCTGCAGCACCTCGAAGTGCACGGTGTAGTGCGGAAAGGGCGTGGAGCCGAAGTACGCCGCCACCGCATCCATCGCCTCGGCGGCCAGGCGCGCCAGCCGCGCCGCGTCAATGGCTTGCTCGGCGTACAGCGCCAGGTACACGGGCGTCCGGGCCGGCACGCGCAGCACCTGCAGCTTCGGCCCCATGGCGATCTGCGAGTCCGCCAGCTCATAGAAGTTGGCGGCGCGGAGGTCGCCGCCCGCGGGTGCCAGCGTCGAAAGCACCGGCCAGTCGGGGGGCGCCTCGATGATCAGCCGCACCGGCTGGTTCTCGAGTCCCTCGGCGTAGCCGAAGATCGAGTAGCCGAGAAACCCGGCGTAGCCTTCGCGAACCTTGGACGTGTCCGAAGCCGAGTGGATCTCGCGTTCCATCGCCCGGACGTCGACGTCGTAGGCGATGCGGCGGCCCTCGATGGTCCAGCGCGGCCCTTCCTCGCGCCGCCCGGCCAGTTTGGCGACGTAGCGGTCGAAGTACTGTTCGCCATAGCCCATGGGAATCGCGCGCGGCATGATGAAGGTCCGCGGCGCCGGCAGCCGCTCCGGCACCGTGATGGCGACGCTGGCGTGCGGGCCGCCGGTGTAGCGGAGCCGGTATTCGATCGGATCCTGAGCCCACAGCGCGCTCGCGCTTAGCAGCCAGGCCAGCCTCACTTGCCGGCTTTCTTTTCTTCCGTGAACTTCCGGATGAGTAGATTCATCAAGCTCAGCACAATGGCGGCCAGGAAGGCCGGCAAAAAGCCGCGGATGACAAAGCCCGGCACCAACGCCGCGGCGACCTTGAGCATCGCCGCGTTCACGACGATCCAGAAGATGCCGAGCGTCACCACGGTCAGCGGAAACGTCAGGAACTTGAGCAGCAGGCCGAGGGTTCCGTTTACCAACCCGACGGCCATTGCCGCGATCAAAGCGGTGCCGAATCCCGCGATCTCGAAGCCGTCTACGAGATACGCCGCGGCCAGGAGGGCCAGGGCACTGAGCAACCAGTGGAAGAGGAGGCGCATACTGCCTGCCAGGATACGCTCTCCGGGCGCCGGAGCGCTCAACCCTTGTTGTAGTAGAACCGCTCGTGGACCACCTTGCCGTCCTTCCAGCGGCGCACTGCCACCTGATTCATACGGACCCGCGCGCCGTTCTTGAAGGTCACGTCCCAGTCCCACTCCGAGAACGAGACGTCGCCGTGGACGGCGCTGGCGGCGAGCGTGGCGCCGTGGAACTCGGCGATCGAGTCGAAGAACGCGATCTCGCGTTCGCGGTTCCGGGCTTTGCCCAGGAAGGGCGCGTCCGAGTTCTCCTGCATCACCACCTGGTCGTCATAGAGTTCGTCGAAAGCGGCCAGGGCCTGGCCGCTGAGGATGGCGGCGTTCAGTTTCTGATCGAGAGTTGCGGTGTTCATGGGTTTATCTCCTTACCAGTCATTGACTGATTAGTCATGCAAAGGTCGCAAAAAAATCAGCCCCGGATGCGGTCCAGAATCGGGATCAGCCGCGCCAGGTCCCGCTCCGTGGCGCCGCCGAGGATGTCCGGGTTGCCGGGCGCCACCACCGGATCCAGGTCCCGCAGCAGTTTGAGCCCAGCCGGGGTGATGCGGCACGTCACCTGGCGGCGGTCGCCGGGACAGCGCTCGCGCTTCACGAAGTGCTTGGCTTCCAGACGGTCGAGCAGGCGGGTCATGCCGGGGGTCTCCTCGATCAGCCGCTCGCCGATGGCGAGCGTGGGGATGCCGTCGGCGCCGGCGCCGCGGAGGATCCGCAGCACGTTGTACTGCTGCATGGTCACGCCGTGCGGCTCCAGCAGGCGGGTGATGCGCCGGCGTACCTGGTCGGCCGTGCGCAGCAGCCCCAGGAGCGCCTCCTGCTGGACGGAGGCGAAGGGCCGGGTCTGCCGGATTTCGGCCTGGAGCTTGCTCGCCACGAGAACAGTTTACGGTAAGTTAATTGACACATCAAGTATTTCTTCTGCCGGTTTCCACTTGGCCGCGGGAGCGCCGGCGGCTTCCGGCGGGGAGACGGGCCGGGCTCAGCGGCCGATGGCGTACAGATGCTTCGCGGTGCGAACCAGCAGCGTGCGGCCCGCCAGGGCTGGAGTGGCCATCACCAGCTCCCCGACCGGGTTCTGTGCCAGCAGTTCGTACTTCTCGCCGGCGCGTACGACGAACACGTCCCCGTCTTCGCTGGCGAAGTAGACGCGGCCGGCCGCCGCGACGGGCGAGGCCGTGAAGCGCGACGGCGCCAGACGCTGCTCGTAGACCACCGCGCCGGTCGCCAGGCGGTGCACCCGCAGGACGCCGTTGTCCTGTAACACGTAAAGCAAGCCTTCGTACGCCAGGGGCGAGACCTGGTACGGCGCGCCGCGCGTCAGCGCCCAGGCCGGCGCGGCCGTCACGTCGCCCGCGCCGCCGGGCGGGATGCCGATCAGGCGGCCTTTGGCGCCGCCGCCGGCGATCACGGTGAGTTCCGGCGTCACCAGGGGCACGGGAATCCGGTCCCAGCCGTCTTTATCGGAGTTGTCAAACTTCCAGAGCTCGCGTCCGGTGCGGGCGTCGTAGGCGCGCACCCACTTGCCCGAGTTGACGATCAGCTCCTTGCCGCGGAGCGCCGGCGTGGACCAGCACATGCCTTCCTCGCGGGCCACCCGCCAGACCTCGCGGCCGGACCGGAGATCGTAGGCCGCGAGATACCCTTGCTGGCGCCAGTCGCTCTGGATGATCGCGAGGTCTTCGAAGATCACCGGGGAACTCGCCGGATCGAGCATGGCCTTGGGGTCCACGAGTCCGGTGTCGCGCTTCCACAGCTCGCGGCCGTCGCGGTCCAGGGCGACGACGGCCTCGTTGCCGAGCATGGCGACGATGGTCCTGCCGTCGGTCGCCGGGGTCGCGTTGGCGTAGGAGCCTTTGGCGTGGCGCGCGACGCGGGGCGTGCCTTCGTGGATCACGCGGTTCCAGGCGAGCTTACCGGACTTCAGGTCGAAGGCCAGCATGCGCCAGCGGTGCGGCACGACGTCCTTGGCCATCACGACCTTGTCGGAGGCGCTGAGGTCGATGGACGGGTCGCCCTCGCTGGCCACGGCGGAAACGACGAAGACGCGGCCGTTCGAAACGATGGGGCTGGCGTGCGAGACGCCGGGGAGGGGGGCCCTCCAGCGCACATTAGTGGAAGCGGACCAGCGCAAGGGTGGTTCGGCCTTGGGGGCGATGCCGCTGCCGTTCGGCCCGCGGAAGGCGGGCCAATCGGTAGCGCCGGCGGCGAACGCGGCGGCGATGAGTAGGGTGAGTTGTCGCACGGGGCGAAGGACGCATCCCCCGCTCGAATGTGCCGGAGGCTGGGACGAAGCGGCCTGGGCGGCGGACGGTCCGTCACCCGGCGCCGCCCGGCTGGCGCCGCGCCGCTACTGAATCGCGATCGTGACCCCGGGTTGCGAGTTCACGCCGCCGATGTTCACCGACAGCGGCAACGCCAGGCCGCGGCCGACGTCCTCGGGCAGCCGCACATTGATCTGCACCAGGCCCGTCGTGTAGCTGGGCGCGTAGCCGGCGAACTCCGGCGTCAGGATGCGTCCCGCGACGTTTACCGTCACGCTGGGAATCAGGCGCAAGCCGCTGGTGACGGAGCCGGTGGTGGAGGGCGGAGTGCTCTGGCCGCCGCCGGTCATGTAGATCGAGATGATGGATCCCGGCGCGGCCGGAATCGTAAACTGTCCCGGCGCGCCGTTCAGCGAGCCGTTCTGGTTGACGATCGCCCCCTGGCCCAGGCCCGTCGAGCCCGCCGTGAAGATGCCGGGTGAGGTGGTGGCCACCGCCAGGTCGAGCGGCGTGGAGGTCCGCCCGTTGTACTCCACCACCATGCGCGTGACGTTGCGTCCGGCAATCTCGTACGGCACCACTACGTTGATCTGGTCCTCGCGTACGAACAACGGCGTCCCGGGGAACCCGTCGAACAAGACGCGTACTCCGCCCAGGGACGCATCGATGCCGCCCTGCTGGTTCAGCGTGAACACGGTCCCGGTGGCCGGGCCCAGATTGGTGCCTTTCACCGTGAAGATCACGCCCACGCTGATCGGCCCGGGCTGGAAGCTGGCGCCGTTGGTAGCGCTGTTCACCGAAGGTCCGATGGGCGCGCTGACGTTGACGGACACCGGGATGTTAATGGGCGAGGCGAGCAGCGCCGACGAGACCGACACAAAGCCGTTGAAGATTCCCGGGGTGAGGCCGGCCGTATTCAACGACACGGACGCGGTGAGCGGCGTGTTGCCGGACGCCGGCGTCGCCTGCAGCCATTGACCCCCTAAAGTCGTGAAGGTGGATACGTTGACCACCGCGGGTGTGCTCGAAGTAATGGTGACCACCTGCGGCGCCGGCGCCGCTCCGCCGGGCGTGAAGTTGAACGACAAGCTGCTCGGCGACACCTGGATCACCGGAGCCACCGGCTCCCGCACGGTCATCCGGACGGGAATCGTCACGGCGGCGGCGTTGGGCGAGGTCACCACTACCTGGCCCTCGTAAATCCCCACCGCGAGATTCCGCCCGTCGACTGAAATGGTGAGAATGTTCGGCAATCCGCCGCTAGGCGGCGAGACCGAGAGCCAGTTGCCGCCGGAGGCGGTGGTGGCCAGCGCGGAAAACGTCCCGCCGCCCAACCCGCCGCCGGTATTGAGCTGAATATTGGTCTGCTGCGCGGGCGGCGGCGTCGCGCCGCGGTCCTGCGTGAAGGCCAGCGTCGTCGGGTTGGCGATCAGTCCGGCATCGGTCACCGTCATGGTGACGCCGATCGAGATCCCCGCCGCCCCCGGGGCGGCGACGATCACCTGCCCGGTGTAAGTGCCGAGCGCGAGACCGGAGCCGTCCACCGTAATGGTCAGCGAGCCGGGGAAGGACCCCGACGGCGGAGACACCTGCAGCCAGTTCCCGCCCGTGATCGTGGTCGCCGTCGCGCTGAACGTCGTCGCGGGCCCGGAGACCGTGAGGTTCGAGATCCGCGCGGGCGGCGCCTGCGCATTCCGGATCTGCGTGAAGCTGAACGACGAAGGACTGGCCGTGATCGTCGAAGACGCGCCCACCACCAGCACCACGGGGATCGAGGTCGGCACCTGGAGCGGCGCGGTGACGTCGATCCGGCCGAAGTACACGCCGATCTGGAGTCCGGTGGCGTTGACGCCCACCGCGGCTACCGAGGGTGTGACGCCGGCCCCCAGCACGGCCACCTGCAGCCAGTTGCCGCCGTTCGTCGTGGAGGCGCTGACCTCGTAAGGGATGCCTTGCGCCGCTTGCGCGGTGCTCGAGAGATTAATGGACTGCTGGCCGGGATTGGTCCCCCCGACGCCGGCGTTGAAGAGCAGGCTGGTCGGCTGAATATTCAACAAGGGCGACGCGGAGATTACCAAGATGACGGGAATCTGGATGGTGCCCGCCGCCGAGCTCACCCGGACCTGGCCCACGCACACTCCGGGTGTCAGTCCCGCGACGCTTACGGTCACCGCGTTGGCCGAGGGCGTGATGCCGATGTTGTTGGAAATCGACAGCCAGCCGGTGCCGCAGTTCGACGTGGAGGCGG
Organism: uncultured Solibacteraceae bacterium; assembly: GCA_964471915.1. Classification (GTDB taxonomy): domain Bacteria; phylum Acidobacteriota; class Terriglobia; order Bryobacterales; family Bryobacteraceae; genus JAIEPW01. Next base: position 2,780 of record CAYYID010000086.1, on the reverse strand, counting down.
TCGCGGAGTATTGCACGGAAACGCCGGTCGAGGTGGAGATGGTGAGGCTGGCGGGCGGCGGCAGGATCTGGCCGGTCTGGTAGCGCAGCGTCAGAAAAGACGGGCTTGACGTGAGGCGCGGGCCGTCGGCGATGATGAAGGTCACCGGCACGGTGATCGGGCTGTTGGAGGCGCCGGAGGCGGTGATCCGGACCAGCCCGCTATAGACGCCCAGGGCGAGCCCGGCCGGGTTCACGCGGATGAAGACGGTGCGGGGCGTCGCGGCGGTGCCCGGGTCGGCGATCAGCCAGCTCTGCTGGCCCTGCGGCGGCGCCGGGTCCGTGACGGTCTCCACCGAGATCGCGAGCGTGCTGGTGCCCAGCACCTGGAGCGCCTGAGCCGGAGGAGGCGTCAGGGAGCCCGGACGGTGGAAGAAGGTCAGGTCGCCTTCCGGCAGGACGCTCAGTGTGTTGCCTTGGGCGGCGAGTGTGTCCGGGAAACTCAGGACGGCCAGGACGGCCAGGGCGACGGCGGAGAGTGTTTTCAATCGCATCGGTCCAACTCCTCCCACGGGTCTGACGGACGCAGAGCAATTCAGGCTCCACGGCTTGCAGCTCCAGGTTAGAACATTCCGAGGCTGGAATGTTCCGGTTAGGGCCCGGCGGGTCGATCGGGCTTAGACTGAAAGTGAGGGCCGCCGCAACCCCGGCCCGGTTGGCGACATCGGTAAGGGCAGGGGAGGGCGAGTTGGGCGATCCGGCGATCCGGGCGTTGGGTCTGACGAAGCACTATCGCTCGGGGAGCGAGACGGTGGAGGTTTTCTCGGGCCTGGACCTCACCGTCGCGGCCGGCGAGCGCGTGGCGCTGGTGGGTGAAAGCGGCGCCGGCAAGTCCACGCTGCTGCATCTTTTGGGCGGTCTGGACACTCCAACAAGCGGTGAGATATACTTCGGGCAGCGAAAGGTCAGTGGCTTCTCGGGGCCGGAATTAGCTAAGTTTCGCAACGAGGAGCTCGGTTTCGTCTGGCAGATGGCGACGCTGCTGGTAGAGTTCACGGCAGTGGAGAACGTCATGATGCCGTTGCTGATCCGGGGCTTATCCCGCGGGGAAGCGGAACCGTCAGGCTTGGCGAGGTTGCATGAAGTTGGGCTGGGACACCGCGCACACCACCGCGCCGGGGAGTTGTCGGGAGGAGAGCAGCAGCGCGTCGTTCTGGCGCGGGCGCTCGCCGGCAAGCCCAAATTCCTGCTCGCCGACGAGCCGACGGGCAACCTGGACCCCAGGACGGGCGAGATGATCATGGGTCTGTTCGAGGACCTACATCGCGCGCACGGGCTGACCACGATCTACGTAACCCATAACTCCGCGTTCGCCGCCAGAGCCGGCCGCACCCTTTTGCTCGAAAAGGGCCGCCTGGCCGATAGGACGGGTAGCGGGGTGCCCAGGCCGGCAGGGACCGGCGCCTCCGGCGGAGCCGGCCACGAGGGAACACTTTATGTTTGAACGTTATACGGAAAAGGCGCGGCGGGTGATCTTCTTCGCCCGTTATGAGGCGAGCCAGTTCGGCAGCCCGTACATCGAAACCGAGCACCTCCTGCTCGGCTTGCTGCGCGAAGATAAGGCGCTGGCGAACCGGTTCCTGCGGTCTAGCGCGGCGCTCGAATCCATCCGCAAGCAGATCGAGGCGCACACCACCATCCGCGAGAAAGTCTCGACGTCGGTGGACCTGCCGCTCAGCCACGAGTGCAAGCGTGTGCTGGCCTACGGCGCGGAGGAAGCCGAACGCCTCAGCCACAAGCACATCGGCACGGAGCACCTGCTGCTGGGCCTGCTGCGCGAAGAGAAGTGCTTCGCCGCCGAGATCCTGCATGAGCGCGGGCTGCGCCTCTCGCAGGTGCGCGAGGAGATCGCCCGTTCGACGTCCGAAAAGATGACGACGAACCGGCCCAAGGAAAGCTCGCTGCTCAACGAATTCTCCCGCGACCTCACCCAGGCGGCGATCGACGGCGTGCTGGATCCGCTGATCGGGCGCGACAACGAACTGGAGCGCGTCATCCAGATCCTGTGCCGCCGCACCAAGAACAACCCGGTGCTGATCGGCGAGCCCGGCGTGGGCAAGACCGCCATCGTCGAAGGCCTGGCGCAGCGCATCGTCAACGGCGAGGTGCCCGAGACGCTGAAGGACAAGAAGGTGCTGGTGCTCGACATGGCCGGGCTGCTCGCCGGCGCCAAGTACCGCGGCGAGTTCGAGGAACGCCTGAAGGCCGTGCTGAAGGAGGTGGCCCAGGACGAGGGCCGCATCATCCTGTTCATCGACGAGATCCACACGATGGTCGGCGCCGGCAAGGCCGAGGGCGCCATCGACGCCGGCAACATGTTGAAGCCCGCGCTGGCGCGTGGCGAGCTGCACTGCATCGGCGCCACCACGCTGGACGAGTACCGCAAGTACATCGAGAAGGACGCGGCGCTGGCGCGGCGCTTTCAGACCGTGCTGGTCAGCGAGCCGAGCGTCGAGGACACCATTGCCATTCTGCGCGGGCTGGAGCCGCGCTACGAGATCCACCACGGCGTGCGCATCGCCGACTCGGCGCTGGTGGCGGCCGCTGTCTACTCCAACCGCTACGTGTCCGACCGCTTTCTGCCCGACAAGGCCATCGACCTGATCGACGAGGCGGCGTCGCGGCTGCGGCTGCAGCAGGAGTCCAAGCCGGAACAGCTGGAGAACATCGACAGACAGCTGTCGCGCAAGAAGATGGAGGTGGAGGCGCTCAAGCGCGAGACGGACGCGGCGTCCAAGGAGC